>NZ_CBRF02000023.1 GCF_000470315.2 Psychromonas sp. SP041
CGTCCGGAATTGATATTTCTTTTTCTAAATCTGTAACTGTCAAAATTGGTTGCGAGAGCAGGATTTGAACCTACGACCTTCGGGTTATGAGCCCGACGAGCTACCAGACTGCTCCATCTCGCGTCCGATATATTTGTAACTTTTTTACTACTAAATTTTCTTTTCTAAACTGAATTAGAAGTTGGTTGCGAGAGCAGGATTTGAACCTACGACCTTCGGGTTATGAGCCCGACGAGCTACCAGACTGCTCCATCTCGCGTCCGGATTTAGTAAACACTTAAACGACAACTTTTTCTTCTTAAGAAGAATTGGTTGCGAGAGCAGGATTTGAACCTACGACCTTCGGGTTATGAGCCCGACGAGCTACCAGACTGCTCCATCTCGCGTCCGTTTAAGTGCGGCGAATGATATAGGGATCACATTATATTGCAAGCGTTATTTGGTGTATCTAAGCAAATGAGATACTAGTTGCTTAAAGAACAAGCGAATTGTCTTAATCGGTCATAATTAAAGGTATATCTATACAATAAGTGAAAATAATGATGTTGTTTGAATGATCAACCTTTAATGGTGAAAGTAGGGTGGATAATTGTATGAATCTTATTCATCATACAATTACCATCACACTATATAACTAATGATGAAGCATTTAGTATATAACACGGTATTATTACGTTTTTAATCATTTAGCTTTTAGCTAACTTAAACTTTATAGAAAAAGGGTAAACATGGATATAAAAGGTTCTAAGCCTGGTAATTCAGTTCTCGAAGAATTAACGGGATTTAAACCCAAAGCATTCATCATTATTATTGTTGTCGCATATATGTCGCTACTAACTATTCCTGCAGCTATTAATTCAGTAGGTTTACCAGCAATGCCGATCGTAATTGGTGTGATGTTGATTCAATATGGTCTTTTATATTTTGTAGGTAAAATACACGGCACTAGTATTTTGAAAACCATGACAGGCAATGGGTTTATTGGTTGGCTAATGTGGTTAGCACTTGTTTGTATGTTAATGCTACCGATTATTCATTTGTCAACGATGTTTGGATTAATAAATATTGGTGCTTAATAGCCATAAAGCATCCAAATCAATCTTGTATAAATCAGCATAAAGAAGGTAATAACAATAATAACTGCTTGTTACCTTTACTTTTTCATTTCATGAATGCCATTTAAGATTTCACTTCTACATTTTTTTTATAATTAGTTTACTAACTACGAGTCCTCTTTGTTGCTTATAATAGAGGTATCGTAATGTTATTTGTTTATTGTAAATAATATATCGCATTATTCACCTATCAGCTTTATCTGCATGTAACTTAGATTTACTTGTTACCCCCCATATTTAAAAATAGGTTTAACTAACTATTTTCTGGAATTTTTTATGAAAAAAAACATTATTTTTACATTAATCACTGTGTTGTTTTTGTCTGCTTGTACCGAAAGTCTTTCGACCTCTGAAAAGCTAATGGCTAATCCAACTGAAATAAAAATCACCTCATTAGATGATCTCAATGCAGTATTCAAAAAACTACATTACACCCCTGAAGATTGGGATAATGGCATCAAAGAAGTTCCTCGCTTAACGTTTGAAAGCGTTAGTCCAAAATGGCAAGATATCTCTAAGAACATGCCCGTTGAAAACAAAAAAAGCATTTTCTTACGATTAATATTACCGTTAATTTTAGTGTCAAATGAAAATATTTTGCGTGAACGAGAAATTGTTAAAAACGCCAAATTAACCTCACCTGAGTTACTTTCTATTGCGCTTAAATATGAAGTTATTAAAGATGAAACAACGGCTTTAACCAATGCAGACAAACAAATATTATTGAAGCGCGTTAATATTATTCCACCTTCGTTAGCATTAGCACAAGCAGCAGAAGAAAGCGCATGGGGAACATCTCGATTTGCCTTGGAAGGCAATGCATTTTTTGGACAATGGGATTTTAGCGGTAATGGTATTAAGCCAAAACAACAACGAACAGAGTTAGGTAATTACGGTATCGCCCGCTTTGATAGTCCTTTAGGTTCAGTTGAGGGTTATATGTTAAATATTAATACCACATCGGCCTATAAATCATTGCGCAATCTACGCGCTAAACAAGTGATTGCTAATAAAGATTTCTCAGGTTTATTATTAGCAGGCACGTTGATCAAATATTCAGAACGTGGCCAAGCTTATATCGATGGATTACGCAGTTTAATTCGTTATAACAAACTAAGCGTGACTGACAACACTTTTTTATCAGACAATAATTTAGTACATCTCGTTTACTAATTATTCGTACGCTCTTTACTCTATAGTATTAATTCTTATCAATTTTACTATTAAATTTAATACTATAGAGACCCATTAAAATTGTGAAATACATAACCAACTTAGCTATTTTCGATAAAATAAGAGAAAGCATTTGCACCGGATCACGATTTCAGAGCATAACTAAATCTAAATATTTTTTCTGAATTATGCTCTTCTTATTTAATATTAAGTGATGTTGTAACACTTCGGACTCACTACACCAAATACCAAGGATGATAATATGCGCACTCGGATGCAAGGACTTCATTTATTCAAAAAATCACTACTCGTTAGTGCTCTTTCTCTTTCTGCTATGCAAGTTAATGCCGCGGGCTTCCAATTAAACTCACAATCTGCAACAGGATTGGGGCGTGCTTTTGCGGGTGATGCTGTTATTGCTGATAATGCGTCTGTTATGGCTCGTAATGCAGCAGCAATGGCATTGTTTGATAAAACATCTTTATCTTTAGGAGTTAACTTTTTAAAAACTGATATATCTGTATCAGATAGCATTTATACTGGTCCTACAGCACCGAATGGTACGAGTGCAAATTATGATGATGCTGGTGGTGTGTCAGTTTCGCCTAATCTTCACGTCATTTTTCCAATTAATGACGCATTTGCTGTTGGGGTTAATTTGTATTCTAACTTTGGCACTCGAACTGATTTTGATGATTCATTTTCTGGCTCAGAATTTGGTGGCTTGACCGATGTTAAAAGTTTGAATCTTGGATTAGCAGCCTCGTATCGTATTAATCAACAATGGAGCCTAGGTGGTGGAGTCGATATTATTTACGGAACAGGTGAATTAAAAAGAACGTTGGATATTGGAGTTGCTGATTTTACTGCCTTAGATGCTGATGTGGATGGCTTTGCTGTAGGTTTTAATTTAGGGGCGGTATTTGAATTAAATGAAAATAACCGCTTTGGCTTATCTTATCATTACAGCCCAGAGTTAGAAGTAAAGGGAGATGTTACTCATAATAACGTAACGACTAAAAATGATTCACTATTTTTAGGCTTACCAGATATGGCTGAATTTTCTGGGTATCATCGTATTACAGACACTCAATATGCAATTCACTATAGTGTTCAATGGATTGGGTGGTCTTCATTCGATACATTAGAGTCCAAAACGACTGGCACAGTGAATACTTACGAATGGAAAGACGCAATGCATTTTTCCATTGGTGGTACTTATTACTTAAATGAAACATGGACTTTACGTACAGGTTACATGTACGACATAAGTGCTCAAGATGAAGTGACTTCAATTTCTGTACCTGATTCTGATCGCCAATGGATTTCTGCTGGTTTTACTTATAACTTGTCGGAAGACTCTAATATAGATGTAGGGGTGACTTATCTATTAGGGGATGATGTTTCTGTAGAAGAGCAAGTCGATGGCGTTTCTGAAATCACTGGGACAACACATGCTAATGCGCTTTTAGCAGCAGTACAATTCAGTCATCAATTTTAGGCGTTGTTACTTTACTATTAATAACGTTTATTAAATCAACAAAAAAGCGCCGAAAGGCGCTTTTTTGTTAGTAATAGAAATACAAACTATTACTAATAAGTGAGTTACAGTAATCAGTTAATTGTTTTTAGCTTGTTTTGCTTTTTCAGCCCGTAACTTACGCATCTCTTTTGGATCTGCTGTTAATGGGCGATAAATTTCAATACGATCACCTTGTTTAACTGTATTTTCTAACTTATCTGGTTTACTAAAAATACCAACAACCGCTTCACTTGGGACAATCTCTGGAAAGTGTTTAACAATACCCGATAGCTTGATGCAATTTTCAATAGTCGTGCCACTAGGTACTTTTAATGACAATAAGACTTGTTTATGAGGAAGGCCATAAACGACTTCTATATCAATTAACTGATTCATCTCTTCACCTTTTCATACTATTAATTTTAACATTTAGCTTTAATATTTTATTTAAATACTCAGCTTTAGCTTAGCTAAAATTAACGGATGCCGTAAACTGTTTTAGCCCTATTAGAAAAAGATTTCACCATTGAACCAACTAGTTCGTGAAAAATACGACCAAAAGCTAATTCAATAATTGAACTGCTAAATTCAAACTCTAAATCTAAACTCACTTTACACGCTTGTTCATCTAATTCAGTGAAAGTCCAACCGCCTGTTAAATGCTTAAAAGGGCCTTCAACCAAATTCATTGCAATCGATTGTCCTGAAATAAGCGTATTTTCAGTGACAAACGTTTGGCTAATCCCTGCTTTAGACACTTTAATAGACGCTTTCATTAAATTAGCTTGATCGACTAATACAGACGTTTCACTGCAACCAGGTAAAAACTCAGGATAAGCATCCACATCATTCACTAGTTGATACATTTCTTGTGCGCTATACATCAACAGTGCGCTACGTGATACTTGAGCCATGTCTTACCTCGTTTGAAAAGGGGTATCTTACACGATGCGATGCGCGAACTGAAAAAAAATAGCAAAAAAATGCTGATAAATGAGTGACTTTTCAACAAATAAAATAATCATTCAAAAACAAATGTTAGTGACATTTCAGTCATTAGCATGTTTTACTCTGTCACTAGCTTGTCGATTAAAATCAAGATCATAAGGTGATGATAATAGTTGATCATTACTCAGTATTGTATTACAAAGTTGATTCTCAGCGAGCGACTCATAGAGCAAATTCTGAAGTAAACATCTTAGTGATTAGAAAGTTATAATTTAACCCATTATATTTCCAACTTTCTATCTAGAACCTGTTCATTTCAATGCTTGCTGAACTTTCCACCTTGAATGATAAAGGGTATAATGCAGGTTATGGCTAAAAAAAACTCAAAACCAAAAAATAACGACAATACGATTGCACGTAACAAACGTGCTTCTCATGAATACCACTTAGAGGAACGCTTTGAAGCGGGAATTGAGTTACAAGGTTGGGAAGTAAAATCTTTACGCGCAGGTAAAGCAAATATTGCAGATAGTTATATCTTCTTAAAAAATGGAGAGGCTTTCTTACTTAATGCAACATTTCCACCATTGCTCGCCGCATCATCGCACGTAGTTTGTGATCCTTTACGTTATCGTAAATTATTACTTAAACGCCGTGAGCTTGATAACTTAGTCGGTAAAGTAGAACGTCAGGGTTACTCCATTATTCCTATTTCACTCTATTGGAAACATGCGTGGGTAAAAATCTCGTTTGCTTTAGCAAAAGGTAAACAAGATCACGACAAACGTAGTGATGTTAAAGATCGTGAATGGCAAGTTCAAAAAGAACGTATGATGAAGCATAGCGTTCGATAAACAAGCAGTTAGCAAACAACATGCAAGATAATACTATCTTGCATCACTTAGCTTTGTTAGACTTAACTTGTTGGTGATTTATCACTAACCACTGTGGGGATGATTTAGGACTCGACGAGATTCTTGAAACCCAAGGTGCATGCCGAGGTGGCGGTTGGCCTCGTAAAAAGCCGCCAACGTTATAGTTGCAAACGACTCTAACTACTCTCTAGCAGCTTAGGCTAGCTAGCCTTCCACCCGCGCTTTTCCAATGGGTAGGGATTCGGAAGGTCATTTACATCGGATAGCGAGGGAACCTTGTTCGAGGGTGAACCGCGAAATAGTATCGGACTCGCTTTTTAATATCCTGTCAGTTGGAGATTAACGAGTTAACCAAATAACTGACTAAGCATGTAGTACCGAGGATGTAGGTTTTTCGGACGGGGGTTCGACTCCCCCCATCTCCACCACCTACTAGATTCTAAAATATTAAGAATCGACTAAAGCCCGTAACGTCAATCACCAATTGATGTTACGGGCTTTTTTTATGCCTATAAACATCATCCCATCTATATTTTTAAGTAGTACATTTGGTAGTACAGTTTTATGTCAGTACAAGTTGTACGACTAAATGGCAAAAAACCACTAACAAATACAAAATTTAAACAAGAGAATTCTAGATAATTATTTTATAGGTTGGCTGATTACGATGGTTTGTAACTGCGATTCATATTCGAGCTCTACTCATATTAAAGGTTATTTAATTAGGTTATATAGGTCTTTGCACTTATAGTTTTCACTTATTAATAGAACTTTTAAGTTTTATTTTTTGCCGTATTTTTTTTACGGATGAATATGTGTATGTTAATATTCATTCATATTAACCAATGCGAAATCAGAGTTATCTATTATGTTATCAAAATTTTCAGTTAAAAATTTCAGGAATTTTACGAATTGGTTCGAATTTAATTTTATTACAGATAAGAACTATGAATTTAATTCAGAAGTAATATCAAATAAAAATGTTATTAAGCATTCAATGGTATATGGCCAAAATGGCTGTGGAAAATCTAATTTAGGATTAGCAATTCTTGATCTTACTTGCCACATAAGTGACAGTTTGATAATGCCTTCTTTAAAAACTAACTATATTAATGCTCGCACAGCACAAAAGGGAGTTGCTGAATTTCAGTATGAATTTATATTTGAAAACTCCGTTGTAATTTATTCTTACGGAAAGTCAACTTGCTTTAATACTGTTTACGAATTCTTAAAAATTGACGGAAAAGAATGTGTTTCTTTTGATAGACGAAAATCTGGATTAGCAACATTTGAACTAGCTGGAGCACAGTCTCTAAAAAATGACCTTACTAAATCTGAAATTTCAGCTGTAAAATATTTAAGCTCAAATGCAGTTTTGGATGACAATCACGAAAATAATGTATTTAATAAATTTATTGCTTTCGTTAAGGGAATGGTTTTTTTTAGAACATTGACTAAAGGGGCTGAAGTTAGCGGACATAGCCCAGATTCTAAAAGGTTATCTCATGCAATTATTGAGTCTAATAAAGTAAAAGACTTTGAAAAATTCTTAAATGATGCAGGAATAGAATGCAATCTAACTACTACTGGTGATATTGGGGATCAACGAATAGCATTTGATTTTGATGATGGTAACACTCTGGAATTTTCGCTTGTAGCCTCAACAGGTACCATGTCTTTAGGAGTGTTTTATTACTGGTGGTTAAAACTAGAGTCTGGAATTCTCTCCTTCGCATATATTGATGAATTTGATGCATATTATCACTACGCATTGTCTAAATTAATAGTTAATAAAATTTCTGAAATTGAGTGTCAAACAGTTTTAACTACTCATAATACTGGACTTATGAGTAATGACTTACTAAGGCCTGATTGCTATTCATTATTAGCAGATAAACAATATCGGTTTGACCAACTAGTAAACAAAGATTTACGAAAGGCACATAATTTAGAAAAAATATTTAAAGGGTTGAAATAAGTGCTTAGAAGTACAATTTTATGTTTATTTGAAGGTGAGAGACGAGAACACGAATATTTTTATTCATTACAAAGTAAATTCTTCAATGAAGAACAAGTCGATATAGTAAAGTGTTCGTATGGTAATGATATATTTGAGCTTTTTGAAGAGTTAGAAAAAGATGATGATCTAAATCTTTTTGATTTAGTAAAAGAATCTGTTCTCACTCCAAATAATAAAGTATTACTCGATAAACTTACATTCGAAGATGTGAATCAAATTTATTTGTTCTTTGATATGGAGTGTCAAGACGACAAGTATGATGCATCTACATTGACTAAAATGCTAGAAATATTTAATCTTGAAGATGATAAAGGAAAATTATTTCTTAGTTACCCCATGGTTGAAGCTTTAAGAGATGTTCCATCTTTAGAAGACTATAAAAATTTAAAAGTCGATGTAGAGAATTGTCGAGGTAAGAAGTATAAGAAATTATCGGCAGATAGAGGAATGAATTATCTTCACCAAATCAAAAAGTTAACTTTAGAAAATTGGAAGGAATTAATAAAAGCCAATGTTGAAAAAACAAACTATTTTATTGAAGGTAGATCTCATTTTGAAACTTGCTATGATCAAAATGAAATATTAGATGCCCAAATAAAAAGTATAGACACTGATAATCATATTTACGTATTGAGCGCCTACCCTCTTTTTGCATTTTATCATTTTCCCAAGGGCGATCTTAATTTATAACTTATACTCGTTTAAATCACTTGTTTTTTTAACTAATTCTTTACTGATTTAATGCTGCTATATCTAAACTAAAAACGTTGAATAGAAAGGCAACATAACAAGAAATACCAATGAGCTCATTACCCAACATGAATTGGCTAAGCCTTGGTCTAATTTGTAGATAGAAGCGGGTAAAATAACAATAAAGGCGATTGGCATGGTTGCTATGAGCACAGCGATTTGTAAAATTAAACCATCATAAGCGTCTGCTTGCCCTGTTAATACCACTAAAAAATAGGCGATAACAGGTAAGAGCATCTGTTTAGAGAGTGATAATGCCAACGCAATTTTCCAGTGTTGTAAGATGGCATTGAATCGAAACACTAAACCAACCGTTATCATCATAGAAAATGTGCCTAACGGTATTAAAACCGATGTAACATCTTTAAACCAATCTGGACGAACCACTTCTGTGACGTTTAGCATTGCACCTAAGGTTAAGGCTGCAAACATGGCTTGTAAGGTAGGGTCTTTCCAAAGTGCTCGTTTCTTTATGTTTTTTAATGTTGAAAAGCGTTCTGCATAAGGAAATAGAAAGCCAAAATAAATAAACTCTTCTAATAATTTAAATAATGGTACCAGTGCAAAGGCTGATTCTCCAAGGTAGACAAACACGACTAACGAACCTATGGCACCTATATTGGTAAAGGCGCCTGCGGGTGCAACGACAGCGCGTTGTATGCCCGGTAGCCGAAAGGATTTTGATACTAGCCAACCAATTGAAAACCCTGCTAATAATATCGCTGAACCAATAATAGGGAGCCAGATTAAGCGCCAGCTTTGGAGTTCTAATTGCCATATTGCGAGCATCACGGATAACGGGATAGTAAAGCGCATTGCTAGGAAGGTGGTGAACAGCTTGATTTTATCTAAATTGGTTGACGCTTTACGATATAAGATTTGACCCGTTAAGAAACCTAGAAGGATAACGAGGAATATAAATATGATTGTCGACATCGTTGATCCTAGTTGTGAATAATCGGTTTATTTAAGCGATAGCTTAGTAAGTCTAAGGTAATAAATTAGCGCAAGTTAGTAGTGTAAGTTAACCGTGTCAGTCACGTATAAGTTAATAGTGCAGAAGTATATGAAAGCAAAAGGTTAAAGTATAGGGAAGTACTCTCTATTTAACCTTAGTTGATAGGTTTAATTCAAGTTTGTGATGATGGATGATAAATTAATGATGAGTGTTAATTATTTATACACTTCCCCATTTAATGGGTTTTTTACTACATCATTTAAAGTAATGATAAATTACCATCATATTGAAAGTGCCTTGGTTGTTGGGTAATAGGGTCTATGAATTTGAGTTCTTTAGCTAATAATTGTAATGGTGCTGAATAATCATCTGCTGATAATGGCTGTAAATGAGGATAATATTTATCATTTACTATCGGGAAGCCTAATGATTGCATGTGGACTCGTAACTGATGGGTTTTACCCGTGATGGGAGTTAGTTCAAATAACGCCTGTTGAGTCGTTTGTTGTATGCATTTTATAATAGAGTGACTGTTAGCTTCTCCTTCAGTAATGCGCATTGTAAAACGTGGTTCACTGTTTTCTATACGATTGTTGACCTGCCATTCTTTATCGATTAAAGCCTGATCTTTTGTAATCTTAGCCACTGCTTGATAGGTTTTGAGTATTCTCTTATTTTCAAATAAATCATGATAAAGCGCTCGCGTCTCAGGGTTGATAGAGAACATTACTAATCCTGCGGTGACTCTGTCTAAACGGTGTAATGTTTGTAAGGTGTCTATCCCCGTTCGTTGACGTAAACGATTTTGTAAACATTCACTCACATAGATTCCACCAGGTGTGACAGCAAGAAAGTGCGGTTTATAGGCAATTAAAATATGTTGGTCTTGAAATAATATGTTTTCCGAAAAAGGAATAATCGGCTCGTTTTCAACTTCTCTGTAATAGTAAATACGTTGTTGTGCTTGAAAGGGGGATTGCATCGTTAACAGTGAGCCATCATGATAATGCACTTTGCCATCATTAATACGCTGTTGCCAAACGCTTGCTTTAACATAAGGGAATTTAATAAGCAGGTATTCAAATACTGCCGTGACGCCTGGGTTAATTATGGGTAAACTCAGTTTTGAAGGGTATTGTGATATTGCCATTTAGTAACCTAAATTATGGACTATAGCATGTGTGACGTGCTTAATTTAGTGACGAATTAACAATGGAGGGTGATGTGTATGACGACTCTTATTACTCTGCTGATCATCTTTCTTTTGATCATAGTAATGACTATGCCTACAAAGGGGCGTTTCATTCATTGAAAAATTATTGGTAAATGGTATCTTTGCCACTTGTTTAAGCAACTAACTGACATGCCGATGAATGACTTTCTGTATAACCCGCCTACTGAACCTTGGTTAGATACGATCTATAAAGATAAAGATATGATTGTGTTTAATAAACCCGCTGGGATTTTGTCTGTACCTGGGCGAGATATTGAACGGCATGATAGTATGTATAGTCGTTTATTAACATTACATCCTGATAGCCATACGGTTCACCGTTTAGATTTAGCGACGTCTGGTGTAATTATTTTTGCATTACGTAAAGATGCGGAAAGGGCATTAAAAATACAGTTTCAAGAACGTGAAACAGAGAAAGTCTATTACGCTCGTGTATTTGGCCACGTTAAAGAAGAGAAAGGCTGTATAGATTTTCCATTAATTAAAGATACAGATAATCCTCCTAAACATAAGGTCGACTTAAAGGCAGGTAAGCTTTGTAAAACATTCTATGAAGTGGTGAGTTATGGAGAGCAAAGTACACTGGTTAAGTTGATGCCGGTGACAGGGCGTACTCATCAATTGCGTTTACATATGATGGCTATCGGGCATCCTATATTAGGTGATGACTTTTATGCAGATCCCGTTGCATTAGCCTTGTCTCCTCGTTTGTTATTACACGCAAGTAAGATTTCAATTCAACACCCTTACACTAAAAAGACGGTGTGCTTTAAAACGGATGTACCTTTTATTACGCCTGTAAACGGGCAATAAACGCTTTTATTTTGAACTAAAGCATTCACTATTTTATACAATATTTAGTCATCTATTAAAAGCAGTTAAGTCATCAGGCAGTACACTGGTTTTATAGATAATAAAAAGCCCTTAGTCATTGCTGATTAAGGGCTTTTTTATTATTTTCTTCTTATACCAAAAGAATTAATAAGGTGATCATTCTTGCTGGTTAAAATCACCCCTAACTGCGTTGCGAGTTTTGAAGTGAGAACAACTATCTCCTACAACTCACGCCTTATTAGTGTTAATTTTTCCTGCGCAATCTCTGATTACTTATTTAATTCCATTGGTATTAGTATTCTGCACTATAAAAACGTATAAAGCGTTAGGGTTACTATAAGACTTAATAATTAAGCTTTATAACCGTCTTTAATGCCTTTCGTTGTTACTGATACTGCATCATGAGCATGTAAACTTTCGTAATGGTTTACACGTAACCAAAAATCAGAGAACTGTGTTTGTTGGTTTAATGCGTATTGTAATTGGCGTGCAGCATCTTCACAGAACATTAAGTTTTGACCGTTTAAACGTGCAAATTCTTGCTCATCTTCACGTTTCACTGCTGCTTGTACAGGTGTTTTTAATGTTGCTTCAATTAAGTCGATTAATGCAATAATTGGAAAGTTATCTGCAGAATCACTTAGTTTTGCTTTAACTTGTGCAACACTACGTTGGCTATGTGGTGTTGCCACAATACCTTGTGTAGAGCCTAACCAAGTAATAATGTCTTCTTTTGCAACATTTTCTTGCTGTTCATATTGCTTGCTAAATGCTTCTTGGATTAGCTGACGCGCTAACGCCGCTGAACATGGGCAAGTTGAAGAATAAGGGACATCGACTTGTAATTCAAAATCGAATTTCCCATCAATTAAACGTCCAATAATCACTACTGGATAAGCTTTCCAGCCGCGTTTTTCACTGATTAACGATTTACGACGTAAGTTATAATCGAACTCAACTTTTACAAAAGCTTCTGTACTTAAGTCAATGTGGCTTTCAATAAATCCATTTAATAATGTCGTTAATGTTTGCAGTGTTAACTCAGATTCCGTAGAAAGCTGATCTAATTGCAAATACAAACGCGACATGTGAATGCCTTTTGCTTGCGGGTCACCTAGGTTTACAAATAACTCAACCTTTGCACTGACTTGTTGAGCAGGGTAGTTATCTGTTTGTACCATCAATGGTAACTCAATATTACTCATACCTACGCGATCAAGCGTTCCTTCAGTTTGAGCTTGTGCACTATTTGCGATATCTGGCATTGCCATTAAATAAGGCTCCCTTCAACATGCTTTACATGGATAGATGATTATGAAATTGAAGACGCATTATAAACGGGTTATGAAAAATTAAAAACCATGAAATACAATGGTTTTAACTAAGTGATTGATAATTTATCCCTATGATTTATAAATTACAAAGCATAGCGGACGAATTGAGCTTAAAATGACGTGATTTAATGTTTGATCGAGATTGGATCAAGGTTAATCAGCAAAAAGTCGGTACAATGCAAAAAACACGTAAAAAGTAAGCAAAAATAGTAATTCAAACCATGATGATTGTGAGGATATGTGAATTTATTTAATCTGAAAACCTGGGTTCATTATTATGTTTCTTTATTGAAACGATTGGGACCCATCAAGTTTAGCTTATTATTAGCTTTCGCTATTATTTTTGCCGATGCTTGTTTACAAGTCATTATTGCGCAAGTCTTTTCTGAAACCTTAGACATGGCCGATATTTATCGTTCGGTTATTTTAGGGTTAATTATTACCCCTTGGGCCGTTTACTTTCTAAGTGTAGTGGTTGGCGATTTAGACAGTGCTAGACAGCGTCTTGCATTAACAGTTAAAAAATTAGAGAACATATTAAAAGACGATAAAGCAAAAACAAACCTCTTAGAAAAAGAAATTGTAGAACATCAAAAAACCCAATTGCGTCTACGTGAAGGTACTGGCTTATTAAGATCGTTTTTCGATACTTCCCCTGATTTAATCTTTCACCGCGATATAGACGAATGCTTTGTAAGTTGTAATAAAGCGATGGAAATATTATCAGGCAAAACAGAGAAAGAGCTGGTGGGCCTGAAGCCAAAAGACATTTACTCCTTAGAGTATTCTGCTGAAGTCTCGCTACGCCACCAAAAAGTAATCAAAACACATAATGAACAAATTCATGAAACGTGGTTATCTTATCCAAACGGTCGACTAGGTTATTTTGAAATCCGCGCGTTGCCTTTATTTAATAGTCAGAATGAATGCGTTGGTTTAATTGGTTTTGGGCGTGATATTACTGAACGTAAAAAACATCAAGAATTTTTAGAAAAAGCGAGTCGCGATAAAACTACTTTTATTTCAACAATTAGCCATGAGTTACGCACACCGCTTAACGGTATTGTTGGCTTAAGTCGTATGTTGTTAGATGAAAGCTTTAATGAAGATCAAATTAAATACCTTAAAACGATTCACATGAGTGCGATCACGTTAGGTAATATTTTTAATGATATTGTCGATTTAGATAAGTTGGATAGAAGACGTTTAAACTTAGTGAATGATTGTATTATTGTTGATGATTTTATGAATGATTTACAAAGCCTTGCTTATATTCAAACGGAGCAAAAAAAGCTTAAGTTGGTATTTGAGCAGAAAGGTATTTTGCCTAAATGCCTTTATTCAGATGGGACACGTCTGCGCCAAGTATTATGGAACTTAATCACTAATGCTGTGAAATTTACCGATCAAGGGCAAGTGAATATTCGTTGTAGCCATCGCAGTGAAGGTAATAAAAAATGGCTATGTTTTGAAGTTGAAGATACTGGCGTTGGTATTCCCGAAGACAAGTTAGATAAAATATTTGCGATGTATTATCAAGTGAAAGGTGAACGCCATGCCACAGGAACGGGGATTGGGTTATCTGTCTCTAGCCAAATAGTGAAGGCAATGAACGGCCGATTAACGGTAACGAGTCAATTAGGTAAAGGGAGCATCTTTACTTTAGATTTACCAAGCACTTGCTCGCCAGATAAAAAACATAAAACCGAGTTTACTGTCCCTCCTTTATCTATCTTGTTAGTGGAAGATATTGAGTTAAATATTCTTGTCGCACGTGCCTTACTAGAAAGGCAAGGGCATCAAATTGATGTTGCAATGAATGGTCAACAAGCGATTGATAAAGTAGCCGCGTCAGAATATCAATTAATATTAATGGATATTCAATTACCTGATATGGATGGTTTTGAAGTGACTCGTCGTTTACGTGAAGCACATCATAAACTGCCGCCGATTGTTGCGTTAACCGCGAACGTATTCTCTAATACCCAAGAGTTTGTTAATAAAGGGTTGGATGATGCAATTGGAAAACCGTTTAGCCTGTCGGTATTTAATACCATGGTCGAACGTCAATTTAGCGATCGTATTATGATCTCGACTATTGAAGAAGACGTACATGAAGTAGAGCCTATTGACGAAGAGTTGGTCTTGTTTAACGAACCGATGTTAAAAGAATTGATGGAGTTTTTACCGCTTTCTGTGATGTTAGATAATGTGTCGTTATTCGAACAATTAATGCCTGAATATTTGTCGGTATTGGATAGTCACATGGTCGCTAAAAACGAACTAGGGATTGTTGATAAATCACATAAAATAAAAGGGGCTGCAGCTTCAGTAGGGCTGTTACGCATTCAAAATTTAGCACAAAAAATGCAATCACCTGACTTACCTGCATGGTGGGATAATATTGATGATTGGCATGAGCTAATTAAGAATTTGTATGTAGAAGATGTTAAAGAATTGAAAAAATGGATTGTTGCTAATGCTTAAGTTATCGATGGATCACGTGAAGGCTATGATACCAAAAGAATTAATAAGGTGATCATTCTTGCTAGTTAAAATCCCCTCTAACTGCGTTGTGAGTTTTGAAGTGAGAACAACTATCTCCTACAACTCACGCCTTATTAGTGTTAATTTTTCCTGCGCAACCCCTGATCGCTTATTTAATTCCATTGGTATGAGTAAACTTTTATTAGTGAGCTTTCATTAGTGAACTTTCATTCTGAAGTAAAAAGTAAAGTGAGCATTGAAGTTAAAATTTAGGTGATAGCGTAAAACGAAAAAGCCTGCTAGTAATATAGCAGGCTTTTTTAACTAACATACTGTCAACCTATATTAGGGTGAGTCAGGTTATTATTTCAGCTTGTAATTTATAAACAGATTATTCTAATTCACCACAAAAACGGTAACCTTCACCGTGAATAGTTGAAATGATTTCAGCTGATTCTGGCACGGTTTCGAAGTGTTTACGGATACGACGAATCGTTACATCAACAGTACGGTCATGTGTTTTCAATTCGCGTCCGGTCATTTTCATTAATAAATCCGCGCGGGTTTGAATTTTCCCCGGGTTTTCAATGAAGTGTAAAATAGCACGGAACTCACTACGTGGTAATTTGAACACTTGGCCATTAGGACTAATTAATGAACGACTATCTATTTCTAACGTCCAGCCACTGAACTTATAATGCTCAACTTTTTGGCGTACTTCTTCAAAATACAAAGTATCTTGCATCGTACGTGTTAACAAGTTGCGTGCTCTAATCGTTAGCTCTCGTGGATTAAACGGTTTAGTGATGTAATCATCAGCACCGATCTCTAATCCTAAAATCTTATCAACTTCGTTATCGCGACCTGTTAAGAAAATCAACGCAATCTGCTTATGCTCACGAATTTCACGAGCTAATAAAAGACCATTTTTTCCAGGTAAGTTGATATCCATAATAATGAGATTGATGTCATTATTATTTAAAACTTGGTGCATTTCTGTGCCATCGTTCGCTTCAAAAACTTGGTAACCTTCGGCTTCGAAAACGCTTTTTAATGTGCTACGTGTAACTAACTCATCTTCTACAACTAAAATTTTAGCGCTAGACATGAATTGACTCCTATAAAATTAATAATTTTTTCTTAACTGACTTTAATATTAGTAGATCTAACATCAAATAAGTTAAGTGAAACTGTCATGCCGCACTTATGGTTGGCTGTTTTTTTAAACAAAATGTGCAAATGAAAGGAAATACGGTTTAAAAAATCTCAGTTTTCAGTAATCAAAGTGTAATTACTTAACATATAGATAACAACTTATTCTGTCACTAAACGATACTTTTACCTTATCTATTTGATATTTATCAATACATCTACGAGTATAGTTAACATTTTGTTATTTGTTATGCTAATTAATTGCAACCTAGTTCCGTTGTTTGTTCCAGTACGCAATAAGCTTTGATATAATCGAGCGATATAAATTTAACGAAATTATTAACACACATGGATTTTACTTTATTTTCTCAGTTCAAACAGAAAAGTGCTGCGCTTTGTTCGCAGTGCTTTTTGTTATTTGTAAAAGAGTAAGTTCAACATTCATAAAACCCGCTATTGATGGCGGGTTTTTTCGTATTAAAGCAGGGGGGTACGATGCGCGTACTTAAATTTGGCGGCACTTCATTAGCAAATGCTCAACGTTTCAATCAGGTTGCTGATATTGTTATTAACAATCATCAACAGTCTCAAATCGCTCTAGTATTATCGGCACCATCAGGTGTGACCAATAACTTAGTTGCGGTAGTAGAAAAAACCAGCCAAGGATTGTCTGCTGACGAACATTTAATTGCAATTCAAAAAATATTTTCTGAACTCATTCAAGGTTTAAAAGAAACCTACGTTGAATTAGCAGATCAATTATTACGTAATACCTTTGAAACTGAAATTGCTGAACTGACTAAATTGTTAGAAGGCGTGCGCTTATTAGGGCAATGTCCTCCTAGCATCGAAGCACGTATTTTAAGTAAAGGCGAAGTCTTAAGTGTTGCTTGTATGAAGCAACTACTTATTGCTAAAGGCCAAGATGTTGAGATGATCATTCCGCAGCAAAAATTAATCTCTTTCAAGGGGGGTTATTTAGAAGCGCAAATCGACATTAAAGCATCACGTGAGCTATTCGCTAAAGAAGCCATTGTTAGCAATGCTATTTACTTAATGCCTGGTTTTACTGCCGGTAATGAAGAAGGCGAAACATTAGTGTTAGGCCGTAATGGTTCTGATTACTCTGCTGCGGTATTAGCTGCTTGTTTAAAAGCTGAATGTTGTGAAATCTGGACAGACGTAGACGGTGTTTACAGTTGTGATCCTCGTCTAGTAAAAGATGCTAAATTATTAACATCATTGAGTTATGCTGAAGCGATGGAGCTGTCTTACTTTGGCGCAAAAGTCTTGCATCCAAAAACGATTGCACCGATTGCGCAGCACCATATTCCTTGTTTAATTAAAAATACACATAATCCCCAAGCGGAAGGTACGTTGATTAGTGCACAAAAAAGTGACCAAAAGTTACGCGTAAAAGGTATTTCAGACCTGAAAGGTTTGAGTATGCTAAGCATTTCAGGCCCTGGCATGAAAGGCATTGTGGGCATGGCTGGTCGTATCTTTACGACGATTTCGCGTGCTGGTGTTTCTATTATATTGATTACGCAGTCTTCATCAGAATACAGCTTAAGCTTTTGTATCTACTCAAACGATACACAAAAAGCCATTGATACGTTAAATGAAGAATTCAAATTAGAGTTCGAAAATAACTTATTAGAAGAGATTGATGTTATCGACAAACAGGCGATTATTTCACTGGTTGGCGATGGTATGAAAAAAGAAAAAGGCGTTGCAGCGCGTTTCTTAATGGCATTAACAGATGCGTCTATTAATGTAACGGCGATTGCGCAAGGTTCTTCTGAGCGTTCTATTTCAGCAGTTGTCTCTGAGAAAAAAGCCAATGAAGCGGTGACGGCTTGTCATCATAGCTTCTTCAGTAAAGCGCAGTTTATCGACCTATTTGTGATTGGTTGTGGTGGTGTTGGTGGCGCATTAGTTGACCAAATACATCGTCAACAAAGTTACTTAGCAGAGCGTAATATTGCTATCCGTGTTTGTGGCGTAGCCAATAGTCGTGCGATGATCTTAGATGTAGAAGGTGTCGATTTAAATAATTGGCGCGACCTATTAAAAGATGCAACAGATGAGTTGTCATTAGTGTCAATGAAATCTCTGGTAGATGGTTCTCATATTATTAACCCTGTGATTGTTGACTGTACGAGCAACGATGCAATTGCTGCTCGTTATGTTGACTTCTTAGGCGCTGGTTTCCATGTGGTTACTGCGAATAAGAAAGCCAATACAAGTAGCATGGATTACTACCATCAGTTACGTTTAACGGCATTAATGAAACGTCGTAAATTCTTATACGATACTAACGTAGGTGCTGGTTTACCGGTTATTGAAAACATGCAAAACCTGTTTAATGCAGGCGACCGTTTAGTTAAATTCAATGGTATTTTATCGGGTTCATTATCATTTATCTTTGGTAAGTTAGATGAAGGTAAATCATTCTCCGATGTGACTTCTGAAGCTCGTAACATTGGCTTTACAGAACCAGATCCTCGTGATGATTTAAGCGGGACAGATGTTGCACGTAAATTGCTTATTTTAGCGCGTGAAGCGGGTATGGAATTAAACCTAGACGATGTAGAAATCGAACAAGCATTACCACCAGGCTTTGATGATACAGGTACAACGGATGAGTTTATGGCTCGCTTACCTGAAGCGGATGCTTACTTCAAAGCATTACAAGATAAAGCCAATGAAGAAGGTAAAGTATTACGTTACATTGGTAGTATTGAAGACGGTAAGTGTAAATGTAGTATTATGGCGGTTGATGAGAATGATCCGTTAAATAAAGTAAAAGATGGTGAAAATGCATTAGCGTTTTATAGCCAATATTACCAACCAATCCCGTTAGTATTACGTGGATATGGTGCAGGTACTGAAGTAACCGCTGCAGGTGTGTTTGCTGATGTACTGCGTACGTTGAACTGGAAACAGGAGTTTTAAGATGTCTATTGTTGTTTATGCTCCAGCCTCAACAGCTAATGTGAGTGTAGGTTTTGATGTATTAGGTGGAGCACTTACGCCGATTGACGGTTCACCACTAGGTGACCGCGTTAAAATCACTAAAGGTGACTATGGGTTTTCGCTACAATGTGTTGGCCCATACTCACACAAATTGCCAGATGACTTTAAAAGCAATATCGTTTATGACTGTTATTTAGCTTATCAAGCAGCAATAGCAAAATTAAATAAAGAAGTCTTACCCGTGGCAATGACGCTAGAGAAAAACCTGCCGGTAGGCAGTGGGCTAGGCTCTAGTTCAAGTTCAATTGTTGCGGCATTAGAAGCCTTAAATGCATGGCATGATTATCTATTAGATGAGCATGCAATGTTAACGATTATGGGCGAAATGGAAGGCAAGATTAGTGGCAGTGTTCACTATGATAATGTCGCGCCATGTTACCTTGGCGGTATGCAGTTGATGATTAATGAAGGTGGCGAAATTAGCCAAACAATCCCTTCATTTAAAGAATGGTACTGGGTTGTTGCATATCCGGGCATTACTATTTCTACGGCTGCTGCTCGTGATATTTTACCATCGCAATATCGCTTATCGGACGCATTGACCTATGGTCGTCGTTTAGGTGCTTTTGTACATGCTTGTCATAGTAATCAGCCTGTTTTAGCGGCTTCTATGTTAAAAGATGTGATTGCAGAACCTTATCGTTCACAGCTAATCCCTGGTTTCGACCAAGCGCGTTTATTTGCACAACAAAGTGGTGCATTAGCAATGGGGATTTCTGGATCGGGCCCAACAGTCTTTGCAGTGATGACTGATTTACCGCAAGCTGAATTATTAAAAAATTGGTTAACAGAAAACTTCCTTCAAAATGAAGAAGGATTTTGTCATATTTGTCACCTTGATGAACAGGGTGCACGCGTGCTAGGAAAAGAACTATGAATTTATACAACATCACAGACAACAGCGAACAAGTAAACTTTCAACAAGCTGTTAAACAAGGACTAGGACGTGGCCAAGGCTTGTTTTTTCCTGAAACGATCAATCCACTAGATAATATTGATGCATTACTTAAAATGAATTTAGTTGATCGTTCAACTGAAATCTTATCGCACTTAATTGGTGACGAGCTAAGTAAAGAAGCTATATTCGATATCGTTTCTAAAGCTTTTACTTTCCCTGCTCCTGTGAAAAAAGTAACTGAAGATATCAATGCATTAGAATTATTCCACGGTCCAACATTAGCGTTTAAAGACTTTGGTGGCCGTTTTATGGCGCAATGTTTAGCGCAATTTAAAGATGATGGGAAAATAACAATTCTTACTGCAACGTCTGGTGATACAGGTGCTGCGGTAGCACATGCCTTCTTTGGCATGGAGAATATCAACGTTGTTATTCTTTATCCAAAAGGTAAAATTAGCCCGTTACAAGAAAAACTGTTTTGTACACTCGGTGGTAACATCACAACAGTGGCAATTGAAGGCGATTTTGATGATTGTCAGGCAATGGTTAAACATGCGTTTGATGATCAAGATTTAAAACAAGCGATTGGTTTAAACTCTGCTAACTCAATTAACATTAGTCGTTTAGTGGCTCAAATTTGTTATTACTTTGAAGCGTTTGCTCAGTTAGATGCAAAGCAACGTGAAAACTTAGTGGTATCAGTGCCAAGCGGTAACTTTGGTGATTTAACGGCAGGTTTATTAGCGAAAGCACTAGGCTTACCAATTAAGCGCTTTATTGCTGCAACGAATGAAAATGACACGGTACCGCGTTATTTACAAGAAGGTACTTGGGCACCTAAAAAGACGGTTGCAACATTATCAAATGCAATGGATGTAAGTGCACCAAATAACTGGCCTCGTATTGAAGAGTTATTCAAAGTGAAAGGTTGGTCTTTAGCTGAGTTAGGTTACGGTAAGTTATCTGATGAAGAGACTAAAAAGACACTAGTCGACATGGATAAATTAGGTTATTTATGTGAACCTCATGGTGCTATTGCTTACCACGAGTTGACTAAACAACTAAAAGAAAATGAAACTGGCCTATTCTTATGTACAGCGCATCCTGCTAAATTTAGAGAAAGCGTTGAAGATATTTTAGGACGTGAAATTTTCATTCCTGAAGAGCTAGCATCACGTGCAGATTTGCCTTTATTATCAAAAGAGTTCCCGGTTGATTTTGCAAAAGTACGTGAACTATTAATGTCTTTATAAGCCATTTATTAAGTTTTAGTATTAGATAAGGGCGTATTACACGCCCTTTTTTGGGAGTAAAATATGGGCAAAGTATTAAACGATCTTTTAAAACAGTTAAGTTTAGAGAAGTTAGAAGAGAATTTATTTCGCGGTCAGAGCCAAGATCTAGGTTATGGTGCTGTTTTTGGTGGGCAAGTAATGGGGCAAGCCATTTCTGCAGCAAAAGAAACGGTTAAATCTCAGCAACAAGTGCATTCCTTCCATTCTTATTTCTTACGTCCTGGTAAAACAGACCAACCCATTGTTTATGATGTTGAGCGAATAAGAGACGGTAAATCACTGTCAGCAAGACGGATTAAAGCAATACAAAACGGTAAGCCAATATTTTATATGACAGCTTCGTTTAAAGCCCCAGAAAAAGGTTTTGAACACCAAGATGTTATGCCTGAAGCACCTGCTCCAGAAGACCTTATTTCAGAGCAAGAAATGGCATTGTTACACTCTGATTTATTACCTGCGTTTATTCGTGACAAATTAGTTGCTGAAAAACCTATTGAAATGAGACCAGTATCTTTAGTTAACCCTGTTGAACCGGAAGTTGAGCCTGCTAAACGTTTAGTGTGGTTTAAGGCCGATGGGCATATGCCTGATGATTTACGTGTTCATCGTTATTTATTGGCTTACGCTTCAGATTTCAACTTCTTACCGACGGCATTACAACCACATGGTGTTTCTTTTTTAAGTGAAGGGATGCAAGTGGTGACGATTGATCATTCTATGTGGTTCCATCATGACTTCCGCTTAGATGATTGGTTATTGTATTCAGTGGAAAGTTCGGTTGCCTCTGATGGCCGTGGTTTAGTTTCAGGTAAGTTCTTTACGAGAGAAGGTAAGTTAGTGGCTTCAAGTGTTCAAGAAGGGTTGATTCGACAACGTCGTAAATTGAAAACCGCGCCACAAACAGATGCACTGCAAGAGAATACTGAGAGTAAGTAAAACGTAAACCATTTTTGGCGTGTTAAAAATAAGACTGTAAAGATAAGTGTTTAAACACGAAGAAATTTAAATGAACAATATAGTGGTGGAGCTATGCGGGATCGAACCGCAGACCTCAACGCTGCCAGCGTCGCGCTCTCCCAGCTGAGCTATAGCCCCACTATATTGTTTATACTACTGTTTATCATTTTTTAATATTGCTAACTCGTTTAATAAGTTAATTAACGCTTTGCTAACCAACTGCTCATTAACCAACTGCTAATTAAACAACTAAAAACAGAACGGATTGTATTCGCACTATTTTTAGTTGTCAATTTCAAATAATCAAAACACCTTAACGTGTAGATCAGGACGTGTAGAGCAAGTTGCACATTAGCTCAGTTAATTATCATTAGCAGGGCTATTTTACCTGTGTATTAATTCGATAAAAGCGAGTCGTCCCGCTAACTTCATTTCCTACGATTAAAATAGGTGTGCCAGAAGGGCTGTCTTTTGCACTGACAAATTTAAAGCCTTCAGGTCCTAAATCTCCCGCATCGACTTGATAAGTTTTAACGCCATCTGCATTTTTTTGTTTATTATCTTTTGGATTAACAGACATGTCGCGACTATTTAAATATTGTACAAACTGTGCATCACTAGGTTCGCTGATATCATAAACCATGATCCCACCCATTCGTTCTAAGCCGATAAAGGCATAGGTCCTTCCGTCAATCACACCCGTAGTGAGTGCTTCTGGTTCAGGGCCTTTTTTAGCACTACGATCCTCTGCTTTTAATTTGTTATGTGTTTGGTTGAAATCTTTGCCGTATTTTTTAGCCGTGATTCGTTCAAAATCACTGCCGGAATCAAAGATCATTGTTGAACTGCTCATATCCCAAATAGAGAAAGATCGGCCGCCAAAGGTTAATAAACGGTCAATTTTACCGTCACCATCTAAATCACCGTGTTTTGCTGTTAAAGAATGAGAAAACTTGATTGTTTTGACAGTTGATTGTTGTGAGCCACCTTGTTTAAAGTTTGATAAGTCCAATGTTGCAGATATTGATTTAGGAGAATAAATATCACTAGAAAAAGCATTTTTTAACTTAAGATCATCTGCACAGTTCTTATCTTCTAAGTGATAATAAAAATGGCCTTGTTCACATTCATTTTGAGATAACTCAGTGACCCAATCACTTCTATCATCACCTTCATTTGCTGTCAGTAAATAATCAATGTGATTAATTTGTACTGTCGCAATCGTATCTGGTTGATACATGCCTAATAATGCTTCGTTTTTTAACCGTGCTTGCTTGTCTTTATCGTTACCATCAATTTCATTGCCTTTAATGAGATGGTCTTTAAAACCAAGCGACATAATACGTTCTATTTTTTTAGTCACTAAATCGACAACTGCAATGGCATTATTTTCTTGTAAAGCAACGTAAGCTTTACTACTGTCTTGGTTAATCGCGATATATTCTGGTTCTACATCTTCAGCAATACTCGCTTGATAACCATTTAACAGGATATTTTTAGGCAGTTCGTTATGTCGGGAACCACCTTCATTAAAATCAGTGAAGTTTAAATGAGTCACCTTGGTAGAGAGTTGTTTATTTTGCCAATGGACATCTAAGATTGCTATTTCACCTTCAGGATCGACAGCGTAATTTCCAACACTCGGCTCACCCTCAAGTGCAACAACAAGCTGCTTCCCATTAGGTGTAAAAGTTAGCATATCTGGTAAGGCGCCAACATAATGTGCAGATACAAAACGTAAGTCTGAAGTATCATAGAAGGTAACCCAGCCTTTACCTGTTTTGTTTTTTGCTTCAATGGCAACGGCTAATAATCCATTATAAACATCTACACTATTCGCCGCGCCAGCTTCTTCATTTAAGTATTGTTTGATATCGGCTTTAAGATCTAGGCTATTCGCTAAAGTCGGGGCGTCTATATTGCTGCTATTAAGTACATCTATTTTCCCTGACTGTGCATTCACTACGAAGGTTTGTTGAGTTAATTTATCGAAGGCGACAATTTCAGCTGCGCTTTGGTCAAAAATATTAGCGTGGTATCGGCCCGCTTCAATCAGTTTAATACTGGATAGTTGAACTTGTTTTGTTGTTTGAGCTGAGATAGTTGAACAACTGAAGATAGTTGAAGAAAGAATAATACTGGTGATTAAATTACGTTTCATCGTAAGGCTTCCATGTCATATTGGATAAAGTAGACATATTTGTATCTTATTATTGTGACTATTTTATTAAATCGCTGCTTTAAAATGATTTATTCAATAGTAAACATAAAACGGAAAGCTTGTTAAAGAGGGAATAAAGGTCATTTAATGTGGCGATACTTCATGAAAATCATATTACGAACATTATATTTGAGTTTATCATTCAAGCTTGGGTATGAATCTTAAACAATAATTGCTTGTTAAATATCAAAGTGTTGAAATTATCGGCAGTCAGTTCATATTTTTGATTTTATTACTGTTTAGGGGTTGTGGTTAAAATTAACTTCTCTATAATACGCCTCACTTGCTTGAGAACGCTTTAAAGCAATCGCCCGGGTGGTGAAATCGGTAGACACAAGGGATTTAAAATCCCTCGACTTATGGTCGTGACGGTTCAAGTCCGTCTCCGGGCACCAATTTTAAGAAAAAAGCTTCGCATTTGCGAAGCTTTTTTTTTGCTTAAAATTTTTAATAACTTAAACAACTTTGCTCTCATCGATTGGGTTTTAGCAGAAAGCAAAAATACAAAGACTTATTTTTACTGCTTAGTCATTATTCTATTCATACCAGCCTAACTTATAATGATTTCTCTTTCATCATTAGTTTCTAACCGTTACTTTCTAATCGTTACTTTCTAATCGCTACCTTCTAATAATGACTCTTAAATGATGGCTCTCTAGTCACTATTTTTTAATCGTTATTATTTAAAAATTATCTCTATATCATTTTCCTTTAATACTTTACTTAACCTCATGTTTTTTATTTTTGGATAATGGTGAGTTTTATTGTGTTTAGTTTGATGAATTTAAGTAGATGTTAATGTAGAAAAATAAAATGATAAGACTAAAATTCAATTAATTTTACCAACCTATTAATAGGTAGAAAAATTAGTTTTATAATAACAATCACTTTAGGCCTTGTTAGCATGGAAGTGTGAGAATAGTTGCCAATATAGTCTATTGTTTTATAGACCTTTTGCCATAACTCAGTTAAATTTGATGTAATAATTATTAGTATTACAAATCATCAAATCATTTTTTGAGTACCACAGACAATAAAACTCAAATACTAAATGTTACATGCTTGGTATGAAGTCATCAGACTTAAAGAAGGTATAGATAAAAAATGGACTTTTTCCATACGTTAAAATCTCGCTTATTATTTTTGATCTTTATTGTTGCGTTACCTGGGTTAGTTGCCATTTTATTTCAAGCAACTTCTGAGCGTAATAATGCAATAGAAAACGCGCGTCAACTTGCTGTGGTGATTGTCGATAACATCAGTGCAGAACAAACAAAGATCATAGAAAATACAAAATTATTTTTACAGCGTTTATCGCAATCTCCTATTTTATTAAATCCTGCCTCTGTTGAATGTAGTCAATTTTTAGCGAATATTCATCATCTAACAGATAATTACGTCAACTTAGGTGCACCTAGCGTTGATGGTCAATTATTGTGTAATGCAACACCATTAAGTGAAACGATTAATGTTTCTGACCGAGCTTATATACAACAAGCCATCACCCAAAGAAAATTTACTATTGGTCAATTTCAATTTGATCGGGCGACCGAGAAAACCAGTATTAATTTTGCTTATCCAATTATCAATGCTGTAAATGATGTTGTTGGTGCCACTGTTGCGGCTGTTTCACTTGACTGGTGGAGTAAGCAACTTGAACTTGCTAATTTACCTGAAAAATCTGTAGCCTATATTATTGACTCCAATCATAAAATCATTGCGCTTTATCCTGAAAATAAAGCACTACTCGGCCTTTCCTTAGGCAGTGTTCAATATTCAATTAAATTAATGCCAGATAAAAAAGTAAAGTTAGTTAAAGATTCAAACGATTACTTGCGCATATTTGTTAGTAGAGCATTAATAAATATGGATGATCAAGAGGGCACTGATGGCACTGTTAATATTATTGTGGGTATACCTTTTGAAAATGAATTAAATATTATTGACTCAAGGTTATTGAAAATTATTTCAATATTATTATTTTTTGTTTTAATCATTGTTCTATTTGCTATTTTTACCATCAATAAGAGCGTCTTAAAACCACTTCAAACACTTAAAAACTCTACTAAGCAATTTGCGCTGGGAGTGGATGAAAGTGTTCATTCTCTAGAGGGGACGAAAGAGTTTGTTGATCTACAAGAGCATTTTTATTTAATGGCAAAAACAAGGTTATATGCAGAAGAACAACTTAAGTTTAGCCAAGCATTTTTGCAAGAAAGTGAAATGAGACTGTCGAGACATTTACAAAATACACCGCTTGGTTCAATTAGTTGGGATAAAAACTTTATTTGTACAGAATGGAATCGTGCCGCTGAACATATCTTTGGATACTCATCAGGCGAGGCTATCGGTGCCGTAGTGAGTGATTTAATTGTTTCTGCTGATTTAAAAGAAGCGTTTGTTCGACACTATGAATTATTATTGAAACAGGAAGGTGGGACCTATTTTAAAGGAAGTCATCTTACTAAAAGTGGCGGCAACCTTAATTGCAGTTGGCATAATACTTTAATTCTCGATAAAGAAGGAAATGCTAATGGATTTGCGACGTTAGTTAAAGATATAACTGAAGAGAAACGTAATCAGGATACGTTAGATAATTTCTTTAAGTTACCAATGAACCTTCATGCCATCGTTAATTTTGATAAATCTATTATTAAAGTGAATAAAGGTTGGGAGACTATTCTTGGTCACACATCAAAAGCGCTGTTAGGCACTAATATATTAACGTTAATGCACCCTGATGATATTCAAAAGTCTAAAATTGTCAGGACTACATTACAAACCGATCATGACCTTCTTTCTTTTGAAACACGATGTAAAACGAAAGATGGAAAGTATCGTTTAATTGCTTGGTCTTGCACCGTTTCTAGTGAAGATAGGACTTATTATGCGATTGGCGTTGATATTACAGACAGACGATTAATTGAAGATAAATTAAAGCTCGCGGCAGGTGTTTTTACACATGCCAAAGAAGCGGTCATTATTGCTGACGAAAGCCATCATATTATCGATGTTAATGATGCATTTACAAAAATAAGCGGTTATTCAAAAGAAGAGTCTATAGGCCAGACAACCAGTATGTTTAGCTCTGGCTTAGAGACGACTGAATTTTATAATGAGATATACAAGATTATTGCTGAAAAAGGGCATTGGACGGGAGAAATTAGTAATAAATGTAAAAATGGAACGATTATTTCTCAATTATTGACGGTCAGCACGATCAATGACACTCTCGGAAAAATCTCCAATTATATTGCTTTATACACTGATATTAGTGCGATAAAAGAACAGCAATGGCAATTAGAACGCATTACTCATTATGATGTGTTAACTGGCTTACCTAACAGAAGCTTGCTCGCGGATCGTTTAAAACAAGCAATGCTATTTTGTGAACGTAAGAAACAATCCTTGGCGGTTATTTTCCTTGATTTAGATGGTTTCAAAGAAATCAATGATGCTCATGGCCACAAAACGGGGGATAAATTATTAGTCGAAATGGCCTCACGTATTCAAGCTTGTTTAGGAGAAGGCGATACACTTGCTCGTTTCGGTGGAGATGAGTTTGTAGCCGTATTAGGGAATCTTGATAATGCGCATGATTGTGAGCCTATATTAGAGGAATTACTTTCAGCGGTACAAATTCCGCTTATGATAGGGCATGCCGCTATTAATATTTCTGCAAGCATTGGTGTGACGATTTATCCTCATGATGATGTTGATGCAGAACAACTATTGCGACATGCCGATCAGGCGATGTATACCGCGAAGCAAGAAGGCAAGAATCGTTATTATCTATTTGATATGGTCCAAGATATCGCCTTAAAAACGCAGCATGAAAAATTAATTAGAATTGAAACCGCCTTACAAGAAAACGAGTTTGTTCTTTATTACCAACCTAAAGTAAATATGATCACTGGTGAATTGATAGGTGTGGAAGCATTGATTCGTTGGCAGCATCCTGAACTAGGTTTATTACCGCCGATTGAATTTTTACCGATTATTGAGCGCCATGAACTCACAATAAAAGTAGGTGAGTGGGTTATTGATACGGCACTTGCTCAAATTACACTTTGGCAAAAGTTTGGTTTAAATATTGTTGTTAGTGTCAATATTGATGCATTACAACTACAACAAGTTTCTTTTGTAGAACGACTTTCTTCGTTATTAGCCGCTCATCCCAATGTTCCTAAAGGGTCTCTTCAATTAGAAGTATTAGAAACAAGCGAATTAGCTGATGTAAAAGACGTCGCAAGAATAATGCATGCTTGTATTGAGCTAGGTGTTGGGTTTGCGTTGGATGATTTTGGAACGGGTTATTGTTCGTTAACGTATTTAAAACGTTTACCCGTTAACTTGATAAAAATAGATCAAAGCTTTATTTTTGGTATGTTAGACGACTCTGAAGATTTGTCGATTGTTGAGGGCGTGATGGGGCTCTCTAAGGCTTTCGAGCTCGATATTATTGCTGAAGGTGTTGAAACACTTGAGCACGGAACCGCATTATTAGGGTTAGGTTGTTATTTAGCACAAGGATACGGTATCGCAAGACCTATGCCTGCTGCAGATATGCTAACCTGGTCAGAAAATTGGACACCTGATAAAGCTTGGTCGACGTTTAATTTAAGTGGAAACCTTAAAGATTAAACTTCAAACCTTAAATTTTTAACAAAACAGTAAAGTATGAAACCTCACATGATTGGGGCTTATTTTTATTGAGTTTTAAACCATTATTTTTAATTCTGTAAAAGTAATCTAAGACTGGTTTATATTTAAAGAATGCTATAAAACTGCACAGAATTGAATATTTGTTTTTCTATCATGTTCGCTAAGTATTTATAATCTTTGTAAATAGATCACCGCTAATATTAAAACGGTCAAACAATAAAAGAAAATACTCCGCCAATAACGCTTCGAATCATTGATATCACTTCATTTTATTTCCGTTAACACCCTGATTATGCTTTAATACGGCGCTTAGATAGTCGTTAAATAAATAGCATTGGGGTTTACTGTGAGTCAAGATATCGAGAAACGTCTTAATAAATTTATCAGTGATTCGGGACATTGTTCTCGACGTGAAGCAGATAAGTTAATTGAACAAAATCGCGTTAAAATTAATGGGCAAGTTCCTGAATTAGGCACTAAAGTTCAGCCAGGCGATGAAGTGTTTGTTGACGGTAAACGTATCAATAAAATAGCAGAGAATAAATCTGACCGTATTTATATTGCTTATAACAAACCAACAGGTATTACATGCACCACTGAACGTGATGTTTACGGTAATATTATCGATGCTATTAGACATAAAGAACGTATTTTTCCCATCGGCCGTTTAGATAAACCTTCAGAAGGTTTAATCTTTCTTACTAGTGATGGTGACATCGTTAATAAAATTTTACGCGCTGAAAATGCACATGATAAAGAATATCGTGTCACAGTCGACCAACCACTAAGTGAACGTTTTGTTGACCGTATGCAACGTGGTGTTCCTATTTTAGATACAATTACTAAACCTTGTATTGTTAAAGTTGAAAGTCGTTTTGTATTTACCATTATTTTAACGCAAGGCTTAAATCGTCAGATTCGCCGTATGTGTGAATATTTAGGTTATGAGGTTACGCGTCTACAACGTACACGTATCATGAATGTGACGTTGAATAACTTGAAAGCAGGGCAATGGCGAAATCTTTCTGAAAAAGAGATGGCTGAAATTAATACTGCAGTTGAAGGCTCTTCAAAAACAGCCGTTAATACTACCTTGCCTAAAGAACAGCAATCTACTGATCAAACGAATAGTGATAAACTATCTCGTCAAAGAAAAGCTTCTGAGCCTACTGCTTCTGGTGCTTACTACGGTAAAGTTGAAAGAAGTGGCAACGCAGAAAGAAATAATAGAAATGACAAGTATGGTTCGAATGATAGAACAGCCCCTAAAGCGAAGAAAGTATTTGTTAATAAAAATGCAAAACCAAGTACATCAAGTGCAACAATCAACAAACCAAAGTTGTCATTAAAAAGAAAATGAGCCAAGGTGAATTCGATATAATTAAACGTTATTTTCAACGCCCAACAAATAAAGTTGATGGTGTTGAAATTGGCATCGGTGATGATTGTGCAATATTGAATGTTCCTGAAAGGCATCAATTAGCCGTCACTACTGACAGCTTAGTCAGTGGAGTACATTTTTTTCATGATGTTGATGCTTACCGTTTAGGTTATAAATCTTTGGCTGTTAACTTAAGCGATTTAGCAGCCATGGGCGCAACAGCAAAATGGGTTTCTTTGGCCATTACGTTACCAACAATCGATGAAACTTGGTTAGCTGATTTTTGCAGAGGTTTTTTTGCGTTAGCCGATAAATATAATGTGCAATTAATTGGTGGAGATACCACAAAAGGTCCGCTATCAATTACCATTTCAGCTAAAGGTATCGTTAAAACAGGTCAAGCTTTAACACGTAGCGGTGCTCAAGTTGGCGATGTAATTTGTGTGAGTGGTTGTTTAGGTGATGGCGCTTTAGGGCTCGCTGTTAAGCTGTTATCGACTGAAGCACAACAACTTACCCCAGAAAACCAACAAGTATTTATCAATGCGTTAGAGCTTACTGAACCTCGTTTAGAACTGGCTAAACTGCTCGTTGGCTATGCGTCCAGTTGTATTGATATCTCTGATGGTTTGAGTCAAGATCTCTCGCATATCCTTAAAAAATCACAGTGTAACGCTGAGATTACATTAGATAAATTACCTTTTTCCGATGCAGTGTTAAATGAAATTAAATTAGGTCATCTTCCGTTATCACAGGTGTGGCAATATGCGGTGAATGGCGGAGATGATTATGAATTATTATTTACCATTCCTGCAGATAAAATGAGTGCATTTCACGCCTTATTAAAAACACAGTCAACGTTAGACGATGTGGCTTGTTATGAAATTGGTAAAATAACAGAGTCTACGCTTATTGATAGCAATAAATCGACCAGCATATCGTCAACAACACCTTCTATATTATTCACTCATCTACAACAGTCTGTTGATTTAAATAGCAGCGGCTGGGATCATTTCAAATAAGGTAATAACATGTTAAATCGTGATGATTTAAAAGGCTTAAAGCTGTCGAATCCAATACATTTAGCCGCTGTCGGTTTTGGTAGTGGTTTAGCACCTAAAGCACCAGGAACATTCGGTACATTAGCGGCAGTGCCACTTTTTTATCTTTTAGCAATGCTTAGCATCGAATCTTATATTGCTGTCTTGGTCATCACTAGCTTTGCTGGATTTTGGTTTTGCCATGTGACGAGTGATGCAATGGGCGTACATGATCATAAAGCGATTGTATGGGATGAGTTTGTAGGTTATTGGATTACTATGTTACCTGTTTTATTCTTTTATCCAGACCTCAACAATACAATGGATATACCTTTTATTTGGATTGCTGTTGGTTTTGCTTTATTTCGTTTTTTTGATGTACTAAAACCTTTCCCTATTAGCTGGTTAGATAAAAAAGTACATGGTGGTTTTGGGATCATGATTGACGATATCGTCGCTGGAGTGTTTGCTGCAATTGGATTGCTTTTGATAATTCAATATTGGGGGTAAATATGTTACTACGTTGGCTTATTCTTTCTGTCACCTTTTATGCAGCTAGTAGTGTTGCACAAAGTCAGAATATATTTAATCCGCAGGCGATTACGGTCGCTATTGATAAAACACCTGTTTCATTTAATCCTTATTCTGATCAAGCATTAATGAGCCAGCAATTTAAGCACCTGTTATTTGATCCGTTATTCCGTTGGGATAAAAATCAAAAAATAGAAGCTCGCTTAGTCAAAAGTTGGAAGCGTATCGATAAGAAAACTGTGCGTTTTTCACTACGAGAAAATATACACTTCCATACCGGCAATATACTCACAGCAAATGACGTACTTTGGTCTTTTGAACAAGCAAAGAAACAAATCAATAGTAACTTTCTTAGTAAGCTGGATTGGGTCAAAGCGAATAACCAAAATAGTTTTGATATTAGAACAAGTCTCAGTGATATTCAGTTGCTAGATTACCTCACTAATGTGTTTATATTAGATTCAAGATTCTATGAAAAGAATGCCAATGTCTTAGATACATCGCCTTCTATTATATTACCACCAGTCAGAAATTTACCTATGTCCGGTACGGGTCCTTATTTAATTCAACAATATAACCCTGTATTAGGAATGGTTGTTGTGGCGAATCCAAACTATTGGGACGGTTTCCCTAAGGTTCAATTCTTTCGATTCATGCGTATTAATAAGCCCCAATCTCGCTTATTCGCTTTATTAGCTGATGATGTACAAGTGAGTTATGCCATCCCTAATAAAAGCACTGAAGACCTTGAAAGTAATACCACCAAAAACTTAGTTAAAGTTCCTTCTTCAAATGTTGTTTTTTTAACAATTAACGATAAATTATCACCAGTACTAAAAAATAAAGAAGCGCGAGATGCTATTCATTTAGCTATTAATCAAGCGGGTATGCTGAAATATATTTTAAAAGATAACGGTCAACTTCATCCTTCTGTGATGGCGCTAGCCGACAATACATTTTCAGATAAACCCAATAAAACCAATGAAGAAATGCCTGAGTATAATTTAGATAAATCTAAAGCCTTAGTGAAGGCAATGAAATTACCGAAACAGATGTCGTTGTTGGTGATGTTAGATGATGTTGGGAATACAAAGAAAGTCGCTGAAGCATTAAGTAAAATGTTAAAGAGGGCGGGTATTGTCGTTGCGACACAAGAAATTAGTTCTGAAGAAATATGGAAAAATACTAATCTGTATTATGACCTAACCATTTCTACTTGGCAGACTCAATTAATGAGCCAAGATAATATGTATGAAAATTTATTCTTACAAAGTTATTTAACAGGGTATCTTCAGGATAAGTTTAAAGAGCGAGGGTTAAAGCATAACTTTAAACAAGAATCTAATTATTTTAAAACCTTACAGCAGGATAATTGGGTTATCCCATTGTTTTATCAAGATAAAATTTGGGCTCAAAATAATAAGTTTAATCTAGATGAGATATTCTCAAGCAATGGCATCCCTTATTGGTCATTATTAAAGTTAAAGAAGACTGAAGATAAGCCAAATAATGAAGATGTGCTGTTAAAGCTTAAAGATAAAAAGGAAAGATAGAAAAGAACCAACATCATGAAGTAACATTACTCGTTGCATGATGTTGGTTTTTGATTAAGCACTCTTATTTAAGGAGTGCTTAAAGATTTTAATTAACTGCCTTGTGAGTTACTGAAATTTAATGATATAAATTAATTGACTCACTTAATGACAGTTAGCTTAAATGGTTTAAAGTCTAAATGTTTATGCTCAATGCTTATGAAAAGAAGTTCACTATCTGCTCTTCAATCCCATCACTATCAAGTTTCAACATGTGGTAAATTTCTTGTTGTGTACCTTGTTCAATAAACGAATCAGGTAACCCTAAGTGTTGTATTTTACCCGTATATTGCTGTGTCATTAAGAACTCACTAACGGCAGAACCTGCACCACCTGCAATACTATTTTCTTCAATCGTCACAATCTGAGAATGGCTTTCAGCAAGTCGCTTCAATAATGATTTATCTAATGGTTTTACAAATCGCATATCGATTAACGTTGCATTAAGTTTTTCTGCAACCGGAGCCGCTGCTTGTAAAAATGTACCAAAACATAAAATCGCTGTTTTACTACCTTCAGCAACGACTTTTGCTTTACCAATTTCTAATTGTGTCATTACTGCTTCAACTGCTATTCCTGTTCCACTACCTCTCGGATAACGAACAGCCGCTGGTGTATTAAGTAAATGTCCGGTGTATAACATATTACGACATTCTTGTTCATCAGAAGGGGTCATAACCGTCATGTTAGGGACACAACGTAAAAAGCTTAAGTCGTAAGCACCTTGATGTGTAGGCCCATCAGCGCCCACAATACCCGCTCTATCAATAGCAAACAAAACACCGAGGTTCTGAATCGCTACATCGTGGATCACTTGGTCGTAGGCACGTTGTAAAAAGCTTGAGTAGATAGCAACGATAGGATTTAAATCTGCAATCGCCATACCTGCTGCTAATGTCACTGCATGTTGTTCTGCAATCGCAACATCGTAATATTTATCCGGGTGGCGTTTAGAAAACTCAACCATACCAGAACCTTCACGCATAGCAGGTGTAATTGCGGTGAGTTTAGGGTCTTTGTCGGCCATGTCATTTAGCCACTGACCAAATATTTTAGAAAAAGTCGGTGCAGATGGTTTAGGAATCGGTAATGCTTGATCGGGTGTGAACTTGGGTACCGCATGATAAGTGATCGGGTCCAGTTCTGCTTGTTTGTAACCTTTACCCTTTTTAGTCATGACATGTAAAAATTGTGGACCAGAATGAGAACGCATATTGCGTAAGGTATCGACTAATGCAATTACATTATGTCCATCCATTGGGCCAATATAATTAAAACCAAACTCTTCAAAAATAGTGCCTGGTGAAACCATGCCTTTTAAATGCTCTTCAGTCTTTTTCGCTAATTCTTTAATCGGTGGAATATTAGATAATACTTTTTTGCTGCTTTCACGAAATTGAGTATATAAATCACCAGATAATATTTTAGCGAGATGATTATTTAAAGCACCAACATTTTCTGAAATAGACATTTCATTATCATTGAGAATGACTAACATATCGTTATGCAAAGAACCTGCATGATTTAAAGCTTCAAATGCCATGCCTGCAGTAATTGCACCATCGCCAATCACGGCAACGACTTTACGGTCTTTTTTCTCTTTTCCTGCTGCAATCGCTAAACCGAGTGCTGCACCAATAGACGTTGATGAGTGTCCAACACTTAAAACATCATATTCACTTTCTTCGCGCCATGGAAAAGGGTGTAAACCTTTAAACATTCTAATATTTTCCATTTGGTCACGACGACCCGTTAAGATCTTATGCGGGTAAGCTTGATGGCCAACATCCCAAACAAGGTGATCAAATGGGGTGTGGTAAACATAATGTAAAGCTACGGTTAATTCGACAACACCTAAACCTGAAGCTAGATGACCACTGGTCTGGCTAACACTGGTTAATAAAAATTGACGCAATTCTTCGCACAGTGCAGGGAGCTGGTGTTTTTTTAATAGACGCAGATCTTCTGGATAATTAATATCAGCGAGCAACGGGTAATTTTTTAAATCCAATGGCATATTTTATTTATCACGTTTGATGATGTAGTGAGAGAACAACTCGAGTAACTGAGTATTATAAGGTAATTGTGATAAAGCATGAAGCGCTTCTTTATATAAGTCTTGTGCTTTTTGTTGTGCTGCTGGTAAACCTAGTAAAGCTGGGTAGGTTGATTTATTCAACTCTTGGTCAGAACCCTGTGGTTTACCTAAGGTTTGAGTATCACTAGTAATATCTAATATATCATCTTGTACTTGGAAAGCTAACCCTATCGCCGTCGCAAAACGTGTTAATAGTGCAAACTCTTGCGGGTCAATATCAGATTTAGTTAATGCGCTCATTTGCACCGCGGCTAATATGAGAGCTCCGGTTTTGGCATTATGGATCGTTTCTAATTCAATTAATGAAATGGCGGTATTTTCAGCCGCTATATCTAATACTTGTCCTGCACACATGCCTTTTTCACCAGATGCTCTAGCTAATGTGTTGATGATTTTCAATTGTGCTTGAGGTAATAAATGTTCAATATCTGTTGATAAAATGTCAAAGGCTAAGGTTTGTAATGCGTCACCAGCTAATATCGCAGTCGCTTCATCATATTTAATGTGGCAAGTCGGGTGACCGCGACGAAGTGCATCATCGTCCATTGCAGGTAAGTCATCATGTATTAGAGAGTAAGCATGAATACATTCAATAGCGGCTGCAAGCGGGTCAAGTGTTTCAAGCTTACTACCTAGCATTTGTCCTACGGCATACACTAAGAAAGGTCTGACTCGTTTTCCTCCTAGTAATGCACCATAAGTCATTGCTTCATTTAGTTTTTTTGAAGCGGGGCTGGAGTAATTAATGTGTTTTTCAAGCTGTTCATTTACACGTACTTGAAATTGTTGCATGGTAGAAGTTAATTGTGTCATCTAGGCTGCTTAGTATTTGAAATGTAAGACAAAAAGTTATTCTTCAAAGTTCTGTAAAGGCGCTTGAACATCATTTTGCATTAAAATGCTCACTTGTTGCTGAGCGTGTTGTAACTTTTGACTATTGCTACGCGCTAAAGAAATACCGCGTTCAAATTGCTTTAAAGCGTCTTCAAGTGGTAAATCACCGACTTCTAAATGTTGAACAATTTGTTCAAGTTCAGTAATTGCTTCTTCGTATTGCATATTTTCAGGTTTTTTTAAGGCCATGGGGCATCTCTTTTCTATAATTTGTGCAAGATTACCGTGCCTGTTAAGGATGTCAAACTAACGTATAAAAATAATTTCGAAATAGTGAAGTTGTAAGCTGTTTGATTACTTGCAAAAGATCTGATTTTAAATGATAGTTTATGACTACAAACTAACCATAAATAGCTATACTATCTACTTAACAATGCATTAATTTTAAATTAAAAAGGATTTATCTGTGGATTTAGCAACACTCGTTGGAATTATAGGCGCTTTTGGCTTTGTCGTAATGGCAATGTTGATGGGAGGAACCATCGATATGTTCGTTGATGTGACTTCTATTTTGATCGTGTTTGGCGGTACGGCCTTTGTTGTCATGATGAAATATAACATCGGACAATTTTTTGGGGCGATCAAAATTGCAATGAAAGCATTTATGTTTAAAACAGATTCTCCTGAAGAGCTAATAATAAAGACAGTAGAGATGGCTGATGCTGCTCGTAAAGGAGGATTCTTAGCACTTGAAGAAGCAGAGATAACAAATCCTTTTATGCAGAAGGGAGTTGATATGTTAGTTGATGGTCACGATGCTGATGTTGTAAGACAGACATTGCAAAATGATATTCGATTAACCTCTGAACGACATGAAGTAGGTGCAGATATATTCAAAAATTTTGGTGATGTAGCACCAGCAATGGGTATGATTGGTACCTTGATTGGCTTAGTAGCAATGTTATCTAACATGGATGACCCTAAATCGATTGGTCCTGCGATGGCGGTTGCGTTATTGACTACGTTATACGGGGCGGTAGTTGCTAACATGGTCGCACTGCCTATTTCAGACAAACTTAAATTAAGAGCTCAAGAAGAAAAATTGAATCGTAGCCTTATATTAGATGGCGTATTAGGTATTCAAGATGGCCAAAATCCACGCGTTATTGAAGGTGTATTACGTAATTACTTGCCAGAATCAAAACGAGGTAGTGGTGCTGCCGATGGTGGAGCTGAATAATGGAAGAAGAATGTAAATGTCCCCCCGAGGGATTACCTGCATGGATGGGGACCTTTGCAGATTTAATGTCCTTGTTAATGTGCTTCTTTGTTTTACTTTTATCATTTTCAGAAATGGATGTATTAAAGTTTAAACAAATAGCTGGGTCGATGGCATTTGCTTTTGGTGTACAAAACCAATTAGAAGTAAAAGATATTCCTAAAGGGACCTCGGTCATTGCACAGGAGTTTAGACCCGGTAAGCCTGAACCGACACCTATCGAAGTGATCATGCAGCGCACCACTGAAGTTACTCAAACGACCTTAGATTTTCAAGAGGGTGATAGTAGTCGCTCTGGCGGCCAACAAGATGTACCTGTACGAGAAACATCGTTACAAGTTAATGAAGAAACGAAAGAAGTGTTGTCAGCTGAAGCTGCAGAATCAATCGCAGAACAATCAGAAGAGCAACTAGATGAAACTGAGAAGGCGTCTAGTGCAAGCGCTGCAGCACAACAAGCGTTAACTAAAAAGGTCGCTGAGGATCTACGTGAAGAGATTGAAGATGGTGCGATTGAAATAGAATCCTTAGGACAACAATTAATTATTCGTGTGAGAGAGAAAGGCGCTTTTCCTGCTGGATCTGCTTTTTTACAACCTCGTTTTAGACCTGTGATTGCTAAAGTGGCGAAAATATTAGTGGATGTACCAGGTGTAGTGACGGTTGCAGGACATACTGATAATGAACCAATACAATCAGAACTATACCGTTCTAACTTAGATTTATCTGCGCAACGTGCTGTTTCTGTTGCTCAAGAGATGCTTAAGTTAAAAGGGATTAGAGATAAAAAGATGTTAGTCGTCGGTTATGCCAATACTCAACCATTAGCGGAAGGTGACTCACCTGCTGAACAACGTCGTAATCGTCGTGTTGAAATTATGATCATGCAAGGTGAAGCTGCAGAGTCTGGCGAAATATCGGTAGAGTAACTTACTTTATTTAACTTAACTTTATTTCGCTTTACCTAAGCGCATCTCTTTGTAATAAAAAGCCCCATGTTAAAATAGGTTAACGTGGGGCTTTTTTATTATCATCTTTTTTAATGTCTATTAAAGGAGCCGTTGTCTATCAAAAGGACAAGGGTATTAAGCAATCATTTTGTAATAATACCAAAAGAATTAATAAGGTGATCATTCTTGCTGGTTAAAATTACCCCTAACTGCGCTGTGAGTTTTGAAGTGAGAACAACTATCTCCTACAACTCACGCCTTATTAGTGTTAATTTTTCCTGCGCAATTTCTGAGCACTTATTTAATTCCATTAGTATAAGTGCTTTGTAACAACTGCTTTGTGAGAATAGCTTGTAAAAAGTACTTTTTAACGAATATTTGAATGTTAACTCGTTAAACCTATTCTTCGATAACTTTCTTTAATACAACAATTAATCCTAACACTGGCACACCAATCAAAGCCGAGGCAATAAAGAAGTTTACATAACCAAAATCATCTACATACACACCAGAGAATCCTGCAATAAATTTTGGAAATAACAACATAATTGAGCTAAATAATGCAGATTGTGTGGCTGAAAACTCAATATTTGTCAGCTTTGAAATATAAGTGATAAAGGCTGTTGTTGCGATACCTGCACTGATGTTATCCATAGAAATAATTAACGTTAATAATGTTAAGTCTTTTCCTACAAAAGCGAGAATAGCAAAAATGAAATTAGTGATGACGACTAAAAGTCCACCGAGGAAAAGGATAGAATAAGTACTGTATCTAGTTAATAAAACCCCACCTAATGCCGCTCCTAATAAAGTCATCGTGACACCAAATACTTTGGATATCGCTGCAATTTCTCCTTTGGTGTATCCCATATCTACATAGAACGGATTCGCCATAATACCCATTACAATATCGGATATTCGATAGGTACCAATTAATAATAAAATTAAGATGGCGTGTTTGCCGTAGCGCTTAAAGAAATCTGCAAAAGGGGCAATCACCGCCATGTTTAACCATGCCATAAAGCGTCCAGCTGCAGAAGGGATTTTAGCGGCATTTAATTGCTCTAAAATTACCGCTTGTTGTTGTTGCAATGCCGTACCTTTATAGTCAGGCTCTTTTGCTACAAAAGTAGTAATAATGCCCACACCCATACAAGCGGCCATCACAAAGTAAGAGGTTGACCAAGCTGAAAGTTGATAGGCTTCCGAGTTACTTGACCAAGCTGCAATCGCTAAAGAACCTGCACCTGCCATTATCATTGCTAAGCGGTATCCGGTCATGTAAGCGGCAGCCATCGCGGCTTGAAACTTTTCTGGACCAGATTCAATTCGAAAAGCATCAATGACTATATCTTGTGTTGCAGAACTATAAGCAACCACTAAAGCACAAACAGCAAACATGGCTAAGTTTTGTTGTGGATCGCTCATGGCCATGCCAATCAACGAGAGGATGATTGATACTTGAGACAATAATAGCCACGAACGTCGTCGTCCAAGCAATGGTGTTAATAATGGAATTGATAAGCGATCAACAAAAGGTGACCATATCCATTTAAATGCATAAGCCAGTGCTATCCAGCTGAAAAAACCAATACTTGCTCTGCTCACGCCAGCTTCACGTAACCAAAATGAAAGAGTAGAAAAAACCAGTAAGAGGGGTAAACCGGCAGAGAATCCGAAAAAAAACAAAATAACTACACGTTTTTGTAGATAAATTTTGAAACTTTCTAACCAGCTTGGTTTATTTATTTGTTGTGATATTTTTGTTGCCATGGAGTTAACTCGATAAAAGAATGATGGTCTCGTTAAAATAAATGAATAAGCTTGATAGTGACTCGTTGATCATATTTTTAAAGCTCGCCACATGTTCGACACATGGCGAGCTTTATTTAACATATCATTGATATTGTGATTGATACTACATTAGCACCTACATCGCTATTGGAACTAATGCTTTAATTGATGACCGATCAACTCAAAACGCCAACCTGTTAATATTTTAGGTTTTACTGCTGTTAAACGTTGTTGATCATTTAATTTCCAAGACCAGCTTAAATACTCATTAATGACACGTTTAGAAGCAATTAATTCAACGGGCAATTCATATTTTTCAGCACAGGTTTTAACTTGGTCTCTGATCGACTTTAATGTTTTCTTATAAGCTGGAAAATCGACTAAACGTGAAATCAATGGTGGGTACGTTTCTGGATCTTGTGCGGTGACTTGAGCCATGACCGCTAAAATATTGTCGCCGTGAATACGAATTTCATTCGGTAATAAATTTAATCGCTTCAAGTCGGCATGTGTTGCGGGCTGGTAATAAGCTAATAACCATAAATGTTCCGCTTTAACCACAAAGTTAAGCGCTAGGTTTCTCGCTTGTGCGGTTTCTAAACGCCATTTAGCGAGAGCTTTAATCAGTGCTAAACCGTATCTGTCTAATTGAGATAAATTATCTAACGATTTATACGCTTTTTCTGAATCGACGGGTTTCATTTTTTGGTCAAGAATCATTTGGCATTCCTGTTCAAAAAAATCAGTCATGTTTTTTTCAGCTAGTTGTGCTTGCAGTACTTCTAAACTTGGTTGTAGATATAAAACGTCCGCTGCTGCGTAATGTCGCTGTTTTTCAGTTAATGGGCGAGCACACCAATCGGTGCGAGATTCGCCTTTATCTAATACAACACCTTCGATTAATTCAACCATTTTTGCGTAACCTAACGATCCGCCATGATTTAGAAAAGCACAAGCAACTTGTGTATCAAACAGCTTAATATCAAGATTACCTTTTTGTTGTCTAATGATTTCTAAATCTTCACTACTGGCGTGCAATATACAATCTTTTTGATCGATCGCTTGCCAAAATGCGCTGATGTCGCCTATTTCGATTGGGTCTATTAACACGATTCTTTCATTTTGCGAGACTTGTAATAAACCCAAATTAGCAAAAAATGTACGCGTACGAACAAATTCAGTATCTAAAGAGATAGGGGAGTTATCTAATGTAGCAACATACTCAGATAATTTAGCTTGTGTGGAAATGATCTCAAATTGCATCAATTGATAACCTAAATAGAATTGTAATATTTTCTTATCTTACGGAAATTGATGTATTTTTTCTATTGAAATATTGATTAGTTAGCTTTTATTTAAAATAGATTCTAATGCATAAAAAGTATGATTTATTGCATAAATATATAAGCAAGGCTAACAAATTTAAGCGCTTATTATTGTGCGATTGTGACAGATCCATTAGAATAGAGCTTTACAAATGCGCCGCGATCTGCTTATTGATAATCATTCGCATTATCCAAATATGTTTAGGCCGGAAAAAAGATTTTAAGTAATAGTGTGGTAAGGGAAACAATGACTAGAACAATGTATGAAAAAATCTGGGATGCGAACTTAGTTCATGAACCAGAAGCAGGATCTCCGCTTTTGTTTGTTGACAGACATCTAATGCATGAAGTAACAAGTCCACAAGCTTTTGAAGGCCTACGCCTACAAAATCGTAAAGTGCGTAACGTGCATAGTATTCTAGGGACAATCGATCACTGTGTACCAACTAAAGACCGTTTCAATATTGTTGATGTTATTGCTAAAAAACAAGTTGAAACGATGACTGCTAACTGTGAAGAGAATGAAATCAATCTTTACGGTATGGACAGTAACCAAAACGGTGTTATTCACATCGTTGTACCTGAGCATGGTTTTGTTCATCCAGGTATGGTTGTATGTTGTGGCGATAGCCATACAGCAACACATGGTGCATTCGGCGCATTAGCGTTTGGTATTGGTACGAGCGAAGTTGAACATGTAATGGCAACACAAACATTACAACAGAAAAAAGCAAAAACAATGCTAGTGAAAGTAGAAGGTAAACTACCTGCTTTCTCAACAGCAAAAGATATTGCATTAGCTATCATTGCTAAAACAGGTACTGCTGGCGGTACGGGTTATGTAATGGAGTTCGCTGGTAATACTATTACTGACCTTACAATGGAAGGTCGTATGACGCTATGTAACATGGCGATTGAAGCGGGTGCTCGTGCAGGTCTTGTTGCACCAGATCAAGTAACATTTGATTACCTTGAAGGTAAAGAGTTCGCACCAAAAGGCGACGAATGGCCAATGGCTGTTGAATACTGGAAATCACTAGTCTCTGATGAAGGCGCTGAGTTTGATGCTCTTGTTGAATTAAAAGCTGAAGATATTGCACCGCAAGTATCTTGGGGTACATCCCCAGAGCAAGTTATTTCTGTAACCGGTGTGGTGCCATCTCCATCTGACTTTACTAATGAAGTTAAATCACAAGCATGTACAAATGCACTTAAATACATGGCATTAGAAGCAGGTCAAAAAATTACAGACATCCATATTGATGTTGTATTTATTGGTTCTTGTACTAATGGTCGTATTGAAGATTTCCGTGCCGCTGCTGAATTACTGAAAGGTAAAAAAGTAGCTGACGGTGTTCAAGCCTTTGCTGTACCTGGCTCTTTCCCTGTTAAAGTACAAGCAGAAAAAGAAGGTCTTGATAAGATCTTTATTGATGCCGGTTGGGAATGGCGTGATCCAGGCTGTTCAATGTGTTTAGCAATGAACGGTGATGAATTAGAAGATGGTCAACGCAGTGCATCTACTTCGAACCGTAATTTTGAAGGTCGTCAAGGTAAAGGTGGTCGTACTCACCTTGTATCACCAGCAATGGCTGCTGCAGCATCAGTTGCAGGTCACTTTGTAGACATTCGAGATTGGAAATAGGGACTAGATAATGCAACCATATATTAAACATACAAGTATCGCAGCGTTAATGGATCGTAGTAACGTGGATACCGATCAAATCATCCCAAAAAACTTCATGAAAAAAGTGGAGCGTACAGGTTTTGGTATTAACTTATTCCATAACTGGCGTTACCTTGCGGATAACATCACTCCAAATCCTGAGTTTGAATTAAACAAACCTGCTTTTAAAGGCGCTAAAATATTAGTTGCTGGTGAAAACTTTGGCTGTGGTTCATCTCGTGAGCATGCGCCATGGGCAATCGCTGATTACGGTTTTAATACTGTTATTTCAACTAGTTTTGCTGATATTTTTTACAGTAACTGTTTTAAAAATAGTATTTTGCCAATTATCGTAACCGATGAGCAACTTGCAGCATTAATGGCTGAAATTGCAGGTAACGAAGGTGTTGAATTTACAGTTGATTTAGAAGCTCAAAAAGTAATAACACCGGGTGGCCTTTCAATCTCATTTGAAGTGGATGCATTCCGTAAAGAATCATTACTTGATGGTCTTGATGATATCGCTTGGACGTTAAAGCATGAAGAGCAAATTTCTACGTATGAAGCGGCACAAAGAAAACGCTTACCGTGGTTATGGCCTAGCGCTTAATCAAACGTAATGCCAATTAAATTAAATTGGTAGTCGTTTGTTATCACAAATAAAAGGTGCACTTGTTGCACCTTTTTTATCGAAAACTTATTGTAGTGGACTGTATGTAGTGAATTGTTATTTAACACTATTTTTATTAATTCAGTGCAATAAGCTTTTACCTTAAATTTTACATGTGGAGTAAGCAATGACTCAAGATAATGTCACTGTGCAGTTGATGGATACAACATTACGCGATGGAGAACAGACTCAAGCTGTTTCATTTTCTCCAGCTGAAAAAGTTAGCCTTGCTAAAGCACTGTTACAAAAACTTAAAATTGACCGTATTGAAGTTGCTTCAGCACGTGTATCAGAAGGTGAAAAAGAAGGCGTTACTAAATTAAATACGTGGGCAGCAAAAGAAGGGCTGGTTGATCGTATTGAAGTATTAGGGTTTGTAGACCATACATTAAGCGTTGATTGGATCACTGATACTGGCGGTAAGGTCTTAAACTTATTAGCAAAAGGCAGCCTAAAGCATTGTACTGAGCAATTAAGAAAATCGTTAGACGAGCATGTTAATGACGTTAAACAAACAATTGAGTATGCTAAATCGCAAGGCTTAAAGGTTAATATTTACTTAGAAGATTGGTCAAACGGATATCAAGATAGTCCTGACTACGTATATGACATGGTGACTAAGCTTTCAGACGTTGGTATTGCGCACTTTATGTTGCCAGATACATTAGGTGTTATGTCACCGGATGAAGTGTTTGCAAGCCTAAGTGATATGGTGACTCGTTTTCCAAACTTGAAGTTTGATTTCCATCCTCATAATGATTATGGCTTAGCAACTGCTAATGCGATGTATGCGGTAAAAGCGGGCGTTTCTTCTATCCATTGCACCATGAACTGTTTAGGTGAGCGAGCGGGTAACGCCTCTTTAACCGAAGTCGCGGTGGTCTTAAAAGATAAATTGGGTAAAAAAGTCAATATAGATGAATCTGAAATTCACAATTTAAGTAAATTAGTTGAGAATTTCTCAGGTAAACGTATTGCTGATAATACACCGATAGTAGGTGCAGATGTCTTTACTCAAACCAGTGGTATTCATGCTGACGGTGATAAAAAGGGGGGGTTATATATCTCTGCATTAACACCAGAGCGTTTTGCACGTTCACGCAGTTATGCATTAGGTAAAATGAGCGGTAAAGCATCACTCGCTAAAAACTTAGAAGCGATGGATATTGAGCTCGACCCTGAGCAACAGAAAAAACTATTAAAACGTATTGTGCGTTTAGCAGATCAAAAAGCGACGATCACTGCAGATGATTTACCGTTTATTATTGCTGATTTATTGGAGCGTAATGATTACAACTATGTTGAGTTATTAAACTGCTCTATCAATTCAGGTTTAGATTTAGAATCAACGGTCAGTATTCGTGTACGTGTTAACGATGAAATATATAAAACAAGTGGTAGTGGTAATGGTGGTTTTGATGCCTTTATCAGTGCGATGAAAAAAGTGTTAGATAAAAATGAATTTGTATTCCCTGAATTAGTTGATTTTGAATTGCGTATTCCACCAGGTGGTCAAACGAGTGCCTTCACTGAGTGTATTGTTACTTGGGAAGACGGCGATGACCACTTTACAACACGTGGCGTTAATGCAAACCAAGTATTAGCAGGGATTGGCGCAACGATCCGTATGATCAATTTACGTATGCATAATAAAATTTAACTTTAGCCTTAACTCGCTAAATTTAAACAACAAACTTAGCTAACGTTAGATGATTAAAACAAAAGCCTTAATCTTTGATTAGGGCTTTTCTGTTTTGACGAATATACTAGCGTTAATTAAAATAAGCTGTCGAATAAATGATGAAAGAGGAAAGAAAATGAGAGTATGTGGTGTTGAATTAACAGGTAACGAAGCAGTCATTGCTATTATGCAGTATAAAAATGGTTTATATGATGTGCCACCTGTACGTACAACAAAACTAACATTAAATGATCCGATTAATACTGAGCCGTTAAAAAAGTTTCAATTTGATTTTGCACAATTAATGAAAGATTACCAAGTTGATAAAGTGATTATTCGTGAACGTGCATTAAAAGGTAAGTTTGCAGGTCATACATTAAGTTTTAAAATTGAAGGCGCATTACAATTAATGCAAAGTGTTGAAGTACAAGTGATCTCGTCTGATTATATCAAACAAGGTCTTAAGCAAGCACAAAACACACCTACGGCTATTGAATTAGGCCTTAAAAAGTTCCAAGAGCAAGCAATGTTAACGGCATTTGGTTACTTACAAAATAAGCTAGGTTAATATTTGTTATTGTTATTGTTATTGTTATTGTTATTGCTTTGCTACTTTTACTCAATGACATTGACCAAATAGCATGATCAAAAAGAGCAATTAAATTGCACTGGCTCAATGAGATTCGATCAATCACATTACTCCGATAACAGTAGCGAAAGCGTTTAGCCAAATGCTTAAACTTAAAAAGCTAATGATATGGAATGATTTGAAAAAAGGAGATGAATAATAATTTATTCATCTCCTTTTTTGTATCCTAATTAAATATCAGCTCTAAAGTTTTAAATAAAATATCAAGGTATGCTTAAAGAATAACTATTAAACACTTAGATTTTATATAGAAAGAATAGTCGTACTATAAGCTAGACGAGTTTAAACAGAGATGAGTATAATCATTCACATTTAATACATTAAAATAAAATAAAATAAAATAAAATAAAATAAAATAAAAGGAAAGGCACGTGGAAAATAACTTTGAAAACTTTGTTGCTCAATTTAAAGATCAGCAACCTGTCTCATTAGGTGCATTCTTTTATCAAGCTGAGCTTCATTTAGTGACTCAGCTAAAAGATTACTTAGGCGTTGAACAAGCACAACCAAGAAGTTTTTTCTCGTTAATTGAGCAAGCGAAAAAAACAAATAACGCAGATACCAATAAGCATTTTTGGAATGCTTTATTAGCGTTTAATCAAATTAACTTTAACCCTACTAGTAACTCTCAACCATGGTTACGTTATGTGAATATCATTGAATCATTACAAGGTTACGCGGGTAGCCAGTTATTTGAAGCAAAAAATATTAAACTAAAACGTCAACACCGTTTATTTTTTGCTTATATGCTCACGTGGGAACATCTACGTTATATTGCAGGAAATGATGATGATTATAGCCCTAGCAGTGAAGTTCTAGGCGCTTATTCAAGTGCGCATAGCGAAGAAGATCATGTGCATACAGAGCAATGCAGTAGTACAAGTTGTGGTGAACAATCCCATCAGCATTAATCGATAAACCTGAATGAGTTTATGGGGTTAAGAGTCGTCTTTTACTTAATGCTGAAAGACTGCTATTACCATCATTGTTCAGGTTTTTTATGATTAACCCAATGAAATGATAATTGAGCTGGTTTTTATAAGAGAGATACTATGCGTGAAAATATCAATGAAACGGCTTGTCCCTTTTGTTTCAAGGACAATCAATGTGATGTCGCTAATAGCTGTTGGTGTAAAGTTATCGATATTCCTGCTCAGCTTGTACAGTTAGTACCTACCAGCCTTAAAAATAAAACCTGTATTTGTAATGCTTGTGTTATCAGTTTTAATCATGATCCTGTGTTGTTTGTAAAAAACAGAGAAGGATTAGTCGCAAGTTAGCTTAGTAATGAATCATTTATGGTGTCATTTATAAACTTCTAATATTCATTACTTTAAAATAAAATTAACTGGATAAAGATTTTTCAGCTATTCAGCTATTCAGCTATTCAGCTATTCAGTCATTTAGTTGTTCAATAGTGGTTGCCGAGTTACCGCTATTATCTTGTAAGTTAATATCCGCACCGCGCTCAACTAATAATTCACGAAGTTCTTCACGACCAAACAAACTTGCATACATGACAGCTGTTTGTCCTGCTTTATTTTGTTGGTTTTCATCACAATCTTCTGACATTAATGTTTTAGCAATACTAAACTCACCTCTAAATACGGCAGCCATTAAAGCAGTATTACCTCTATTATCTTGAGCGCAAACATTAGCGCCTTGTTTAATTAACGTATTAACAATGTTTTTTTGTCCATTGTATGTGGCAATCATTAATGCGGTGTAACCTTTATGATTTTTAACATCAATCGGTAAACCTGCATTTAAAAATTCACTAATGACTTCATTGTCACCAGTACGTGCTGCAGCATAGTAGTAAGGTATTAATTGTTCATAGGCTTTTTCTTGATTAGCTTCGTCAGCATTAGCATTAGCATTAGCATTAGCATTAGCAAAAGTGAATGGAGACGTTATCGCTAATACAAAAAGAGGGAAGAAAGTCGCCAGTAACCCATTTTTTTTCGTTGTTCTATTATTTGAAATGAATGACTTAATAGTAAACATATCTTTTCCTCTTTTTATAATCAGGTTAAATAAGTAGGTGAGGGCTTCACCTACTTATTTGTGTGTGAATTTATAGCGTTTTAGCTATTGCTTTCACTTTTTCGATATCGCCGTTCACTGCTTTCGTTAAACGTGTACCGTATTCAGTATCTGCCTTGTAAAAGTGACTTAACATTTTGTGTTGAGTTTCTTTATTAGTAACAGCACCTAAGTCACCCGATAAGTTGCGGATTAAGTTTGTACGTTCTTGTTCAGAGAATGCACGGTAAACTTCACCTGCTTGTGCAAAATCAAGCTCTTTGTGAATTGCTTTTTGCTGCACTGTACCTGTTAAAGGCGTTTCGCTATGGCGTGCTTTTGAATCTTCAACAATACCTTCATTGTTTGGTTGGTAGTTAATATCAGATTGAGTATTGCCAACATTACCTACGCCACCTTGATTGTAGTTAAATACAGCTACTTTTGGACGGTTAATCGGTAGTTGCTGGTGGTTAGCACCCAAACGGTAAAGCTGTGTATCTGAGTATGAAAATATACGACCTTGTAATAATCTATCCTCAGAAGGTTCAATACCAGGTATAAGGTTAGCTGGTGCCATTGCAACTTGCTCAGTTTCTTGGAAAAAGTTGTCTGGAACTTTATTCAGCGTCATCGTACCGACTTTTGTTTCTTTAATATTTGTCCATGCTTTTGTTGCATCTAATGGGTTATAAGCAAATTTATTAAGGTCAGAAGGTTTCATCGTTTTGATGTATAAATCCCATTTAGGGAAGTTACCTTCTGAAATGTTTGCGTATAAATCACGTGTCATATGTTGTGTATCTGTTGATTGCACTTCTTTAACTTGGTCTGCATCTAGGTTTTTAATGCCTTGATGACTTTTCCAATGAAATTTCACATATTTTACATCGCCTTCGTCATTGATCATTTTATAGGCATGAACACCAAAACCATCCATTTCGCGGTAACTTGCAGGTGTACCGTTATCACTAAATACGCGTGTTAACATACTGGTCGAACCTGGCTCATTTGAGAAGAAGTCAAAAAAGCGGTTAGGATCTTGAATGTTAGTGACTGGAGAAGGCTTTAATGAATGCACCATATCTGGGAATTTAATTGCATCACGGATAAAGAAGACTGGTAAGTTAATACCCACTAGATCCCAGTTACCTTCATCACTGTAAAACTTAGTCGCAAAGCCTCGAGGGTCACGCATTGTTTCAGGGCTACCTAACGGATGAATAACTGAAGAGAAACGCACGAATACAGGTGTTTCTTTTCCTTTACTTTCAAAAGGAGCTGCCGTTGTTACATCGCTGTAATCTGTAGATGCTACAAATACACCATGGGCGCCAGTACCACGAGCATGTACAACACGTTCAGGTATACGTTCACGCGCAAAACGTTGTAATTTTTGAATAAGATGAACGTCTTCTAATAATACGCTGCCATTTGGTCCAGCAGTCACTGAGTTTTGATTGTCACCAATAGGTGCTCCATTATCTTTAGTAAAGACTTCTGCGCCTACATTGAAAGCGGTAGCAAGACTTAACGCCGGTACTAATACCTTAAATTTAGATTTCATATTTATTCCCTTTTGACTTGTTGTTTGTAGTAAGTGATGAGGATAATAGAGGGATTCAAATGAAAAGAAAAAACGTTTGTACTGATACGATTGATAGGCAAAGTCGATTGATTGTTGTTTTTATATAGTTTTTATGTATTGCAGAGATATATTTAATTAAATTTTTTAAAAGAAAAAATTAATTAAATAATCTTTCCAATCAATGATTTAATTATTGTTTACATTAATAATGGTTTAAAAAATCTAAAAGATAAAAGAGTATTTTAAATAGCAACTAATAGGCTCTCACTAAGATTTTTTACTAAAAGGTTAGACTGATAGTTTATGTGGGAAGAGGGTTGGATACCTCATTTATATGTATTTAAACTCAATTCTAGTTAATGAAAACGGAGTTATATTTAAAATCATAAGGTACTATTTTTTACTAGTCAGTGTCGTTATTTTTGCGTAGTTCAAGGCGAATTATTGAAGTAATAACGGGTTATTGATAGATAATTTATGGCAGAAATCTGCGCACATAGCGGTGTTGTATCGCTTTGCTTATCCAGAGCTAAGGTTATTTATGAAATAGACTTATAAGTTGTCTACTTCTTAATAAATAAAGTAATTATCCATGACTACTGAGCGATCATTGAGTAATTATAAAAGTGGATGTAATAAAAACGTTGTCCCTGATAAACTTAATATATTAGTTTCTACTAGGTTATTAAAAATAAAAGCAGTATGAGTGCACGTAAGGTTGCTGATTAATATGATGTTCCTGAATTATTATTAAAAAATAAAATACACCATAAATAAATGTATAGATGGCTTTATTTGTGTTTATTTATTTTTTTCATTGAGCAATTTTTATGTGATTTTAAATTAGTTAAGCTATAATTCGCGCGCTTTGCTGTGCAATATGCAACTACAATTGGAATTATTGAGAAAAGAATGTCAAAACGTGATTGTTATGAAGTATTAGGTGTGACTAAAACAACATCTGAGAAAGAAATTAAAAAAGCCTATAAAAAATTAGCGATGAAATATCACCCTGATAGAAATCCTGATAACCCAGTTGCACAAGAAAAATTTCGTGAAGTGAAAGCTGCTTATGAAATACTAAATGATCCTGAAAAGCGTGAACAGTACGATGACTTTGGACACAGTGCATTTGAAAATGGTCAAGCACGTGGTCGAGGCGGATTCGGACAAGGTGGTGGCGGTGATTTTAATGACATGTTTGGTGATATGTTTGGTCAACGCCAACAACATCAGCAACAACCACGTCATCAACCACAGCCTGAAAAAGGCTCAGACATTATTCTACAAATCGAATTAACATTAGAAGAGTGTGTGGAAGGTTGTAACAAAGAAGTACGTTTACCTAATACAACAAACCCATTAGCAGTCGTTGTTCCTGCTGGTATTAACCAAGGTCAGCGCGTTCGTATTGCTGGTCAAGGTAATCCTGGTACGTTAGGGGCGCCGCGTGGTGATTTATTTGTTGAAGTCGTTGTACTAGAGCATGAGTTCTTCATTCGTAAAGGTAATGACTTATATTGTGATTTAGTGACATCTTTCCCTGTTGCTACTATTGGTGGTACTGCTAAAGCCTCTACTTTCACTGGACATATAAACTTAAAAATCCCTGCTGGTACACAAGTAGGACGCAAGTTTAGAATCAAAGGTCGTGGCGTTAAAGCCATGAACAGCGATCAAATAGGCGATTTAATTTATACCGTTATCATTCCAACGCCGACAGAATTAACTGATCATCAACATCAGTTACTGACTGAATTAGCAGAATCAATGAACTAAGACATTACTGGAAATTTTATAATGCTACTACTGCAGTTAATAAGAAATTATTGGATTTTATTATCGCTAATATTAGCCGCATTAATTACGTTTTTATCACTGACGCCGATGGCACAGTTACCTGATGTACCGGGCAGTGATAAAAGCCATCATTTTATTGCCTATAGCGCTCTAATTTTTCCATTGATGTTGAAAAAGCCAAACTATTGGTTTGTTATTGTCGTTTTATTTGCTTTATTGAGCGGCGCTATCGAATTAATCCAACCTTACCAAAACCGTTATGGTGAATGGTTGGATTTACTGGCTAATATTGGTGGGCTGACTTGTGGTGCGGCATTAGCTTTTATCACTAATCGTTTATTTCCAGCTCATTAAACGTATCTATACTGAAGAATTAATCTATTAGACAGTCTTTCTTTTTAAGTGTTTTGAATACTTAAAAAGAAACATGGCTACCTAATAAATTAAAGCTTATTTAAATTTAATTTATTTTATGAAGGTCAATTTTGAATAAAAATCACTGTGTCGTTATCGCCATTGCAGGGGCATCAGCCTCAGGAAAAAGTTTAATTGCACATACTATTTGTAATGAGCTTCGACAAGAATTAGGGACTGATCAAATAGGCATTATTTCAGAAGATGCTTATTACAAAGATCAATCGCACATGCCAATGGAAGAGCGTGTACAAACCAATTACGACCACCCAAAAGCATTTGACCATCAGTTATTAAGCCAGCATATAAAATCATTACAACACAACCAATCCGTTGAAATTCCTGTTTATAGTTACACTGAACATACCCGCACTGATGAAGTGATTAACTTGTCACCTAAAAAAATCATTATCATTGAAGGTATTTTATTACTAACAGACTCAACATTACGCTCACAAATTGATGCCAGTATCTTTATTGATACGCCATTGGATATTTGTTTAATGCGTCGTTTAACACGCGATATTATGGAGCGTGGTAGAACATTAGATTCAGTGATGGCGCAGTATAAAAAAACCGTAAGACCGATGTTCTTGCAATTTATTGAGCCGTCAAAACAACATGCAGATATCATCATCCCTCGTGGTGGTAAAAATCGTATCGCTACTGATATTTTAAAAACACGTATTAAATATTTATTGAATAAGTAATTTTATTCGTATGTAGACTTAAAAACGCTTCTAGAGTGAAGCGTTTTTACTTTCATTCCTAATCTCATTCCTGGTTTAGTGTTAACCCTGACTCTAGTGCTTCTATAAAGTCTTGTTAGTTTCTATTCAAATTTACAAATAAATCAGTACAATTACAGTCTCTCAGCAGATTAACACGCAAGTCACTGCTATTTATTATATCGCAACGATATAAGGTGACTGAGCAATTGACCTTTTAAGTAAGCTGCTTTTTAAACTCCTTTCTATCGTTTGCTCTATTTATATATAGGTGAACACATGTCTACAAGTCTATGGATCAAAAAACCACTTTCAATTTTTAACGCTAACCAACAAGATGCAGGCAATGGCATTGTTATTAAAAATGGCGTTATTATTGAACTTGTTGCAAGCAATCACGAACCGACACAACCTATTGATGCTATCTTCGATGCCAGCCAACACGTTTTATTACCTGGTTTAATCAATACCCATCATCACCTTTATCAAACACTGACCAGAGCTTTTCCTGACTCATTAAATAAACGTTTATTCCCTTGGTTACAGGCGCTGTACCCAGTGTGGGCAAAATTACAACCTGATATGTTACATGCCGCAACGGAGTTAGGGTTATCGGAGTTATTATTATCAGGTTGTACGACAGTGGCAGACCATCATTACCTTTTTCCCCAAGCATTAACGGAAGCGATTGATATTCAAGTGTCAGCTGCGAAACTGATTGGTAATCGCGTCATGCTAACGCGTGGTTCCATGAGCTTAGGGCAAGACGATGGTGGTTTACCGCCACAATCTACAGTACAAAGTGACGCTGAAATATTGGATGATTGCCAACGTGTGATCACTCAATTCCACCAACAAGGCGAGGGCGCTATGGTGCAATTAGCATTAGCACCTTGTTCCCCTTTTTCTGTGACCACTGATTTAATGAAAGAAACGGCTAAGCTCGCCCGTGCAAATGGTGTGCGTTTACATACACATTTAGCTGAAACTGAAGATGAAAATAACTTCTGCTTAAGTACTTTTGGTTTACGTCCTGTTGATTATTTAGAATCCGTTGGTTGGTTATCGTCTGACGTATGGCTAGCACATGGTATTCATTTTAATGATCAAGAAATTAAACGATTAGGGGACGCAAAAGTAGGAGTAGCCCATTGTCCTTCCTCTAATATGATATTAGCTTCTGGTATTTGTCGAACCAAAGAATTAGAAGCCGCAGGTGTACACGTAGGTCTTGCCGTTGATGGTTCTGCTTCAAATGATGGCTCTAATATGATTCAAGAAGTTCGTCAGGCATTGATGATTAATCGTTTACGCTATCAAGCGGATCAAGTCACTCATTTAGATGCCTTATTTTGGGCAACGAAAGGTTCTGCTCAAGTATTAGGTCGAGATGATATAGGGGAATTAGCCGTTGGAAAGCAAGCAGATATTGCTTTGTTTAATTTAGATGAGTTACGTTTCTCTGGGTCACATGATCCATTGGCTGCATTAATCTTATGTGGTGCTCACAAAGCCGATTATGTAATGGTTGCAGGCCATTGGAAGGTTAAACTGGGGCAGTTAATTGATAGTGATATCGATGAAATACAAGCTCGACACCGCGAAGCAGCATCAAACCTTATTTTATAAAGAGAGGTAAATAAGGTTTATAAAAAGAGAAAATAAATTAGTTTGTTTATTAACTTAATAATAAACAAACTAAGTAAAATATTCAGATTAATAATAGACAACAAACAGCTGAAAATTTCATAGGGATAATACCGTTTGCAAGGTATAATACGCGCTATTTTTTATTCAACAATTGCATGAGAGCGTCTATGTTCAGTTATTTTATCCCCACCGCCAAAGGGCTTGCGCCTTTATTAGAAGTAGAACTTAAAGATCTTGGTATTGAAAATACTAAGCAAATTGCTGGTGGTGTTAGCTTTGACGGTTCATTAGAGCAAGGTTACCAAGTTTGTTTATGGTCTCGTTTTGCCTCTCGTGTCTTACTTAAACTAAGTGAGTTCAAAGTTATTGACCCAATGGATTTATATCTTGGGTGTAGCAATATCCCATGGGAAACACACTTTGATGTTGATAAAACATTCTCAATTGACTTTTCTGGCAGTAACGACGAAATTCGTAACACACAGTTTGGCGCATTAAAAATTAAAGATGCGATTGTGGATCGTTTCCGTAAAAAGTTCGATGAGCGTCCTAACGTTGAAAAACGTGATGCAGATATTCGTTTTAATGGTCGTTTATTTAAAGATAAAGCGTCAATCTATCTGGATCTTTCTGGTTCACCATTACATCTTCGTGGCTACCGTACTATTGCTGGTGAAGCGCCATTACGTGAAACATTAGCGGCTGGTATTATTAAACGTAGTGGTTGGCAAGGCGAAGCGTTATTAGACCCAATGTGTGGTTCAGGTACCTTAGTCATTGAAGCGGCGATGATGTCACTTAATATTGCACCAGGTTCTCTACGTGAAAAATTTGGTTTTGAGCAGTGGAAAAAACACGATGCTGAAACGTGGAAAACATTAAAAACAACGGCACAAGTTTATGGTAAACGTGCTGTTAAAGATTGTTCTGATCGATTCTATGCGTCAGATTTAAGCAAAGATATGATTGCCATTGCACGTCAAAATGCACAACGTGCAGGTGTTGCAGAGTTAATTGAATTCAGCGTACAAGATGCGAAAAAAGTATTGCCGCCAGAAGAACTAAGCACAGGTATGTTGATTTCAAATCCACCATACGGTGAACGTCTAGGCGGTTTTAGTGACACCATCAGTTTATATACTGAATTAGGTCATCACTTTAAAGAAGCTTTTGCAGGCTGGAATTTAAGTATGTTTGCAATGGATACTGAATTATTAAGCTGTTTAGGGATGCGTGCAGGTAAAAGCTTTAAATTCTTTAATGGTCCAATTGAGTGTGTACTTAAAAACTACAGAATTTCGCCTAAACGTTTAGTTGAAGGGGCAGCTATTGTTGAAGAAGCAGTTAAACCTGCTAAACAACCTAAGCAAGCAAAAGCTGCTGAAGTGGTTTATGTTGAATCAACCGATGACAATCCTTGGGGCACTATCACACCCGCTCAAGATTTCCCAATGGCAGAAGAGTCTGAATCAGAAATCGTATTTAAAGCGGTTAAGCAAATTAAACCTGCTATTTATGCAGAAGACTTCGCTAACCGTTTATTAAAAAACATGAAACGTTTAGACAAATGGGCTAAACGCGAAAATATTCAATGTTACCGTTTATATGATGCCGATTTACCGGAATATAATGTAGCCATTGATCGTTACAATGAGTATTTAATTATTCAAGAATATCGTGCACCTAAAGAAATAGATGCACAAAAAGTACGTCGTCGTTTCTTAGATATTGTATCTACAACACGTTACTTATTAGATTTAACAGATGACCAACTGATCATCAAAGTACGTGAGCGTCAGAAAGGGCGTCAACAGTATGAAAAACTAGACAGCAAAAAACAACGTTTAGTGGTACAAGAGGGTCCTGCAAAAATAATTGTTAATTTACAAGATTATTTAGATACGGGTTTATTCTTAGATCACCGTCCAACACGTTTACGTATTGGCAAAATGGCTGAAGGTAAAGATTTCCTAAACCTATTTTGTTATACAGCAACAGCTTCAATCCATGCTGCATTAGGTGGTGCTAAATCAACCACAAGTGTTGATATGTCTAATACGTATCTAAATTGGGGACAAGAAAACTTTACAGAAAATGGCATCAAAGGTAATCACGAATTTATCCAACAGGATTGTATTAAGTGGTTACAACATGCACATGAAATGTATGACCTTATCTTTATTGATCCACCTACGTTCTCAAACTCAAAACGTATGAGTGATGTGTTTGATGTACAGGATGATCACGTTGCGTTATTAACCTCTGCAAGTGAACGTGTTAACCCTAACGGAGAGATTATTTTCTCTAATAACAAACGTGGTTTTAAACTCGATATTGAAGCGATTAAAGCGTTAGGTTTTTATGTTAAAGATATTAGTAAAGCATCAATACCTGAAGACTTTAAAGGTAATGAAAAGATACACCAATGCTGGTTGTTAACTAAACATAACTAGGTTGTAATAAAGTATGAGTAACGTTAAATTAAGCATGAAGAATTAATAAATCATGAGTTTATGTATTCTATATCATACTGATGGCTGCCATCTGTGTGAGCAAGCAATGGCATTGTTAGCGCAATGCCAAGTCGATTATCAATTAGTTGATATCGTCTTTAAAGCTGACTTAGTTACTTTATTTGGTACGCGCATTCCAGTATTAGAAAATGAAAAAGGCCAATTCTTAGATTGGCCTTTTGACTATTATAAAATTGAACGATTTTTATCCTACAAAGAGTAGGAAGTTCGCAGTTTATCTTAACCTTAATTTAATCTGCGATATCATAAAATATGTACATTAAACAAGAGTGAGTCAACGTGGCATTATTAACATTACATAACGCAGAACTAGCCTTTGGTGGCGGTGCATTATTAAATAAATCTAACATGGTTGTTGAACCGAATGAGCGTGTTTGTTTAGTGGGCCGAAATGGCGCAGGTAAATCAACGCTATTAAAAGTATTAGATGGTCGTATTCAATTAGATGATGGCTCATTATTAATTAATAATGACGTAAAAGTGGCTCGTTTAGAGCAAGATCCTCCAACGGCGAGTACCATGAGTGCTTATGATTTTGTCGCTTCTGGTATGGAAAATGCGGGTAAAGTATTAAGCCAATATCACGAACAATTAAGTATCATTGCGGAAGATTGCAGTGAAAAACAACTGAATAAATTACAAAAATTACAAGAACAAGTTGACCAGTTAGATGCATGGCAACTTGATTCTAAAATTAATCAAATCTTAGATCGTTTAGGCATTGACCCTGAAATAACATTAGATCAGTTGTCTGGTGGTTGGTTACGTAAAGTGGCATTAGCTAAAGCGCTAGTAAATGACCCTGATTTATTGTTACTTGATGAACCGACTAACCATTTGGATGTGGGGACGATTGAATGGCTTGAGCAGTTCTTAATCTCATTTCAAGGTTCAATCATCTTTATCAGTCATGACCGTGAATTTATTCGTCGATTAGCGACACGTATTGTTGATATTGACCGTGGTAAATTAAGTTCATGGCCGGGCGGCTATGAAGAATATCTTATTGCAAAAGAAGAGGCATTACGTGTTGAAGACGAGCAAAATGCTGAGTTTGACCGCAAGTTAGCGATTGAAGAAACCTGGATAAGACAAGGCATTAAAGCACGTAGAACACGTAATGAAGGACGTGTTCGTGCGTTAAAATCATTGCGTCAAGAACGTTCAGAGCGAACCAATGTTCAAGGTAAAGCTAAAATTATTGTTGATGAAGCCGCTCGTTCAGGAAAAATCATTTTCGAAACAGATTCATTAACTTATAGCTATGATGATTTATTAATTGTGCGTGACTTTTCAACAACGATCATGCGTGGTGATAAAATCGCATTGGTTGGTCGAAATGGTTGTGGTAAAAGTACATTACTTAAATTATTGCTAGGGAATATCGAACCTGATCAAGGTACTGTTAAATGCGGTACTAAATTAGAAGTGGCTTATTTCGATCAATACCGTGATGCATTAGATCCAGAAAAAACAGTGGTAGATAATCTTGCTGAGGGTAAGCAAGAAGTTGAAATTAATGGTAATAAACGTCATGTTTTAGGCTATTTACAAGACTTCTTATTTCATCCAGATCGTGCACGTACGCCAGTAAAAGCACTATCCGGTGGAGAAAAGAACCGTCTGTTATTAGCTAAAATATTCCTGAAGCCAAGTAATTTCTTGATTTTGGATGAACCGACTAATGATTTGGATGTCGAAACACTTGAATTATTGGAAGAGTTATTAGCCAACTATCAAGGTACTTTATTGTTAGTAAGTCATGACCGTAGTTTTGTTGATAACACCGTTACGCATACTTGGTTCTTTGATGGCAATGGTAATATTCAACAATTTGTTGGTGGTTACAGTGATGCTGTTCGCCATAAAGAACAAAGTGAAGCCCCTTTACAAGCAATAAAAGAAGAAAAACCAACGCCAGGTAAAGTTGTAAAATCGGTAGTCCAATCACCTAAAAAGAAAAAATTATCTTATAAAGTTCAACTTGAACTAGATGGTTTGCCGCTTGTTTTAGAACAATTAGAAGAACAAGTAGAAAGTTTACAGGCAACCATCAATACACCTGAATTTTTTACTAAAGACAAAAAAGAAGCTGACCAATTTTTAGCGCAATTAGCAGAAGCAGAACAAAAACTAGAAACTGCTTTTATGCGTTGGGAAGAGTTGGACGAATTACAAAACGGAGAATGATTTTCAGATGAAATATACTAAAAGTATCTCACTAGCTGCATTGTTATCAGCTAGTAGCGCTTATGCGACTACATTAACTTCTTATTATGAATATGAAATTATTGTACCTGAAACAACAGGTAGTAATTATGGTCCTTATGCTTCTGGCATCACTGAAGATGATAACACATTTAGTGCCTACGGATTAAAAGCAAGGCTTGAACAAGACATCGATATTGGCTTGCCTTATACATTTAATCAAGAGTGTTTCTTGGATGATGAAGTATGTGAGGAAGTTTATGAAGGTAGTGAAAATTCTTCTAATTTAAGCTTTGAAAATGCTTATCAAGCGTGGCGTGCTGCGACGGCAAATATTAACCAAGGTATTATTGTTCCTGAAAGTTATACAATGGGAGCAACAAATAATATTAAAGTTGAAGGGTTTGGCGACGATACAGAAGTTAAAATGACTGACGTTGTCACCATCGATGATGCACTGTTTGCCGTTGGTTATGGCTCTTCACCTTATAATGATGGTGAGCGTGAATTTGTACGACGTGGTTTTGTAACCGATCCAAGTACTAGCCTCGTGTCGGTTTCATTATTACCTGAGTTTGACGGAGATGAAGCAGAGGGGGTAGAAGGTGGTTTTTCTAGTGCTTATAAGATGCGTGAAGTCACTTATAATAATGGCACGGTAAAAAAATTAATCATAGGAAATTCAAGCGTATCATTAGCAGGTGGCGATAGTAGTTATTTCGATGCTTGTTATAACGAAGGAAATATTGAAGATCTCGACACGCTTAGCGAGTTAACTTATTGCCCTGGTTTTGATACACAAGCATGGGCTTGGGAGTATAGTGGAGCTGATTTATCCACAACATCAGAGCTAACAGGGTTTACGCTAGCAACTGAGTGGTTAGATGATAATGAAGAGCGTGACTCAAGTAGTGATGTTACATACAGCGCAGCCGCATTTGATATTAACAATGTTGGTATTGCAGTTGGTGTCTCATCATTTGAATATTCTGACAATGTTGAAGGTGCACGTCAACGCGCAATTATTATGACGCCTGATGATGAAGGGGTCTATGGTGTACCTACGGAACTAACAGAGGCAACATCAGGTATTAGTGATCAAGAAGATACATTGTACAACACATGGGCTAAAACCATTACTGATGACAATGTAGTGATGGGTAATCGTCAGTATGCTGTTTCTAAAAATATCAACAGACCTATCGAAATGTTTATTTATGATATCGATGATGACAGTGTGACTTTTCCATTTCTTGATAAAAAAGTGTTAACAACCAAAGAACGTTTAGCAGGGACCAGTGCTGCTAATACGGGTGCAAATAGCCGCGGTTATGACATGAATAATAATGGTCTTGTAGTCGGTAAAGCAGATGCTTATGATGAAACGGATCCAGTCGTAAATGGCAGTGCTCGTATTCAAAGTGCATTTTTATATGATAATACAACGGGCGATAGCTGGTTCTTAGAAGACTTACTGTGTACTCAAACTGTAGATGAAGATGGTGTTGTTGAAGTAACACATCCATTAATTCGTTTACAAAGTGCAACTGCGATTAATGATAATGGCGTTGTACTAGCTGAAGGCTTTCAATACGATAGTATTAGTGACTTTACTGACTTGGTTGGTGCAAATCGTATATTTATAAAATTAACGCCTGATTTAAACTCTACACCTGATGACAGCCCTAACTGCTGGGTTTCTGATGCATTGATCAATAGCGATCAAAGCTTTGAACGTAGTGGCGGTGCAAGTTATTGGTTATGGATATTTGCTTTACCATTGATGTTAATACGTCGATTCAAAAGCAATAAATAAGACAAGCATTAAAACTGTTGTTTAAATAATCAACTGCATGATTTAAAAGGCTTATTACTTAGATGTAATAAGCCTTTTTTTGTTTTTATAATAAAAAAATGAATAAAATAATTCACTTGTAATGAAAGTGTCACACTTAGGCTTCATATTAAGCAACATCGCTACGAAGCGTAATGGATATTTTGTTAAATAATTAATGAAATAAAAATCAACTAAATTAACTTAGTAGAAAATGGAGTTTTGAATGAAACTTAAAATGTTAGCGGCAGCGGTTACTCTTGGTACTGCATCATTAATGTCAACACCTGTTCTTGCAGCGGATCATGCTTTGCCAACTTACACTAAAGTGAGTGGCATTTCTGGCAACCTTTCATCTGTTGGTTCTGATACCTTAGCAAACATGATGACATTTTGGGCTGAAGAGTTTAAACGCCAATACCCAAATATCAACATTCAAATCCAAGCAGCTGGTTCTTCAACAGCTCCACCATCTTTAACTGAAGGCACTTCTCAGTTCGGTCCAATGAGCCGTAAAATGAAGTCTAAAGAAATTGAAGCATTCGAAAAACGTTACGGTTACAAACCAACACAAGTTCGTGTTGCTATCGATGCACTGGCTGTATTCGTAAACAAAGACAATCCAATTGAAGGTTTATCAATCAAACAAGTAGATGCTATTTTCTCTTCTACTCAAAAATGTGGCAATGATAAAAATGCAACACGTTGGGCTGATGTTGGTTTAGACGGTAACTGGGCTGGTAAAGATATCCAATTATTTGGTCGCAACTCTGTATCAGGTACTTATGGTTACTTTAAATCAAAAGCATTATGTAAAGGCGATTACAAAAACTCTGTAAATGAACAGCCTGGTTCTGCTTCAGTGGTACAGTCTGTTGCTTCTTCATTAAACTCTATCGGTTACTCTGGTATTGGTTATAAAGTAGCAGGTGTTAAAGCGGTTTCTCTTTCTAAGAAAGGCGGTCCATTTGTTGAAGCAACAATGGCTAATGCTATCTCTGGTAAATACCCATTATCTCGCTTCTTATACGTTTACGTAAACAAGCACCCAAACAAACCGCTATCTCCACTACAAGCTGAGTTCATTAAACTAATGTTATCTGAACAAGGCCAAGGTATTGTGAAGAAAGATGGCTACATTCCACTACCAGTTACTGTAGTAGAAAAAGAGCTTGCTAAATTAGGACTATAATTTAGCTAGGAAATGATTATTAAAGTGACTGACGAATAATTCAATAGTCACTTGATACACTTTAAGTCATCAATAAAACAGCGCTTTCTAGCGCTGTTTTTGTTTATATACCCGTTGGTTCCTCCCCTTTATGCCTAGTATCTGTTCACTTCACCACTTGTTGAATTTTGTATCTTGAATGGTAACGGGTTTATACTAAACAGATATTTAATACCAATCACAATAAATAGCTTATCTATTTTACTTGTTAAAACAGTGCACTTCCTCGTTGTAAATTTCGTAAAAGGAACAGCCATTTACGCCTTGAATTGAACTGTTTTTCCAGCGCAAAATTTAGATAACATATTTAATGTAATCGGTATAACCTCAATTCAAAAATGATTTACTTACTAGCGATATAAGCTAAATGTTAGTAAAAGCGAAAATTGATTAAACGAAAAGTAATACGTTAAAGAGAATTCACTCAAGAGAATCTGCTTAATAAAATAGCTTAAGGGTAAGAGGCTAAAGGTAACTGCTTAAAGGTATCAGAATAAAGTGAATAAGGTAGAGGGGTGTATTAATAGAAGCTTTAAAGAGGATTAAAAAACGCCCGAAGAAAGGCGCTTATTAGAGGTACTGTTTATTCTTAACACTTGTAAATATTTTTTGGAGACTGTCAATAATTTACCTTAATGCTCACTAATGCCAATTTGGTTACGGCCGTTATTTTTCGCAATATATAAACCCAAATCCGCCACTTCAATTAACTTCTCATGATCTGTAATAGATGCTGTTATTTGAGCGATACCAAAGCTTGCCGTCACTTTAACCACGGTGCCTTGGAACTCAAAGTGTATTGCCTCAATCGCCTTACGAAGTCGCTCAGCCACTAATTTGGCACATCCTAAATCGGTATCAATTAATAACGATGTAAACTCTTCACCACCAAAACGACCTGTAATATCTTGTTTCTTACTATTTTCACGTATCGCATCAGAAATCCCTTTAAGGACTTCATCACCAAAAGGGTGGCCATAAGTATCATTAACATTTTTAAAGTGATCAATATCAAAGATGATCATCGAGGCTATACGACCTGAATTTTTGTGGCTCATGAATTCACTAGCACATCGTTCACGCCAATAACCTTGGTTATATAGCTGAGTTAACGCATCCGTTTGGCTTAAGTGAGTCAGTTTTGCATTGGCTTTCTGGAACGCTTGTTTAGATAAAGCAATATCAGTGACATCATGAACAATCATGCAGATCTGTGTGACTTCACCTTGAATATTAGTTAGCGGTAAAAATGTAACATTTTGATACATAAATTCAGCGTTACTAGTAATAGGGCGGTAACTTTTAAACTTAAATAAGTACGGACGTTGTTCCCAAGTAGTGAAAGCTTTGTTTTTTAACAAACAAACACTGTTTATTTTTTGCTGTAACCAAGCTTGAGGAATGCTAGTAAATATATCGGTTATTTTTTTATCCACGACATGCGATGTTAATAATCCAGAATGATTTTCCATAAAACCATTCCACACTTTCACCGTATAGTCCTTATCGATGATCACAAGGCCTACATCAATGTTATGCACCATATCAATCAGCCAATGAATATCTTTTAACTCTATATTTGTAGTCATTAGTCTAAGAGGTATCCTATTTGAGTTTGAATCACTGGAATCGAATCTTCAGTAAATAAAAGCAATAAATCACATTTTATATTGTGAGTTTGAATGACATAATTGACTTCGATAGTTAGTATTTTTTGCCAACTTTCTTGTTGATTTTTAATAATACTTTCAATCTTCGCATGCTGCCCTAATACATAGGGCTTACCTTGGCTAAAAGGGATCGTGAGTTGTGTTGCTAAGCCATTCAGGAAGGCACCAATGAGTATATTTGAAATATCATTCATGACTTCAATTTCTAAATGATTACTGATCATATTTTCATATTTAAGCAGTTTAGCAATATCGGTGAAACTCGCATCATGGAAAATCATAATCGCCTCACCATTAATACCAGAACCAATAAACCCTTGGCTCACTGCTGATACCGTTTCATGCTGAGCAATATGCGAGAGAGTCATATTTAACTCACTGCTTTCAAAAGTATTTACATTTGGGACGGGCAGTAAGATAAATACATCTAACAAACGACCTAGTAAATCACCTGCATGGCCCATGGCAATATTGGAGACTTCTTGCAAAGCATCGCGGAATTCTATTTTTTCAGATTTAACTGGAGCAGATAATGAGTGGTAATCACCTGGTTTATAAATACCGTATTGTTCTAATATACTGGTTAATTTTGTATTATTAATGGGTTTTTGTATGAAATCTATCGCACCTAATTCTCGTACGCGCTGGTAGGCTTTCTCTTGAATATCACCGGATATAACAATGACAATGGCAGGTAAATCATTACGTTGAATTTCTTCTAGTACTTCATAACCATTCATTACAGGCATATTAAGATCTAGAAATACAATATCCCCTTTTCCTTGCCTGATACTTTCCAAGCAAGTCACACCATCTACAGCAAAACTGATTGAAATATCCCAATCTTTTGGTAGTGATTGTGCAATTTGTTTTCGGGCTAATGCCGAATCATCACAAATTAAAATTGGTAAGGGCATAATGTTCCTATTATATTGCCGTTGCACATGGTTTTAGTGCGTCCCTTTTAGGGAAATGCTATGTAAGTGTTATTTAAATTTCATATAATGATTGAGGTATTAAACAAGTACTTTATTTTATTTTAGATTACATTCATAAATGATTAATAAAAACAAAAATAACTGATTTTTAATGCTTTTTTTAATTTTAGTATCGTAAGATAGAAAGTCAAAAATTACAAATGACAGAGCTCATTTTTACACAAAATTGCTACCTAGTTATTGTAATTAGATTTTAATAAAGTAATTTATTTTATAGATCGGATTTTATAGACTACTTTCTACTATTTGAGCTTGTTGAAGTGCAGACAACATTTCATCTGAATTACGAATTGCTCTTACCGATTGCAAGAACGGATCGGCTTGTACATGTTGTATTTTCATAAACATGAGCCATTGTTTAATGCGGCTAGGCATAAACTTTTCTTTATCTTCAATAACACGTAACCATTGAAAGTATTGTTCCATCATTTGTAAGTTTTGTAGCCAAGTATAAGGTGCTTCTAACCCTTTAAGTACATTAGAAAGATTAGGAACCGCCATTGCACCGCGCCCTATCATTAAATGGTCACAACCACTTATCTCAATACAACGCTGCGCATCTTCAAAACTAAAAATATCGCCATTAGCAATCACAGGAATATCGATAGCGTCTTTTATCTTTTTAATCCAATGCCAATGAGCAGGGGGCTTATAACCTTCATCTTTAGTACGCGCATGCACTGCTAACTCGCTTGCGCCTGCTTCGGCAATCGCTTGTGCATTTTCAATCGCTAAGCTTTTATCTTCATAACCTAAACGGATTTTAGCACTTACAACATGTTCACTCGGAACCGCTTCACGAACTGTTTTTACTATTTGATATAACGCTTCAGGATCTTTTAATAACACCGCGCCACCACGGCTTTTGTTCACCGTTTTAGCTGGGCAACCAAAGTTTAAATCAATTCCGTCAGATCCTAATTTAATAGCGCGTGCTGCATTCATTCCTAAACACTGAGGGTCTTGTCCTAATAATTGAACTCGAACAGGTGTGCCAAATTCAGTACGGCTCGCATTATGTAATTCAGGGCATAAACGATAAAAAACACGTGAAGGTAAAGGCAATTCAACAACACGAACAAACTCAGTAACACAACGATCAATCCCGCCAAGTTGGGTTAAAAATTGGCGCATGTGGAAGTCCATCACACCTTCCATTGGAGCAAGCGTTATATGCATGAATGTTCTCAAGTAGTTATGGAGAAATTAAAGAGCGCGGATTATACCTGCTCCCTTTATATAAGATAAGCAAAAATAAGTATAAGCAGAAATAAATGCCATATTTCTCGTTGGCGTTTTGTGGGTATTTAAAATTAAAAGCAATTCACCAGGAAGGAACGAAGGGCAGAGAAGGTTAGGTTAAAAGCATTAATGATTAAACCATACTGGCTACTATTCTTAAGAGCGAATTATCTTTTGATTTTGGGGCGCATGCTTTAGCCTGCTTGTTTTTACTGTTGTGTTTTCTTTTCACCTATTTGACGCTTGAATTTAAATAAGAAGGCAATGACATAACCTGTTTATTCTTGATTTTTTCTTGTGTCCTTAGTGAAGCGTAGCGCTTCGTGGTTAATTAACCTTTAAAATAAAAATCAATTAACCACGAAGGGTAAATAAGGTTAGGTCAAAAGCGTTAATGACCAACCATATTGTTTGTTATTGCGCTAGAGGGAAGATCTTTTGAACTCGGGGCGCATGCTTCAGCTTGCATGTTTTTACTGTTGTGTTTTCTTTTCACCTACTTGAAACTTGGATTCAAATAAGAGGGCAATGACATAACTTATTTATTAATTTTTCCTTCGTACCCTTAGTGGAACGCAGCATTTCGTGGTTGCTTAACATTTAAAGTCAAAAGCAATTAACCACGAAGACACGAAGGTTAGAGAAGGTTAGGTCAAAGCGTTAATGGCTAACCATATTGGTTGTTATTACTCTAGACGAAAAATGTTTTGAACTTGGGGCGCATGCTTCAGCTTGCAGGTTTTATTGTTGTGTTGTGTTTTCTTTTCACCTACTTGATGCTTGGATCCAAATAGTAAGGTAATGACATAACCTGTTTATTAAGTTTTCCTTCGTGCTCTTAGTGAAGCGCAGCGCTTCGTGGTCGGCTGTGTTTTTTAAAGTAAAAATCAATTAACCACCGCGGGCACGAAGGGTAGAGAAGGTTAAGTCAAAAGATCGTATCGCTATATGTTTTAGAAATGAATTGTCTTTTGAACTTGGGGCGCACGCTTCAGCTTGCATGTTTTTATTGTTGTGTTTTCTTTTCACCTACTTGAAGCTTGGATTCAAATAAGAGGGCAATGACATAACCTATTTATTAAGTATTCTTCGTGTAGCGCAGCGCTTCGTGGTTGGCTGTGTTTTTTAAAGTCAAAAGCAATTAACCACGAAGGCAAGAAGGGTAGAGAAGGTTAGGTTAAAAGCATTAATGATTAAACTATACTGGCTACTATTCTTAAGAGCGAATTATCTTTTGACTTTGGGGCGCATGCTTCAGCTTGCAGGTTTTATTGTTGTGTTGTGTTTTCTTTTCACCGACTTGAAGCTTGGATTCAAGTAAGAAGGCAATGACATAACCTGTTTATTCTTGATTTTTTCTTCGTGTCCTTAGTGAAGCGCAGCGCTTCGTGGTCGGCTGTGTTTTTTAAAGCCAAAAGCAATTAACCACGAAGATACGAAGGACAGAGAAGGTTAAGTCAAAAGAGTTAATGGGTACATGTTTTAGAAGCGAATTATCTTCAGGCTCTAGGCACACGTTTTTATCTTTATTTTTCTTCGTGTCCTTCGTGTAGCGTAGCGCTTCGTGGTCGGCTGTGTTTCTTAAAGTCAAAAAGCAATTAACCACGAAGGGTAGAGAAGGTTAAGTCAAAAGCGTTAATGATTAAACCATACTGGCTAAAATCACTTTAAGGACGAATTATCTTTTGAACTTGGGGCGCATGCTTCAGCTTGCATGTTTTTACTGTTGTGTTTTCTTTTCACCTACTTGAAACTTGGATTCAACTAATAAGGTAATAACATAACCTGTTTATTATTAAGTTTTCTTCGCGTCCTGAGTGAAGGGCAGCCCTTCGTGGTGACCCAATATTCTTTTAAATCCAAAGCATATTATCAATATCTATTCCCGCTGTTTGTACAATCTCTAAGCTATTACTGATCATCGTTTTAGCCCTAAATAGAACTTCTTCAACTTCTAATACATCCACAAAAGTAAATCAGACGATTTTTCATGCAACAAATGAAAATAGTTACTCACTTTATGACAACACAACTTGCACTACGGCAAGCAACTATTTACCCTATGATATTAGATATTACAGGATAAAAAAGATGAGCATGGAATCATTAGCATTAATTAAGAATAGTATTAAAAGCATTAAAGATTACCCATTACCAGGCATTGTTTTTCGTGACGTTACCAGCCTGATTGAAAATGGTGAAGCATTCGCCGCAACAATTGACTTGTTCGTAGAGCGTTATAAAACACAAAAGATAGATAAAATAGTCGGCACAGAAGCGCGTGGTTTTATTTTTGGTGCGCCATTAGCTGCAGCATTAGGTGCTGGTTTTATCCCAGTTCGTAAACCTAACAAACTACCTCGTGAAACGATTCAAGAAAGTTACGAATTAGAGTACGGCAACGATATTTTACAGATCCACAAAGATGCTATCAAAAAAGGCGAAAAAGTCTTATTGATGGATGATCTACTAGCAACAGGTGGTACGGCAGAAGCATCGGTTAAATTAATCGAGCGCTTAGGCGGCGAAGTAATTGAAGCCGCTTTTGTTATTTCATTACCAGACTTACGTGGTGAAGATAAATTAAAAGCCATGTCTGTTCCTGTTTTCTCTTTGATTGAATACGCGGGTGAATAATTAGTGAGCTATCAAGTTTTAGCACGGAAGTGGCGACCACAGTCTTTTAAAGAAGTCATTGGTCAACCGCATGTATTAACCGCATTAGAAAATGGGTTAACACAAGATCGCGTACATCATGCTTATTTGTTTAGTGGTACCCGTGGTGTTGGTAAAACAACCATCGCGCGTATTTTAGCAAAAAGTTTAAATTGTGAAACTGGCGTAACAGCAACTCCTTGTGGTGTCTGTGCTAACTGCCAAGCAATCGATCAAGGTCGATTCGTTGACCTATTAGAAATTGATGCGGCATCCCGTACTAAAGTTGATGACACACGTGAACTATTGGATAACGTGCAATATAAACCAGCGCAAGGGCGTTATAAGGTTTATTTGATTGATGAAGTCCACATGTTATCCAAGCACAGTTTTAACGCACTGCTAAAAACGCTTGAAGAGCCACCAGAGTATGTGAAATTCTTACTCGCAACGACCGATCCTCAAAAACTACCTATTACCGTCTTGTCGCGTTGCTTACAGTTCCATTTAAAAGCCATCATGCCAGAGCAAATTGAACAACAACTGGCTGCGATTTTAGATCATGAAAAAGCAACATACGAACAACCTGCGTTAGGCGTTATCTCTAAAGCAGCTGATGGTAGTATGCGTGATGCTTTAAGCTTAACTGACCAAGCATTAGCGTTTGGCGCAGGCGATATCAAATATGCAGCCGTATTAAAAATGCTAGGGACGATTGACCAATCGCATCTACATTACTTATTACATTTCATTGCATCGGGTAATAGCCAAAAAGTCTTTGAAAAAATCCAAGAGTTTGTGCATTTAGGGGCTGACTTCTCAGCGCTACATCAAGAGCTAGCAAGCTTATGTCATCAAATTGCGTTAATGCAATTACAACTCAATGCTAATGTCACCGAAAAAACGACCGTGCAATTATTAGCAGAACGTTTAACGCCTGAAGAAGTGCAGTTATTCTATCAAATTGCAGTACAAGGTTTTAAAGATTACGCCTATGCACCAAACGGCAAAGTCGCATTAGAAATGACCGTAATGCGTCTATTGGCTTTTAAACCTGCAAACTACATCGATATTGATGAATCAATGCTAGCTAAAGCGCAACAAGTTGAAACTATTGCGCCCGTTGTGTCAGAAGTTAATACTGAGCAACAACCGCTTGTCGCAAGACCTGACGTTAGTACATCGACTCAATCAAAACCTGAATCGGTTGCATCTCAAGCGCCATCTCAAGTATCGCCAACAACAATTTCAACACCAGAGGTTAGTACATCGACTCAATCAAAACCTGAATCGGTTGTGCCTCAATCGCCATCTCAAGTGTCGCCAACAACAATTTCAACACCTGAGCCAGCACAGAAGGTGCCAAGTGAAATGCCAGTCCAGGCTGCGCCAGCTCAACCAGAAGTGAACCCAATAAAAGCGGAAACTCAGAGCGCACCTCAGCAGACTATGCCAGAACAACAACCAGTGCCTGAGGCCTCTAACTATCAGCCTAGCCATCAAGCGTCTGTTTATACTGCTATTGCGCCAGATATGACACCGGAACCAGATACTACACCGGAAATGGTGCCTGAAGCTGCTTTTGAAAATGCTATTGAAAATATCAGTGCACCAGAGCAAGATGTTGCTCCGACTCAATATGAACAAACAACAGCACAACCGGTTTCAACACAACCAGTGCAAAGCGAACCTGCGCCTGCAAGCTTTGATCTTGCTGCGACAACAAACTCTCGTAATATGTTACGAAGCCATCGTTTAAAGCGAGAAGAACTAAAAAAGATTGAAGCGGCAACTGAGCAACAGACACCAAAAGCAAACGATCGGTTTGCCGCACCTGAAGTAACAGCCCAAGCAACACCAAGCGTTGAACCGCTAGAAAAGAAAGTCGTTGAACCGTCAACTGTCAATCATGCAGCGCCCAATATAACGACAGCATCAGTGGAAAAAACACCGATGCCTACAAGAAAAGTTGAAGCAAAAAGTAATGAAGGCTCAACTAACGAGCAAGAATTACCGCCTTTAACAAGCTACCAAGAACAACCACATAATCAAAATAGCTATGATGATTATGACGATGCTGATTATAGCAAGGAACATAACGACTACTTTGACAATCAGGCTGAAGGTGTTGATATAGCTACACCTCCAGCACCTGATAATCATGCTCAGAATGATTACTTTGAAGATACTAAACCTGTGCCAGCGAAAGTTGATGCTGCTCCTCAAGCATCAGCCAATGTACAAGCGAATAACACTCAATTAGTAGTGGCTAAATCTGCAATAGCAAATCATGATATTTCAACATTACATCATTCAGAAGTCGGTACGGAAGTACAGTTAATGAATGATCCAAACTTACAAAATCCTGAAATTGATATTGCCGCTTATGTTGAAGATAAAATGACAGACGCTTGGTTCTTAGCCATTAAAGCGATGGAATTAGTGGGATTTGAAAAATTATTGGCAAAAAGTTGTGTTATGCAGCAAAAAGATCAATCTATAGACTTGAAATTACATCAATCGCAAGCACATCTATTAAATAATCAAAGTTTGTGTGATGACTTAAAAAACAAACTAAGTCATTACTATGGTCAGCAATACACTATTACCATTGAGCAAGGTTCGGTAGAAGGGAACCACACTCCAATGGAATTAGAACAGGTTGTATATCAACAATATCTTGATAATGCCAAAGCATCGATTAAAAACGACCCAATTGTACAGACACTTGTGCGAGATTATGCTGCAAAAGTCTATGAAAATAGCGTAGTGCCGCTATAATCGGCATAATTTCATTAACTAATTAATATAAAGAGAGAAGATATGTTTAATAAAGGCGGAATGGGCGACTTAATGAAAAAAGCCCAAGAAATGCAAGAGAACATGCAAAAAGCACAGGCTGAAATTGCAAACACAGAAGTCGTTGGCGAATCAGGTGCAGGCCTAGTTAAAGTGACTTTGTTAGGTAACCACAATGTACGTAAAGTTGAAATCGATCCAAGCTTGTTTGAAGACGACAAAGACATGATCGAAGACCTAGTAGCAGCCGCAATGAACGATGCAGTACGTCGTGTTGAAGAAGTTAATAAATCTAAAATGAGTGGTTTAACTGGCGGTATGGATTTACCACCTGGCTTCAAAATGCCTTTCTAGGCTTTGCGCTATAAAAGACACTATTAATACAAGCAACATCAATAGCTTGGCTTTGTATCGTTTATTAAATAACGGAATGAAGGCAAGCTTTTTTGTTGCCGCATTTTGTATGTTTTAGCCTCAGGTTAATCCTCTATTTTTATCTCCCATACTTTTATCAACTATATCTTTACTCATTACTAATTGCTCATCTAACTCAATCTAAACCAATAACATTACCCATATTATTGAATTCATGACCGAGTGCGGTACCATCAACTACTTTGAGATTATTTATTCCATACAAGAAGCCACTATGCCCATTTCATCTTCATTAAAAACAACCTTATTATCATTAACTGGCGCGCAAGCGATAATTGATGTTCAGTTAATTCAAGGCGTATGGGGCGGGTATGGAGAACTGTTTAGAGTAAGTTTGCAAGGTAGTGAAAATAGCTCAGTGGTCGTGAAATTAGTGAATACACCACAACCTAGCTCGCATCCCAAAGGGTGGAATACTACACTTTCGCATCAGCGTAAATTGCACTCTTATCAAGTCGAAGCAAATTGGTATGCTCATTACACAAATTTAAATAACGATGAGTGCTACTCACCACGCTGTATTGCGGTACAAAGTAACCAACAACAAAGCTTATTGATATTAGAAGATTTGGCCGCAGTCGGTTATCCCATCGTTAAAACCGAAGTGACGCTCGATGAAGCCAAAACGTGTATTAAATGGCTTGCTAACTTTCATGCGTTACATCTACAAAGAAAAGCCAATGACTTATGGGCAACCGGAACCTATTGGCACTTGGCGACGCGTCCAGATGAATTAGTCGCTTTGCAAGACAGTGAATTAAAACATTCAGCACAACGTATCGATCAAGTATTGAGCCAATCACCTTTTCAAACATTGGTACATGGCGATGCTAAATTAGCTAATTTTTGCTTCTCTGACGATGCGACAAAAGTTGCAGCGGTAGATTTTCAATACGTTGGGCAGGGTTGTGGTATGAAAGATCTGATCTTATTTATCAGCAGTGCTATTCCACCTGAAGATTGCGAAAAGTTGCAAGTGGCGTTAATTGATCATTACTTTAAATGTTTAACCACAGCAGTTTCAAAAACACGACCAGACATCGATGCCAAACAATTAGAGCAAGCATGGCGACCTTTATACGCCATTGCTTGGGCTGATTTTCAACGTTTTGTAAAAGGGTGGTCACCGAGCCATTGGAAGATTAATGAGTACACTGAACAGTTAACCAAACAAGCGATTGATTCACTAATACAATTCCCTAAATAAGGTCAGATAGTCGTGCGCTTAACAACAGAGATACTCAATCAATTAAGCTTATTAGCCATTCAAGCAGCAGAGCAAGCCGGCGATTATATCCGTCAATTTGATCGTGCGTTATTAACCACACACTTTAAAGAAGCAGGCAGTAGTCAAAGTGCACAAGTGGTGACAGACGTGGATTTTGCTTGCCAAGATATTATCTTAACCATTTTACAACCGACCTGTGAACAGTACGATTTAGCACTGCTTAGTGAAGAACAAGTAAACGAAAAACAACTAAGCGAAGATAGCACTAATTTAGAAGCTATTAATCTAGAAAGTACTAACCAAAAAGGTAATAACCAAGAAGGCAATAAAGAAAGGTGTGAAGAAAATACAAACAGTCATCCTCGTTTAACAAAAGACTACTTTTGGTGTATCGATCCACTCGATGGTACCTTACCCTTCATAGAAGGCGGAAATGGTTATGCCGTATCGATTGCACTCCTCGCAGCAAACGGCGAACCCATACTGGCCGCTGTCCATCAACCCACAAGCAATACCACTTACCATACAATGATAGACACATTGGGTATGACGCAAGGTTTTAAAAATAAACAGCCATTTAATAAATTAACTGAAAGCAGCACAAGTGGTATCAGTAGTCTCAATACCTTCAAGAAGGTTAATAATACATTTACTTTTTATAGTGATAGAAGCTTTCAGTTTAGTGAACACTATCCATTGTTAATTAAACAGTTAACAATATTAGCCCATGAGCTAGGTTATGAAAAAGTTGTGATAAAAGAACAAGCCGGCGCGGTAATGAATGCAATATCCGTGATTGAATGTGCTGTGATGGAAAAACAGAACCCTCAACATAATGCCGCTTGTTATATTAAATTGCCTAAACCCCAATTAGGCGGAGGCAGTTTGTGGGATTTCAGTGCAACAGCTTGTTTAGCCACCGCGGCAGACACTTGGGTCAGTGATATTCACGGTAATCCGCTTGATTTAAATCGACACGATTCAAACTACATGAACCATCAAGGTGTGCTTTACGTGTCAGAACAACATCTCGCACGAAGACTCATTACTATATGTAATGCATTGAAATAATGTCTCAATAATACCTTAACAGCTAAACTGATCTGCCATTTAAAAATATTAATTAACCAATTTGTTATTCATCAATAAAGAGTGTTTCAGATTGAAATGCTCTAAAAAAGTGAATTATAAACAGTATTCTTTGTTTTTCTCATTAATATCAACTATTTCAAATTCTTACCATTCCTAAAATCACTTTTTTGTGATAGAACTGATTTAATAGCTGAATTTATTTAATGAACTTATTTAATGAACTTAGCTATTAAGGAATAAGCTCATTTCCCCTATTTTGAGAATCAAACCTTAAATGTTTTCAATAACAAGATGAAATTAATGTGCAGGGAATTGAGTAAATAAAATGCCAGAGAGCTTTTACAATACTTGGATTCAGATCATAAGTGCATAACTTGAGGTAACTACTTGTTAAAATAAAGGAAAAGAATGGACGTAACTTTAATACTCATCAATACATTAACTATGTACTGGTATTTTATACCAATATTCATCTTTATTACTGTCTTAAAGTCTCCTTGGTTTAAAGGTGTATTGGGCGAGTTTTTGGTTAATTTTTTATTAAAAAAATACTTACCAAAAGAAAAGTATACCCTCATCAAAAATGTAACCTTACCAACTGACGACGGTACAACTCAAATTGATCATATTGTCGTGTCTGAATTTGGTTTGTTTGTGATTGAAACTAAAAATATGAAAGGTTGGGTTTTTGGTAATACCAATCAAAAGCAGTGGACGCAAAAGATTTTCAAATACACGGGTAAATTTCAAAATCCACTTCATCAGAACTATAAACACACACAAACTTTAGCAAGTTGTTTAACTATTCCTAATGAATTCATTTATTCAGTGGTTGTTTTTATTGGTGATAGTACTTTTAAAACTAAAATGCCAGATAATGTTACCTACGCGAGAGGGTGTGTGGATTACATTAAAACTAAAAAAGTCGTACATTTTTCGAAAGAACAAGTTAGTCACCTTAACTCTGAGATTGAAGCGGGACGTTTGACACCTAGTTTGAAAACAAACTTGGCACACAGTAAACATGTTAAAACTATTGTTGGAAATAAAAGTGAGACTAAAAAAGTAATTAATAATGTAGTTGAAATAAAAGAAAGTTTAGAAAAATTATGTCTTCAATGCGGGTCTGAGATGTCATTAAAACAAGCCAAAAAAGGCAAGTATGTTGGAAATCAATTTTGGGGTTGTACTAACTTTCCAAAATGTAGAAAAGTGGTAAATCTATGATTAAAAATGCATTCACTGATTACATTAAAGCAACTAATCTCACTGGTAGCCAAAAAGCAAATTCATATATTAAAGCGCTTGATATTTTAGGTTTCCTTATCAAACACGAACCGTATGGTTTTAATGATTGTAAAAATGTTTGGAAGGTAGAATCTGTTGAACGCCTATGCGAGCTTTATGCTTTCGTATTGCAACAAAGTAAAAAGAAAGACAATAATTTATGGGAGATTGAGGGTATTGCTAAAAGTTATTTAGCAAATGGTTTTTGTTCTGCTGCATTAAAGTCTTTTATGAAATTTTTGGTTGAATTCAAGTTTGAGCAACGCTTACTGAATAATATAAATGAAGAAGGGATTCAGATTCCAATTACGCTAAATTATCCAAGTTCTTTACTAGATGGTATTGGGCGTGCCGAAGGGCGTGATGTTGTTAGAGAAGTAAAGGTTCGTACTAATCAAAACGTATTTAGAAAGGTAATACTTCGTATTTATAATCAATCTTGCTGTATTACGGGCTTAAATATGCCAGAAGTAAATAGAGCGAGTCATATTGTGCCTTGGGCTGAAGATAAAACAATACGTTTAGATCCTGCTAATGGTCTTTGTTTGTCAGCAACCTACGACGCTGCTTTTGATAAACATTTAATTAGTTTAGATGATGATTACCGAATAATTATAAGTAAGACTATCAATGATTATTATACTTCGAACAGCGTAAAGGAATACTTTATCAAAAAACAAGGCATGAAAATAAACCTACCCAATACCTTCAAACCTAACAAGAGTTTTTTAGAAATTCATCGTAATAGCTGTTGTTTATGAATGTCAGTTGGTTCAAAGTAACCACGATGAGATTTATTATTTATCTTTGTGTCATTAAGTCTGGTGACAAGTTTTAGCTGGAAAACAATAAAAGGCGGATTCATTTCGATTCAATATTGCTATAGCTATAGCTTTAGCCTGTGCAGTTGACTGTTGCGAAAAATTAAAGCAAGTATCAAAAGCATTTATATATTTATAACATGGATATTAGGTAAGCTCTGGTCGGTACCATCGAAGTGTTACATTATCGCTATTTTTATTCATTTTCAGGCAAAATCTTATATAATAATCAGCCATAATTGGAATACCCCTAATCTTTACTTTTTCTTGCTAGAAGTACGGGACACTCAATGGTTTTTACTCTACAGAATAAGAGTTTAAGGACATTGTTCTTCATGAAGAAGATTGTGAAAATATGCGAATTGTTGGCGAGTTTGTTGCCGTGTTAGAAGAATAATTATTTAATGAGGTAGCCTAAGTACTCAATAATAAAATACAAAAAAGCCGAACAAAAGTTCGGCTTTTTTATTGCAACTTAGGAATCGTTACAAAATAACTTGCGCTAAATTTTTCAAAAAACCTAAAATAACTGGTTATTTTGAAAACAAAACGCAAGTAACTTTGAAGCCAATCCTTAAAAGAAACTTACGCTTCTTCGTCCGCTACAACTGGACGGTCAACGAACTGGATGTAAGCCATAGGAGCTTTATCGCCAGTACGGAAACCACATTTAATGATACTAGTGTATCCACCAGGACGAGTCGCGTAGCGAGGACCTAGTTCATTAAACAGTTTTGCTACTGTTGCATCATCACGAAGACGAGCAAACGCTAAACGACGGTTAGCAACGCTATCCGTTTTAGCTAGTGTAATTAATGGTTCAATTACACGACGCAATTCTTTTGCTTTAGGCACGGTAGTTTTAATCACTTCGTGCGTAGCAATAGAGATTGCCATATTACGAAACATAGCCTGACGATGGCTGCTGTTTCGGTTAAGTTGACGTCCACTTTGACGATGGCGCATAACCTAATCCTTATTATTCGTAAGTCGGTTTTAGACTAATCTTCGATTAAACTTGCTGGTGGCCAATCTTCTAAGCGCATGCCTAGAGACAATCCACGTGATGCAAGTACATCTTTGATTTCAGTTAGAGACTTCTTACCTAAATTAGGCGTTTTTAGAAGTGCAACTTCAGTACATTGTACTAGGTCACCGATATAATGAATCGACTCTGCTTTCAAACAATTAGCAGAACGAACAGTGAGTTCTAAATCATCTACTGGGCGTAAAAGAATTGGATCAAATGCAGGCTTTTCTTCTTCAACTGGCACTTGTACTTTTGTGCGTAAATCAACAAATGCGTCTAACTGCTCAGCTAAAATTGTAGCTGCACGACGAATTGCTTCTTCAGGCTCTAAAGTACCATCTGTTTCCATATCGATAATAAGCTTGTCTAGATCGGTACGTTGTTCAACACGTGCTGATTCAACACTGTAAGCGATACGCTCAACAGGGCTGAAAGTCGCATCTACTAATAGACGACCAATTGGACGCTCATCTTCTTCGCTATGAATACGTGATGAAGCTGGAACATAACCGCGACCTGATTCAATTTTAATACGCATGCTGATTTCAGCATTGCCCGTTAAATTACAGATCACATGTTCTGGGTTGACTATCTCTACATCACCATCATGAATGATGTCGCCTGCAGTAACAGGACCAGCACCAGATTTAGTTAAACTCACTAAAACTTCGTTTTTACCTTCAAGTTTTACAGCTAGACCTTTAAGGTTAAGAAGAATCTCTAGAATATCTTCTTGCACGCCTTCTTTGGTGCTGTACTCATGTTGTACACCATCAATTTCGACTTCAGTTACGGCTGTGCCAGGCATAGACGATAACAAAATACGACGAAGCGCATTACCTAAAGTGTGGCCAAAACCACGTTCTAGTGGTTCAAGAACCACTTTTGCTCTAGTTGTTGAAATTTGTTCGATATCAACTAATCTTGGTTTTAGAAAATCAATTACAGAACTCTGCATTTATGTCCTCTCTTAAAAATTAACTTTACTTAGAGTAAAGCTCGATGATTAACTGTTCGTTAATCTCAGCAGATAAATCTGAACGTTCAGGTTGACGAGTAAATATGCCTTCCATCTTCGTTGTATCAACAGAAACCCAAGCAAGGGCTTCACGTTGACCAGCAATCTCTAATGCAGCGCCAATACGTGTTTGCTTTTTAGCTTTTTCACGAATTGCGATAACATCACCAGCTTTCACATTGAAAGACGGGATATTTACAACTTTACCGTTCACTAGGATAGCTTTATGGCTAACTAGTTGACGAGATTCAGCACGTGTAGCACCAAAGCCCATACGGTATACAACATTGTCTAAACGACCTTCTAATAAAAGAAGTAAGTTTTCGCCAGTGTTGCCTTGTAAACGAGCAGCTTCTTTATAGTAGTTACGGAATTGCTTTTCTAATACACCGTACATACGACGTACTTTTTGCTTTTCACGTAATTGTAAACCGTAGTCTGATAGACGAGGTTTACGCGCACCATGTACACCTGGTGCGTTATCAA
>NZ_CBRF02000024.1 GCF_000470315.2 Psychromonas sp. SP041
TCTGAGCGAATAATAACTATTAGATCACAGAGGGACAGTTCAATCAAGGTTGTTTTTTGTACAATGAGATATTATAAAAAAAGAACGTGAAAACGTTCTTTTCGGAGAAATTCTACAGCCTCAACGCTCGCTTCAGCCGCAGCTGATATGGAGCCATTTTTGTGTTATTGTTTGAGCGCTAGCGAGTAACGCAAAAATCGCGTAATACCAGCTGTCGGTCTGCAAGCGCTTGTTAGGGCTATTGTTCCCACAGAACACGGGATAGACTATATTTTTTCTTCTCTTCTTCTGTTGAACTATTAAAGACTGTTGTTTCTTTACAATCTAAGCGAACTACATCACCAAGTCGCAATTTCCGAACATCTTCAAATAGTTTTTTTGAATAAGTAACTTTTACTAATTCATCACCGGCTTGTCGAATATCCAGTTTTCCTGACCTGCTGATTAGTTCAACAATACCTGAGACTGTTGTATTTACAGGTTCACTCGCACTAAAACCATCTAATAGCTTTTCAAGGATTTCAATTTTATCCCTACGTCCTTTCCAAAAATGTTTAGTCTCATTAGGAGCTGACCAACTTAATTCAAGCTCAATACTTCTCTTTCTTAATACCTTTAAAAACTCGGCTAAATTATGAGTACTGCGTAACCCCATAAAGTGAACTTGATCGCTTACCCCTTCATTGAAATCTGAATTTAAAAGTTCAAATAAACCATTTAAGCTATTCTCTAGTAAACTTTCACCAAATAAATCAGGTGAAGTATCTCCTGTAATGAATAACCTAGAAGAACCCTGTGCAATATCGGCAAACCTTAAATTTAATGGGTAGGTTATTTCAGAGGGGATTACACCAGAAACATCTTGACCTATTTTTAACTTGGCTGAAGCAGAAGTAATAAGACCGGAAAAATACTTCGATAAGTTAGCTAATAGCTCCAATGGAACTGACCCGTTATCAACGTCATAGCCAATTAAACGTAATTCAATTACTTCTTTTTTTCGTTGTTCTTTTGCTGTTTTTAACTGAAAAGATAGATCTCCAACATGTGCTTTTAAAGAACTAACACTAAGCTCTAAAGCAAAGTCACTACCTTGCGATAGTTGTTCAATTTTACTATCAAGGAGAGTTTCTGCTTGAATGATTTTGGCTTCTAAATTTTTAATATTCATATTTATGCCTCCACCATAATTCTTGCAATACCTTTCGGATTCTCTTCTCGGTCAAAACCAAATAAACCCCGCCAGTAACTTTTATCATGTATGTCATCAAAAACAAAGTATGCATCACATTCATATCTGAGTTTAGTTGTTTTCTGGTCTTTAAATAGCTCTTCCAGAATTTTTTGCTTATCTTGAGGAAGACGGTTCACTTCATCTTTGTCGCAGACTACAACTAAATCAATATCCCCAGGGTAATCTTTTGTCGTTGCAAAAGACCCATCTATCCATACTTCCATATTTATAGGGACGTCATTTAAACGTGACACAAATGCTTCAAATCTACCTAACAGCTCTGCTCTACGTTCTATTTTTTTAAAAGGGTCAACAAAAACACTTCTTAAATCTGATAGTGTCATATTGTGCATCCCTGCTTCTAGTAATGCTGGATATTCCATTAACTTCTCTTTATGAATGACGGCACACTGTAAAATAGCCCTAACAGCATATTAGCTTACAAAATGTCATATTTCAGGAGGAAATATGGCATCAATTAACATATTAAAAATAGATTTATATTACGTTAATTCGACGGTAAAACAAGAAATTACAATTGAAAGATAAAGTTTACATCATGCAGAAACACGACAATCTGCAATAATTACGGTGGAAATACGGCAATGTCAAAAAATGCATGTAATTGGTATAAGTATATAAAAAGAAAAAACATACATTATTTTTTAAATGCAGTTGATGAAGATACAAGCGAGAGAAGCCTGAAAATATCAAAGTCTAAGGTGCTATGTACCTCATAACGATATAGAAACTCAATAGAAAGAAGTAATTCTCTTTGCCTCTTTCTGAGTTAGCCACAACAAAGCGCTTTTCAGACATAAAAAAACCCGCAAGCTTATATTGTAAAAAGCATTGCGGGTTTTCTCGTACCTTGTCGGTACTTAATGTGGCGGAGAACAAGAGATTCGAACTCTCGAAGGGTTGCCCCTTACACACTTTCCAGGCGTGCGCCTTCAGCCACTCGGCCAATTCTCCGTAAATGTTCATTAATTAATCTATCACTTAAGATGTATCAATGAAGCGAACGCATGATAATTAACTCAGTGCTTTAAATCAACCGTTAACATTCATAATTCAGTGATTTATAACAATTCTTGTCTTAGATAGACTGATGCGCCTAATAATCCAGGATTTTCATGGGTGATTAAATAGGTTGGGATAGTTTGTAAATAGTCTTTGAAACGCCCTTTTGCTTCAAAGAAGGTTCTGAACTCACTATTTTCAAAAAACTCTACAAAACGAGGCACGATGCCGCCCGCAATATAAACGCCGCCTTTACAGTCTAAACTGAGTGCTAAATTACCAGCAAACCCGCCCATTGCTTGACAGAATAAGGTTAAGGTTTGTGTGGCTAATGCACATTCACTATTTAGTGCCGCCTGTGTAATGTCTGCCGCTTCAAAAAACTCGGGTTGTTTACCTGCTAATCGACAAAGTGCGTGATAAATATTCACTAAGCCCTGCCCTGATAAAAAGCGTTCTGCAGAAACATGACCAAACTGTGCTTGTAGTAACAGTAAAACGTCCGCTTGTTGTGAGGTATTAGGGGCAAAGCTGGTATGGCCGCCTTCTCCGTCTAAGCTAACCCATTTTTCATCTTGTTTGATGAGATGTGAAACGCCTAAGCCAGTACCGGGACCAAATATTGCCTTCACACCATCGGTAACTTCTTTACCAGTGCCAATTTTAACTTTTTGGCTATCTGAAACAAAAGGAACAGCAAGCGAGATTGCCGTGTAGTCGTTAATCACATGTAATGCTTGTAGTGAAAACTTATGCTTTAACGCATTTTTTGAAAACTGCCAATTAAGGTTAGTCATGGTGACCAGATCATTTTCTACGGGGCAAGCAATCCCAATACAGAGGTTAATGACAGGTTCCGTTAAGGTAGTAAAATATTGCGCAATAGCCGCTTCAAGGGTAATGAACTGTGCACATGGGTATTCTCTTACTTTGGATATTTCTGTTGTCGCTATATCTAAAACCGCTAACCGTATATTGGTACCGCCTACATCTGCAATCACTGATAACATATCACTACTCCTGCTTGTTCAACGTATTGTTTGATAAAGAGACTGATCGATTTCTCAATTCTTTAAGTTAAATTTTAATTTTTTGATCTGAAACATTGTTAGCCTGTAATAAAATGACATAAATCAGTCACTAATCTATTATACTTTGTGCTAGAAAATGTTCTTTTATGTAGTTTTATTTCATTTTCAGTTACAAATTTTCAGTTACAATTTTCTAATATTACTAGCCGCCAACTTATTACTACCGAGTGAAAAATAAAATGAACACGTTAGAGCTAATTAAAAAAAACCTTGATACTTTTAGTAAATCAGAACGCAAAGTAGCAGAAGCGATTCTGGCTTCTCCTGAAACGGCTATTCACTCTAGCATTGCAAATTTAGCTAAAATGGCTGAAGTGAGTGAACCTACGGTAAACCGTTTTTGTCGTCGTTTAGATACTAAGGGTTTCCCTGATTTTAAACTACATTTAGCACAAAGTTTAGCCAATGGCACGCCTTATGTGAACCGTAATGTAAATGAAGATGATGGTCCTGAAGCATATACGTCGAAAATTTTTGAATCGACAATGGCTTGTTTAAATACCGCTAAAAATGGGCTAGATACTAACCTCATTAACCGCGCTGTTGATGTGTTAACACAAGCGAATAAGATCTCTTTTTTCGGTTTAGGTGCTTCCTCTTCTGTTGCACATGACGCGCTTAATAAATTCTTTCGTTTTAATATTCCTGTTTCTTGCTTTGATGACATCGTAATGCAACGTATGAGTTGTATTAATAGTAGTGAAGGTGACGTGATTGTTTTAATTTCTCATACAGGACGTACTAAACTGTTAGTTGAAGTAGCGCAACTTGCACGAGAAAATGATGCCTTTGTTATTGCCTTAACAGAAGCTAACTCTCCCTTAGCAGAACAAAGTAACTTGGTACTTTCTTTAGGCGTACCGGAAGATACTGATGTCTATATGCCAATGTCGTCACGTATTGCACAACTGGTATTGATTGATGTACTGACCACTGGTTTCACGCTACGTCGTGGCGCAAAATTTAGAGATAATTTAAAGAAAGTGAAGGTTGATATTCAAGACTCTCGTTTTGAAAAAACCAATGATGAAGATTTCTAACCAGATAAAAAGCACTAATAGTAAAATTAGAGGTGTACTAATATAGTAATGTATTAGAGTATTAATGCGTTAAAGTTGTAATGCTTATAAATGATAATGTTCTCAATATGAATGTTTTAAATATTCGCGCTGTTAATTAACAATGTATTAAAGCAGCCATGTATTAGAGTAATAAAAGTACTTAACAAAGTTAATTAACCCCCTTTAACCTTATATTTTTTTATATGTAACAGGAGTTAACATGGCAAGACGTACGAAAATAGTAACCACTTTAGGCCCTGCAACCGATCGCGATAATAATTTAGAAAAAATCATTGCAGCTGGCGCTAATATGGTGCGTATGAATTTCTCTCATGGAGAAGCAGCGGATCATGTAAAACGCGCACAGCAAGTAAGAGAAATTGCAGTTAGGTTAGGCAAAGAAGTGGCGATCATGGGTGACTTACAAGGCCCAAAAATTCGTGTATCTACTTTTGAAAATAATAAAATCCAATTAGCAGTAGGTGATAAATTCACACTGGATAGTGATATTGCAAAAGGCCAGGGTAATCAACAAGAAGTGGGTCTTGACTACAAAACATTGCCACAAGAAGTAGAAGCTGGCGATGTCTTATTATTAGACGACGGTCGAGTGCAACTTAAAGTTGAATCCGTAAACGGTAACCAAGTTCATACTGTTGTCACTATCGGCGGTCCTTTATCTAATAATAAAGGGATTAATAAACAAGGCGGTGGTTTATCTGCTGCTGCATTAACTGATAAAGATAAAAGAGACATTTTTACAGCCGCTGAAATTGGTTGTGATTACTTAGCCGTTTCTTTCCCTCGCAACGGTGCAGATATTCATTACGCACGTAAATTAGCTCAAGAAGCAGGTTGTTTTGCTAAAATAGTCGCAAAAGTTGAACGAGCAGAAGCCGTTGAAACAAAAGAAGCTCTTGAAGATATTATATTAGCGTCTGACGTTGTGATGGTCGCGCGTGGTGATCTCGGTGTTGAAATCGGCGATGCACGTTTAGTCGGTGTTCAAAAAGATATGATCCGTACTGCTCGTCGTTTGAATCGTGTTGTTATTACGGCAACACAAATGATGGAATCAATGATCAGTGCACCAATGCCTACACGTGCTGAAGTTATGGACGTTGCGAATGCGGTACTTGATGGTACGGACGCGGTGATGTTATCAGGTGAAACAGCAGCTGGTGACTACCCTGTTGAAACCGTTAAAGCGATGAGTGATGTTTGTATTGGGGCTGAAAAACACCCAAGCATTAATGTTTCAAATCATCGTATTAACCATACTTTTGATGATCCGGGTGAAGCATTAGCGATGACCACTATGTATGCGGCGAATCATACCAATGGTGTAACGGCGATTGTTGCCTTGACTGCATCAGGTTCAACACCACTATTAATGTCTCGTTTAAGCTCTGGCTTACCTATTTATGCATTGTCTAGCCATCAACAAACATTAAACTACTGTGCATTATACCGTGGTGTGACACCGGTTAAGTTTGAATCGACAACATCGAATAGTGTTGAGTTTATTGCTAACGCTTTAGATACGCTAAAAGCGGCTAACTTAATTAAAGCAGGTGATTTAATATTGTTAACTCACGGCGATGATAATGAGCAAGGTTCTACCAATACTTGTAAAATCATTAAAATTTAAGAGATGACGATTAAGACTTGAATCTGCCCAACATTAGATTTAGTTAAGTGATTTATTAGGTAGTTAAACAATAAGTAGTTTAGTGGCTTAATCACTTGGTGGCTTAGTAACTTAATCACTTAGTCACTTAGTAACTTAGTCAAAAAATCACTTAATAATAAGTTGCTTAGTAATAAATAGCTTAGTAATAAGTAAGTAGATAATAACTGACTAAAAAAATGCTCTAACGCATCAAAAAAGCCCCATTATTGATATCAATAATGGGGCTTTTTTACTTTTTATTATAATAACGTTTTATAATTAATCATTTTTATAATTAATCGTTTTTATAGTTAATAACCTTTTATGGCTAACAACGTAAAACTTATTCTTTAGGTGCTGTTTCAGCAAACATTGGATCGGTGTTCGCAAGATCTAACACTTTCTGTAATTCAAGGTAAGTATCTAATGAAATTAGATTTCTAAATAAACCCCAATCTAGAAAAATAGCTAATCTAGTTTCTGCATCAGTTAGTGGTAATTCATCACTAAAGCTTTTTTCATTAATCGCAGCTAATGCAGATTCAATACGTTTTTGTTGGCGAGTTAAGTAAACACTTTTTTCAGGTGTGATCCCGTCAAACTTACCTAACATGACCAAGTTAACGCAAGCATCAAGCACCGTATTAGTCATATGGTATAACTCAACTTCTTCAACGTCTGTTAAAAAGTCTTCACCAGCTACTTCATAAATATGCGTTAAGATTGATGTTGAGTCCGTTAATTTTAATTCACAGTCAATTAATAACGGTACTTTTTTAGTCGGTGATAATTCAGCACTTTGCGCTGCATCTATTTCAATGAAATCACAATCAAGCTTTGTTTGTAACAAAGCAATACGACAATGGCGAACAAAAGGTGAAGTGTAGCTACCGTATAATTCCATAGGAGACCTTACATTTAAAATGACAATTTATGATGATAAACAACAATGTATAACGACTAACACTGTAAAAGAAACTTACTTTATGGGCATAATTATTATTAGTCAACTAGCTAGATCTATTAATCGCGACTAAAGATTCAGCTTTAGAGGTCGCGACAGGTTATCAAGTGGATTTAGATAGGCAGTACCCTATTACGTCCCAGACTTTTAGCTTTATAAAGATAATCGTCCGCACGGGCAATTAAATCAGTCAGCGTTTCATTGGGTTTACTTTCAACAACACCGAATGACGCGGTAATATTATTGATGGTTTGTCCTGAGCGTTTATCTTTTAATGAGAGCTTTTCTAGTTTTTTACGTATTGTTTCTGCAAAATGGCGGGCAATACGAATATTTGTGTTAGGTAATAACATCACAAACTCTTCCCCCCCAAAACGATAGGCTGTGCTTTCATCTCTCATGCTTTCATTGATTTTTCGGCCCACTGCTTTTAATACTTGGTCGCCTAATAAATGCCCCCAAGTATCATTGAATTTTTTGAAGTGATCGATATCGCAAAGAATAAGGCATAACCCTTTTGTACCCCCTTGCAGGTAAGCGGATAATTCAGTGTCAAATGCATAGCGATTAAATAGTCCCGTTAAAGAGTCATACATGGCCGCATTTTTACTTTCAGCTAATTGTACTTTTAGGTTGCCTATCTCTTTTGTTGCAGATGCTAAACTATTGCCAAAAAACTGTGTTGCACCGCGCATTTGTTTTGCATCTTTTTCTAAACTTTTTAATAAGCCAACCACTTCATCAAGTGACCACCCTTCTTCTTCAACCTTACTAATGTTAGCAACATTTTTTTCAAAGGATTGACTGAATTGATTGGTATCGGAGTGAGTATCGATTATCAGTTGATCAAGTTGTGTCATGACTTTTTCAATGGTTGAACGAAACGCCCAAGTATCGACTTCTAAAGGAGAGCTAACATGTTCTCTATATAATGATTCAGCTTGAATTGGCGGACAAATACTAGAAGAGGCTAAAAGATGATCCATGGATTCTTTTAAGGCTAAGTTTTTTTCAGCAACATAATGATACCAAAGTGCATAATTACTCGGTGTAGTAGGCACTGAATATTTCATCATTAATGGCAGTGCTTTTTTTAAGTTATTAGCAGATTCTACAATTAGTTCTTTGCTCATCGGTCTGTTTCTTATCTATCCATGAATTCATTGCTTAAAATTATAAACCCTAAAGAGGTATCTATGTATAAAAATAATTTATTACGAATCAATAAATGAAGTTATAAGTTAATAATTAGACTTGGCGCAAAAGTAATATGAATCATGAGCATTTAATACTTGTTTGAAAATACTTTTTAACTTTATGATTTTTAATATAAAAAAGATAAATTTTGTTTTCCCTGATCTTGCTCAATAATTGTTACGACATGTCGATTTACAAGACATTATAAAGCAAGTATTCTTGCGCCCCTGCGCATCACAGCGCTACTTATTCCTGCTAATTATGCAACTTAATTTTAAGTGAAGGTAAACAGAGTGACAGAAAGAAAATCATTTACGCTAGGTACAATATTAACTTTTATCATCCCATCATTGATTGGGTTGATATTATTTATGATGCCAATTCAATACGATAACGCACTGACTATCCCAATTGCTATCATTTCAAAAGCATTACAAGTTTTTTTAGGTGATTCGATAACGTTCATCGTGACGTTAGTCGTGTTAATCACTGCGCTATTGAGTTTAATATGTAAGTTATTTAATCCTGTGATTTTACAACAATCTAAATTTATTCATGAATTATTAAATGTCAGCCCTGTTTGGTTAGTGATTCGATTATTAGGTGCCTTTTTCATTGCCGCTACTTATTGGCATTTTGGTTCTGAAATGATCTACTCTTCAAATACGGGTTCATTGGTATTAAATGATTTATTACCTGTATTGCTATGTGTATTCATTTTTGCAGGTTTATTGTTACCGCTATTACTGAATTTTGGTTTATTAGAGTTATTTGGTACGTTATTAACGAAAGTGATGCGCCCAGTATTTAACTTACCAGGTCGTAGTGCCATTGACTGTATGGCCTCTTGGTTAGGTGACGGCAGTGTCGGTATTTTAATGACTAGCAAACAGTATGAGTCACGTTTTTATACTCAACGTGAAGCGGCGGTTATTGGTACGACGTTCTCAGCGGTTTCAATTACCTTTTCATTAGTGGTTATCTCACAAGTTAAATTAGAGTATTTATTTTTACCCTTCTATTTAGCGGTCTGTGCAGCAGGTATTGTTGCGGCGATTGTTGTGCCAAAATTGCCTCCTCTACGTAATAAAAAAGACCTTTATATTGATGGTTCTGCTCGCCAAGAAAACGATGAAAAAACGCCTGAAGGTCATCATGTTTTATCATGGGGATTCCATCAAGCGTTAACCCGTGCAGAGCAATCTAGCGGTATAAAATCAACATTACAAGATGGTCTAAAAAACGTTATTGATATGGTATTTGGCGTGATTCCTGTTGTGATGGCGATCGGTACGGTTGCGTTGATGATTGCTGAATACACGCCCATCTTCAATTACCTTGGTATGCCATTTATTCCATTACTTGAATTGTTACAAATACCGGAAGCAGCACAAGCATCAACCACTATTGTAGTTGGGTTTGCAGATATGTTCCTTCCATCAATTTTAGCTGCGTCTATTGAGTCTGATATGACACGTTTTATTATTGCGGCGATGTCTGTCACACAATTAATTTACATGAGTGAAGTGGGTGCATTGTTGTTAGGTAGTAAAATTCCAGTGAGCATTGGTGAACTGTTTATTATATTTATTTTACGTACTCTAGTCACTTTGCCAGTGATTACTGCTATCGCACATCTTATATTTTAAATAATTGCGAAGATAAAAACGTAAAATTTATGCTATCTAACGCAATATGAAGTAAAGTAAAAAAATAGAAACAGATTGATAGTAAAAGATAAAAGCGAATGATGACAGACCAGTTATCATTCGCTTTTTCATCATAAAATGGATGCACTGAATACTCGAATTTAAAAGTTTAAACGCTTTAAATTAATAGCTTTAAACGTGCTCATAGTTAGATTAACAAGCAAAGGGAAAGCAACATGGATATTGCATTATATCTTCACGCAATGACGGGGTTATTAGTTATCATCGATCCTATCGGTTCTGCACTAATTTTTAACTCATTAACCGCGAGTAGTGACCAAAAACACCGTAATTTAATGGCGATAAAGTCCGTTATTATCAGTGGTATTACCCTCATTTTGTTTGGTAATTACGGTGAGGCGTTATTTTCACAGTTGGGGATTAATATCAATTCGCTACGTATATCAGGTGGTTTATTACTGTTTTACACGGCGTTCATTATGATAACGCAGGAGTTGAAGTTTGCGAATACAGGAAAGAACTCTGACATTTCGGTCTTCCCAATGTCGATTCCTTTATTAGCAGGTCCAGGTACATTAACTTTGGCGATCCTTTTATTCTCACAAAATACCGAAGGGCATGATTCAGTTCTTTCAGTGAGTGCAGCTATTGTAAGTGTCTTAATCATCACGTTATTCGCTATGGTTGCATCAAAATACCTTAAGAAGATTATTGGTAAAACAGGCGATGAAATATTACGTCGCTTCTTAGGTGTTATTCTTGCTGCATTAGCCATTCAGTTTATTTATGAAGGTATTCGTAATATTTCGATGTAGCTAATAGCTTTTAAAGCGAAGATAAACGTTGGATGAAAATTGATTTTAACCCCAATAAGCAGCTTGTTTATTGGGGTTGTTTTTTAGTAGATGAAACGGGGTTTGTTAACAGAGGTTGTCATTGCTTGTTAACAGTTATTTGTTAACTGAAGTTATCGTTGTTTGTTAAAAAAAGTTATCGTTATTGCTTATCAACACTTCCATAGCATTTATTACAACTTTTCTAGCAACTTAAAAGTAAAAATAATTAAATCATGCATACTCTATACCCGTTACCATTCAAGGTAATACCAAAAGAATTAATAAGGTGATCATTCTTGCTGGTTAAAATCCCCTCTAACTGCGTTCTGAGTTTTTAAGTGAGAACAACTATCTTCTACAACTCACGCCTTATTAGTGTTAATTTTTCCTGCGCAATTTCTGATCACTTATTTAATTCCATTGGTATAACAGGTATAAACTGTTTAAATAATCAATCATTCAACACTATGTTATTGCTTAATATCAATAAGACACTAAATGAGATCATTCAAAATAGATCTATCAACTTTTCTTTCAAGGCTCAATGTAAAGAATGAGTTTAAAAGATAAATTTGAAAGGCTATTTCAACGCTACTTCAAAAAAACAGTTGAATAATAAAATAATAAATTCAGTTGCGCATGCAACATAAGCCGACAATAAGACTCAACATTAGAAGGATTTTCACATGAAAAAACACATTCTTTGCTCTATCGATTTAGCTTATACAAAAGAAGCGGCTGCTATATTAGTTGAAGCAGAAAAACAAGCGGGTCTAGATAATGCAAAGCTCACCGTTATTACCGTCATTCCTGATTATAGGTCGTCTTGGGTGGGGTCATTTTTTAAAGAAGGTACGCTACGTAAAGCAGCATTAGCAGCAAGTGAACAACTTCGTGAGCTCGTCAAAACGACGTTGCCTGCTCAAGAGAATGTTAAGTGTATTGTTGAAATAGGCGTAGTTTATGAACAAGTATTAAATAACATTAAAAAATTAAAAATCGATTTAGTTGTACTAGGCGCACATAAGCCTAACGTTATTGATAGATTGATTGGGCCTAACGCATCTCGCATTGTACGTAAATCACCGGCATCAACCTTAGTGATTAGATTAAATTAATCCAGCTTAGTTAATGCTGAATTAATACGGCTTGGTTAGCTTTTATTTTCATAATAAAAAGCTACCTAGCCTCCTTTACCTTGTCTATTGTATTTAAAAATACCATCTGTTTTATTTGAAAGTACCATCGAGAATATTCAACAAAGCTTAAGGGCTGATCGTATTGTTTATCCAAAATTAAAAGTCTAAATGAAGTTGCTGTTCTTTTACATCAGGTTTTAACATGACACTGAGCCCAAGCAATCGAATCTCTCTGCCTTTTTGCCTCAAAAGGATTTCATGCAAAAGTTCACGAAAATGCGCAAGATCTAACTGCGTTTGTCCATGTTCAATCGTCGTTAGTTGAAAGTCAGCAAACTTTACTTTAATGCCCTGCTTAGTGATCTCTTTTGTTGATGAAGCGCGTTCTAATCGTTTCTCTAATTCATAGTAAAGCTTTTGTTCAATGAACTCCCAACATTGATCGAAAGTAGAAATATTAGTGGAAAAGGTACGCTCCACGCCGACTGATTTACGTTCACGTTCGGTGATCACTTCTCGATTATCCATACCATGACTGTAGTTCCACAATGACAAGCCCATTCGACCATACTTTCTCAGTAATTCACGATAATCAGTATTTTTAATATCCTCACAAAGATAGAAATTACCTTGATGAAGTTTCTTTAAACTCACTTTACCGACCCCTGGGATTTTCTCTAATGGCAACATATCAATAACCCCTTGAACTTCATTCGGCGGGATCACAAATTGTCCATCAGGTTTATTCATATCTGATGCCACTTTTGCCAAGAATTTAATCGGTGCAACACCTGCTGAAGCTGTTAGGTTCAATTCATTACGAATATCATTTCTAATGGCTTCTGCAATTAATGTCGCTGAACCGTGCAATTGCTTGCAATCTGTTACGTCTAGAAAAGCTTCGTCTAACGATAAAGGTTCGATAATTTGTGTGTAACGTAGGAAAATAGCTCGAATCTGCTTAGAAACATCTTTATAAACTTGCATACGCCCTGGCACCACCGTTAAGTGAGGGCATAACTTTAACGCTTGGGAGGTAGGCATTGCTGAATGCACGCCATATTTACGAGCATCATAGTTACATGTACTGATGACACCACGTTGAAGCGTACTGCCGCCTACTGCCAATGGGATCCCTCTGTAACTGGGTTCATCGCGCATCTCAACGGAAGCAAAAAACGAATCCATGTCAATATGTACAATTTTTCGTTGTACCTGTTCGTTATCAGTTATCTTATTTTTGAGGATCACATCAGCACACATATTAGGGTAACCTTAATACACAAAAGTAAGATAACTGTTTAGTAAAGTAGCGATTTAGTAACATAAGTAATTGCTAAACCAGTGTCTTAGTAAATTAGCGGTATTGACACTGACTTATAACTGTTTTTATATCCAGTTAATTTTAAGGTAATCACTAAAAATTACAAGTACAAATTAAAATTCTGTGATACGTTTGACATTACCCTTAGGGGAAGGGTTAGGCTTTGTATATCAAATAACTATTCAGCAATTTCTGAATAGACATTAAGCCGGAGGTAACTTCAATGACAGCACTACAACAAGTAACATTTCCCGTTTATGGAATGAACTGCGCATCATGTGCGAGCAAATTAACCACTGCTTTTAATGATATTGACGGCATTGAAGCCAATGTTAATATCACTTTAGAAAAAGCGACACTCTCTATCGATGAAAAAGCATTAGCCACTCCGATAGCAACTGAAGTTGTATCGGTATTACAAAAAAAAGGCTACCAAACTGATTATCAACAAATCAGTTTTGAAGCGGAATGGTCATGTTCAAGTTGTGTAGAAACCACCTTGAAGGCATTAAAAAAACATCCGTTAGTGTTAGATGTAAAATCAAACTTTGCAACACAAATGGTTTACATTGAAACCTTGGAAAGCTTTATTAATGATCAGTTTATTGAACAGTTAATTGCGTTAAGTCCTTATAAGTTAACACACAAAATTGCGATCACCTCTCAACAGCAATTACTAAAAAAACAACAAAAAGAACAAAAGAAACAACAACAAGAGAAACTAAGTTTAGGGTTCGCTGTTGTATTAAGCCTGCCATTTTGGTTCGCGATGATCAACATGGTATTCAGTGACACACCACTATTAACGCCTTGGGTAGAGTTAGCATTAGCAACACCGCTGCAGTTTATTGTTGGGGCTCGTTTTTATAAAGGCGCTTGGAACAGCATTAAAAACTTCTCAGCGAATATGGATGTATTAGTTGTATTAGGCACCTCAGCCGCTTACTTCTTTAGTCTTTATATGATCTTTAAAGGTAATACTGCCCATCTTTATTTTGAAACAAGTGCATTAGTGATTGTCTTGATTCGATTTGGTAAATACTTAGAGTTTCGTGCTAAGCAAGCCAGCAGTAAAGCAGTAAGCGCTTTAAGTGAATTACAAGCGATTGATGCGTTAGTTAAAAAAGGTAAAGAGTTTAAACGTGTATTGATTGAACACGTACAAGTGAACGACCTAATACAAATTGCAGCAGGTGATAAAGTGCCTGTTGATGGTGTGATTGTAGAAGGTAGCAGTTACTTAGATGAAGCGTTATTAACCGGTGAAAGTCGCCCTATTCTTAAAGATATTGACGACGATGTTTTTGCTGGAACACTTAACGGTGATGGCGTGTTGTTAATAAAAAGTACGGCTGTTAACGAGCAAACTAAACTGCATCAAATAATCCAACTCGTTGAGTCAGCTCAAATGAGTAAAGCCCCGATTTTACAATTAGTCGATAAAATAAGTTCTATTTTTGTACCGATCGTTTTAGGGATTGCAGTTATTACATTTGCTGCTTGGTGGTACGTCGGTGGCGATTTTGAACAAGCCTTGATGCACAGTGTTGCTGTATTAGTCATTGCTTGTCCTTGTGCATTAGGTTTAGCAACGCCAACAGCAATGGTCGTTGGTACCGGTCTAGCGGCTCAAAAAGGTATTTTAATAAAAGACATTAACACCTTACAACTTGCCCATAAACTTAACCATATTGCATTTGATAAAACAGGTACATTAACGAAAGGACAAGTCAGTTTAGATAATATTACGTCGTTTCATCAGGACTTCTTCTCGTTATTGTTAGGTTTACAACAAGCAAGTAAGCACCCTATCGCTAAGGCTGTCATTGAGCATACACAGTCGCTTGATACTAAAGCCGTAGAGGTAAGTGATATACAAAGCATTCATGGTGAAGGCATCCACGGCCGCTTTAATAATGCCGACCTTATTGCAGGTAACAGTAAATTATTAGCACGCTTTAATATTGATTTAATAGAGCAACTTGCCATACATGCGGTGAATGTAGATCAAGATCAAAATATCATTTATGTTTGTTATCAACAGACTTTAATTGGTTACTTTGTCATTGCAGATCAACTTCGCCCAGAAAGCAAAGAAGCGATTGAAGATCTTCATAAATTAGGTTTATCGACTATTTTACTTAGCGGCGATAAACATAGTGTTGTACAGGCGATGAGTAAGCAGTTAGGTATTAAAACCTTTTATGCCGAGCAGACACCAGAGCAAAAATTACAACAGTTATCGGACTTACAACAGGATTCATTAGTTGCAATGGTCGGAGATGGCGTAAATGATGCGCCAGCTTTAGCTAAAGCAGATGTGAGTATTGCAATGGGTGGCGGCAGTGATGTTGCAAAACAAACTGCCGCGATGACTTTAATGCGTGATGACCCGCGATTGATAGCGGTTGCAATTAAGCTTTCACGAGCAACTTGGTCTACGATTCGTCAGAACTTATTTTGGGCATTTATATTTAATACATTAGCGATTCCTGCAGCAGCATTTGGTTATCTCAACCCAACGATTGCGGCGATAGCAATGACGATATCGAGCTTAACGGTATTAAGTAACTCATTATTATTGAAACGCACGCGTCTTAAATAAACAAATTAAAGTTCGTTAGTGAATTCATTATCGAACTTATTTTAATATTGGAGAATTTACATGTTATCAATCAGCCAAGTGGCCCAAGAAACAGGGTTATCAGTAAAATCGATTCGACACTATGAATCTATCGGTTTGATTAGCCCTCCACCAAGAGAAGAGAATGATTACCGATTTTACACCACAGAAATTGTTCAGCAGTTGCATTTTATTTATAAAACAAAGCAAGCTGGCTTTACGTTAAAAGAGTGCAAAGCGTTGTTGTTGTTATGTGAAAATGAAGATAGAAACAGCGCCGATGTTAAGAAAATAGCGTTAGAGAAAATTAAAGAAATCGAAGAGCGTATTAAGCAGCAACAAGCAATAGTCGATCAGTTAACTAAAATAACTCAGCAGTGTCCGGGTGATGAACATTCAGACTGCAGTATCATCGATGCTTTTAGTCGCTCTTAAGCAACAAACTATTCAGTATTAACTTGTGCGTTAACGTTGTATTAAAAAGGTAGTTTGTCATAAAAAACAGCGTAAATAATACCGATTACATTAAATATGTCATCTAAATTTCGAGCTAGAAAAACCGTTCAATTCAAGGCGTAAATGGCACATAAAAAAATCAATACGCATAAAAAACCCAGTCATCAACTGGGTTTTTTATTGTGCTAAAGATGTGTTTAATTTAAATACATCTACGTTAAATGACGTTTAGTTAAATAACGTTTACTTAAATACAGTCAGGTTGAATAAAGTCAAACAAACTTAACTTTTCGTCCCTTTTAATGAAACACGTTCTTCATTTCTACCCGCATTAGGATCATTGAATATATCAACATCCATCTCACCTTCAGATTTAGCAACGATACACGTTACAACACTATCACCAGTAATATTAACGGCAGTACGAATCATATCGAGCAATCTATCAACACCAATGATCATTGCAATGCCTTCAACCGGTAAACCCACTTGGTTCAATACCATCGCTAGCATGATTAAACCAACGCCAGGTACACCAGCAGTACCGACAGAAGCTAATGTCGCTGTCATGATCACAGCAGCATAGTCAGATAAGGTTAAATCGATATTAAACGCTTGTGCAATGAATACCGTCGCAACACCTTGCATGATGGCAGTACCATCCATGTTGATTGTTGCACCCAAAGGAACAGTAAATGAAGCAACTTTATTATTAACACCTAGGTATTTAGTCGCTGTTTCTAATGTCACTGGGATTGTTGCATTTGACGACGCAGTAGAAAAAGCAAAAGAGATGGCTGTTTCCATTTTCTTGAAGAATTTAATAGGACTTAGCCCTGTAAACACTTTCAAGAAGGTACTGTAGGTAATTAATGCATGTAAAATCAATGTCGCGCTTAAGACTAAAAAGTAATTGATCAGATTAATAATCGCATCTAAACCAATTTCACTAAAAAGCTTAGCCATTAAGAAGAACACACCGTAAGGCGCAATATTCATTAACATCACCACTAATTTCATGATCACTTTGTTAAAGTCAAAAAACATTGCCGCAACACGCTCGCCCGCACTACCAGATGAACTAATAGCAACACCAAACAATATTGCAAACACAATAATTTGTAAGGTATTACCTTCAGCCATTGAGCTGATTGGATTTGTTGGGAACATGTTAATAATAACATCACCTAACGACGGTGCTTCTTTAGCAGCAAAAGTCGTTGCTTGTGCTAAATCAACACCCACACCAGGTTCAAAGATATTAGCCATTAAGATAGCGAGTGAAATAGCGATAGCCGTCGTCACCATATAAAAAGACAGGGTTTTTCCGCCTAAACGCCCTAATGTCGACATATCTTTTAAACTACTTGTACCACACACTAAAGAAACAAAAATAAGTGGAACGACTAACATTTTAAGCGTAGCAATAAAGATTTTACCACCCACATAAAATAGCCCATTAACAATATAATCTTGAACAAATGCAACGTCAGCAAACATTGTTCTAATTAAGAATCCTGTAAATATACCAATCCCCATGCCGATTAAGACTTTCTTGGTCAATGACATTTTATTTTTTACTGTTGTCATAGTAATTCCTTATATTTCATAAAATCACCCTTTAAATTTTTTTAAATATTACGATATCGCACTAGGAATATGAGTATTAAACCTTTCTCGTAATCCATTACAAACAAGTCGAATTTCTCGTGTTTTCTTAATGCTAATATCTAAATTAGTGCGACATATTTATAAAAACAAAGGGGCTAATGCTTAAAATGGCAGTATCTATACCCGTTATCATTCAAGGTACAACATTCAGCAAGCGGTGAAGTGAACAGATGCTAGGCAGAAAGAGGAAGATCTAACGGGTTAAATCGACACTTTTTAACAACGAAGGTGTTTATACCAATCACACTCATTAACTGATCTATTTTACTTGTTAAAATAACTTATTTAATGTAATCGGTATTACTTCACCGCTTGCTCTCTGGGTCGTTAGCTTGAAAACCAACTCAGCGTTGCAGCCTTCGATAAGGGCTCGCCCTTGTCATCATGTTGCGCCTTGATTTGGAACCCAAGCTAACGACTGAACAAAGTACATTGAACGGTAACGGGTATATACCATAATAACAGGCAGATAAGGAAATATTAATTTATCAAAAAAAAGTCGGTAGAGGCTAATTGCACGCCGTTAACAAGGATTGCAACAGTATGTTGTCCACCATAATATTGTCTTGTAGATATTTTTTTGAAGCTAAACGATTTTGAAATCATTTTATTATGTTGAGGGATAATCGCTTCAGAAAGTTGGAATATTTTACGTGCTTGCTTGCCATTTTTTTTCATAAAATCAATGGCGAATTCAATACGACATTTATTAAGAGGTAAACCTTTTTGATGTTGTATCTGACAAGAAAAATGCAAAACCTCACCAAGTTGTACGCTTGAATCGGCCATTAAATCGATAACATTTATGTCTTTTGGTGGTAAAAATCCAAATAAACTTAACGCATCAGGATGGGCTTGTTTTAATAAGCTTCGGCAAGCATGTTTAACAAGACGTTTAGTGTGTATCGAATCACTTTCTGTTAACCAACGTTGAGCAATATCAATCACCACGTCAGGATGATCTTTGGCAATATCATTGAGATTATTTGCAACGCTACGACGAACGTATTCACTCTCGTCATTTTTTAAGGATTCTAGAATAGGTAATAAGTAACTTGGATCTTTTTTGAATAATGGTAATGCCATTGCCCAAGGTAAACGCGGACGAGATCCCTCTGAAGCCAAGCGACGTATATGATGATTATCACTTTCTGTCCAAGCTAATAATCTACAGTGCATCTGTTCAGGGTATTGTTCAATGAAAGGTCTAACGGCGAATTCTGCACTAGCGAATTGTGTAATATGAGCCAGTGCGTCAATTGAATCGGTTAATTCATCTAAACCAAATAACTCGACAAAAGCGGGAATAAACATGCCTTTGTAGCTAGTAAAATGTAATGAAACTTGTTTAATAACAGCGAGTGTTTGTAAGTAATCGAGTTCTATAAAAGTATTTAGCTGATCTGCGATATGTTCTGTACGCGCTTTTAACTCTTTATTCTTCCAATCATCGTTAAAAACAGCGGTAATGAAATCATTTTTCTGAAAGGCTGGGTAACATTGCGCGACTGCATTTGCGACATGAGTAAGGTAGTCATGGTTATAGACATCTTTTAATAAATCAGCCATTTCTGTACTACCTTATTTATATTTAACAGCACTATTGATAGGCTTAGTTAATAAATGTTTATCAATGTTTACATTTGTCATTAACAGCTTCTATTTAGCTTATTGTTTTGAACAAACTCACCACAAATAAAAACAGCAAATAGAAACGATTGATAGAAGTTATGAATAAAAGCTATGAGTAAAAGCTATAAACAAAAACGATCAATAACGAGTGAATTAATTACAATACTCGTTCACCAAAATGGAAAACACAGAACTGCCCTTCTTCCATTTTCGTCCACGCTTCATCTTTAGTTAACGGACGAGTTGCAATGACGGTTACCACATCCGTTGCTGAGGTTTCTTCTTGGAAATCAACCGTCATATCTTCATCAATCAACTGTGCTTTACCAAACGGTGCACGACGGGTTATCCAATGTAAGTTATTAGTGCAGTAGCACATAACATATTCACCATCGCTTAATAACATGTTAAAAACACCTAGTGCTTTTAATTGATCGGCATAACGAGCCACCAATCTAAACATGTCTAACATGTCTTCTGGTGGTTGTTTAAACTCTTTGTGTAATTTATCAATGATCCAACAAAAGGCACGTTCACTATCCGTTTGCCCAACAGGATTCGCATAGCCCATTTTTAGGTCTTCATAGCCTGTTAGTTGGCCATTATGAGCATAAGTCCAATTACGTCCCCACAATTCTCTAATAAAAGGATGTGTGTTCTCTAAATTAACGCCACCACGGTTCGCTTGACGAATATGGCTGATAACCGATTTGCTTTTAATAGGGTAACTTTTAACTAACTCCGCAATTTTAGAATCACAGCTTGGGCTAGGATCTTTAAAGCTACGACAGCCTTTACCTTCGTAAAAAGTAATACCCCAACCATCTTTATGAGGGCCAGTACCACCACCGCGTTTTACTAATCCACTGAAACTAAAACAGATATCAGTTGGGACATTGGCACTCATGCCTAATAATTCACACATTGTTTAAACCTAAGCCATTTTTTTTTCAATTAAATAGATCAATATATGAATGATCTTAATATGTACTTCTTGAATACGATCGGCAAAACCGAAATGCGGCACACGAATTTCAACATCCGCGAGTCCAGCCATTTTACCGCCGTCTTTACCTGTTAAGGCAATGACTTTGATGCCTTTAGATTTAGCAACATCAATCGCTTTTAAAATATTGCCTGAGTTACCACTGGTTGATAAACAAAACAATACATCACCACTGCGACCAACACCTTCAAGATAACGCGCAAAGATGTACTCAAAACCATAATCATTACCAACACAAGAGATATGGCTCGCATCTGAAATAGCGATCGCAGGATACGACGGACGATGTTCACGGTAACGACCCGTTAACTCTTCAGCGAAATGCATTGCATCACAATGAGAACCGCCATTACCACAGGCTAATACTTTGCCTTCATTTTTGAAAGACTCAGCTAATAACGAGGCAGCATCTTCGATATGCTGTAAATTTTGTTGATCTGATAAGAATGCAGATAAAACCGTTTGAGCTTCTAACAGCTCATCTTTAATTAATGATAAATTCATAATACCTACTTACATAATTGAGATTAATACCTTGGGTATAACTATCCACCAGCAGCTTGATACTGGTGGCGAATATTTTATTCTTCTAAACTACTCATCTAAACAATTCATCTAAAGAATTTTTCTAAACTATTCTTTTAAAAGAGCCTAACAACACAGCGTTTATTAGCGCCACTTTCGACTATAAATACATTCCATTGCTTAAGATCTATTGATTAAACTTTATTAATAACACTCAGTGAATAAAGTTTATTACAAACAAACCTAATATTTATAAACTTTCATCATTTTCATCATTTTCATCATTTTCATCATTTTCATCATTTTCATCATTTTCATCATTTTCATCATTTTCATCATTTTCATCATTTTCATCATTTTCATCATTTTCATCATTTTCATCATTATTCTCATTATTCTCATTATTCACAGACATTTTTCTGCATTAAATAGTCACGAAAGTTATCCTTTGTGCTTTTTAAGTTCATTAATCAAACTTAAAAAAGAAAAATTCTATCGTCGTTAATATAACTTATTAAGGTACTAATGATGTAAATTATCGTTATATTTTTAACTTTTATGATGATTTTAAGCCATTCATAAAATCGTTTAATAGAAGAGTAACTTAAAGACAATAAATAATGGAGGAAGTTTAAGCAGAAACATAGTGGATAAACGTATTTGAATCATTAGTACATAAATGAGTTAGCTTTTAACCAGATCATTTATGCACTAGGCATGTGTAAAGTACTAACATATGTATTGAGCGCCGATACTGATTGACGCTTAGTCCTAGCTTAGCCATAACAATAGGCATTCAATATTTATAAGTTAATAAGATGCACTTCAGAGTTATCATCAGGATCGGCAAACTGTTGTTTTAATACCTTTTTAGACTCCATGTAAATTTCACCATTTTGAGCAATAGTAAAATGATCAGGTTCTATATTAAATTCTTTTTGATAAGCCATAACTAGCTGTAGAGAATGTGCTTTTTGTTCTTCACTTAACGGGGCTCCGTCTAGCCATTTTCCTGTTTCAACAGCAGTTGCTAGCTTCTGATAAAGCGCTGGAGTGATATTTTTTGCATACTCATTTATATTTGCCACTGTTTTTGCCTTTTACTACTTTAATTTGAATGTAATGAAGTATATTTATTTGTTTGAAATTATCTAGTGATGTTTTTGTTAAGCAATGATTTTTTGCTGTTGGTCTACTTTTTATCTTTAATTTTAATTTTGGCTATCACTCTCTTAATGTTAGCGACCATTATCTTATTTCATCCTTAAAAAGAAAAAGCCACTTATTGCTAAGCAGCTTTTGTATTAAGTATTAGGTAATAAATCACATGCCAAAATTACAGATAAAAATCGCAATCAGTCATGCCTACATATATAAAAGAACACAAACTATGATTTATGGTTAACTGCTTTAAATAACAAGATTGAATGTGCTTTAGCATGGACTGGAATCTCTACTTTACTGGTATCTTCAACTAAATCACCTGTCGCACAACGGGTATCCAATGCCATAAACCAATCTTTGTTATCCGTTAATGCAGGCAACTCACAAGCAATTTGATAAGTCGATGCATTCAAAATCAAATACCAATGTTCACCTTCAGGATCCACTTCACTTAACTCAACTGCAATAGCCTGTGAATTAGAGGCATGCCAATCAACCTCTTCCATTAAATAACCATCAGGATGATACCAGGTCACTTTATCGCTATTCACATCGTTATCATCAAGCAGTAAATCACCAAATAAACGTGACTGTTTACGTAACTCAATTAATTTAGAGGTAAATTCAAACAGTGCGAAGTCCGCTTCTGACCTATCCCAATTAATCCAACTAATTTGGTTATCTTGGCAATACGCATTATTGTTACCTGATTGATGGTTACCCATTTCATCACCCGCTAAAAAATGCGGAGTACCTTGAGACAAGAACAAGGTCGCAATCATGTTACGTTTTTGCTGTTGTCTTAAACAATTAATACGTTTGTCTTTAGTCGGTCCTTCACAGCCATAATTTGCGGAAAGGTTATGCCCGTGACCATCACGATTATCTTCCCCATTAGCTTGGTTATGTCGATCTTGAAAAGACACCATGTCATCCAAGGTAAAACCATCGTGATAACAGATATAATTAACACTGGTAGTATTACTTCGATGATCTAATGGAAAAAAGTCATGAGACCCTAACAAGCGTGTTGCCACTTCAGACACTTTACCTGTATCACCTCGCCAGAAAGAACGCATTGTGTCACGATAACGGTCATTACATTCTTTCCACTGTTCAGGGAAAGCCCCTAAACGATAGCCACCAGGCCCAATATCCCAAGGCTCAGCGATTAACACAACATCGCTTAAAATAGGGTCTTGCAGTAAGGCTTTAAAAAAAGCACTTCTTTCAGTAAATCCTTGTGCTTCACGCGCTAACGTCACTGCGAGGTCAAACCTAAAACCATCAACTTGCATTTCAGTGACCCAATAACGTAAAGCATCTAATGTTATTTTTAATGACCATGAAAAATCTAAATTAACCGTATTACCACAACCAGAATGATTGCTATAACGTTGAAAATCAATTCCCTGCTTATTACTTTCAAAAGTATAATACTGTCTATTATCAAACCCTTTGAAACTTAGGACTAACCCATCATTTCCTGATTCAGCAGTATGGTTAAAGACAACATCTAAGATCACTTCGATATTAGCAGCGTGTAACTCTCGCACCATGGTTTTAAATTCAGCAATCGCATCATATTGAGCGTAACGCGTTTCAGGAGCAAAAAAGTTAATCGGGTTATATCCCCAATAATTAGTTAACCCTAAACCACTTAAACGAGATTCACTGACAAAACTAAAAACAGGCATTATTTGTAAACTCGTTACACCTAATGATTGATAATGTTTAATACTTTCAGGATGCGACAGACCTAAGTATTTACCGCGCATGGGTAAAGGGATATTCGGATTGGTTTGAGTGAATCCTTTAGTATGCACTTCATATAGGATACGATCTTGGTCATCTATATTAGGTTTTTCACTGCCTTGCCATTCAAAACTGTCATCAACGACAACTGATTTGGCAACATAGAGATCATCTACATCACTCTGAGCTTGCACAAAACTATGTTGTATCTTGCTCAGGCGTTTTGCATAAGGATCAATTAATAAATGTTTTTTATTAAATAACAGCCCTTTCTTAGGCTGATAATCACCATCAACTCGGTAACCGTATTTTTGTCCTGCTTGCACACCTTGTAAATGCACATGCCAAAGATGTGAATGGGAAGCCGTTAAAAAATAACTGTCTATTTGATTATCATGCTTATCAAAAAGACATAACTCCACACTTTCCCCACCCTGACTATGCACTGAAAAATTACAGCCTTGTTGATCTAACGTTGCACCTAAAGGAAGCGAACTTCCTGAAGAGGCTGTAAATAGGTGTTTAGCATCAATAGTGGTTAGGTCTATTTCGATATCTTGTTTTGACACTTAGACTCCCTTTTTCTTCAAGTAAACTGATGATAATGGAGGTAAATTAACAACGATTGAATGGCCTTTCCCTTGCCAAGGGTAAGCTTCGCTAACAAACACGCCCATAAAATCACCCATTGAATAGTTACTTCCCCAATAATATTCACTGTCAGTATTGATAACGACTTCATATTGACCGGCCTCTTCAACAGCAACACGATACTTCTCGCGTGGCATTGGTGTGAAATTAGAAAGGCAAATGACATACTCACTTTTATCTAAATTATAGCGAATAAATGAAATAATGCTGTTCACTCCATCGCTATGATCTAACCATTCAAAACCTGTTGGCTCATAATCAGACTCGTACATTGCGCTGTTATCTTTGTAAAAATGATTCAAATCAGCAATTAATTTTTGTTGGCCTTTATGTTTATCGAAAGCTAATAAACCCCAATCTAAACTTTGATTATGATTCCACTCACGACTTTGTCCGAACTCGCCGCCCATGAAGTTTAATTTTTTACCCGGGTGCGCATACATATACCCCATATAAGCACGTAAATTAGCAGCAGCTTGCCATTCGTCACCTGGCATTTTATTCAACATACTTTTTTTACCGTGTACCACTTCGTCATGTGAAATAGGTAAAACAAAATGTTCGTTATAGTGATAAACCATCGCAAAGGTCATTTCATGGTGATGGTATTTACGGTACATCGGATCTTGTTGAATATAACTTAACGTGTCATGCATCCAGCCCATGTTCCATTTAAAGCCAAAGCCTAAACCGCCTTCAAAGGTCGGTTTTGAAACGCCACTAAATGCGGTTGATTCTTCAGCGATAGTCATGGCATTAGGGTATTGGCTATACACTTCTTCGTTAAACCATTTTAATAAGCTAATCGCTTCATAGTTGTGATTACCACCATCAACATTAGGGACCCACTCACCTTCTTCACGTGAGTAATCCCAATACAGCATAGAGGCAACTGCATCGACTCGTAGTCCATCAACGTGGAATTTATCTAGCCAGATGAGTGCACTGGCCACGAGAAATTGACGGACATTGTCACGTCCAAAGTCATAAATGTAAGAGTTCCAATCAGGATGCCAACCACGCTTAGGATCTTCATACTCATATAAAGGTGTACCATCAAAGCGCGCTAAACCGTGTGGGTCAGCAGGGAAATGTGCAGGGACCCAATCAACGATAATACCAATACCTGCTTGATGACATTGATCAATGAAATACTTTAAGTCATCAGCATCACCAAAACGACTGGTTGCAGCAAATAAACCAACGGGTTGATAGCCCCAAGATCCATCAAAGGGAAATTCTGAAATAGGCAGTACTTCTAAATGTGTGTAGCCCATTTCAACTAAATAAGGTAATAGCTCTTCAGCAAGTTCACGGTAGCTAAGCATTCGCTCTACACCGTTCTCATTTTTACGTTTCCATGAGCCTAAATGGACTTCATAAATACTCATCGCCGTGAAGCGTTTGTCACCAGTATTAGCATCTTGCCATGCTTGGTCATTCCACTGGTAAGCATCATGATCAACCACGATTGATGAATGTGATGGATATAACTCCGCTTGAAAACCAACAGGATCGGCTTTATGCGGTAAACGATTACCCATCGCATCTTTTAATTCAAACTTATAAGCACAACCAGCGGATAAGCCTGGAATGAAGATCACCCAATGACCACACCAACTTCGCTGCATCGGATGAATTTGACCATTCCAATGATTGTAAGCAGAAATCAAGCTAACGCTACTTGCATTCGGTGCGTAAACAATAAAGCGTACACCACTAATTTTTACGTCATTGTTGGTTATTGTTCTTAATTGTGCACCCAGTGTGTGATACACATTTTGCGGGGCTTCATGTAACGTCGACAGTCCTTCAAAGGCAATATCATGAAATTGATAAGGGTCTATAAACTCATGCGCATCATTTGTATACTCAGCACTTAATTGATAAATAAACTTCTCACTGACAGACGGTAAATTAACTTCAAACAATCCGGCATCATAAATTTGAGTTAACTCACCAGAAAGGTGTGACCCATCAAGCGCAGAGAAAGAAACCGCTTTAGCTTCTGGCAACCAGACTCGTAATAAAAAACCGACTCCATTAGCATTTTTGATTAACCCTAATTGTTCAAAAGGATTAGCTAATGTTGCTTTTTCTAGTTGATTAAGTAACGTTAATTTTAATGGCATTGTTTTGATTTCTGTCCCTACTTTAGGAGTAACTACCTTCTTCACTGCGGTCTTCTTTACAGCTTTTTCTTTTGTAGCTACTTTCTTTGTCGTTGGTTTTTTAGTCATATTAAATACCTAATTCGAAGTTTATTTAGCCTGAACTTACATTATTTAGAACGAGCTTCTGTTAACGCTTTCATTAAATGCAGAATGTCGCTATCAGCAAAAATAGCCTCTACATTATGCGTTAACTTACGTTGCCAATTTCTATACTCATCGCTTGTGCCTGGCACATTAACGGGTTGGTCCATTTCTAAGAAATCTTCAAGTTGTAAACTCAATAACGAAGCACTGCCCGTCGCAAGATGCTTTTGTAAGTCAAAACTTAAAGCTTTATCCATCCCTGTTGTATTGGCATCCAGATAAAGATCATCCGGTACACTGTTATGACCATGTAAACTATTTAGAATTTGTTGTTTGCTTTCAACTCGGTCTGCCAGTAATCGGTGAAATACTTCATCATCTGGGTATAAACCTAACGTTCTACCTAAATACAGATCTTCACAGTGCCAATACCCTTTAATCGTCGGCATATCATGTGTCGACAATGTTGCCATCGCCTGTTGTATATAATGCGAAGGGGAGATAAAACCGCCATCGGGTGCTTGTTCAAAAAAGAAGACTTTATAAGAATAAACGCCAGCCTCTTTTAATAGCACATCCATACCTTCAGGTACTGTGCCTAAGTCTTCACCGATCACTAAGCATTGGTTACGTGTGCTTTCTAGCGCTAATATATTCAACATATCGTAAATATTGTAATAAATATAAGCCCCTGCGTCGGCAGTAGAACCTTCTGGTACCCACCATAATCGTAATAAGGCCATCACATGGTCGATACGTAAGGCACCACAATGGCTCATGTTAGACTGTAATAATTCAATGAAAGGTTGGTAACGCGATTTGTAAAGTTGGTCTGGTGAAAGCGGAGGTAATCCCCAACTTTGCCCTAGCGGCCCTAAGACATCAGGTGGCGCACCAATACTGACATTTTCACAATACAAATCATGATTTGCCCAAATTTCGCTACTGCTTTTTCCCACACCAACCGCTAAATCTCTATACAAGCCTAACGTCATGCCTAATGAACGAGCAAGTTCATCTGCTTCAGCTAATTGCGTATCAGTAACCCATTGGCAATAACTCCAGAACAAGATTTCCTGTTTATTTTCAGTTATCCAATCTTGTGTACTGTCGCTAGAGAATGATTGAAAGCTTTCAGGCCATGATGGCCAGCCCCAAGCGTGCTCATTTTCAGCTAAAAATTTAAATTGCAAAGCATCATAAGCAGCTTGTTGCGTTAATGAATCACCTTTCTGTTTAACAAACTCATGCAGGGAATCTAAACGCGTTTGATTTTCTTTTTTTCCATTTATTAGGGTATCAAACAGTGACCTAAGTGCCTTCAATTTAACTGTGGTGACATTAACATAATCAACCCATTCCGACTCTCTCAGGCTTGATAGTTGTTGTTGGAATTCAGATGTTGCTAATTCAGCTTGTAAACTATCGCAATGTGTAAACTCAGGTACAGCAGTGATATCGGTATACAGTATATTTAACCATTTACGCGATGAAGGACTATAGGGGCTTGCATTCTGTGGTTGGGATGGGTTGAGTGCATGAATTGGATTTAAACCAATGAAGTCTCCACCATTTTCCGCTGTTTTAATGAGTAACTGTTTTAAATCGGAGAAATCGCCAATTCCCCAATTGCTTTGGCTTTTCAAACAATATAGTTGAACACTTGTCCCCCACAGTTTTTTACCCTCTTGAATAGCCATTGGGGTAAAACAAGCATCTGGAGTGATGATTAAGGACATTTCAGCTAATGGTTCTTCATTGCCTTTTTCGAGTAAAGTTAATTGATGATAACCAATATTTAAAGGCACTTCGATAGTCACTTCATATAATTGAAATTCGACGTCAGAAATATCTTTGCAGCCTAATAAAGGAAAATCAGTCGCCGTAATAGTTTTATCAATTTGCAAACCGTCTTCTGTTGTTATTCTATAAATTAATGGGTCTGTAACAAAGTCGATAGGCAGGTGAACTTCAAGTTGATATTCGCGATCTTGCTGTAAAACTGAAACAGGTGCTAACAAAGATAACCAATGTTGTAACTCTTCCTGTTCATAATAAGCAGTTAATGCAGCATCATCTGATGCATCAAACCCCATATGGTTAATAAGTGTCTTAACGTTTTCATCAAGAACTGTGGTTGGTTTACCCCAAGCATCAACGAAGTTAAGGTCGATACCTTTTAATTGCATAAATGAATCTAATGCTGAACTACTCATAATACACCTATCTATATGGTTAATTTATTACAGTTTTACAATCTTAAAAATGAGTATTTAACTAATAGAGAATATTTGCAATGATTTAATCAATAAACGCCTTTGCAATAAGATGTTTTTTTTACTAAATAAAATTAAACACTATTTATAATCACATAGCAATTAGCCTTACCTCTTTTTATACACGCCTTTAAAATTGAGAAATAATAGGTTTTATTATTTTTAATCAACAATATAGTAGAATATGTGGAATAAGATAACAGCAGTAAATACAATTCATGACATAGGGAATAAAAATGATTTCACATTTGCGACTTAAAACGACAAAAACATTAAGCCCAAGCATTTGCATGCAAGTAGATGATAATGGTTTTGAATTTGTGGTTATTAATCATAAAAACTTCGATGCTGCTTTTTCACTTCATGGCGCTCATTTAGTTCATTTCCAAACAAAACAGCAAGCACCTCTGATTTATCTCAGTAAATCGACACCTTACAATCATAGTAAAGCAATCAGAGGTGGCGTCCCTATTTGTTGGCCATGGTTTGGTAATACAGAAGAAAGTAAAAGTAAAAATTTACCTTCGCATGGATTGGCTCGTATTAGCCAATGGACATTAGCTAACATTAATGAAACAGGAGTTGGTGTTGATATTGAATTCTCACTGACTGCTAACGCTGAAACCAAAGCGATTTGGGATCACGACTTTTCATTAACACTTAACGCCTCTTTATCAGATCAAATTGAATTAAGCTTGATAACTAATAATACAAGTAATGAAGATTTCAGTTATGGTGGTGCACTCCATACTTATTTACATGTAGCTGACAGCGGTCATTGTTCAGTTGAAGGGCTTGCTCCTAGTTATAAAGATTCTCTGGATAACGGTAAACGTAAAAGTAGCGATCAGATTTTAAATATTAGTGAGTCGGTTGATTCTATTTATGATGCAGGTGAACAACAAATTAGAGTTAATGACAAAAGTAACCAACGAACAATAACGATTAATAATGAGGGAAATGATTCTGTTGTGGTCTGGAATCCATGGGTAGAAATAGCAAAAAAATTCGTTGATATGCCAGATGATGGTTATAAAACAATGCTATGTATAGAGTCTGCAATTACCTCAAAACAAGGTGTATTGATTAAAGCGGGACAATCACACACACTAAAAACAGTTATAAAATAAACAATAACTTTCATAAATATAAAAAAACTCACAAAAAACGAACAAAAAAAATCTATTTTATGAAATAAGGTTATGGAACTAGTTACAGTTAGCTATTGACTTAAGTAAAAAGCTAAAATAGAACGAGAAATAGCAGTTTAATGATGGTTTTTCTTTATTTTATCAAGAATAGCCCTTAATATGCCTTAGTAATTTAATTACTGTGATATTAGTTCAAAAAAACATTATCTTTTTTTAGAAAATAATTAAGAAAGTTTTTTGTGAGCTTATAACTTGACTAACATCAAGTCTTAGGCGCATTTGGCGTCTATAATGATGACAAGTTTAAAAAATCAAACCTCCATAAGGAACAATAAAATGACAATTAAAGTAGGTATTAACGGCTTCGGTCGCATCGGCCGTTTCGTATTCCGTGCAGCATGTGAACGTGCTGATTTCGAAGTTGTTGCAATCAATGACTTAATCGACGTTGAATACATGGCTTACATGCTTAAATATGACTCAACGCACGGTCGTTTCAACGGTACTGTTGAAGTTAAAGACGGTAACCTAATCGTAAACGGCAAAACTGTACGTGTAACTGCTGAACGTGATCCAGCTGACCTTAAATGGGATGCAGTAGGCGTAGACGTAGTAGCTGAAGCAACTGGTTTCTTCCTTACTGACGAAACAGCTCGTAAGCACATCACTGCTGGCGCTAAAAAAGTTGTTTTAACTGGTCCTTCTGGTGACGTTCCAATGTTCGTAAACGGCGTTAACTTCTCTGAATACGCTGGTCAAGATATCGTTTCTAACGCTTCTTGTACTACTAACTGTCTAGCACCTATCGCTAAAGTACTTAACGATAAATGGGGCATTGAGTCTGGTCTAATGACGACTGTTCATGCAACTACAGCTACACAAAAAACTGTTGACGGTCCATCTGTTAAAGATTGGCGCGGTGGTCGTGGTGCTTCTCAAAACATCATCCCATCTTCAACTGGTGCTGCTAAAGCAGTAGGTAAAGTTATTCCTGCACTTAACGGTCTACTAACTGGTATGGCTTTCCGTGTACCAACTGCTGATGTTTCAGTTGTTGACTTAACAGTTAACCTTAAAACTGCTGCTACATACGAAGAAATTTGTGCAGAAATGAAACGCGCTTCTGAAAATGAAATGGCTGGCGTTCTTGGTTACACTGAAGATGACGTAGTATCACAAGATTTCATCGGTGAAACTCAAACTTCTGTATTCGATTCAAAAGCTGGTTTGTCACTAACTGACAAATTCGTTAAAGTTGTATCTTGGTACGACAACGAAATCGGTTACTCTAATAAAGTTCTAGACCTAGTTGCACTTATTTCTAAATAAGTTTAATTAAATAGAATTTATAAAGCCTGCTATACGCGGGCTTTTTTGTGCCTGTAATAAAATACATTAAATTAAATACATTAAATGGCATAGCAGAAGAACAACGAAATCGAACTAAGTTAACACACGAAATAAAGTGCTAGACCTAGTTGCACTTATTTCTAAATAAGTTTAATTAAATAGAATATTTGAAGCCTGCCTTGTGCAGGCTTTTTTATGCCTGCAATAAAATACATTAAATGGTAGAAGAACAACGAAATCGAACTAAGTTAACTCCCGAAATAAAGTTCTAGACCTAGTTGCACTTATTTCTAAATAAGTTTAATTAAATAGAATATTTGAAGCCTGCCTTGTGCAGGCTTTTTTATGCCTGCAATAAAATACATTAAATTAAATACATTAAATGGCGTGGCAGATAGAACAACGAAATCGAACTAAGTTAACACACGAAATAAAGTGCTAGATCTACTAACCCTTATTTCTAAATAAGTTTAATGAGATGGCATGGTAGATAAAACAACGAAATCGAACCAAGTTAACACACGAAATTTAACTAAATTAAAATGATGCAGTGCTAGAAAACCTAAACAAACGTAAAGTTGTTATTATCTATTAGAAAAATGAATTAATGTTTCCCAATAAAACAAAAAAGATCATTCCACTATTGTTTATAGAAAAACATTTAAAATAAGTGGTTTAATTTAACAGCCCTTTATGACTTAAAACCCTTCAAACCTGCTGAAAGGTAAGCTATTTAAATTTAAAGCCGCAACATTGGCCTTCCCTTTCTTATAAGTTAAAAAATGAAACAACCGCTGTTACAACCCATCAAAAATAATAACTTTAATTTCACAATCTTGTAACTACCACTTCAAACGCCAAATAACCAACGTCAAAAGAAGACGTAAACAATATTTAAAGGGTTTAAGAAGCTAACTTGGTAAAATCTGCTTAATTTCAAAGGCATTTATACCAATTGATTCGCTTTTTATGATCAAATTAGCCACAATATAACGACTCAAGCAATAGGTACAAAAATATGAATCAAGAATCCCCAAGCCTTCTTTGGCACGATTATGAAACCTTCGGGTTAAACCCAGGAACGGATCGCCCTTCTCAGTTTGCAGGCATTCGTACTGATCTTGATTTAAATATCATTTCTGAGCCTTATCAATGGTACTGCAGACCACCCAACGATTATTTACCTGCTCCTGAAGCGTGTTTAGTAACGGGAATAACACCACAATATGCGTTGCAACATGGTGAATTTGAAAACCAATTTATATTTAATATATTGCAGCAATTCCAACAGCAAAACACGTGCGTTGTTGGGTATAACAATATTCGCTTTGATGATGAAGTCACACGCTTTACTTTGTATCGTAATTTTCATGACCCTTATCAAAGAGAATGGCAAAATGGCTGCTCTCGCTGGGACATTATTGACATGGTTCGCGCTTGCTATGCACTCAGACCAGAAGGTATTGAATGGGTATTTGATGAAAATGATGCGCCAAGTTTTAAACTTGAGTTATTAACTAAAGCTAATGACATTGTTCATCAGCAAGCACATGATGCGATGTCGGATGTTTATGCCACTATCGCCATGGCAAAACTAATTAAGACAGCACATCCAAAGCTATATGACTATTGTTATAGTTTGAGACAAAAAAATAAAGTATTAAACGAACTGAAGCTTGGTACATTTAAACCTTTAGTTCATATCTCTGGTATGTTTTCTGCGATGCAAGGCTGTTGTTCTTATATTTTACCTATCGCACAACACCCAAGTAACAATAATGCAGTGATAGTGCTTGATTTAAATAAAGATATTTCACAACTTTTATCGTTGAGTGTTGAAGATATCCAATCTTACTTATATACCGCTACGGATAATTTACCAGAGGGTATTAATAGACCCCCTATTAAATTAATCCATATTAATAAATGCCCTATCGTAGCAAGTGCAAAAACATTAAGTGCAGAGAGAGCAAAAGAATTAGGGGTTGATGCAAAACAATGCCGTCAATCAATGGATACGTTCTCAGAAAATAAACATTTGGTTGAGAAACTGATTGCAGTGTTTGACACTGAATCCAAAAGCAGCAAGGAACAACAACCAGAACAAAAATTGTATTCTGGCGGTTTCCCTACTGCTAACGACAAAAATCAAGCAAAAGCGATCACCAGTTTGTCGCCACAACAAATTGCTAATTACCAAGTTACTTTTGATGATCCTAATTTTGATAATTTATGGTGGCGATACAAAGCAAGAAATTATCCGCAAATGTTATCACTTGAAGAGCAACAAAAATGGGGTAGACACAGAGAAGCTTATCTTATTGAACATGTAGATAATTATGTTGCACGCTTAGAAATGCTAGTGATTGAGCATCAACATAGCCCAGAAAAGATCGAAGTATTGCAAAAACTGGGACATTACTTAGAGTTTTTGACAGGGAATACATAAGAGACATCATAAATGCTTTATTATTAATCGATTATTTAATTATTAATAGAGCATGAATGTCTGATGAGGAGTTTACTTGTATTGCGATTATTTTTTTTTATATTACTAAGCTCGTTAATGACTTCAAGCTTTGCTAAAGATTCACCTAAAAATCAATTACAAATTGATTACCAAAATAGTCTGACGGGCATCGATTTTCTGGATTATCCTTTTTTGACTGTATACCAAATCCCAGAAGCAACTTATGATTATCTTAATTCTGCTTTTAGTCGTTTTTATCGAACGGTTACTTTCAATACGTCTATTAAAGACAGTACATTTGTGAAAAGTAATCAATATGAAATCATTTCAATTCCTTTTATTGCCACTAATAGTGAATATTTTCAGTTTGAAGTCTTTGGTAAACTAACTGACTCCGAATACAGTGTTCAAAGTGAAATGACTAAAAATAATGTTCTTTATCAATACAACGAAAATTCTGATGTGTTAGATATTTATAACAGTACAATTGCATTAGGTGCAGGCTTTAGCTTTAAAACATCCCCATTTAGTAAAGTTAAAGTGCTATTTTCTAATGAAAGTTTACCCGGATATGGTAATAGCCAGGCATTAATTGGATTTGAGTCTCAATTTTAAAGGCTCACTACACTGCAAACTATACATAGCTCAAAAACCTATATGGTATAACAAAATTTCACTTCCCCATTTACACACATTGGATATGCTACTATCCATTAACAATTCAAACACCCAACTGATAGGAACAATATTATGAGTAAGATTTTTAGCGATAATTCACAAGCAATTGGCAATACACCATTAGTACGTTTAAACAATGTAACGACGGGTAATGTATTTGCAAAAATTGAAAGTCGTAATCCAAGCTTCAGTGTGAAATGTCGTATTGGTGCTAACATGATTACAGCAGCAGAAAAAGATGGCACTTTAACAAAAGATGTTGAATTAGTTGAAGCAACAAGTGGCAATACAGGTATTGCACTTGCATTTGTAGCCGCTGCTCGTGGATATAAAATCACATTAACAATGCCAAATACAATGAGTGTTGAGCGTCGTAAATTATTGAAAGCATTAGGTGCTAACTTAGTACTAACAGATGGTGCATTAGGCATGAAAGGCGCTATCAACAAAGCAGAAGAACTTGGTGCTTCTACAACTGGTAAATACCTAGTATTACGTCAATTCGAAAACCCTGCAAACCCGCAAATCCATGTTGAAACAACAGGCCCTGAAATCTGGAATGATACTGACGGTGAAATCGATGTTTTTGTAGCTGGTGTTGGTACTGGTGGTACAATTTCTGGTGTAAGTCGTTACATTAAAGAAATTCAAGGTAAGAAAATTATCAGTGTTGCTGTTGAACCAACAGATTCACCTGTTATTTCACAAACATTAGCAGGCGAAGACATTAAACCTGGCCCACATAAAATCCAAGGTATCGGTGCTGGTTTCATTCCTAAAAACTTAGATATGTCATTAATTGATCGAGCTGAGCAAGTTAGTAACGAAGATTCAATTAATATGGCTCGTCGTTTAATGGAAGAAGAAGGTATTTTAGCGGGTATTTCTTCAGGTGCAGCAGTTGTAGCAGCAGCGCGTTTAGCAGCAGAACCTGAATTCAAAGATAAAAATATTGTTGTAATCTTGCCAAGTTCTGGTGAGCGTTATTTATCAACCGCGCTTTTTGCTGGTGTTTTTGAAGGTGAAAACTTCGCATAACGTCTAAAAAACGGCTTAAGAAAGGTACTTTTTAGTACCTTTTTTTATATAAAATGAAAGTCGAAATTAAGCTAAGGTCAAAAAACGCACAAAAACAACAATAATACGTAGTTTTAGCCTTCAAAGAGGAGAAAATCGTTGACCTACCTCTCCTTATTTAGGATCATTAAATATGATTTTGGGCTTTTCAAAAAAGGCACGTTAAACACGGATTTACTTGAGTTGAAGCATAATGTTTTAGTTAATAAGCATTATCATTTAGATGTTATTTCTACCTCTCATTTTTAGTGTTTATTATTGTTGGTTTTGACAATTCCAATGTCACTCAATAGCAATTTTTATCTATATCAATTAAAATCGCTATCATTAAAAATTCAATTTTATTTAAGGTGTTACCATGTATCAAAAAACAGTAACTATCACAGCTCCAAACGGCCTTCATACTCGTCCTGCAGCTCAATTCGTAAAAGAAGCAAAATCATTTGCATCTGACATCTCAGTTGAAGTTGGCACTAAATCTGCAAGCGCTAAAAGTCTTTTCAAACTACAAACTTTAGGTTTAACTCAAGGCACTTCAGTAAACATCAAAGCCGAAGGCGCTGATGAGCAAAAAGCTGTTGATACGCTAGTTGAGTTAATGGCAACATTAGTTTAATTCAAATATCTTTTATTAGATTAAATTTAGTAGTTTAAGGATAGGTTATGATATCTGGCATACTGGCATCCCCTGGTATTACGTTTGCAAAAGCGTTGTTATTACAAGAAGACGAAATTTCTCTCAATACTGAGAAAGTGAGCAATATTGAACATGAAATAACTCGATTTGTTGATGGCAGAGCAAAAACTTCAGCTCAACTTGAAATAGTCAAGCAAAAAGCTCTTGAGACATTTGGTGAAGAGAAAGAAGCTATCTTCGAAGGGCATATAATGCTGCTTGAAGATGAAGAGCTTGAAGAAGATATCATCACCTATATGAAAGCCAACAAGTGTACTGCAGACTTCGCTATCAATGCGGTTGTAGAAGAAAATGCACAAATGTTGCAAGAATTAGATGACCCTTATTTACGTGAGCGTGCTGCTGATTTCCGTGATATCGGCAACCGTTTATTAAAAAACGTATTGGGTATCGAACTTGTTAATTTAAGCGACATCTCAGAAGAAGTTATTTTAATTGCAAATGACTTAACACCCTCTGAAACAGCACAAATTAACCTTGATAAAGTATTAGGCTTTATTACTGATATTGGTGGTCGTACTTCTCACACATCAATAATGGCACGTTCATTAGAAATTCCAGCGATTGTTGGTACTAATGATATTACTAAATGTGTTAAAAATGGTGATATGGTTATTCTTGATGCAATCAATAACAAGATAATTATTAATCCAACTAAAATTCAATTAGCTGAAGCAAAATCAGTTCGAGATGACTTTTTAAATGAAAAAGCTGAACTTGCTAAGTTAAAAGACCTTCCTGCAACAACGCTAGATGGTCATCAAGTTGAAATAGGTTCAAACGTCGGCTCAGTTAAAGATACTGATGGCGCTAAACGTAACGGTGCTGAATGTGTTGGTTTATACCGCACAGAGTTCCTGTTTATGGATAGAGACCAATTGCCTACAGAAGATGAGCAATTCCTTGCTTATAAAGATGTAGTTGAAGCGATGGAAGGTAAATCTTGTATTATCCGTACGATGGATATTGGTGGAGATAAAGATCTACCGTACTTAAACTTGCCTACAGAATTAAATCCATTTTTAGGATGGCGCGCGATCCGTATTTGTTTCGACCGTCCTGAAATAATGAATCCTCAATTGCGAGCACTATTACGCGCTTCAGCATTTGGTAAAATTCGCATTATGTTCCCAATGATCATTTCAGTTGAAGAAATTCGTAAGCTGAAAGACATTTTAGAAACATTAAAAGCAGATTTGACTGAAGAAAATATTGCTTTCGACAAAGAAATTGAAATTGGTGTTATGATTGAAACACCAGCAGCGGCTGCAATTGCACACCATTTAATTAAAGAAGTAGAATTCTTTAGTATTGGTACTAATGATTTAACACAGTACACACTTGCTGTTGACCGTGGCAATGAATTAATTTCAGACCTATATAACCCATTAACACCGTCTGTATTAACGATCATTAAATCAGTGATTGATGCTTCTCATGCAGCAGGTAAATGGACTGGTATGTGTGGTGAATTAGCAGGTGATGAACATGCTACATTACTATTATTAGGCATGGGATTAGATGAGTTCTCTATGAGTGCAATCTCGATTCCAACTGTTAAGAAAATAATTCGTAGTACCACTTTTGCAGATGCGAAAGAATTAGCAGACAAAGCACTTTCTGTAGCAACAGCTGCAGAAATCGAAGCGTTAGTTAACGACTTCAATCATGCTAAAGGTATTAGTTAACTAATTGATACAAAGGTAATATAGCAACCTAATATTACCTTTGTATTTTATTCTATTAAAAACTTGGAGTTTACTAATATGGGTTTTTTTGATTCACTAAAAAAAGCAGTTACAGGCAGTACACCAACAGCAAATACCATTGATATTATTGCACCTCTTTCTGGTGAAATTATTGCAATTGAAGATGTGCCAGATGTGGTTTTTGCAGAAAAAATTGTTGGAGATGGTATTGCCATTCGTCCAACAGGCAACAAAATGGTTGCTCCTTGTGATGGTGAAATAGGCAAAATATTTGAAACAAACCATGCCTTTTCAATAGAATCTGATTCTGGTATTGAGTTATTTGTACATTTTGGTATTGATACTGTTGAGTTAAAAGGTGAAGGTTTCACTCGTATTGCTCAAGAAGGACAAAAAGTTAAAGCTGGTGATACTATCATTGAATTTGATCTTGCATTTTTAACTGAAAAAGCAAAATCAATTTTAACACCTGTTGTTATCTCAAATATGGACGAAATTAAAGAACTACAAAAAATGTCAGGCACTGTTGAAGTTGCTACTGATATTGTTCTTAAAATCGTTAAATAATAATACCTTGTATTGTTATTGAAGAGTCGCTTATGCGACTCTTTTACTTTATAAAGACCAAGCTTAGAGACCTCGCTTAAATTTTTCTTCTTGTCCCTTTTTTTGCTACAATTAATTATTCTTTCTATTTCAATTTGTAAGCACTTATTATGACAACTATCATGTACGGTATCCCTAATTGCGATACGATAAAAAAAGCCCAAAAATGGCTTAACGACAATAATATTCCATTTACTTTCCATGACTACCGTAAAAATGGTTTAGATAACGAATTACTGGCACAGTTGTTCGTCACATCAAGTTGGGATCAACTGCTCAATAAACGCAGTACAAGTTACCGAGCGCTCACTGAACAACAAAAAGAAACACTTAATGAAACGGCTGTTTGTCCGTTATTTATCGAATTCCCTACTTTAATTAAACGCCCTGTTGTTATTCATCAAGGTAATGCTATCGTCGGATTTAATATTAAAAACTATCAACAATTTTTTGCAGTATAAGGAAGTACAATGACTCACTCGCCTGTTGTAACATTATTAGAAGACTTAATCAGCCGACGTTCGGTAACACCTGAAGATGCCGGTTGCCAAGACTTACTTATTGCTCGTTTAGAAAAGCTAGGTTTTGTATGTGAAACCATGGAATTTGAAGACACTTTAAATCTATGGGCGAGAAAAGGTACTGAAGCTCCTTTATTCTGTTTTGCAGGGCATACAGATGTTGTACCAACAGGACCAGAAAGCAAATGGGATACGCCTCCTTTTGAACCGACTATCATTGACGGTATGTTATATGGTCGTGGTGCTGCCGATATGAAAAGTGGCATTGCAGCTTTCATCATTGGTTTGGAAGCCTTTATTGAAGAGCATAAAGATCACAAAGGCTCTATTGCATTATTGATCACAAGTGATGAAGAAGGCCCATTTATTAATGGTACAACACGTGTTATTGATGTTTTAGAAGCTAGAAATGAAAAAATTGACTATTGTATTGTCGGTGAACCATCAAGCACTAACCATGTTGGTGATATCATTAAAAATGGTCGTCGTGGCTCATTAACTGCTGATATTATTTTTAAAGGCACACAAGGCCATGTTGCTTACCCTCATCTAGTCAACAACCCTATTCATCTTGCGACACCAGTATTGACCGAACTATTTCAAACTGAATGGGATAAAGGAAATGAATACTTCCCAGCAACGAGCTTTCAAATTACTAATTTCAATTCTGGTACTGGTGCAAGTAATGTTGTTCCTGGTGATGCTATCGTACAATGTAACTTTCGTTACTCTACGGAATTAACGGCTGACATTTTAACTGAAAAAGTTGAAAGCATTCTTAATAAAGCAGAATTTGAATACGATATTAAGTGGACTTATAACGGTCAACCTTTTATCACCGAACCAGGCTCGTTAACCGATGCAGTAGCACAAGCAATTTTATCGACTAATGGTATCACAACAGAACTGTCAACAAGTGGTGGCACTTCTGATGCACGTTTTATTGCGCCTACAGGTGCTCAGGTCGTTGAATTAGGACCAATCAATGCCACGATACATAAAGTGAATGAATCGACTAATATCGCGCAATTAGACGAACTAGTAGATATCTTTAAATTAACCCTTAAGAATCTACTTGCATGACCTCGATTGCCATGACGCCGATGCAATTAACCGGTCAAGTGCAAACTCATCTTGTTGAGTTTGCACCAAATCGATTGTTACATAAACAAGTTATTGCTGATTTTACTGCGCTTCAACATGCCGCTAAACAACAAGGCTTCACACTGCATATTGCAAGTGCATTTCGCAGCTTTGAGCGTCAAATGTACATTTGGAATAATAAGTATTCTGGCGTCACGGCTATTTTGGATAAAAACGAGAAACCTGTCGATATTCAAAATATAAGCGAAACTGATAAGCTTTATAAATTATTACACTGGTCCGCCCTCCCCTCTGCAAGTCGACATCATTGGGGAACGGATATTGATGTTTATGATCCGACATTACTGCCACTGAACCAATCGTTACAATTACAAAAAAGTGAATACTTAAATGGTGGTTATTTTTCAGAATTAACAGAATGGTTAGGTAATAATATCCAACAGTTTGGTTTTTATCGTCCTTACCAACATGATCAAGGTGGAGTAGCACAAGAACCTTGGCATATTAGTTATTTTCCGTTGGCAGATGATTTTTTAAAGCAGTTAAAGATCGAACTTATTGAGCAAACAATAACAGCTCATCCTATATTAGGGAAAGAGTTAATTAAGACACAATTAACGACTATTTATGATCAGTATATTTGCAACCTTAGTGCGAGATAAATAAAGAAGTAAATAATGAGTTGAATAAAAAGCACAGTCACTCAACACAATCGTTAAAATAAAAAGTGGCATGACAGATTAGTATCTAAATGAATGTGTAGCATTACACTACACATTAGTATGATGAGAATGACAGGAAGCGAATTAAAAAATCATCTCAATCAACAAAAAAATTAGCTTTAGTCTTTAAAGTTATTAAACTGAAAACCCATTCCTAAATCACATTCTTTCACTAAACGCATCGCTTGTTGCAAGTCGTCACGTTTTTTACCCGTTACACGTAGTTGATCACCTTGAATAGCAACTTGCACTTTAATTTTGCTATCTTTGATCTGTTTTACTAGTTTTTTCGCTGTTGGTTGATCAACACCAACTTTAAATTTAATATTTTGAGACCAAAACTTACCTGAAGCATCGCATTTTTCTGCATCCATTGCACGTGTATCAACACCACGTTTAGATAGGTTTGCGCGTAACATGTCACGTAAAGCATTAATTTGCATATCAGCTTCAGCTTCTATTTTCACCACTTCTTTGTTAAGGGCGATAGATGCTTTTACACCACGAAAGTCATAACGAGTCCCCAATTCACGGCTAGTATTATCAACCGCATTTTTAACTTCTACTAAATCAATTTCCGAAACAATATCAAATGAAGGCATTTTTATTCCTTAATAAACAGTTTAAAATAATTATTGATGAATTTACCAGAAAACCCTTCAATCATCTATCCATAAGCCTTACTTTGTTGCTTGTATCTTATAATACAAATTAGCATAATGAAGAGACTTGTTAATCGCGATACATAAACAGCCCACTAAACGGTCTAATAAATGAGCGAACAAGTGAATAAGTCAGTTAACAAATGTGCAGAGGAATATATGATTCAGATTATTGGCGCAGGTGCAATTGGATGTCTATGGTTGGCAAAACTACATCAGTCTGGATATCCATGTCATATTGTTTCTCGCGGGAGTGCTAAACAGCCTCAACAACCATTAGATTTTACTGACTTACAAGGCCAGCAACATCAATTTATTATTTCGCATAGCCATCAATTATTAACAACCAGTATCGCTGAACAACAAAGTACTATTTTAGTCTGTGTTAAGGCACCACAAGTCCTGACTGCTTTGCTCGATCAACAGCAACATATCAATACTGATCAAGTGATAATACTGATGCACAATGGTTACGGCTGTGCAGAAGAGGTACAACAACACTTTCCAAGTAATCCTATTATTTGTGCAACGACCGCTAATGCCAGTTTATTAAATAAACCTTTAAATATTACTCATACTGGCTTAGGACCGAGTTACTTTGGCACTTATCAAACAGCCAATAAAAACCATCCTAGTAACATTAATTTAAGTGAATATATTGCGCCTTTACAAAAAGCAATGGCGGATGTTTATTGGAGTGAATCTATCCTTAATAAATGTTGGCTGAAATTAATTATTAATGCTGCTATCAACCCACTCACCGCCATTAATCAAATGACTAACGGTCAATTACAAGCACCGCAATACGAGGCTTTAATTCAACCTTTAGTATTAGAGGTATTTAGTATTGCAGAAGCTGAACGAATTGATTTTGAATTAGCAGAGTTACAACAGACTGTTTCAAATGTCATTACAGCAACAGCTGGGAATTATTCATCAATGAATAGGGATATTTTTTACGGTAGGGAGACTGAAATTGAATATATCAATGGTTATCTTATAAAAAAGGCGCAACAACATAACATTGCAACGCCTATTTTAAGTGACTTATACCAGCAAATTAAAGTGTTGGAGAGTCGCTAATTAATTGTTGTAAATATTCATTCATACGACTATTTACTTTATCTTGTAATCGAGGGGCTAATAACTCTTTTTGTTTAGCAGACACTTTAATAGACCATCTTTTACGGCTAATAGCTTGACCATTTTCAGTGATCGTCAACTCGTAACTACCTCGTAACCAATACCAAGCATCAATATAAGCAGGTTTAGTTATATCCATCATTGCAGAGATTTGTAATGGCGATGCCTCTACGACTGTCACACCTAAACGAGATAATCCCGCTTTAACTGTTCCTGCATGTGATTCTGAAGAAGTTGAATCAACACTTACTTGTAACGATGCCAATTGCTGTCTAATTAATTGTTCGATTTTCTCGCTTGAAACATCAATCGGAATACCGCTACCACTCATGTAGTTAAGTTGTAAGTCCGCCATTTTACGCGTTATTTGTATATCTCTAGCCGTTCGTAACGCATTAACTGCGACAATCGAGTTAGGTGCAACATTAATACTATAATCAATTAACTCAGCCGTTTGCTCGTCTAAACCTATAATTGATTCCGTTAAATTTTGTGCAGCGCTAATGCGATGTAAAACAGCAAGTGCATAATATTCACCTGTAGGGCTTAACCAACTTTCTTTTATTTCTACACCTTGAATTGCCTGCTCACTTTCCGTTTCAATATTTCTATGCAAAGTACTTGAGCTTTCTAATGTCACGCCTAATACACTTTCTTGCTTTACAGCTTCAGTTAGTGTTTTTGTTTCTGCTTTCACTCTAACAGAGAAGATTTCAACTAAGTTAGCAATCGCATTCTTCGATGCGCGGGTTCGACTTGACGCTTCTCCCACAGCCGTTAAATAAACTTCGCTAGGGTACTTATTCTGTGCATGGTCAATCCAATCTGGTCGCTCTGCTTCAGCTCTTTCTTCATTTGTTGGCGCTGCACACGCACTGAGTAATAGCAACGACAATAAAATAGGCAATGCTAATGTTATTTTTTTCATACTGATTCCTTAGCTTTTTTAATTTTTAGATTCGTTAATACTTTTTTATTGGTTAATTTTTAATACTTATTAATTAACACGGAATGTTACTGTTGATAATTAAAAATTTTATCAGATAAGCCAGTTGCCAAAATAACGTGTTGTTTGCCTTGGTTTAAATTAACTGGGCTCTCGTTTTGGTTATTCGTTGAAATAGCAATATTGTCAAAGTTTGTTTCTAAATAGCCAAACTGCACGGTTGCTGGTAGCATATTCCAACTACGTAAATCAGCGACTTCACTTAAGAGGGTCGCTAAATTTAATAGAGCACCGAGTAAAGGATCTTTTTTCTGGGCTTCTTGTACTAACTTATATTTTGCAACAGCCCGAGTGGTGGTCAATAATAAAATAGAAGGGTATTCTTTATCTAAATCTTCTTTGGCTAATGTATCTATATTCTCAATGAGTGCACTATTGACTCGATGTAAGCCGTCACTGATACTTGCTTGTTGCTGTAATGGTCTTGTATTAGGGTAACCTGGCACAGATACCCTAATTAATTGTCTACCATTAAAGCTCGGCACAACGATGCTACGTTGCTCTTTATTCGAGACCACACCATTAAAATATAATATAAAGACTTGTTTATCTAAGCGAGTTTGCTTTGCAAGGCTAGGGTATAATTTGCTATAACGATCGTATTCTTGATCATTTCCCATCTTTTTACTTGAACGAAGCAAACCTAATTTTAGACCTTCAGGTAATACTATTTGACGTTTATTAAGTATATTTTCTGTTAATTGATAGCTAATAAATGCGTCTGATCGTTCATCTAATAGCTCATAAATAATGGCGGATAACAAATGTGTACTTGCTAATTGACCACTCAGCTCTTCCCCTTCTGACAACTTTTTCATTTCAACATCTGCTTGCAACATTTCAATGCGCGCGCCTTCAATATCTTGGTTGAATAAGTAGCTTAATGCCAACATATTATGGACCATGACACGATCTAATGGGTAGCCGCTATAACGCCTTAAGGTTTCATTGACAGTGCCTGCTGCAATATTTTCTGTGATAGAAATAGCAGACAGTAATTGCATTTCATTATTAGCGGTAGATAAAGATTCGATGGCAGATGTAAACTCACCCGACAACAATTGTAGATAACCTAGGTTAAGGTAATACTGAGCAATGTCACTCGTATCAGGTTTGTTTTCTTGTAGGATAGAAAGGATATGTTCAGGAGTTGTTTGTCTTAGCTCATTAGCCAGTTTATTGTTATTTTGTTGGGAAACACACCCCGTTAATGATAATAAAAGAACAATAAGCAATTTGTGCATAATAATTCCACTTTAAATAAAATAGGCCCCTTTTAGAGCCTATTGATGGTGCGCTTAAACACACTTCACATTAGCTGTATGCTTATAAACGAAGTTTACTGTTTTTAATCAGCTTTTTGATTTTCTTCTCACCAACCCACACTTTACGATTATCTTTAAGGCTAATTAACTCTAAGTTAACTTGGTAATAACGAACTTGTGTTGTGCCGTCAACATCAACAATTGTGTTGATTTGACCTTGCATTATATAATCTGCACCATACTCTTGTCCTGCTTCTTTACGCGTTGCTTCTGTTGCATTTAAATCTTGGTCTGCGCGTTCATCTCGAATCTCTTGACGATTAGCAGCACTGGCTACAAATTGAACTTCACCTGAGTTAATTAACTCACGCTCCATATTGGCAACAAATGTATTAGTATTAATATGTTCATGACTTAAGTTTTTAACACGCCCCACTATCACAACCGGATCTTTACCTTCACTCTGTACAAATTTTGAGATCCAAGCTCGAGATAAAGAATCTTCAATCATTTCACGAGCAACAAGCTGTGAATCGGTATCATTCCATGCGCCACTCAAATCAATTTGCTCTTGTGCATCTAAACGTTCAACTGATGTAGAACAAGCTGACAACATTAAAGTCGCTGCGACTGCGAGCCAAAAACTAGATTGTATTTTCATCGTAAACTCCACTTATAAAAAATAATAAAAGTAAGGCATTAACCTTCCTCTAAATTTTCTGAAACTATTAAACTTAACTTATTCGCTGAGGTGCATTAACTTAGGTAATTATTTTAACTAATTAATTTAGCTAATCAACTTAGACAACCAGCTTACCTAGGTTTTTTCCACCTAATAAATGTAAATGAATATGGTAAACCTCTTGGCCACCATCATTATTACAATTCATAATTAAACGGTATCCAGACTCCGCTATCCCTTCTTGTTTAGCCAGCTGCTTAGCGACGGTATACATTTTGCCAATTAAAAACTCATCTTCAACTTCAATATCGTTCGCGGTTGCAATCAGTTTATTAGGGATAATTAAAATATGCACTGGAGCTTGTGGTGAAATATCACGAAAAGCAGTGACGTATTGATCTTGATAAAGTGTATCTGATGGGATTTCTTTATCAATTATTTTTCTAAAAACAGTTTCTTCTGGCATTTTAAAACCTCAGTATTAATTTCAATTTTAGCAAGTAAAGCAATGTCTTATAAAAGCATCATAGCAAATCACTACAACACAAGCACGATTCCATATTTAAGTGATGAAAACATAAACGATTAAAGCTCTACAATAGCACCTTTGCCAATACCTTCGTAGGCATAAACTATTACGCTGTTATCGCCTTCTTCTTGTTTAATGGTTTCACAGATAAAACGGGCTAATTCTTCTACTGTTGTATCATTATCAAGTACTTCACAACGACTTGCTGGCATTAACAACTCAAAGTAGCCTTGTGGAGCATGATAAGCAGAGCAATGCATCGGTATACTAGATTTAACAGTGATAAATGATAACTCACTGCGTTCTATCACATCACTGGTGCTTGCTAAGTAAATGTCAGTCCAACGTTTAGCCCACTTTTCAACCCATAACTCGCTATATTCACCATTTATAAAAATATCAATTTTAGAACGATGACCATGTGCAATGCGTTGGCAATTACCATTATGCTTTTTTAACCCGTGTGTATAGTGATAGTACGGCGTTGAAATGTTTTCTGGGTGTAAGCTAATAGTTAACCCCGTTACGTTTTCTGGTAACTTTGCTAATATAACCCCTTCTAAATAATTGGCTAATAAACTTGTTGTAATATCTTCACTTTCTAATAAACAATAAGCTTCATGTGGACTTTTTAGTTGAATAACACTTTTGTCTTCAAGCACATAATCGACTTGCGTACGATCGCCTTCACATGTCACGGTACAGTTAGTTGCCATTTGTGGCACTAATAATTTATGGTCAACTTCTGAATCGATGATAGCTTTGATTTGCTTTTTAACCAATGAGAAATCTAAAATCATAGATTGTTCATTTAAGTTGCCATCTAAGACTACATCAACTTGATAACTTTCCCCTACAAAACCACGCTTTGCATCTAAGTAAGTTGAATCAATAACCGTTAAGTCGCGTACAAATAATTTCATTTTAAATCTCTTATCGATTGTAGTTAAGCTACTTAGTCTTACTTACTTAACCTTTCTTATTTAGGCGAATGAAGTAGCTCAACGACAATAATGAATTAAATCGGTTGATTAAAATGGCGCTTTGCCATCATCCGATATTGCTTCTGTAATAACGAGTTCACCAGACTCAATTAAAGCATCACGTTTAAGCTGCTCACGTAAATTAGGCGGTATACCTTGAATCGTCAGCGTATCTGAAGCGTCATCATATTTGATTGATGAACCTAAGTGTTTTTGATCAAAACTGATATTCATACCGCCGCCCGATCCAACATACTTGGTTAATTTACGCATCAATGTTCTATCAGCCGGAAAGTTCTCTTCTAGTTGATAATCTTCACTAACAAAATCATAAAAACTACCTTCTAGGTTTGATGCACTTTGAAACTCTTCGGATAGTGTTGATAAATCAATATCCTCACCTTCTTTTAACTGCTCTTTACAGTAATTAGAAGTGACTTCTCGTACCGTTTGCTTTTGCTCTGTTGGCAATTCTTGCTTTTCACAAAACTCTTCTACGGCTTTTAATAAACCTTCATTTTGCACTTTTGCGTCAAAACCTTCTTTTGCGCCCATGAAATCAAGGAAAAAGTCAGAAACCTTACGACCGACACGTCCTTTAATAAATGAGATGTAACGATTAGCTTCAGGGTCACGCTTTAATAATGTTAAATCAATACGCGCCACTAATTGAATTTTACTTGTTTCAATGTGTTGGCTAACTTGTAACTCTAAATTTTCATTAACACTAATCGATTGATTATTTTGTAATAATGCAATTAATAAATAGTCACTGGTTGTCCAAGTATATTTACTAACCAGTAATACACCTTCTTCTGCAAAATCATGCTCTTTTAATTCATCAACAAAACGACCCGCTGCTTGTTGAGAAAAGCCAACGAAATCTAACTCTCCATTTAATTCTTCAGTTAATGCACGTTGGAAGAGTTGTGATTTTTCACCTTCATTCGCAAAATAGGCAAACGCTTTATTAGATTTACTTTGATAACTGCGGTGTAAGTCCATCACAAGTTGTTCAATAGAAGGAGAAATAGGTAATTCACCTTCGCGCATTTTACATTTTAAGACTCCTTCACTGTTGTAATTCAAAGAGTGTAAAATAATGTTAGTAGCGGAAACGTTCATAGAAAAATGACCTTGTTGGAAGCGAGAGAACTTAATTTACAAATTATACACACAGCAAAGCATCTTGAAACAGGAAATATTAGGTTAATTATCTGATCAACTTTTAAAATTCGCGTTGTTAAGTGATTGGTATAATAATATGAGTGCGGTATCATAACGTAATTATTATTCCTTACATTAGAAGTTTATTATGCCAATTCAATCAAAGTACTCTAGCCAAAAAATCGAATCTATTCTTGATCAAGTAATGGAAGTATTACATGAAAATGAAGTATCAGTTGATTTAAGCTTAATGATCTTGGGTAACAGCATTACACATGTAATCAACAGTCAAGTACCTACCTCTCAACGAAAAGCAATTAGCGATAAGTTTGTAAAAGCATTAAGCGCCTCTATTAATTTAAAAGATAAATAAACAGATGGTTGAAACAGGTCATAAATTTCACGATAATGTTGCTAAAAAAGTAGCATGGGCACATTGGTTTACGTTTTTCAATATCGTCGCGATTGCTTTAATTAGCTTACGTTATATTGTGTATTCAGGATTAGCCGACTCTGGTTTAGGTATTGCCTATCAATTCATCAGCTTATTAGGACATTTTAGTTTCCTTTCCGCTGTTGTGTTTGGGATTCTAATATTTCCTTTAGCGTTTATCATTTCGAATAATTTATTGTACCGGTTAATCTCCATTTTGATCGCCACCACGGCGATCACTTTCCTAATTGTTGATACGCAAATATTCCGGCTTTATGAGTTTCATCTTAATCCATTGATCTGGCAGTTTTTACAAAAACCAGAGCAGGTTGAAGAAATTTATTCTATTAATCTGCATTATATTTCGATTCCCATAACCTTTGCATTAGAAGTATTTTTCTCATTAATATTGTGGAAAAAAGTACGTAACATACAAGCAAAGCAGATAGGTAAACCGATTGCTTTACTCTTGTTTGCAAGCTTTGTGACCAGCCATCTTGTGTTTATTTGGGCAGATGCAACTCAATACCGACCAATAACACATCAAAGATCGTTGTACCCCCTTTCTTATCCAATGACCGCACGTACTTTCTTAAAGAAACAAGGTTGGTTAAATGATGAAGCAATACAAAAAAGAGAGCTTGGGGCAGCAGGTACTAACCAACAAGAGCTAGATTATCCACTTGAGAAACTAGTCTACTCAAAGAGCCCAATGGCAAGCGCAAATAAGAATATATTAATTATTAATATAGAATCTTTAAGAGCTGACATGCTAAACCCTCAAAACATGCCAAATTTACAAGCACTAGCTGATCAAGGCATTAATTTTAAGAACCATTTCAGCGGTGCAAATAATAATGAACAAGGTGTATTCAGCCTGTTTTACGGATTACCTAATCGATATTGGTATGGTGTCACTGAAAACCATATTCCACCTGTTTTCATGACTAAAATTAATGAAGAAAACCGTCGTATTGGTCTTTTCTCAAGTATCGGTTTTGTACATCCTAAATTTTTACAAAGCAGTTTTAGTCAGTTGCAAGACAACGATGATGTTTACTATTCAAAAGCCCAAAATAACAACCAAGTGGTTCAACAATGGGGTGAATGGATAACGGCTCAAAGTAATACTGCCCCTTGGTTTGGGTATATTTATTTAGAACAAAAAAATGATCACTTATTTAATCAACCCAGTAAAAAATCGATCCCACAACAAACGGAACGTTTAGCTTTATATCAGTCACAAGTGAGTACTATTGATAACCAAATAGCGCGTTTAATTGATAAATTGAAACAACAGAAACAGTATGAAAATACAGTTATTGTTATTACTGGTACGCATGGTCAATCGTTCAAGGATCAAAATGTAAATGATGCCTTAATTAGTGGTGCTAATGTTCCACTTGTCTTGATTTGGCCTAATAAAGGACCTCGAGATATTTACAGAATGACCAGTCATGTTGATATTATCCCAACGCTTATGCAAGATGTTTTCGGTATTGAAAATGAAAGCAATCAATACAGTAGCGGACAATATTTATTAAAAGACAATGACCGTCAATATGTCCTATCTGGTGATATTAATAATTATATTATTTATGAAGACCGTAAAATAACGCAATTCTCAGGTAATGGGGATATCAATAGTATTGATTGGCAAGGGCAACATATCGAATCTAATGAACAAAACGATAAGTTTAACATCACTTTATTAATTGATGTGTTATCAACATTACGTCGCTTCAATCAAAACTAACTTAGTTTAAAAACAAGTAATAAAAAAGCCGATATAAGTCATACTTTTTATCGACTTTTTGTATTTAAAACACGATATTAAATGAATACCGATTACATTAAATATGCTCTCCAAATTTTGTGCTTGAAAAACAGTTTAATTTAAGGCGTAAATGGCAGTTCCCTTTACGAAATTTACAACGAGGAAGTGAGCTGTTTTAACAAGTAAAATAGATAAGCTATTTATTGTGATTGGTATAACTTATCAGTTAATTTAATAAGCAGTTTAAGAACAATTCAAACTAATCTCATTCACGTCTACAGTACTTAGTACAACCTGATTTTACTTTCGATTCGATATGCAAACCAACCTACAAATATTCAACACTTATTTATTGACGAGGGCTTTCATTCGTTGATTCGAATAACGGTGCTAATGTGTTATTACCAAGCCATTTATAACAGTGTGGTGCAACATCTGAACGTTTTTTAATACGATGCTCTTTCTTCGTCCCTAACATAATAAAAGCAACAGGCTCTTGCTGCTTAGTTAGGCCAAATAACTCATGAACTTGCGTTAGCTCTGCAGCATCAGTGCTATACCAAATAGCCGCGACACCTTCTTGTTCTGCCGCTAACAAAATATTTTGACACCCTGCCGCTGCTGCTAACACTTGATCTCGTCGTGATACAGCATGAGGTTCAACGATATCAGCTGAAACGAGTACCACCATTGGTGCATCTTTTAAATAATTAGTTAATCGACTAATGCGCGCAGGTTCAATATGACCCGCATTATCTAGCCAGGCATGGCACATTGACTCGCACATACTTGGAACATGCTCTGTATCAACCACCACTAAATGCCATGGCTTAATATTGCCATGATCAGGTGCGCTCATTACCGCTTGAAAGATACGTTTTAGTTTTTCACTATCGGGTGCAGGATGCTGCATTTCATGTACATGGCATGAACTACGTTGATAAATAAGATCTAATGCAGACACTTTTAATTCCTTTTATAACCTAATAAAATTAAACAAATAAAATACAACCCGCCAATAATCGACACCAAAATACCACTGGCAATCTCAAAAGGTGCAATTAAGGTTCTCCCAAGTCCGTCAGCCAGTAATAATAACCAAGCGCCAACCAAACCACTGCCAAGTAATAATACCCAATGACGAGTTTGCCCCATCAAACGTAAAATATGCGGAGAGAGTAATCCAACAAACGCAATCGCACCGACTGCTGCCACTGCAGCAGCGGTTAACAAGACCACTAATAAAATGATTAATAAACGCAGTTTCATTAACGGTTGACCAAGGTGTAATCCCCAATCTTCACCTAAGGTAAATAGATCCAATTGGCGAGCCAGCGCTAATAACGCTAAACAACAGGGTAATGTCACCGCCAAGAGTAACCAACCTATCTGAGCATCGGCGCCGTAAGTTGTCCCTGTTAGCCAAAGCACGGTCACTGAAGCAGCGCCAGAACCAAACGTTAGTACCATTGATGCAATGGTGCCGCACCAAGCAGAGATAGCAATCCCTAATAGCGCGAGTTGAGAAACACGTAATTGATAACGCATTGCGATAAATAAAATACACACCACAATAGCGGCGCCAACTAACGCCCATAAAAAGAGATCAACACGTGAAGCGTCTGGCCAAACCTGTAAAGCTAAGATAATACATAATACTGAGGCCGACGTTGCACCGGAGATATCTGGACTTGCCATTGGGTTTCTAAACAACGCTTGTAAAGTACAACCCGCCATTCCTAAACCAATACCCGCCATCACAGCAACACCCATACGCCATGCTGTAAATTCAAAACCAATATCACTAGGCCAAAAATACATCGCTGTTAATACCAACAAAAAAGCAGGGATCGCAATGGCAAAGAATTTAGGTAACTTAATTAATGCCGCTAATCCAAATCCACTTTCTTGCATCGCCATGCTCATCGCACCTTTTTTGCGCGTCAGTAAATACAAAAAGAATGGCATACCGATTAAGACGGTTAATACACCCGTCGGTAAACGGAAACCTGAAACAGGTAATGAACGCGAAAAGAGCTCAGCAACAATCACTAATAAAGCGCCAAAAACACTGGCACACATAACCTGCTGACGTGATTTATTAAACCCTAGCATACGGGCAATATGAGGTGCCATTAAACCAACAAAGCCCAATACACCCACCATCGCTGTCACTAATGATGCTTGTAATACCGCAATCAATAACAACACAGCACGCCAACGTCTAACAGACAAGCCAACAACATTGGCTGTATCATCACCTAAACTCAACATATCTAATTGGCGGTGGCATAACAAAGGTAATGCCAATAGTAATAAAGAAGGGATAAAAATTAGGCTGACTAATTGACCATCGCTTTGACCAATATTGCCACTGCCCCACAGAAATAAACCATCCATACGTTGTTCTGCATAAATCATAATGGCAGATGACAAAGCGCCCACGGCAAGGCTCATCGCCATACCGATTAAGATAAGCTGTAATTTGCCGCCACCGATAATCTGCGACAGTAATAAAATCAACATTGAAATAACTAAAGCAAAAGAAAAAGCAGCGATCCACACTTCCCAAATACTTGGGTCATCAATAAAAAGATTAATAACCATCGCACCTAATAATGCACCCGCACTAATACCGATGGTTGAAGGTGAAGCAAATGAATTACCTAAAGCGGTTTGGACCACCGCCCCTGATTGAGCCAGCAAAGCACCGCATAAGAGAGCCATTAATAAAGTAGGTAGTAACAATTGATAAAAGTAAGTGATTTCATAATCGTTAATCAATACTGTTTGCTGGTAATGTTGCCAGCTAAATACAGCGACAACGATAATAAGTAATGAGATAAGTGACCAAGCAGTACTTCGTCCTTTCATTAATTCAGCGTATTTAGCGAGCATGATTTTTCTCCAACAAGGTGTGAGTAAATGCTCGCGCCATTCTTACAACAGAAACAGGACCACCGAAACTCCACAGTGGAGACACCATATAAATATCATCATTTTTAACGAACTGATGTTGTGCCCATAATGGTGATGTCATCATTCTTTCACCTTTACCGGCCGTTTCTTGCACCAGAATAAGAGCCGTATCTTGTAACATTTTAATTTGCTCTAGTTGTAAATGGGTAAAGTCCTTACCTGGCAACGTAATATCCCATTGATAATCAAGCCCTAGCTGTGCCGCAATAGATGCCGCTAAACTTTGTTTAGAAAAGACACGTAAGCCATAACCCATTCCCACAAATTTCCCATAAGCTATTTTCTTATTTTGCAAACCTTCGCTGGCTAATATCAAACGTAAACGAGCTAACTCGGCATCCATTTCCAACAACTGTTGTTTCGCTAATGCCGTTTTGCCAACACGCTCTGCAAGTTGTAAATAGTTGATTCGCATTTGATTCATATAGCGATAATCAGTTTGCTCAAAACGTGAAAATTGTTGAAGTAATAACGTCGGAGCGATGGCATTTAACTCATCTAATAAACGGGCATGGCGGAATGGATAACCAATAATAAGATCAGGTTTTTGTTCTATAACGGCAGGTAGGCTAGGAAAAGCACGATTACCGACTTCAGCAACACCTTCAGGTAGAGCAGGATGATTAGATTGCCACTTTCGATAACCATTAATTGACGTCAATCCAACGGGCTTAATGCCTAAAGACAATAACATTTCAGCAGCTGACCAATTTAAGGCAACCGTTCGAGGCGTATTAATCAGTGTAGTGGGTAGTGATAAAGGTAAAGCCACATCATCTGAAACGTCAATGGTTTCAAAATTTTTAACTTTAGTTGTCGTTTTAACGTTTGTTATTTCATCTGATTGTTCACTAACAGATTGATCAAACGTCTGCTTCACTTCTTCACTAAAAGCGCTATGAGGTAGTACAAAAAAACTGGCCATTGCAATAGGCATAAACCAACGTAACATCAGTCAACCCTCTTTACATTTGACTCAGTCTTTGCACTTGATTTGGTATTAGTAGTGAAATCGAGATTGGTAGAAGACTCGGTATCAGTAATAAATTTAGCATCATTCAATTTAACCGCATTAGTTCTTGGCCACAGTAAAGTTTGCCCTTCCACTTCAACACGCGCGACTGATGTATTATAAACTTGAGAGACACGCTCTGCCGTTAATACTAAATCGATATCCCCTGATGCAACTACTTTACCTTTCTCTAGCATAATTGCATGGTGGCTAAACTCTTGTGCATGGTTAAGGTCATGTAACACCCAAATAATCGTTTTACCGTATTGCTCATTAAGACGCTTAACGATATGCAACAATTCAACTTGATGACCAATATCTAACCAAGAAGTTGGTTCATCGAGTAAAACAATATCGGTATCTTGTGCTAATACCATTGCTAACCAACAGCGCTGAGCTTCGCCACCAGAGAGTGTTTCAATGGCCAAATCTGCAAACTCAAGCACACCAGCTTCTTGCATTGCCCAATGCATTTTTTCTTTATCTTTTTTAGTTAATGGTGCAAACCAACGTCGATGTGGGTGACGACCAAACTCAACCAAATCAGCAACAGTTAAGCCAACTGGCGTACTATGTCGTTGTGGTAACATGGCAAGTTTAAGTGCTAGGTCTGCACGGGAATACTGCATTATTCCTTTTCCAGATAATTGAATATCCCCAGTGTTAATTTTTTCCAAGCCAGCAATAAGTTTTAGTAGTGTACTTTTGCCAGAGCCGTTCGGGCCAATTAACGCCGTCACTTTTCCCTCTTGGAATTCACAGGAGATATTATCTAGAATTAACTTGCCGCCTAAGCGACAAGTTAATTTATTCACAGTGAGTAATTCAGTCAACGTTAGAATTTCACATTGTAGTTAACTGAGTAAGTACGGCCTTGGCCTTTATATTCAGTTAAATTAGTTAATCCGTAGAATACATCTGCACGTTGTGACCAAAGTGTTTCATAATCTTCATTGAACAAGTTTGTGACACCTAATTGCATACTACCAACTGGTAAACGTACGCTAGTTAATAAATCAACAGTATTATACCCATCGATTTCTTCATCATTTGCGTCTTCATAATCGAACAGTTGTGTTGTTTGTAGACGTGTATTGGTTATATTTGTAGCCCAACTTATATAAGCAGTCGCTTTTGAAGGACTTGCCGTCGTAACAGATAAGTCTTGCCATTTACCATCGGTCTTGCTTTCGCTTACTATGTATTGAAAATTACCACCAACACTTAATGCATTCGTTAAGGCATAATCAAGCTGCCCTTCTAACCCATAAATGCGTACATCATTATCAATAACGTCAATTGAAAAGTCATCTTGAAGCTCAATTTCTTTGTCTGAAATTGAATAGTATGCTGCTAACTGGGTAGAAAGCGATTCTTGATTTAAACGCCAGCCTAATTCAACAGCATTAGTTTTAACACCCTCTAAAGGACTATCAGAAACGTTTACACTACTCGCAACGCTACCATCTGCATTATAAGTGCCTTGGCCATAATACTTAGCACTATCAGGAATTTCGAAACCTTGTGATAAATTTAACCAAACTTGTTGATTTTCATTTATTTTATATAAAACACCTGCATTAAGTAACGTATTACTATAATCATTACTACCGCCTTCGATGTCATCGTAATTAGTCGTATCACCTATAAGTCCTGCATACTGCTGCTCTGAATCAACAAAATCAGATACTTTAATATGCGTATATTGATAACGAATACCTGCATGTAAATTCCATGACTCATTGAGTTCATATTCAGCTTGTAAAAATGCAGCAATAGATGTTGTATCGATATCAGGATAGCGACCAGCATCGCCAATTGAATCGTAAACTAATCCATTAGACGCAGCGGCAGTACCAATATTATAATAACTTTGTGTTGCCTCAAATTGTTCGAACTCTAAATCTGCGCCATACACTAATTTAAGTTGTTCCGTTGGTTGAGCAGTCAATACGACTTTAGAACCAATCACCGACGTTTCTTGTTCCGACGCACTTACGTTTGTGAAAGCACCGTTAGGAGCTGGATTAAAACGCAATGATTCTTCACGGTAATATAGTTGCACATTTAACGTCTGATTAAAGAAATGACTGTCACTATAATTCGCAGCTAGCATTATTCTTTTAGTTCGTGCTTGATCATCCAGGTCGTAACCATCAACCATTTCTAATTCTCTGCTCGGGTCGAATAAATAGCTATAACTCGGGCCATAATCGATACCATAATCACTATCTTGACCACTATCGTAAAACTGCGCCATCAACTCAAGACGTTTAGTATCTGAAATGTCAAAACCAATATTACCTAAAATATCTAATTGAGAAACGAATTGAGAAGGTGTTTGAGCGAAATCATGTAAGATCATGTCGCCATCAGCATCATACATACCTTCAGCTTGATCATAAGAAATAGCTAAACGTGCATCCATTTTCTCTGTTGTTTTAGAAATCGATTGTGCAACTTGGTACTGTATATCTTCTCTTTTATTAAAACCAGACTTTGCACCTACCCAAGTTTCACCATGAATGCCGAGCTCTTCATCACTGCCTTTTTTAGTAATAATATTGATAATACCACCGGTACTACCACCACCATACATTGCTGAAGCACCTGATATAACCTCAATTCGCGCTATATTAAATGGATTAATAGCATCGAATTGACGGCTGATACTACGTGAAGAATTTAATGAAATACCGTCAATCATCACTAATGCTGTTCTGCCTCGCATATTTTGCCCTGCATTAGAACGAGATTGACTGCCAACATCTAAACTAGGGATCAAGTTTGCTAATGCTGCTTTAAAATCAACACCAGACGTCACTTGTTCAGCAATTTGTTCGCCCTCGACTACTAATACTGTCGCAGCGATATCACTAATACTTTGTGCACTTCGATTAGCAGTAACAACCATTGCATAGCCATTATCATCTACATCTGTTTTCGCTTGAGCTTGTACAGACATTCCCAGCATACCGATGACAATAGGGTTTAATATAAATTTTATTTGATTTGATTTGATAAATTTCATGAAAAATTCCATTTAATTAAAAATAAAGATTCGTTTAATATTTATGAACAAAGCTGAGTTTTTAATCACTAAATTTGATAGCAATTAATTCTGATATCAATAAATAGTGCTTTGCTCTTAATCTTCGTTAAGATTTTACAATGCTTATTTTATTAGTCATATACACCTTATGCCCTCGACGATAAACCATCCCGCCAGCGCACAAAACCAATGCCATTAATAAGATAAAACTCAGTAATAACGCTTGTTGGCCTAGTATTAAAAGTAATCCGCCAGCTAGACCTCCAAATGCATTTCCCAAAGTATGACCTTGAGATACCGCAGCAGATGTGCGGGCTTTATTATATTTGCTAGCGTGTATTGCTAATGCGGTATACCAGGCAGGCGCCATTGATAAAGCTGCACTAATCAACACAACAGCAACAATCAGTTGCTTCTGCATTACAAATAAAAGACTCCCAGCAATAAAGCTGGCAGAAATGACGAATATGAATAAAATCGGCGAACGACTAAGAGGACGATATAAAATAAATAATGACACCAGTGCGCTAGCACTAGCTGCAAATAAAAGGCTGGCGGTCATATTACTGGCTAACTCAGCACTGCCAAATTGCGCCAATAACAATGGACCTAAACTAAATTGTAGTTGTGATGAAAACAACGTAATTAACACAGCTGCAATACAAACGGAGATAAGCAACGGATTAGTCAATAAAGAAAATGTTTCTGTTTTTACAGGTCCTATAGATGCAGGAGAAGTATGTTGAGTTAGCGCATCTAAGCTTACTTTTTGCGTTGTTAATGGATAGGGAGAAATCTGCTCATCTTTAGCGTCAGTGCTAACATTAGTACTATGACTAAACCAAGCAATCACAGCCGCAACCAAGGTAACAGAAGCAATAAACCATAAACTAAAATAATTAATATCGATAGGAACAAAGGTTAATAAAGGAGCCGTTAATCGTCCTATATTGGTCGCAATACTTGACCAAACTAACTTCTCACCTTTTTTATCGTTATGAGATAAAGTTAATTGTGCACTTGGGATAATGGCACTACAAAATAGACCATGTAGCACTCGCGCTAAACATAAAGCGATGACTAAGCTTATCCCCTGGAGCTCAGAAAATTGTAGGAGTGCAACAAAGCTTAATTGTGAGACTAAGAAACCTAATAACACCCAACGAACAATAACCAAAAGTGATTGATTAGCTGACGCACGCTTATCTAATAGATGACCCCACCAGCCAGAACAACACATAAAAACAAACGTCCCTAAAGACAGAGGTAAAGCTAACGAAAATGCCGAGATTTCACCTTGTAGCATCATTTTGGGTACGAGTATGAGAATTGCTCCTTGCAATGCTCCAAGTACCCAACAAGATAAAACGGCCATCCCTTGCATTTTCTTCCCTAATTGTTTTTTTAATATCACGAATAGAAATGAGTATCATTTACGGGGATGATATTTCAAATGAAAACAATTGTCATTAAGATTTGTTGAATTTTATTGAACTTTTTCTAATTGAGTTCTTACTGACAAATAACGAGATAGTTTACAGATAAAACAATGACATTTTAAATAAAATTAAATAACTTATAAAGGATAAATAGTTCATAAATAAAGCAATTTATAGGGAAATTAACTATTGTTAATGAACTACGATGTAAATAATGCATCTTGCGGTTAGGGTTAGGATTAAAAAGAGATACTTAACCACCAACATAGAGGAGAGTTTCTAATAAATATAAAAGTAAGACTAAGCAAAATTTTAACATTAGATATAGAGGAGGTTATAGATAGAAGTTACATATAGAAATTATATATAAAAGTTATGGATAAAAATGACAAACAGAGGTAATGCATTTAAGTTTGTATTTTTGACGAAGGATATCAATCGAATTAAAAATAATAGAATAAGCAGCAATAAATAAATGAGGCATCACGGATATATAAAAATGAGAAGAAGAAAAATAAGTATTAACACTAATATTTAACGATAATACCAAAAAAATTAATAAGGTGATCATTCTTGCTGGTTAAAATCACCCCTAACTGCGTTCTAAGTTTTGAAGTGAGAACAACTACCTTCTACAACTCACGCCTTATTAGTGTTAATTTTTCCTGCGCAATTTCTGATCACTTATTTAATTCCATTGGTATAAGAAATTAAACGCTAAATATTAGTGTACGTTGAACCGTGTAGGCTAAGTAATTTATGGCAGTTTTTACTATTTAGCTACTTTCACCGTTGTCGGGTCAATACCATATTGGCTTGCTAAATATTGTAGATACCCAAGATCTTCACACATACTTTTCCCTGGTTCATCGGAAATTTTGGCAACAGGTTTACCGTTAACTGACACCATTTTAATGACGATACTCAGTGGTACATTACCAACATCGTTCATTAAATTAGTACCAATACCAAACGACACTTTAATACGTCCTTTAAAGCGTTTCCATATTTCGATCATGCGAGGAAAGTCTAACGAATCACTGAATACCAGCGTTTTTTCAAGAGGATCAATATCCATACGATGGTATAAATTAATCGCTTTCTCACCCCAAACAAACGGACAACCGCTATCATGACGTAAACCATCGTAAAGCTTGCCAAAATAAGGGTCGTCAAAATCACGAATAAATGAATCCATCGAGTAACAATCCGTTAACGCAATCCCTAAACGGCCTCTGTACTCCCTTACCCACCCTTCTAATGCGGCTTTTTGCGCTTCAGCTAATCGAGTAACAGCCTGCCAACTTTGGAACCATTCATGAGCCATTGTGCCCATTGCAGGTAAATCTAACGTTCTTGCAAAATGAACACAACTTGTCCCGAGAAAGGATTCTGGTAATTCTGTTTTAAGGGTTTTTAAGACTTCCTCTTGCCATTGTTTACTCGCGCGGCGTCGCGTACCAAAATCAATAAAATTAAGGCCTGTTAAATCTTCTCCTGTTTTGAACAACGCTATTTTTGCAGCTAATTTTTCACGAGCAACAAATAAGTCGAATCCGCCACAGTTAATATAAGTATGTAATTCACTAATAATAGACAGTGCATAAATTTCAAATAAACTGACATGTAACAAAGGGCCATCAAAGCGTAAGTTAATGTTTTCTCCATCTGAATGTATATGGATAAATTTCATGTTCAATTTGAATATACGTAAAAACTCAATGAAGTCAGGCTTAATAAAAGACATTTTAGCGAGATAATCTAATTCTTCATAGGTAAAAGAAAGCGTACAAAGGTGCTCAAGTTGATGCTGAATATCAGGAATTAACGTTGTTAAATCTAAACCTTCTTTATTACGACACGCGAACTTCCATTGCACATTCACTAATCTGAATTCAGCGGCATGGTAAAAAGCTTGAAGCATGCTTATTTTATAAAAATCTATGTCCATCAGGCTATCAATTAACCAGCGGTCCACTTTTGTATTACTCATTTAGACTCCAATTCCTGACTGTTGGTGATCAATATGACACCAGCGTCTTGCATCTCTTTGCATGCTATTTCAGTTGTTTCGCTATCTACGCCTCTGCAAGCTGCAAGATTAACAATGACTTGAAAACCAGCTTTACACAATTGTAATACCGTGGTTTTAACACAATAGTCAGTAGCCAACCCACCCACTATCACGGTTATTATATTTTTACTCAAGAGCCATTCAATAACCCCCGTCCCTTCACGTTCACCCAAATCATGATAACAAGCGCCGTATGGATGCATTAAAGGATCAATGCCTTTTTCCACCAAAAAATCATAACTACTTTCTTGAGGTAAGCCGGGTATTAATGTGTTTCCTTTGGTGCCTACAACACAATGTGCAGGCCACTTTATATCTAAGCTAGGATACTCGCCCTCAACGGGTGACATGATTTCTTCAGGAGAATTTGCAATCCACGGCGCTTTAGCTGGATGGCAATCTTTACTCACTACCCTATATTGAGCAAAATGAGCTTGAGCATTTAATTCATCGGCAATTAAATCACCTTCAACAATAGGCAACTCATCTGGACACAATGGTGTAAAACCACATTGGGGGTCAACATCAAAACTAGCCGTTGTAGACTTATCAAGTTTGATCATATTTTTATCTCACTTTTGTTCAATATCATAATCACGTTCAGCCCACTGCTTACCAATAGGCAGATTCAACCTTTAATGATGCTTTTAACTTTTTAGCAATATCGTTATACATTAACTGTCTATACTCGTTGCCATCATAAAAACGTTAATCAATGAAACCTACGCAACAATAACGTCTCTGTTTATTTAATTGCTAATAAACTTTTCTTATATAATGTAATTAATACTGATAACCATCGTAATATTACCAATAACGATGCATCTAAAAAAAACAAAATGATGTCATTAATATTAAATTAATTACAGTTTTCTAAAAAAATGCTATTAAAATACACTAAAATACACCGTTTAAGGATTATTTAGTGACTTTTAGCAGTATAAATTAATTTTTATGATGGTTTATGTAGCCTCTTTGCCTAACTTTTATTATTCTTAAACAATTATTTACAATAACTTATATTTTCATGCGTTTCTGCTTTCAATATATGGGTTTAATTACATTCAAGGATTTCAATGAATACTGATACACATGTGTCTAATCGATGGTCAAGTCGATACGCGTATATTTTAGCTGCCACGGGTGCAGCTGTTGGGCTTGGTAATATATGGAAATTTCCATACATCATGGGTGAAAATGGAGGCGGTGCGTTCGTATTTGTTTACCTTTTATGTATTTTCTTGATTGGTATCCCTGTGATGATGGCTGAAGTCGTTATCGGTAAACGAGGACGTTCAACTCCTGCGAATGCCATTGCACATGTTGCAACTGAATCAGGCCATTCTTCTCATTGGTCAATCATCGGTACCATTGGTGTATTAGCAGGTTTCTTAATATTAAGTTTTTATACCGTTATCGCAGGATGGGCTGTTGCTTATGTTTTCTTTGCAGGCTCTGGTGAATTCAGCGCAGCAGCAGCGGACCCAGCAACGAATGCGGATATGATTGGCGCTCTGTTTACTGACTTAATCACTAGTGTTCCACAACTGCTTATTTGGTCTTCATTAACGCTTATTGCTGCAGTTTATGTAATTTCAAAAGGGGTTAAAAACGGATTAGAAACAGCGATTACTTACCTAATGCCATCGCTACTAATTCTACTGGTAGGCATTATGCTTTATTCAGCAGTGGTTGGTGATTTCGCATCTGCATTTGCATTTATGTTCCACGTTGATTTTTCTCAACTAACGATCGAAGGTGCTTTAGTAGCATTAGGCCATGCCTTTTTCACGCTGAGTTTAGCAATGGGTATTATGATGATTTACGGTGCATACTTACCGAAAGGTGTGTCGATCGTTAAAACGTCTATTACTATCGCGGTTGCTGATACGGTTGTAGCATTAATTGCTGGTTTAGCGATTTACCCAATCGTATTTGCTAACGGTTTAGAACCAAGCGCGGGGCCTGGTTTATTATTCCAATCGCTTCCACTTGCATTTGGTTCAATGCCATTTGGTGATTTAGTAGGCACATTATTCTTTATCATGATTGTGTTTGCAGCGTTTACGTCTGTGATTGCATTACTTGAATCTCCAACCGCTTACTTAGCGGAACGTCAAAAAATGAGCCGTACTAAAGCTGCTATTATTACAGGCGTGACGGTTTGGATTTTAAGCTTACTGACTATTTACTCATTTGCAGGCGCAGAATGGACTAAACTATCATTTGGTATGGGTGGAGACATTTTTGAGTTCTTAGATTACATCACAGCTAATATCTTATTACCGCTGGGTGGTATCTTTATTTCAATCTTCGCAGGTTGGGTTATTAAGCCTGAAATTTTAAAAGAAGAATTTCAAATGTCAGATCTTTCTTTTGCAATCGTAGTGCTATTGTTACGTTTTGTAGCACCAATTGGCATTTTACTTGTATTTGCAAACGCAATTGGTTTGTTCTAATCATGAAGTAAACGATTAGTTTCGTTAGAAAAATACTGACAAAAAAGCAACTCATTGAGTTGCTTTTTTATTAGCTTTACATTGTGATTCGTCTCTACTCAGTCCTATTAGTCAGGGCTTTATTCAGTTATGTATTGAGCCAATTAGCCACTCACTATGCAGAATGACGCACTGTGTAAATAGACCATTTATTATCATTAATGTTAAGCAACCGATACAAACTCAGCAACTGAAAAAGAAGTCGTAGCCCCCTCACTCCCCCACTCCATCACATTGCTACTTTCACTAATATCGAAACAACATTCTCCTGCTAAATCGTTAATTATTTTAGCTGAACGCCATGCAGCTAAACTCAATTGTGGGTCGGCAATACCATGACTCCCTAGCCCCGCATTAACCGCATAAATACTATTTTCTGGGTTACCTTGCCATTGAACTTTAAAGTTTTCATCTAACTGCAATAACCCATCTTCACATAAATTTAGTTGGTCCATTATCGGCGCTAAACAACGTGGTAACTTAGTCTCAAAACCAGTGGCTAATATCACGACGGTTCCACTATGGCTTTCTTCTAAACCATTTAAGCTATTCTTAACATCCATGTTAAAACCATCGAATCGTTGAGTCATTGATGTCACGGTTCGGTGTGGTAATAAACGTACCCATTTGCGTTGTTTTTGTACTTCAAACTTATCGTATAACTCTTGATAAATAGCGCGTAACGCTTCGGTCGTAATACCATCACTAGTGAGCTTTTGTGCATCGACTTCGCGTTTTTTAACCACCTGTTCGAGATGATAAAATTGCTCTACGTACTGAGGTACAAAGAATTCATTAGCAAACGCGGCTTCATCTAACGCTTGGAAATTAGCACGTCGAGATAACCAATCTAACTGTGCAGGTTGCCCCCAGTGACCACGTAAAGCGTTTAAAAATATATCGGCCCCCGTTTGACCACCACCAACTAAAACTACTTTTTTTCCTGTTAAGTCTATATTACGTAGCCCCATTTCACTTGCATGAAAGCAATGATCACCTAAGCTCGATTTTAGATAATCAGGAACATAAGCAGACTTACCAGTGCCTAAGCATAAATGCTTAGATTCGAAATCACCTTGGCTTGTGGTCACTACAAAGCGATCTTTAACGTGTTTAATCTCTTCAACTGCATGGGAAAACTTAACTTGTTCAATTTGCTTTGCTGTCCATGACAAATAGTCAGAGAATTCAGCGCGCGTGATGGTTTGCATTTCTGTATTTAAGAAACGATAAAACTTTTTATTTTTCACTAAGTAAGACATAAAACTATAAGGGCTTTCAGGCTCAACCGCAGTGACTAAGTCTTTTAAATAGGATGTTTGCATATAAGTATTAGGTAACATCAACCCTTCATGCCAAATAAACTCCTTTTTATTATCGAAGAACTGACTCGATAAATGAGGTACCCGCTCAAGAAGAGCAGCGACACTAAGGTTAAAAGGACCAACACCAACACCTATCAAATCAGTTAGCTTTTTCATTATATTTTCCTTATTAAATGAATGAATTAAAGAAACGATTACGCTCACAACACATCAAAGCAGATCGTTTATGTGGAAAATCAAACTCTTTGAGCTTAACCATGCCGATATTTTTGGTAATACGCACAACGTGATGATTATCGGCTCTAGGCTCTCCCATTATATGCAGTGTTTTATTCTCATCGACGAAACAAGCATGTAATATTGCAGCGGCCCAATTAACGAAATTTTTATGCCCTAGGAAGAGTTTATTACCCACCAACATGTGAACACCACGGTCATAAGGTTGGTAGTCATAATAAGGTCCAAGGCGATCTTCTGCTGCCCAATACACTTCAAAATAACCAAATGGCACACCATCAAAATAACCAACAACTGCCATCGTATGGTCGTCATTAGTTTGCTTATTGATATAATTGCGATGCGTTTCTAGATCGCCTGCTAATTCCCACATACGTGAAATATTCGGTGTGTTATGCCAATCATTAAAAATCGTTAAATCTCGTTCGGCATCAATGCACTTAAAGCTAATGACACGCTGTAATGGGTAGATGTAACGTTGGTACCAAACACCCTCAGGTTGCGCTGGTCGTATTGGATGATAACTTCCATTATCAGCTTCAATAAACTGTTCATCTGTTATTACAGGGAGTAATGAAGGTTGGCTCTTCGTCCAAATACCTGCAAATTGAAAAAAGTGATTACGTTTTAGAATAACTTGACCAGATAATACGTTAGCCCAACTTGGCACCTCGACATCAGTCAAATCCTCCCAGACTTGTTGATCAATGAAGATACATTGATTAAGACTTTGCTTCTCTTCAATCGTTGGTGAAATTAAACCTGAAAAATAATATTCAAGTACATTAAACCATTGTTTTGGTGACATTTTAGAGTCTGTTACTAACCCAACAGAAACGGCTTCTGAATAAGGTGACATTTGAGATTGTATTTCATTCGGCTTGCATAATTGATGACAACCTTCTCCACTGACATGCCATTCTAATCGCCATTGTTGCCAATTCGATTCAATGGTTAACTGTTTGCCTGATTGCTTAAATATTAAATTTAATCCTGTTTTTTGCTCTGCAGGATCTTTCATATTAAACAAAATAGGTTTGTAAGTTAATCGCGTTTTTTCATCTTTTAGTAAACGATAAGGATTATTTATCCCCTGATAAATTTTACTGGGATCTTTCAACTCAGTTTCATTATTGATGCCTAAGAAACAAAAAAAGTTACCTTTAATTTTCAACTGTTCTGAGGTTAATAAATAAGAATAAAATGATCGGTCACAAAAACTATGTTGCGAAAGTTGACTAAAAAATTGCTGGCTAATACGTAATAATCCTTGGCTGTCATTATCAGATAACTGTGTTGATAATGCGGCCACCACACTGTTTAAAGAATTAAGAATTAAGTAATAACTGAAATATTCATTAACCGCCTCACTTTCAACAAAATAAGCGGGCGGATTAGCAGCGAGTAGTGGAAAACGCTTTAATGCGGTATCGGTATAACCCGTTCCTTGGCAATCTCTAAAAGCCCCACCGACAGGTAAATAACCAGTTAATGTCACTAATAAATTTTGTTGGTGTGCTAACAACACTAAACCGTAATCACTTCGTGCAACAGCAACGGGCTTAATGACATTTTCTAAAAAGTGTTCAAACCACATTTTACTGGCTATTGATGTCGATATATTACGATCTTCGGCTAGATCAGACACTAAGTTAACAATAGGATTTTTACCGTCCTGGCTTTCTTGAGTCATTGTAGCCAATGTAACAGTGGCTTCTTTGCCAGTTAAATAAAGATTTTCACGCCAACAAAATAAACTGTCTAATAACAATTCACCACTAACATCTTTTAACCCACACCATGCAGGTTCTTGTAAAACATTAAATTGGGGGAAACGCTGTTTAAACTCTGCTCCTGCTAATTCATTACTGACTTGTTGAAAGAGCACGCCACGAGACAGTTCAATAGGAGATAAGTAGCGAATAGAATTAGTTAATTTCACCGCTAAAGAAAACTTTAACATCCAACGACTTTCTGATTGCCATAATGCACGCGTTGAAGAAGTGGCTCGCCAAGTTCTACCCTGCGACTTCAAATCAATAACCAAACCTTGATCAAAATACTGTTGAATAGTGCCATTGTTAACCAGTACTTCTGCTTGATGAGGGTGAACAGGGTAAGGAACAAAACCAACGGGAACAGGTAGTTTAATACCAGCATCTTGATAACTCTGCAGTAATAATTCACAGAGGGAACCTTCAGTGTTTATATCTTGTGTATAAGCACTTTCACCTGCAATAAGCTCTTTTTTTACAAAATACCAATGTAAAGCAAACTCACCTGCATAATCAGGGCTAAATTGTTGAGCTTGTTGTTGAGACCAACCTTGATGTGTTTTACTGGCTGGGTGTAAATTATGCCCGCCAATTAAACTCTGTTCTGCGGTAATAAAGCCGTCAATACTTGTCTCACTTTTACGATGAGTCATAACATCTGCCATGTGGTGCTCACTAGCAAATACTTGTTCTTTAAATGCATTAATTTGATGTTGGTTATAACTATTCTGAATACTTGGATGGTTACAAATAAACGTAACGACTTGTTGAAAGTCGATATCTTTCTCTCTACCTTGATCGCGTATTTTAGCTGGCCAATTAAAGTTAAATCGTTGTACTAAAGAGTCATGTAATAAAGATAAAACTAACGTACCTTCAGAGCTGGTGATGGTAATTTCTTGTTTATTTTTTTCATACTCCTTCCACTCATTTAATAATGCATTGAGAAAACCAGTCAATGCTAATCGTTCTGTATAGCTATACAGCATCATTAAGATCCTTTTCCGTTATATCTAAAACATTACTAATACTTAATCGTTTAAATCTCCTTATTTATAAAACGCTCATGCATCTCTCATGTACATTTATTTAATAAATCATTGAAATAAAAAACAATTTAAATAATAATAATTATCATTAAGATTGAATGGTATTGCAAACGATAATGATTGTCATTAAGTTTAATGTAAATTATTTATTAATTAAACATTAATTCTGTAACACTTTAACCGTTTAAAGCCCGTATTTTATTTATCAAAAAAGGTGTCGTATGATAGAAATTAATCAGCAACAATGGCAGAAAGTAAATAACCAACTAAATGCTAAAATCATCAGTGAATTACATTATGAAGAATTGCTTGAATTGAATGTAAAAGACACGGTTAGCAATACACAAGAAAGTAAAATCCAAGTGAAAATGGCGCAAAAAAAGACGGTTTTTTATCAATGGAACACAGCGAAGATCACATGGGAATTTCAGGCTAAAAAACATATTTGGGGCAATATCATTATCGATGATAATTCACTATCTCGTAATGGTGAAAAAAACATCAATACCGCTGAACTACTTAAAGATATTGCCAATGACATTAAATTAGACAATATAATTTTAGGTAATTTAATCGAAGAAATTCAGCAAACGTTATATGCCGATTTACAATCAATGAAGTCTCTTCAAAAATATACAGGCTCTGCACTGCTCAATTTATCTGGTGTTGCATTACAAGCTGTTTTAAAAGGCCATCCGAAAGCACTCGCCAACAAAGGACGTTTAGGTTGGGGAACATCTGAATTGACACAATATGCACCTGAGTATGGGCAACATTTTCAATTGCATTTTATTGCCATTAAAAAAACATTAACCACCATTGGTATTGAAAGAAACCTAAAAGAAACGCACTATCAAACACTAGTTCGTATGTTGACTGAAATGATGTCGCCACAGCAGATGGAGAGCGTGTTTAAAACACTAGAAGAACAGCATATTTCACTAGAAAAATATTGGATAATTCCAACTCATCCTTGGCAATTTCAGCATTATATTACCTCTCAATTTACAGCTTTATTGGCTGATAAAAGTATCATTGATTTAGGGATCACTGGTGATTATTACCAAGCGCAACAGTCAATTCGCACACTATCTAATATAACGCGACCTAAAAGAAATGATGTAAAACTGCCTATCACTATTTTAAACACCTCTTGCTACCGAGGTATCCCAGGTAAATATATTACCTCTGGTGCAGAATTATCTGAATTTATTCAACAACGTTGCGATCAAGATAGTTTTTTTAAAAAATCAAACTTTAAAGTGCTCAAAGAATGGGCGGGTATCCATGTCACGAACCCGAATCAAGTCGATATTAAACAAACACCTTATCGTTACAATGAAATGTTAGGCGTTATTTTAAGACAAAGCCCTGCGGCGATTTTAGCAGAAAATCAACAGGACAAATTAGCAGCCGCTTTAATGCAGAATGATGTAAATGGCCATAGTTTAATAGCGCAATATATTGAAGCAAGCGGTCTCGATATAAACGCTTGGTTAACCAAGCTTTTTGATAGCACAGTCATCCCGCTTTATCACCTCATGTGTCAATATGGGATTGCGTTAGTATCTCATGGGCAAAACCTAACGTTATTAATGGAAAACCATATTCCTGTTGGTTTAGCGATCAAAGATTTCCATGGAGATTTACGCATTGTAGATGAGGACTTTCCAGAACATGCTGAGTTACCAGCACATATCTCGCAGCAACTGACTAAACTGCCCGCTCAATATTTATTACACGACTTATATACCGGCCATTTTGTCACTGTATTACGCTTTGTGTCACCTTTGCTTGAAGATCAACTCGATTACAGTGAGCATGATTTCTATCAATTACTTTCACAAAGAATAGTAAAATACCAAGCGCAGTTTCCAGCATTAGCAATACGCTTTAAACAGTTTGATTTACTAGCTGAAAAAGTTGAAAAAATTTGCATAAATCGAGTCCGTTTTAATATTGGTTACCAAGATACTAGCGAACGTTTATTACCCGTACTGGGACAACCTCTAAATAATCCCCTATTCCCTGATACTGTATTGACACCTTAACAAATGAAATACTTCACTAGGGTTGATTAAGGCTTATGAACAGAGAACACTTTATTCATGAGCCTTGGTAAACTCTATTGAGATATTTTAAAGCCTATTACGATATTTTCTGACGTTACAGGCACTGATAAAGTACAAGACTGATCTGACCTAAACCTAAACCTAAATAAAATACGAACTGCCCTCTTATTTACCCATCACGCCAATTAAATAATTAAGCAAAAATACAAATATAAAAACCAGTTTGATTTACAATACTTTATACAATGTCTTATAAAATTAATTATTCACCATAAAAATACATAAGGAATAAATGTAATGGGTTTTTTATCTGGTTTAGCCTCTCTCTTTTCAAGCAATACAAGTCATTCAAAAGAGCAAGCGTCGGTAGAAGAAAGTATTGAATATAAAGGATTTACTATTACGCCTAATCCAATGAATGAGGGGGGCCAATACCGACTCTCTGCTATTATTGAAAAGGAAGTAAACGAGGTTGTTTTATCACACTCTTTTATCCGTTCAGATGTGATTGCAAGCCGAGATGATTGTATAGAAATGACTATCAGAAAAGCTAAAATAGCGATCGATCAGATGGGGGAATCTATTTTTAATTAATAACTTTTTTAATTAATAGCTTTTTTTAATTAATGTTTTTTTAATTAAAAATAGATTAAAAGTACTATAATTCAATTGATAGCTAGTAATACCAAAAGAATTAATAAGATGATCATTCTTGCTGGTTAAAATCCCCCCTAACTGCGTTGTGAGTTTTGAAGTGAGAACAACTATCTCCTACAACTCACGCCTTATTAGTGTTGATTTTTCCTGCACAATCTCTGATCACTTATTTAATTCCATTGGTATAAACAACATAGCTATCAATAGATAAAGGGTTTCAATAGAAGTTGCACGTTAACTTTCGGTCTAATGACTTAAGTATTGATAATTAAATGTTGATAGTTTAAATATTGAAAGCTTAGGAACTGAAAGTGAAGCATTAATAACTGAAATACTATGTCGTCGAGCACATTCTTTTAACTTATTAACTATTTTTATCTTTTCTCTTTTCTCTTTTCTCTTTTCTCTTTATTAGATTATCTATCCAGCAACTTATTAGAAATGGAGAAATAAAAATGCTTTAAGGCCCCTTCGATAACTGATGAGTTTGCCGATAGGTTTCTTGTATTAGCCAAGCATCATTACTGGCGCGATGACGCTGTATGTTTGACTGAATAATTATTTTATCTTTGGTTTTATGCCAAATTTTCATTTGCTCGTCAGAGAGAATCATTTCTAAAGAACTAACAGTAAACTGCATCTCAACGCCAGAGGCATAAAACAATCTTGTCAGCCAGGGTTTATCGACCACCCAACCATCGGAATACAGAGTCATACCCGCTAGCTTTTCATTAAGTAAACAAGCCACTTTTGAAACAGATTTCCCATGATTTTCCAGCATTTTTCGTGAAATATGATGCACTTTTTCAGCCTCTTCACTCCAATACTGCCAATCATCTGCCGGAAAAATTAAACTGCAAAACTTTTCCCCAGTCCCTAGTATTAAGCCCACTTCAATAGGGTAACTCTCCCCACCAAAACCAGACGCTTCTATATCGATGATGTTGGGGTTATTCACATAATGCATAAAGTCGCCTATTTAGTTTAGTTTTATAACACCTAATGGGAGAGTTAAAAATTCAAGTTTATTGCTAGAGAAAAATCACGAAAAATTATTATTCACCATTTTATTTATAATGATTATTTATAAGTAATTAATACAATAAAACGGGTGAGTAAACGTTTAATACTTATTCAACTAACCATAACAAAACAAATAACTTAATGAAAAAAATTAAGAAAGGAAGTTAAAAATAATAACTCCCCATGTAAATTAAATTAACAACGTAGATGAAGGTACTAAGTAATAATGCATCAACCACAATAAAGCAAACATTTATCAAAAAATAAAATATAACCAATAAATACAACAAGATAAACGTAAATATAAAAAACAAAAGACAATTTAATGTATTTTTTAAATTATCCTATACAATATTTATCTTTAAAAAATCAATTAATAGTAAAAACAAGATTAAGGTATTCGTAATAACAGCCTACTCTTTTTTATTATATTGATCTTGATAGATTCTAATTAAAAAGGACTTTTTATGTTTAACCCTCAGGTAGTTGCATTAATTTCATGTTCACTGGTTCTTTCGGCCTGTGGCGATAGTAGTGATAATACAGATTCAGCAGAGTCTGTTGAGCCAAGTGTAACGTTAAATATTCAATCAAAAAATCACTTTACCGGTGACTTCATTGAAGGGGCATCAATCAATATTTCTTCAACAGTTAATGGTAGTACTGTCACCAATACGGGCAACACAGATGCCAATGGCGAATTGAATATTTCATTACCAGAAAATACGCAGCGCATTATTGTTAATGGTGATGCCGATGGGTATGGCGAATACAGCATTATCGTTACGTCAGATGATCAAAATATAGATTTATTTTTACAACCATCGAATCTACAAAGCTCGTTTGATCCAAGCACCGAATTTACTTTAGATATTTCAGGACTGAGCATTGTCTCTTTACCGGCCAATGCTTTTGTAGATGAAAATGGGGATACACCTTCAGGTAATCTCAAGGCTGAATTAACCATTATCGACCCAAGTACCGACCCAGAACTAATGCAGGGTAACTTCGAAACCATAGATGCAACAACAGGTGATGTTGGCCTCATTGAAAGCTTTGGTGCTATTAATGCAACCTTTAATGATGCGGAAGGTAATAGCTACAATTTGGCTTAAAACCAAACAGCAACAATAAGAATTCCTTTAGCAACAGGCTCAACTAATCCACCAACAACTATTCCCCTATACCATTTTAACGAAGAAACTGGCTATTGGGATCAAGAAGGAACAGCGACCCTATCAACTGATCAAACATATTATAAGGGTACGGTTTCACATTTCTCAACATGGAATGCAGATAGACTTTATGAATCAGTACAAATAAGCGGTTGTTTACAAGATCAAACAGGCTCTGTAATCAGTAATGCGCGAATTCAAACCCAAGGTGCTGACTATTCAGGGCAAGCAATCACTTACTCAGATATCGATGGTAACTTTAGTATCCCAGCAAAATCAGATTCAACCGTCCTGTTATCGGCATTCGGTACAGATGGTTTAAGCAGAACAACCACCCTAGTGACAGACGAACAAGATATCATTCAAGATAGCTGTATTACTTTAGAACCTGGCGCTGCTGTTATTACATTAACGTGGGGAGAAAACCCAAGCGACTTAGATACGCAATTCTTTGGACCAAACTCGTCGGATGGTGAAAGCCCATTTTTGGTTTATTATAGTAATCAAGAAATAATACTGAGTGAAAGTAGCATATCGTTAGATGTTGATGATGTGACGAGCTATGGACCAGAAGTGACCACCATCAGTTCTTTCCCTTACGCAGGTCGATACAGTTACGCAGTCAAACACTTCAGTGGCTCAAGTGATATTGCAAGCTCCCCTGCTCGTGTTGAACTTGACTACTTAGGTGATAAACAAATATTTTCACCACCCACTGGCGAAGTATCTCTTTGTTGGGGAGTATTTGACTTTGTTGTTGATGAGCAAGGAGAAGTAACGATTGAGACAAAAGGTACATGGGAAAGCAGTGATTACTGCAACGCCAATGAATATGTTACGAGTACAAACACAAGATCGTTATCTAACGCTGTTTTTAAAGAAAAGTCAGGTCTATTAGAAGAGATGATTAACAATAAGTATTACGTAAAATAAGTACTGTCATAAATATAGTACTGTGGGGTATAGCGCGTTTTTCGTCCTTCTGAATAATGGTATATAACCCCTACCTATCAAAAGGCCAAGCATTAGATGTTTGGCCTTTTTTATTGTCTATTCTAGACTAGCAACGTTGATAAACCATTAACTGTATTATTCCAACTCAATTTAACACTCGAAGCTTAATCCTTCTTGAGCCAGCATGTTTTGAATAGCATCTAATTTAAGCATTGCTTGAATATGTGACCGTAGATTTGGCCAATCTTCAGCTCGACTATCGTACCCGTGACTCCAATAGGTGATCATAAACAAGTGGAAATCAGCACCACTTAACTCATCACCTAAAAGCCATGGGCCTGTTTTACCAAGATCTGTATTGAGAATATCCCAACAACGCGCCAATGCTTGATTACCTTTATCTTTAATTTGTTTCAAGTCTGCATCGCCACTAATATAATTTTCAGGATGAGCCCAACGATCAACCGCTTCCTGTAACGTATTAGACATCCAAATTAAGTATTGGTAATAGTAACCTCGTTTAGGTGAATTGAGTGAAGGGGCTAAACCAGACTCTGGATGTTGATCCAATATATACATCAAGATTGCAGAGGATTCATAAATCACTTGTTCATTATGCTTTAAAGTCGGCACCTTACCATTTGGGTTAATGGCTAAATACTCAGGTGTTTTTTGCATTTGTTTCGTTAAGTCAATTTCAATCAACTTATAAGGTACACCTAACGCTTCTAATACCGCGTGAGTAGCCATATTCGCACCACCCCGATCCCAATATAATGTATAAATAATGTTTATCCTTTTTTACAAAAAAAGTGCCATTAACCATCAATGACAACACAATTACAGACAACTTACAGGCCAATTACAAATCAATGACAGGCTAAGTATTATTAATATTTTACTTACTTTCCCAGACTTTAGCTTGCTTGATAGCCTCTTGCAAAAAATCCCAATCAAGTAAACTTTGTTGGTAGTCACCCGCTTTACCATTCAGCATGATACCGTATGTTTTTAATCTATAAGCTAAAATTGAATAGAACGCATCAACTACACCGACTTTTTCAAACATATATGGTAATTGAGCTTGTTCAAAGATAGTTTCTATTCTTGAGATTTCGTTTTTAATGCCATCATTCAAGGTTGATAATGGGTTTACTTTTTCTAAAGTAAAAGAACACTGTCCTCTTAAATTCATAAATCCAGAGTGCAACTCACTGCACAAACTTCTGGCAATCGCCCTTTCATTCACAGTATCAGGAAAAAGTTCGCCGTTTGACTGTTCATTCAAATATTCAATAATGGCTAAAGAGTCATGAACAACTAATGAATTATCAATAAGTGCAGGTACTAAACCTGATGGTGAAAAGGTCAATACTTGTGCTTTATAGTCAGCATCCGTTAAATCAATGACCTTAATATTAAAATCTATATTCGTTAATTGACCACATATCCAAACTCTAAGTGACCAGGTTGAATCTTTACCGACGATTAATTCCATTTAAACCTCATTAAGTTAATAATACCAATCACACTAATTAAGTTATCTATTTTACTTGTTAAAATAACTTATTTCTTCGTTGTAAATTTCGTAAAAGGAACAACCATTTAGCTCAATTTTCGCCTTGAACTAAGTCATTTTTCCTGCGCAAAATTTAGATCACTTATTTAATGTAATCGGTATAACCTTTGTATAAAACAATGAACATAGCCATCTATTGATTTTTATCATTCCCTGAAAAGACGTTAAATGCAAACAATAGGCATAAATTTTAACAGGATACCAAAAGCATTATATGACAATGATTACGACTATTTTTTTGTATTGATTTACAACTCAACAACATAGCCAACCCAATGATGACCTCTCTTTTCAGCAACCGCTAACGCATCCTCAGTTTCATTTGCACAAGCAAGTAACTTACCAGCAAACCAAATAGCACTTTTCCCGATGGGTGACCATGCCCCTGTAGGTTGATTGTGATTGGCCATTGCAACTAACATATTAAAATCACGCGAGTAGCCCTCTAAAAAACGAACGTCAGCTGCATAACCACGTTGACCAATTAACACACCTGCCATATATATATTTGCACCAAGTTCATAGCATATTTTAGCGTGAATGGGATGAATGGTATCGGCACAAATAGCATTAGCAATATTCAGCTCACCATGTGAAGATTGAACCTTAGTAAGATAATGACTAGTTCCTTCAACAATAAATGTCTCCTCTCCTGCATGTAAATGCATTTTGCTATAGCTATTCACATCGCCTAAATCAGAAATAATAATAACAGCAATATGAATCGTATTATTGGCTAATAAAGGAACCCCAACAGCAATAAAAATAGCGTATTTAATAGCAGATTCAATCAACGGTAATAGTCTTTTATCATCAATAGTGAAAGCGAGCTCAGAGGCGAGTTCTAATTCATAACCGGTAAGGGATAGTTCAGGGAATACAAGATAGGATACACCAGCCTTAGCCGCTTTTTCTATTGCGAGTAAATGACTTTTAATATTGGCAGAGACATCACCTTTCAATGATGGTATTTGAGCAACTGCAATCTTTAAATTCTGCATACCAATTCCCTTTGTAGTTGATAAAAATGACATCTCTATTTAATTGTTCGTTATGTCGTCACAATCACCTATAAAAGCGATCTTTAGAAAGTACCTACAGAAATAACATATCCATACAGCATAATTAACGAACAATTAAATTAAACAGTTAAAAACTAGCGGATGCCTTCACTATAAATAATGACTTTATTAGCCGTTACTTTACCGCTTCGTATTTTTCTTTCTACAATTATTTTAATCTCTTCTTCGTGATTTAAATATTGTTGCATTACTTCATCAGATACTGCCTCTGGGCTTAAACCTTCAGGATCTAGCGCTTCAAAAGTAACAACACAGGTATATCAGCAATGATAGGGAAGTTAATTTCAGTGGTATCACCAAAAAAAGCTAAGCCTTTAAATTCGATATTCATATTATTTTTCATATATTGTAATGTTTGGAGTACATAAAGAGGCGCTAGAATAGCCTCAACACATTTATTTAATAAAAATAATTTTTATTCAGCGAATTTCTGATGGTTTTAAAATGAAAGGTAATGGAAGTTAATAATAATGTATTCAGCAAATAAGCCTTACTAAGGGACTTTAGTTGTTTTAAGGTTTGATAGGGTAATTATTTACAGGGTCGTATGTTCATGCATTATATTTTAAATGATTCGATTATCTTTAACTAAAGCGCGTCGTATATTTTTACACAGTTTGCCAAAACGATTAAGTTCGTCAAAAGTTGGACTATTACCTCTGTTAATTTCATGCTCCCAATAAACTATCTCTGTATCAACTAATTCCATTAATTTCTTGGTACAGGTCGTGCAGCTGTTGTTGGGACTGCATTTAAACGTATCTTCTTGATATAGAGGAAAATCAACTTTTACAGCATCAATAATATTTTGCATGACAGTCATTCTATCGGGCTTTATATTCATGAGCTTAAATCCAATGGTATTGCATTAATGATTAATAACAATATTACTCCCAAAGAATAGGAATTTATGAAGATAGATCAATAGAATATAAGTTTTAGTTATACCAATGGAATTAAATAAGTGATCAGAAATTGCGCAGGAAAAATTAACACTAATAAGGCGTGAGTTGTAGAAGATAGTTGTTCTCACTTCAAAACTCAGAACGCAGTTAGGGGTGATTTTAACCAGTAAGAATGATCACCTTATTAATTCTTTTGGTATTAGTCTCGTTTGAATTTAAGCATTGAATATCTAAATATGTAATATCAATTACAATAGGTAGGTAATTTATTTTCTTGGCTAAAACAATCTATTTCTTCGTGATAGATTTCGTAAAAATATCAGTTTTTTAATTCCCCTCTTAAATTAAATTGCTTTTCTACCAATATTTAAATCACATATTTAGTGAGATTGGAACGAGTTTAACAATAACAACACTAGCTTTATACTGTGCAGCATTTAATGAATAACCGCTCAGAGTGAATTAAGCCATCTCAACATCTGAACCTAGTATGGCGATAAATAGCACCTAATCGCTTGAATCTTTCTTTATTGAAGTAATGCCATGGTAAATAACCTCTGCTCTGTATAAGCAATACAACAACACATTTAAACAGACTAAAATAGAGAGTACAAAACGTGTAACGAAGTGAAACTCTCTACTGAATGATTCGAAGAAAAAGGTGAACACTAAGTGCCGTTTACATATTCTTTTTGTTTATGAGTCTTGATGTGATCATATAAATGACAGCACTTTGTACGAGCAAGGAAAATGCCATTGATAACTCATACCAATCATAATAAAAAGCTGGAGCGTTGTTGCCCAATACACCTGTCGCTTCAATCAGATTAAGCGGCCAAACACAATATAAGTTCGATAGTTCACCATCTATAACCATCAACAAAAATAACGTTATCACTGAAAAAACAAATGAAATTGTAAAAACCTTCACTAGCAACACTCCATATTGACTCGAACAAAGAACAGATTATTAGACAGAAGATATCCCTGTTTACAATGGATAAATAAAGCAACTTAATCTGTTTTAATTTGATATCACAATAACAATTTTAATTAACTAATCAAGGAGTTAACCAGCAGAATAAAACCTTAATCATGTGGATAAATGGAAAAAGTCCGATTAATAACAAAAATATGAAGTAACACGAGTACGATGCATAAACACATTTAAACTAACAATAAGGCATAAAGATAAAATATCTATTTTCATTGGCTGTAACTGAACATTTGAGAATGATGTTTATACAGAAGACATCACTATTTTAGTGCAGACCAAGTTTATTGGTAACAAGGTTAAAGTCGCAATATCAAACTACATCATAAAACGTTTAAACTTGATTCTTAATGAAGAGAAAAACTATGTCGGGTCCGTGTCTAATACCAATTCCGATAATTAAGTTTCCAGATTAGTCCAGTCTCTATAACATTGTGAGATGACTCTATTTTTGTCTTCGCTGAAGCGATTCCAAGCATCACAACATTTATTGACAATATCGTTATAACC
>NZ_CBRF02000025.1:0-25576 GCF_000470315.2 Psychromonas sp. SP041
TCAGCCTGTTTATTTTAAATAAAAATGACAGTAGCTTACATTTACTTGAGATTAAATAGATTATTTTGTTTTTATTAACTAATTGATTAAATTGAGTCATAAATGGGATTAGAGGGCTAAATATGCGAGATTTATTGAGTTAAGGGCTGAGCCCTTCCGTTAATGTAAACTATTCCTTAACTTCTCGCTCCTCTGAAAAAATGAACAAGTCTGCGCGACATTACTCTGGTTTGTTATGTGTGCCGAATTTAAATGCAATGTTCACAAAGTTGTTTATAGAGTTTGGCATGTTCAGGGCTAAGTCGCTTACCTGTTCTATTACGGGAGGTATCAAGATCATGCAATAACCACTTACCTGCTGGAAAAAGCCCATTAGCCTCTCCTTGGTCAATTAAAGTTATAGTTTTAGGTAAATCAGTTTCAGAAATATACTCGGTTGCTAACACTCTCATGATCTCATAGGTTTCCGTATTCGATAACCAATCCATAGAAACTCCTGTACGTCTAACAGTGTCATTAAATAGAATAATTTCGTATTTCCGATGGGTAAACGGAATACTCTATTTTATTTAAATTTGATAATAGAGTACTAAAATAAATAAACCAATCAAAAGTTAAAAGCTTTGTATTCCCACGTGAGACATTTGAAGAAAAGAAAACACACACATGCAAAGAATGCAGACTAAAGTCAGCGCCCCAAAGTCAAAGGCGACCAATTGACGATTGAATTTGTTCATTAGATCTGCCGTCGACTGCGCATGTCTTTCCCATAAATAAAAGTGGCGGTAATCGTGAAAACCACGGACGAACGAGAGACCATTGATCAAACTTGGTGTCAGTGACAGTTTAGCCATTTTTTTGTGCCAGTGGATTTATAAAAAGTACGAGTAAAGGACCGTGTCGTAGTTCGAAAACCAAAGGGATCAATAGTGCGATCAGTAATGAGTTTTTAGCCAGACAAGGTTTGATGTCATTAAAGGATTTGTGGATTAATATTCACTATTCATCATAAGACAAAGCGCCCTGTGCGGAGCCGCATACAGTTTGGTGTGGGGCTGGAGGTTAGATACCTCCGGCTACCCGATTAGCCCTTTTCTTCTAAGTTCAACTTTATAATTTTAGGATTATCCTCTTGTATCAAAAAAACACTAGCAACAGGCCATTTATCACCACCTATAAGATTAGACTCTTCATTAGAACGCACACCGAAAACCCAAAAACCATTTAGCTCTAAAGCTTTAATTAATTCAGAAAGATCAAATGCAGCCTCAATCCTCTCACCACTTTCTAGACTTGACCAGATCCCTCCCCAATCTTGAATAGATTGTGCACTCCAAGACAATAGTTCAGCTTCCTCTTTAGATTTTGGATCATCGTGACTTAATTTATACCCACAAGCTCCACCAATAATTTCAGATAATTTTGTTCCATTCTCTATCCGAAAATAAACATTCTTCGATTCTTCATCAGAAAAAGCAGTGTTTTCGTGTTTCAGGTCAAGCTCACATGCCTTAATGTCAAAAGCTGATGCGATTGCTTTTTTCGACTCTAATGCACAGTTTCCGCTTTTTTCAATACGTTGAACAGTTCTCAAGCTTATTCCAGATACCATCGCTAGTTGGTCTTGCGACCAAGACTTTTCTGTTCTTAGCATTTTTACTAGTTTAACGTTAATTTTCATATTCATATTCATATTCTTATTCCTCTTCATCAGTTATTTAGTAACTGCATTATCAGAGATTTAGATAAATTGTGTTACGTCACCTTTGTGACAGTATTACGACAGTTTCACGGCAGAGGGCTAACAGTGTAACTAAGCCGAATCATTCCGTATTAATAACAAAAGTACGGAATGATGGCGATCTGTGTATAAACACATATTAATTTATAAGAGAATGTCAGTTATTTTCTGAGTTCTGTAGTGCATCAAAGATGCTTTAACCGACTTTACCATTCGTATTAGCTATTCAAGTTACTTGTTCAAGTTATTTACATCACTTTTCTGAACAGGCAACTTTAATGAAATCACACTAGTGATCACCAAAAATGCAAAGGCGATCCATAAGCACGCGGCAAAGCCATAAGCTTGATAAACCCATCCCGATAGTACGGTGCCGACTAAGCGCCCCATTGCATTGGCCATGTAGTAAAAACCTACATCTAATGACACACCATCTTGTTTTGCGTAGCTAATAATTAAGTAGGAATGCAGTGATGAGTTAACGGCAAAGATTGCGCCAAAAATCAATAAACCAATGGTGATCATCCATTGTACTTGCCATTCGAGTTCGATACCGATCGCTAACACACCAGTAACAACGGCTAATAACAGACACCAAAACATCGCACTTTTACCGTCCGGTGTTGTGCCCTCTTTCGAAAAGTATGCGGTTATTTTAGGCGCAAAACCTTGCACTATGCCGTAAGCAATGACCCATGCGGCTAAAAAAGCGCCGACAATAGAGTGCGACCAACCAAAAATACTGACTAAATAAATAGGCAATGCCACAACAAACCATACGTCACGTGATGCAAATAGAAATAAACGTGCTGCAGAGAGGATATTCACAGGTCCGGATTTTGAAAACATTTGACTGAATTTAGGTTTGGTTTTTGCTATACCTAAATCGCCTTCAAGAAACATTAAGCTCAGAATAAAGACCGCTGCCAATACCACTGCCATTATTAACAAAGCAATTTGGAAACCCACCAGCGTTAGCAATAAACCACCAATGAAAAAACCAGCACCTTTTAAGGCATTTTTAGATCCCGTTAATACTGCAACCCAATGGTAAAGCTTACCTTGTTGGTTATGAGGTATGAGTGTTTTAATCGCACTTTTAGCACTCATTTTATTGAGGTCTTTAGCAATACCCGATAATGCTTGTGCCATCATTACCCAAGGAATGGTTAACCATTCACTCGGCACGGTGAGTAACAACAACGCAATCACTTGCATCGCTAAACCAATGTTCATGGTGCGATTCAAGCCGATTCTCGCGCCTAACCACCCACCTACTAGATTAGTTATTACGCCAAAGATCTCATAAAAAAGAAACAACAAAGCGATATTTAAAGGACTGTACCCTAGTTGATAAAAATACAGCACCACCAACATACGTAATGCACCATCGGTTACCGTAAAATTCCAATAATTAAAGGTGACTAATAAATACTGACGCAATGATTTATCAAGTTGTAAAAACCATTTCATTGTTTCGTTTCCTAAATTGAGCAAATGCCTTAAGGTGAAATAAATAGCATTAAAATAAAGAGTGCTAAATTAGATAGCGTTAGGCTAACCCAACTTTTTTCATTAACTCGGCAGTACGTGTTGCGTAGCCCATTTCATTGTCATACCACGCGTAGATTTTTAACATGCGCTTGCCAATCATCATGGTCGATAATGCATCAACTATCGTTGAACGTTGATCGCCACGGTAATCAATTGACACTAAAGGTCGTGTTTCAAAGCCTAATATTCCAGCTAACTCGCCTTCTGAAGCATCCGATAATAATTGATTTACTTCTTCTGCGGTTGTATCGCGGTCTAATTCAAAAACAATATCTGTCAACGATGCATTAGCTAATGGAACGCGAACAGCATGACCGTTTATTTTGTCTTTCAATTCTGGGAATATTTCAACAATTGCTTTTGCAGAGCCAGTTGTGGTTGGGATCAAACTCATACCACAAGCACGCGCTCGACGTAAATCTTTGTGCGGTGCATCTAGAATAGTTTGTGTATTAGTTAAATCATGAATAGTGGTGAAAGCAGCATTAGTAATGCCAATTTTCTCATGAATAACTTTTACAATAGGTGCCAAACAGTTAGTGGTACAAGACGCCGCTGTTACAATTTTATGTAGCTCAGCATTAAAGACATGGTCATTTACACCTACTACGATGTTAGCAACATCAGCATGTTTTACGGGTGCAGATACCACTACTCGTTTTACACCTTGTGCGATATATTTGTCTAGTAACGCTTTTTCACGGTGTACACCTGTTGCTTCAACAACAACATCACACCCCGACCAATCAACGGCATCAATGTCTTTCTGTTGACTCATTGCAATTGATTTACCTGCAATGGTCATTGTGCTGTCTGTACTTTCAACGGCATGTGCCCAGCGACCTTGAATTGAATCAAATTCTAATAAATGCGCTAAGGTTTTAGCATCGCCAGCGACATCGTTAATTTGAACAAACTCAATCTCTGGCCAGTCAAATGAAGCTCTCATTACTAAACGACCAATACGCCCAAATCCATTTATGCCTACTTTAATTGTCATGACTCTTCTCACTCTATTGATGATGTTAATAAACGTTGTATTTGTTGTCACTACTGACAGGTTTAGTTGCTTAACGCTTTAGTTACTGATGAGTAACTCCTGCAATTTTTGTAACTTTTTTACTTTTTAACTTTTAGCTTTTAGCTTTTTAACTAACTTTGTAACAATGTAGCCATTAGCTTTGCAGTTTATTTACTCACTAACTTTGCTACTTGATAATTAGCAATATCTTGTTGGTACTCTGCTTTTAAGCAATTTGAGGCTGTCAAACCAGCAATGACTTTACGCATCCATCCAGGTAACTCTGAATTAACAATGTAGAACACCCATTGACCATCTCGTTGATCTAGCAATACACCTGATTGACGTAGGATAGCTAAATGTCGGGATATTTTCGGTTGGCTTTGTTCAAGAGCAACACATAATTCACCAACGCTGACTCGCTCTTCTCGCGCAATTAAGATCAAACAACGTAAACGTGTTTCATCGGATAACATTTTAAAAAACTGATGGGGTAACATAAAAACATCCACATATACGAATATCCATATATATTAAACATTCAAAATTATAATTCAAGACATTATTTTCAGATTGCCTTTAAATAGTTAAAAAATAATGGCTATTATAGTTGAAGTCATTGAATAGGAGTACATGAATGAAATGAGATATGTGGGAGTATTTATTAATGTTTATGTCATCTCTGTCTTTAAATAAATAAGCCAACGTTTATTAATATGATCTAAAATTTTACGACTATTTTTAGGTTAGCGGTTCTTTTTAGTTTAACGGCTTTGTTTTAAACAAAAGCAAATTCATGAAAGCTAAATCACACGACTCAACATTAAGGCATTATTTCTTTATGTTTTTATTAGGGCTTGGTTTAGGATTTAGATTTAGATTTAGATTTAGATTTAACTGAGGTTTAACTAACGAAGCTCAGTTCACTATTATTCGGATTGTAGACCCTGTAAATAATGCTGTATAACTCCACTCTCCGTCTCTACTTTTGTAAATAGGCAAACCCATTCTCATAATGTTCTATTTTGATAGGTGTGAAACACAACATTCTGACTTGGTTAACATCTGCTTTATTACTTATTGTCCCCTTTTGCTTATTGCCATCATCAACTGCTTGATCGTCATTCCATAATATTTCTGCAGAGACGGTTATTTGTATTGCATGGCCAAGCTGAGTATCGAAAAACAATAAACTAGCAATTGGATTTAATAATAAATTGCCTATGGTATTAAAAAAGCCATTACCATAATAATCTTCAATTAATAATTGGCCTGACTCATTAACCTCTACGAATCCAGCGTCTCCACCGCGATGAGAAATATCAGTGCCACGATTATTCAACAACTCTCCATCGTCAAAACAGCTCGCAATAAAAAAGGTATCTGCGTTGGTAATCATCTGTTTTATGGTTTTATCGGTACTTATTTTAGTGTCTAACGCCACTTCTGTTATCGAAGGAAAACGTTGATAGTCAGGATTAAAAGCCCATGTTTTAGGTTGAATATATTTAGGACAATTCCCAAAACTTTGCAGTACTTTGACCGTTAAACTTTTCTGATTAATATCGGTGACAATGACGTTGATGCGATTACGTCTTTTTGACTGAAATTCAAGACCCAGCAAACCTATTCTATCGCCAACTTTAACGCTTTGATTCGTAAAGTCGCCTATCGAATATTGAAGGTTAATCACCAGCTTACTTGGGTCTGGTGATGAAACAAAACCCGGTTCACCAAATAATACACTGGCACAAGTCTGCGACTGAAAATTTGTATAGCCAATAAACATCATGGTTAGCGATTCAAAAAAATCTCGATGTTGTTGAGGCATCAATTCACGAATGAATTTAGGCCCCACTTCAGCCATACGTTGTTCAGTACCCACTCGTTTTTGTGCAGTTAACTCACCGTGATGCCAACTGTTTGCCACTGTATTATTCATAAAAGTACCTTACTCGCTGATTAGTTCTAATCTAACGCCACCAGGTATCAAACACATCATGTGTACAAAAGGTGAATCGCCTAATGCTTCAGGTGCAAACTCAATCTCAACATCTTCAAGTTTAAGTAGATTTTGATATAACGCGTTTAATTGCTCAATGGTGTTCACTTTTAGTGCAAAATGGTGAAGCCCTACATTTTTTGTACGATCAAATTTAACTGTGTTCTCAGCGTCTTTGATCTGCCATAACGTTAACATTACCGTTCCATCAGATACAAAAATAGCAGGGTATGCAGGCACTTCCCCTACTTTTTTAAAGTTTAGTTGTTCAATAAAAAAATCGGATGTTTGTTTGATATCTGGAATAGTTAAACCTAAGTGGTGAATACCTGAAGTACCAATTTCTGTTGTAACGGTTGCCGCATTGCTGCTTTCTGTTGATTTTGTAGAACACATAATAAATAGCCTTTTAGTTAATTTTTGTTGTAATAAGTGTAGTTGAAAAACAAGGTGAACAACTCTGTTCACCACTATAAGTGAACAGAACTGTTTACGTCAAGTTTAAATTGGTTATAATTTGCTTATCATGTACCGTCTAATAAAAATCGGTAGCTAAAAGGACAACCAATAATATGCAACCAAGAAAACAACATTTAATCGATACGGCACTGATTTTATTTAATCAGTTTGGCTACCATGCAACGGGTATTGATTTAATTTTAGCTGAATCAGGCGTTTCAAAAGCAACACTATATAAACACTTTCGCAGTAAAGAAGCGTTAATATTGGCAGCATTACAACTTCGTCATGAGCAGGTAGTTAGTAAATTGCAGGCTAAAATTGAAGATAATAAAAGCCAAAAATATGTTGATCCGGTTGATAACGTGTTGTTTATTTTTGATGATTTAAATGAATGGTTTAATAGTGACACTTTCTTTGGCTGTAACTTTATTAATGTCAGTGCTGAGTACGCCGATCCCAATCATCCAATTAATATCTTCGCGGCAAAACACAAACAAATCATTGTAAATATTATTGCTGAACAGTTAACGACGAAAGAAAATAATCAAGTCAGTCAGCAAAAAGCAGATCAAGTAGGTTTATTGATTGAAGGTGCTATTGTAATGGCCCACACTCGCGGAATGAAACAGTCTGCATTGATTGCAAAAGAGATGGCTAAACATCTACTTTAAAGGCATTTGCTTGAAGGTATTGTTTTGAAGGTATTGTTTTGAAGGTATTGGTTTAAAGATAATTGCTTAAAGGCATTGGTTTAAAAAGATGAGCCTAAATAGCTGGGATTTTTAGAAGTTATTTTAACAGCTTTTTCAGCATAGACAGTTTGCCCTTATAAGGAGGGTAAACAAAGGAGAGATCAAGCCAAGTTGCCGCTTTCAATACGCTTTTTTGATGAGAAAAACAGTCGAATCCAAATTTACCGTGATAACGACCAATGCCACTGTTACCAACGCCACCAAAGGGTAAATTAGGATTTGCAGCGTGCTGTAAGCAATGGTTCACCACAACACCACCAGCTTGAATGTTGGATAACAATGAATGTTGAACCTGTTTGTCTTCACTGAAAATATAAGCCGCTAAAGGATGATGAGATAACTGACCAACAATGGTTAACACGTCATCTAATTCTGAAAAACTAATCACAGGTAAAACTGGACCAAATATTTCTTGCTGCATGATAGGATCATTTAGCGTTACATTCGCCATTACCGTCGGTGCAATATAACGTCTTTCAATATCTGCATGCCCGCCAACAATCACTTTATCTAAATCAATTAACTCACTAATTCGTAATGCATGTTTTTCATTGACGATACGACCAAAATCTTCACTTTTACTCGCATCTGAGCCATAAATAGACTCAATACGTTGTGCTATTTTTGTTAGGAATAAGTCTTTAACTGAATCGTCGACCAACACATAATCAGGCGCAATACAGGTTTGCCCTGCATTCAGCATCTTTCCATAAACAATACGATTTACCGCAATATCGATATTCGCATCGGCGCAAACAATACAAGGACTTTTACCACCCAACTCTAGCGTCACCGGTGTTAAATGCTCTGCGGCTTGTTTCATCACTAACTTAGCGACTTCTGTGCTGCCAGTAAAAAAGATATGGTCAAATTTTTGGGCGAGTAAAGCCGTCACCTCTTCAACGCCTCCATTAATACAATTAACGTAATTAGCTGCAAATGTTGAATCAATGAGCTTTTTTAAAACAAGACTGACATTGGGTGTTAGTTCTGAGGTTTTTATTGTGCAGCAATTTCCGGCTGAAAGTGCAGCTATTAAGGGAGATAAAGTTAGCGACACGGGATAATTAAAAGGAGATATGATTAAACAAGCACCCAGCGGCGAGGGGTGAATATAACTTTTAGCAGGTTGTATAAATAAAGGTGACTTTACCTTTTTAGGCTTCATCCAGTGTTTTAATTGTTTAACAACCAAGTCAATTTCATGTAGAACCAATCCAATTTCTGTCATGTAAGATTCGAACTCAGGCTTTCCTAAGTCGAGCGCTAATGCTTCATTTAAATCTTCTTGATAGTACTGAATGGCCTCTTTTAGTGAGATCAGTTGTTGCTTTCGATAATCGAAAGAAAAAGGCAGGTGAGCAATAAAAAAATCACGTTGCTCTTGAATACTTTGTTCGTATTTATTCATTAAAAACATGATGAACAAACTTAGTATTAATGATTAAGGTAATAACTTTCAATGCTTATTGGCTAACTTGGGATACAGTCGTTAGGCTTAATAACTCTGCAAAACCATCTTCATCACTCAATGTAATGTGGCCAATCGCTGATGGAGAAAAAGCAGGTACACCTGCAGCTGGCGCTAACTCACCAACGATATAACCCACTAACGGTAAATGTGAAACCAGTAATACAGATTTAACCCCTTCTGCCTGTAAAGCTAAGAGTTCGTCTACTGTTTTTCGTGCACTGCCACTAGGCGTTAAACAAGGTAACACTTGGATATTAGTCACACCTTCAAAAAAGGGACTAACTGACTGCCAAGTTTGTTGTGCTCTTACGTAAGGGCTCACTAATGCAGCGTCTAACGTCACGCCCTCTTTAATAAGATACTTAGCCATTAACTCTGATTCTTCACGACCAATATCCGTTAAATTACGTTCAGCATCTGAAAAAGCCATCATTTCCGCCTGTCCGTGGCGCATTATATATATTTGCATTCATTTCTCCTGAACAAAAAAAGCCCCATAACAATAAAGTATAGAGCTTATAATAACTATGTAGTCATGGTCGCTAAGTAGTCATGATTCAATAACCAGTAAATAGAGTTATTGCTAGCATCAACCATATTTTTATTAATCTTTTACTGGTGTATCACCAGACATTTTTAAAATACCTACGGCCGCAATAAATACAGCACAAAAACCTGCAATAAAAATGGTTGGCATCGCCATGTAACCTAATACGTGCCAAATGATCGATTCTAATTCACTCATTGCCGTTCCTTAATAAAATTAAATAATGACTTCTATTGCTCATACAAATGATACTTCAATATAGCTCAAAGAAAAGAATAAAGGGGCTTTTTCAGCAAAGCTTTTGATCTATTACAAGAATAAATCTTATTCGTTATAAAAAGTTTATGTTTTTTAGTTCGTTTTAGGAACTTTTGGTGCTTGAAGTTGCCCTCTATTGGCAGTATATTTTCTTCCATACAATAACTTAATGTAGATACCCACAATGGCAAAACAACAATTAAATCAATTACGTCACTATTTAAATCAAATGATCTTAGGGCAAAGTGAGCTTGTTGATAGCTTATTAATTGCTTTATTAGCCGATGGACACATTTTAGTTGAAAGCCCGCCAGGTTTAGCAAAAACCCGTGCTATCAATGCATTGTCTGATGGTATTGAAGGTGACTTTCATCGTATCCAATTTACACCAGACCTATTACCTTCAGATGTCACAGGTACCGATATTTTCCGTCAAGAGACAGGACAGTTTATTTTTGAAAAAGGGCCTATCTTTCATAACTTGATATTAGCGGATGAAATTAACCGAGCACCTGCAAAAGTGCAATCCGCATTGTTAGAAGCGATGGCAGAGCGCCAAGTGACCGTTGGTAAAACCACTTACCCGCTACCTGAATTGTTCTTAGTCATGGCAACACAAAATCCATTAGAGCAAGAAGGAACGTATCCGTTACCTGAAGCACAATTAGACCGTTTCATCATGCATATACAGCTTGATTACCCTGATGCTGACACTGAGCGCTTAATCTTACAGTTAAATCAAAAAGAGATTTTAAAAGAGAAAGTCGCTGAAGTGACCCCATTGTTGAACGAGCAAATATTCAGCATGCGTGAAGAAGTCATGAAAGTCACTATTGCGCCTCACTTAGAGCAATACTTGATTGACTTGATTATCGCGACACGCGAGCCAGCTCGTTTTGGCGAGAAACTGTCACAATGGGTAAGTTATGGCGCAAGCCCACGTGCAACATTAGCGTTAATGCGCACAGCCAAAGCTCGTGCATGGTTGAATGACCGTGACTACGTAATGCCTGAAGATATTATTAGTAACTTATACCCTGTATTACGTCATCGACTTATCCTAAGTTACGAAGCCGAAGCGCAAGGCGTGAATGCTAACCAAGTTATTCAAGAAATCATTAACCAGGTGGCGATCGCAGGATAATGAACACTCACATTCCCGCTATTTTTACTAATACCCCCTATACCACGGGGGTTGATTTGCAGTTAGCTGAACTACTCAGTTACAAACAACATGGTAAATTATCACTTAATGCCAAACGTTTGCCTGCATCACGTCAACTCTCTGGTAATTATTTAGCGAATATTAAAGGGCGAGGTATGGAGTTTGCCGAAGTGCGTCATTACCAACCCGGTGATGATGTACGCGCAATTGATTGGGCTGTGACAGCGCGAACCGGTAAAGCGCACACTAAATTATTTCAAGAAGAGAAAGAACGCCCTGTTTTCCTTCTCGTTGATGTTTCAGACAGTATGGTATTTGGTAGTCAGTTTGTCTTTAAGTCAGTACAAGCGTGTCATTTAGCTTCTCTATTAAGTTGGCAAGCGAAACAACGTAATGACAGATTAGGAGGCATTGTTTTTAATCAACAAGAAGTGGCAGAGTTAAAGCCGACTTCTCGCAGTAAAGGATTAATGGCTTTTTTACACCAAAGCCAAATGTTATGTAAAAACGTCGCATTTAAAACCAAACAGCAACAATCATTATTATTACAATTGAAACGACTTTCACATTTAGTACAAACAGGAAGCCAAGTACATTTAATTAGTGATTTTTCACAATTAGATGAAGCCTGTTATAAATTAATTAACCTTATGCGTCGCCATAACCAAGTGACTGTTTGGCAAGTAAGTGACCCACTTGAATCTCATTTACCTAAACAAGTATTACAAACGAGTTTAAAAATAAACTCTATGACTGGCAGTGGTTTTTTAAAAAACCAACGTCAACAACAGTCATATCAGGAAGCGGCAAGTCAACGCCAACAGTTAATGGAAAATAACTTATTGAAATATGGGATTGCACATTACCATATTAGTTCTTCCATCCCATTATTGGAACAATTCAATGCCTACGCCCAGTAACCCTTTTGAACAAATTATTATTCCCGCAGACGTACCTTCTGCATGGCCTCCTGCACCTATTTATTGGTTAATATTAGCGGCGATTGTTGCCGTTATTGTATTAACTGTTATTTTTATAAAACATAACATCAATAAACAAAGAATGATCAAGCAAGCATTAATATCATTAGCCCAGTTGCAAAAAGATAATGCGAGTTTTGCTCAGTTGAATCAATTATTGAAAGGGGTATGTTTACATTATTATCCGCGAGAACATGTCGCCTCTATTACGGGGCAAGCATGGTTTATATTTTTACAAGAGCATAATTCCCAGCAAAATACGCCGCTATTTAATGATCAAAAGGAATTCTGTCGACGTTTATATAAAGACAATTCAGCTTGTACGGATAACGACTTTGCCTCTGCTAAAAAATGGATAAAATCATTTCCAAGCCAAGTTAAAGCACATCAAAAGTTAACCTTGGGTAATCAGCCTTCAGCAGGTAAAACACATGTTTGAATTTAGTTACTGGTGGGTATTACTTTTTATACCACTTCCTTTGTTAGTTCGTTATTTCTTAGCAGCTAAAAAACAATCTTTTACACAAATATGGATCCCATTAGCGCAAGGTTTACAGCAACAAACATCTACAAAAAAGAATCCTTTAATTAGTGTTGCGGTTCCTTGGTTATTATGGATTTTATTGCTTTTAACTATCGCTAAGCCTATTTGGTTTGATGAGCCGATTCGAATTCAACAGCAAAGCCGCGATATGATCTTATCTTTAGATTTATCAGGTAGTATGCAAGAAGAAGATATGCCATTAAATGGTCGAACAGTAGATCGCTTAACGTTAGTTAAATCTATTGTTAAAGACTTTGTTAAAGAACGTCAAGGCGATCGACTAGGGCTTATTTTATTTGCAGATCATGCCTACTTACAAACCCCATTAACCTTTGATGTCGATACGGTATCAACCATGGTCGATGAAACTGAAATTGGCTTAGTAGGTAACCGCACTGCGATTGGTGAATCTATTGCAATGGCGATTAAACGTTTCGTTGAAAATAAAAATGAGCAGCGTGTTTTAATACTATTAACTGATGGGGCAAATACATCGGGTAGCATCAAGCCTATTGAAGCAGCTAAACAAGCGGCAAAAAACAACATTAAAATTTACACGATTGGTATCGGTGCAGATTCAATGATGAAACGAGGCTTTTTTGGTAATGAAAGAGTTAACCCATCAGCAGATTTAGATGAAAGTACATTGACTGAAATAGCCACATTGACCGATGGCCAATACTTTCGAGCGAGAAACCAGGATGACTTACAAAAAATCTACCAAACTATCAACAAACTACAACCTGTTGACAGTGAGTTCTTAGAGTTTAGACCTGAGAAGAACCTTTTTTATTGGCCCCTTTCATTGGCTATCAGCCTTTTATTAATCGTTGTTATCTCGTTAAAACTAAGAGGTGAAGATGAACTTTAATAACCTTCTCGATACAACTTTTGGACCACTAGAATTTCTTCGTCCTTATTGGTTACTGGGTATCATTATTGTTGTCGCGATCAGCTTATGGCGCCATCAACGTAATCAATACAAAAAAACCAGTATTATTGCCAACCATTTAAGTGAGCATTTGGTTACCTTACCAGAAACCACCAAAAGCAATCGCTTAGCATTAAACTTACTTGCCATTATTGCTTGTATCGCTTTGTCAGGGCCGAATGTTCGCAGTGTTAAGCTACCCGTTTATGAATTGCAAAAAGCACAAGTCATTGCCTTTGATTTGTCTTTTTCAATGTATGCCACTGATATAAAGCCAAATCGATTAAGCCGTGCAAAATACAAAGCAATTGACCTGTTAAAACAATGGACTGAAGGTGATAAAGCATTAATTGCCTATGCGGGAGACGCCTTTACTATTACACCATTAACCACGGACAGTAATTCAATTATTAACCATATCCCTTACCTCTCTCCAGATTTAATGCCTGAACGAGGTTCAAGACCAGACTTAGCATTACAAAAAGCAATCTCATTATTAAAAAATGCCGGATACCAACAAGGACATATTGTCTTTATTAGTGATGGATTTGATAAAGATAGCCAAGAAAAAATGCAAGAGATGCTAAAAGGAACAAAATGGATGGTCTCTGTTTTATCAATGGCGACCAAAGAAGGTGCCGCTATTAAATTAAACGATGGTAGTTTATTGAAAGACTCAAATGACAACATCGTTATCCCTAAACTTAATAGAAATACGCTATACCCTGTGACACAAATGAGTGATGGTTTGTTATTAGATTTTGATGTGTCAGGTCAAGATATTCAATTATTAGCAGCACACTATGACACAAAGGAATTACAAAAAGAGGATAGCGAGTCATCAACTAAAACAGATAATAAGCAACCTATAGATGATGGGTATTGGGTAAGTTTACTATTGATACCATTGTTTTTATTATTCTTTAGAAAAGGTGTTTTTTATGCCCTACTGTTAACCGTGATGTTACCTTTAACGACACCTAAAGTAGAAGCCTCTATTTGGGAGAACGATCAGCAGAATGCTTATCAAGCATTTCAAAATAAAAATTATAAAGAAGCCAGTCAAGTATTTGAAGACTCGTCTTGGAAAGCCGCCGCCCTGTTTAAAAACAAACAATATGAGCAGGCCGAAACTGTTTATTTAAATGAAGTAAAAACGAATCCAGGTGATGCAAATACATTTTATAATTTAGGTAATACACAAGCCATGCAGCAAAAATATGAACAAGCATTAACTAGCTTTAATAATGCATTAGCAATAAACCCAAACTTCAAGGAAGCATTGGCTAATAAAGCAGCCGTTGAAAAGCTACTTCAACAGCAAGAGCAACAAAAAAATCAATCGTCTTCAGACCAAAATAAAGATAATCAACAGCAGGATGAGCAGCAGCAATCTTCTGATCAACAAGATCAAGAACAACCTTCTGAGCAACAATCCTCAGAACAACAAAGCCAAGATGGGCAACAACAAGATCAACAACCATCTTCTGAGCAGCAATCCTCAGAACAACAAAGCCAAGATAGTCAACAACAGGATGGGCAGCAGCAAGATCAACAACCATCTTCTGAGCAGCAATCCTCAGAACAACAAAACCAAGATGGTCAACAGCAGGATGGACAGCAACAAGATCAACAACCATCTTCTGAGCAGCAATCCTCAGAACAACAAAACCAAGATAGTCAACAACAGGATGGACAGCAGCAAGATCAACAACCATCTTCTGAGGAAAAGAACCAAAATGAGCAACAAGAACAATCTTCTATTGCCCAGTCAAATGAACAATCAGATAAACAATCAGATGAACCTTCTGAGCAAGAAGAGTCACCAACCGATAAAGCAGTAAATCTAACTCCTTCAGAAGAAGATTTAACAAAAAATGAAGAGTATGAAGAACTGCCTATTTGGTTAAAAAATATGCCCGATGACCCCTCTTTATTATTACGCAATAAAATGCGACTTGAATATCGAAAACGAGCAGCAAATAAACCTGTTTTACAAAACAATAATGGAGAAATCTGGTAATGCAGTTCTTACAAAAATGTTTAACTATTATTCTACTTTTAGTCACCTTCAGCATGCCAGCTATATCAGAAACGCAAGCAACGGCCTCTGTGAATAGTAATAGTGTTTTTCTTGGTGATACTTTTATATTAACCGTCGAAGTCAATGAAACTGGGTCTGACTACCAGTTTGATACAAGTGAATTAAACAATAACTTCGTTGTAGGTAGACCTTCTCGTAGCCAACAAACATCTTATATTAATGGCGAGTTTACTCAGCAAATAACGTGGTCACTACGTTTACAAGCTAAAAAGTTAGGTGAATTAACCATACCTTCATTTAAAATAGGTGATGTGTCTACGCAAGCCATAAAAATTGAAGTCAATAAACCAGGTAAACAACAGCAATCGACCGCAAACGATACTATCTTCATTGAAAGTACCATTAATAAAAACAAAGTTTATATTGATCAACCCGTTATATTAGAAAGTAAAATATATGTGGCTGAAAATATTTCTAACGCCGATGTACAAGCACCTATATTAGAAGGTGCTAACATCGAACAAGTCGTTCTAGATCAGCCAGCAAGTCAAATTGTACGTAATGGTTTGCGCTATCAGGTATTTACTTATCAATACACCATCACGCCATCAACCTCAGGTGAAGTATCCATCACTTCCCCTTTATTAACCGGTGCAGTACAAAAAATACAGCAAGTTAATAGCTATCAACAAAGAAGAGTAACTCAAGCGATTAATATCAGAGGTAATGACCTAGCGCTATCAGTCAAAGAGATGCCTGCTAATTTTCAAGGAGATTGGTTAATCAGTGAAGACGTTCGTTTAATAGAAAATAATGACTTACATGACAAAGAGTATTTTGTTGGCGACCCAATTACACGTAGCATAAGTTTACAAGTTGCTTCAATCGCTCTCGATAAAATACCAGAAATCCAACTTAATTATGATAGTTCATTACGCTACTACCCTGATCAAGACGATTTAAAACAAGGCACTATTAATGGCACTTTATATAGCCAACGAACAATTACACACGCCATTATCGCTAATAAAAGCGGACAACTTATATTACCGGAAATAAAAATTGCATGGTGGAATAGCAAAACAGAGAAACAAGAATTTGCCACGTTACTTGCTCAAACATTAACGATTAAACCTTCACCGGTGAGCAATAATACAACGAACGTTAACAATGGCAGTAACAATAGCAGCAACAATAGCGACCTTGAAAGCAGCACTGATCAATCAGATCTAACAGCGGCGGCACAACAAAAAAATAGTGATACAGATAGTAATGGCAATAGTGATGATCAGTCGACACAATTAATCATATGGCAGATCAGTACTTTAGTACTGTTATTATTATTGATTTTATTAAGCTTTTATCACCTTAAAGTTGCTAGAAGTAATAAAGTAATAATGCAAGAACCTAAACGAGCTAACTCACAAAGCCAGCAATATAAGGCGTTATTAAGCGTATTAAAGCAAGCGAAACCAAATGATGTGTATGCGTCTTTATTAAGATATTTTCAAACTCAACAACCAAATATAAAATTACTGCAACAAATCAGTTCTTTTACAGGTTTAAGTGAAGATCATAAACAACAACTTCAAGAAAATTTACAACAATTAGAACTCGCTTGTTCTGAAAAAACGCACCATTGGGATGCAGAAAAACTATTAATATTAATAAAACTGCACCATCAAGTGACAAGCCAAAGCGATCTTAATCACATCACCGACCTCAACCCTTAGAGGACCATCACATTTATGAGTAGATTAATTTTCGATTAATTTGCTCATAAATGAAGCTTCATACTCACTTTTTGCCATAAAAAGCATTGAAACATGACTCAAATCAAAGAATTCGATACATAACCCCTTGAAGGACTAGTAATAGTACCGCTCTAACTTATGATGAATCAGGTGCAATATATGGATGGCATGCAAATTGCTCTATCTGTTTGATATGGATATTGTTTAAAATATAAAGTGGCATGCAAGTTGCAAATTCACTTTATATGAATACCGTTTTATATAACGTTACCTATATATTCATAGTTAATTTTTATATTATTTTAAGCCACAAGGAAAATACAATGAAAGTGACAAAGCTAGCTCTATTATTTGGTCTTACAGCTGCAGTACCAACGCTATCTCATGCGGGTACATTAGAAGATGTTATGAAAGAAGGCGTACTTAAGTGTGGTGTTTCTACAGGCATCCCTGGTTTCTCTGCGGCAGACTCTAACGGTGAATGGAAAGGTCTAGATGTAGATTTTTGTAAATCAGTAGCAAGTGCGGTTTTAGGCGATGCAAGTAAAGTAAAATACTTCCCATTAACGGCTAAAGAGCGTTTTACTGCATTACAAAGTGGTGAAATTGACGTACTAGCGCGTGCAACAACTTGGACTGCTACTCGTGACGCTTCTCTAGGTTTAAACTTTGCTGGTGTTAACTACTACGATGGCCAAGGCTTCTTAGTAAGTAAAAGCATAGGTGTAAATTCAGCTAAAGAGCTAGATGGTGCTACTTTCTGTATTCAAGCGGGTACAACAACTGAGCTTAACTTAACAGATTACTTTAAAGCTAACGGTATGGAATACAAAGCCGTTACTTATGATACATCTGGTCAAACAATTGATGGTTTCAAAAAAGGTCGTTGTGACGCAGTAACTTCAGATCGCTCTCAATTAGCAGGGTTAAGAATTAAACTTGATGATCCAAAATCAGCAATTCTTTTACCAGAAACAATCTCTAAAGAACCACTAGGTCCTGTTGTACGTCAAGGTGATGATGCTTGGTTTAATGTTATTCGTTGGACTATGTTCGCAACAATTGAAGCTGAAGAGCTAGGTGTATCATCAAGCAATGTTGATGAAATGCTAAAATCATCAATCAATCCTGGTATCAAACGTTTATTAGGTGCTACAGGTAAAACAGGCGAAGATTTAGGTCTTAAAAATGATTGGGCTTACCAAATTGTTAAGCAAGTAGGTAACTACGCTGAATCATATGATCTAAATGTAGGTAAAGACTCACCGATTCAAATTGAACGTAGTTTAAACAAACTATGGAATCAAGGTGGGATCATGTACCCAATGCCAATTCGTTAATTTTAACCAGTCTCTAGGGGAAGTCTCTCTTCCCCTTTTTCCTAGCTGATTAAAAGGCACATTATGACAAACAAACAGCTCCCAGTAGACGGTAAAGGATTGTTAAACAACCCTCAACACCGCGCAATTTTTTTCCAAATTCTCGCTTTAGCACTCGTTGTATTTTTTGCATTTTATTTTGCAAATAACATGTTTGATAACATTGAAAGCCGTGGCATTACCACTGGTTTCTCGTTTTTAAACAACACAGCTGGCTTCGGTATCAGCCAAACGCTTATTCCTTACGATGATGGAACATCTACCTTTTTGGATGTATTTATCGTTGGTTTATTAAATACGCTTCTTGTATCTGTATTAGGGATTATTTTCGCTTCAATTATTGGCTTATTATTAGGTGTTGCTCGTTTATCAAGCAACTTTTTAATGTCTAAGCTAGCACTTGTTTATATTGAAACATTTCGTAATATTCCAATTTTGTTACAAATTTTATTTTGGTATAACGTTGTACTTGCAGCCTTACCAAGTCCACGCCAAAGTTTCGTTTATTTAGACAGCGTATTCTTAAATAACCGAGGCTTGTTACTGCCAGAACCTATTCTTCAGAGTGGAAGTGGCGCAGTTATTATTTCCTTTGTACTAGCCATTGTCGCTGTCATTTATCTTGTTCGTTGGTCTCGTCAACGCCATAATGATACAGGCCAAGAGTTCCCAATATTTAAAGTATCAATTGCACTTTTACTATTAGCACCTACATTAGTTTACTTTATCGCTGGTCAGCCTATCACTGCTGAATACCCAGTGCTTAAAGGCTTTAACTTTAACGGCGGCTTAACCATTATCCCTGAGCTACTCGCATTATTATTTGCGTTAAGTATCTACACTGCAACCTATATTGCAGAAGCGGTACGTGCAGGTATTGAAGCAGTACCAAAAGGTCAAAAAGAAGCGGCTAAATCATTGGGTTTAAAAGACTATGTGATTTTAACTAAAGTAGTTTTACCTCAAGCATTACGTGTGATCATTCCTCCTGTTATTAATCAATTTTTAAACTTAACTAAAAATTCATCCTTAGCAACTGCGATTGGTTACCCTGAATTAGTCACCCTATTCTCAGGCACAACATTAAACCAAGTAGGTCAAGCAATAGAGATCATACTCATGACCATGGCTGTTTATCTCACTTTCAGTATTCTTATCTCACTGTTATTGAACTGGGTTAATGCCAAAATGGCTATAAAAGGACGATAAAATGGCAACTTATACAATGAAAGAAGCCAAGCCAGCTCCAACGGCAAATAAAGGCATTATTTTTTGGTTAAAGGAAAATCTATTCCCAGATGTTAAAAGTAGTTTGTTTACTTTATTTGGGTTATACGTGATTTACAGCATTGTGCCGCCACTATTAGATTGGATGATATTCAATGCGACGTGGAGCGGTACACAAGATGAAGTAGTTAATAGTGGTGCTCGTTGGATATTTATCATCGAGAAATTCGATCAGTTTATGTATGGCTTTTATCCTGAAAGTTTACATTGGCGCCCTAACCTAGTCGCTATTATTAGTATTGTTTTTGTTTTTTCTTTTAAATATATCAAAAACCTTAAAGTTAAAATCGCAGGTATTTTATTATTCCCTGTTGTCTGCTTTATTTTAATCAGCGGTGGTTGGTTTGGTTTAGAAGTAGTAGAAACAGAAAAATGGGGCGGCTTAATGCTGACCATTCTAGTGGCTGCTGTCGGTATTATTGCTTCTTTCCCTATTGGAGTGGTATTAGCACTAGGACGTCAATCTAACATGCCAATTCTTAGAACCTTATGTATCGGTTTTATTGAATTTGTACGTGGTGTTCCACTAATTACAATTCTATTCATGGCATCGGTTTTATTACCTTTATTTTTCCATGATGGTATTGAATTTAATAAGCTATTACGCGCACTCATTGGTATCACACTATTCCAAGCGGCTTATATCGCTGAGGTAGTACGTGGTGGCTTACAAGCCATACCAAAAGGTCAATATGAAGCAAGTGAAGCGTTAGGTTTAAGCTATTGGCAAGGAATGATTTTAATTATTCTTCCACAAGCATTAAAAATCTCTATCCCTAACTTAGTGGGCTCATTTATCTCACTATTTAAAGATACAACACTTGTTTTAATCATCGGTTTATTCGACATTTTAGCAATGGTAACACTGACTAACAGTGATACCAATTGGCTAGGCTACGAAGTAGAAGGTTATGTTTTTGTAACGCTTATTTACTGGGTATGCTGTTTTTCAATGTCACAATATTCAAAATCGATTGAACGCAAATTTAACACCGAGCATTAAAAGGAATCGTCATGTCAGACCAAGAAACTATGATAAAAATGAAGGACGTCAACAAGTGGTATGGTGATTTCCATGTACTAAAAGATGTAAACCTAGATATTAAAAAAGGCGAAAAAGTCGTTATTTGTGGCCCGTCGGGTTCAGGTAAGTCAACGACTATTCGTTGTTTAAATCATTTGGAAAAGTTCCAAGAAGGTAGCATCAATATTAATGGTACTGAGTTAATTGAAGATGTAAAAGTAGTACGCCATATTCGTTCACAAGTAGGTATGGTATTCCAACACTTTAATTTATTTCCGCATTTATCAGTGTTAGAAAACTTACTAATTGCACCTACATGGGTACACAATAAACCACGTAAAGAAGCAATTGAAACAGCTATGTACTATCTCGAGCGTGTAAAAATCGCAGAGCAGGCACATAAGTATCCAAATCAATTATCTGGTGGACAGCAACAACGTGTAGCGATTGCTCGTTGCTTATGTATTAACCCTGAAATCATGTTGTTTGATGAGCCAACATCAGCACTGGATCCTGAAATGGTGTCAGAGGTATTAGATGTAATGGTCGAACTAGCTGACGAAGGTATCACTATGATTTGTGTAACGCATGAAATGGGGTTTGCAAAAAAAGTAGCAGACCGAGTTATTTTCATGGATGCAGGGCAAGTTATTGAAGAAAATGAACCTAATGAATTCTTTGATAACCCGCAATCAGATCGTTTGAAAACCTTCTTGGAACAAATCTTATCGCACTAGTGCTTTAGGCTTAGATTCAAGTTTAGTTTATGCATAAAATAAAAAGGGCTAATGATTAGCCCTTTTTTGTGTCTATGGAAAAGTATATTCAATGTTACAAACATTAAGAAACCAGAAGGTGCTATAAAACAGCAATAAAATACTCAAAAATAAGAACACGTTATTTTAGTTACATACTCTGATCACCCCTTCTTTACCTGCGTGCCTTCGTGGTAAATCGATTTTTATTTTAAAAGAATGATCACCACGAAGCGCTGCGCTACACGAAGGACACGAGGAGAAACCAATTACTCTTTTAATAAAATATTTAACCTTCCCTTCTTCACTCTTCGTGGTAAAACCGCTTTTGATGTCAAAACAGAATCACCACGAAGCGCTGCGCTACACGAAGGTCACGAAGAAAAGCTAACATTATTCTTTAATAATTTTTTTGACCTACCTTCTTTACCCTTCGTGCCTTCGTGCCTTCGTAGTAAAACCGCTTTTGATTTAAAAACAGAATCACCACGAAGTACTGCGCTACACGAAGGTCACGAAGGTCACGAAGGTCACGAAGAGGAACCAACAATATTGTTTTTAAAATACGCTTTGACTTACTCATCCTTACTTTTCATCTTTTCTTAATAAATCGCTTTTTATTTCAAAACATGATCACCACGAAGCGCTGCGCTACACGAAGGACACGAAGAAAAGCTAACATTATTCTTTAATCATTTTTTTGACCTTCCTTCTTTACCCTTCGTGCCTTCGTGGTAAAACCGCTTTTGATTTTAAAAGAATGATCACAACGAAACGCTACACAAAGGACACAAAGAGAAACCAATTATTTATTTTAAGAAAAATGATGACTCCACCCGTTTTCCTTCGTGGTTAATCTCTTTTTACTTACACTAATTAAGATTTAGTAATGAGTAGGTCTCAAATCAGAGAGTTGGGTTTATTTGATTAACTACTTTCTGTTTAAATGTCAGGTCTGAATAAAACTGTGTGACTAAATGAGAAGAATCGATACCAGTACGCTGCATTAAAGGCACTGCACGTTCAGTAGCCGTTATATAGGCATGAACATCATTATAACGTGCTAACAAGGGTTTAATGACCTTAGTGTACATCTCATCAGCAACTAAGCTTGCATAGCCTTTTTTACGATGCACAGGCAGTGTGACAAAGTGTATGACTCCTAAATCTTGATACAATACACCTTCATGCCACTTCTTTTTATCTGTAGCCGCTTCATAATTTTCTAATAAACTATAAGCAACCAACTCTTCATCAACATATAACTTAATCATTTCAGCCTGGGTGCCATGACGTAACTCATCATGCTCAGTTAACCATTCAAATAAATACCACATTTTCATGTTAATTTGCCCTAAGGCCAGTAACTCTTGTGCACAATCTTTAGCATTACAATATTCGAAACGTTGCATTAAATGACCTATTAAAATTAAAGCTTAAAGTGATTTACTCATAGGCTTAATTTAACCATGAAAGTAGTTGAATAATGAAGGAACAGTGCTCAAAGAATAACGAGCAAAAAGTAATAAAAAAGTAAGCTGACAACTTAATTTATAGTTTACAGCTTACTATTGACTGCCTTATTAAAACGCATTAAATAGACTATCTGCTCATAACTGATACGTTAATTATAAGTCAAAATGCACTCATCATATATTGCTTGTACAGTTGGTAGCCTTTAAAATAATTTTTACTGAAATGTTCATCGTTTCTATAATAAATCACTCTTATTAACGTTAATAGTTAAGCTTGAATTATTTTACGTTCAATAAAAACCTCTTTAGCCACCAGCATCCCATTTAGAGCAGCAGGAAACCCAGCATAAACAGCCATTTGAATAATAACTTCAACAATCTCTTCTGGTTTACAGCCTACATTTAAAGCAGCATGAATATGTACGTTCAATTGTGGAGCACAATTTCCCATGGCAGTTAATGCTGACACAGTGGCGATCTCTCGACTCTTTAAATCTAATCCTGGCCGTTGATAAATATCCCCAAAAGGAAATTCAATGGTGTATTTAGCTAAGTCGGGCGAAATGGCTGCTAAACTATCGATCACCTTTTGACCTGCTTCACCATCAATTTCATGTAATTTTTTAAGGCCTGATTGATAACGTTGATTGTCCATTATTTATTCCTTCTATTGTCGATAAATGATGCTATGAAGGAATACTGTACAACTTAGAGTAAACTCTAAGTCAAGTATATTTTTTTAATAAAGAATGAGATCGGTCTGTTATCTATTACCTTTAATAGATCAATGATCTTTTTTCTTATTCTTTTGAATCATAATTAATTGTGACTGCAGTTCTTTCATACAGTTTTCGCAAGGTGGGTGTTCATTGGCAAACTCTAATAAAGGAGGCAAAGTAATACTGATCGCTCTTATTGCAATTTGCTCTTGCTCTACATCACCATTATGCTCTTGAGCCATGTAAAGCATCGACTGATGTGGAATAAGCAAGCACTTTTGCGCCATGTCAACCGCGCCCTTTTGCTCATATAAAAAAGCGAGTTCATGGTAGCTCGCAATCCAATCACATAGCACTTCAACACACTTAGGTTCCTGGCTTAGTTTTTTCTCAAAGTTATAAATTGCTTCTCTATGATAACGCTCAGTATGAAAGAAGTGATTACTTTCATAGGTTGAGAAATCAACTGGTACGACATTATTAAATACATCCATAAAACCTCACCTTACATTTAAAAACCAAATAATTTAAATTATGATAATAAGTATCATTTAGATTTAATTAAATGTAAATGCTTAATTGAAGGCTTTTATTAAAATGTGAGACAATAATATTACAGATCAATTTTTGCTTTTCTTAAGATTGACTTCGCTAAGCTTAAATAAAAAGTAATAGATAAAATACAATACCGTCCTATTTTATTTATTACTTAAGGGTTTATTATACCAATGGAATTAAATAAGTGATCAGAGATTGCGCAGGAAAAATTAACACTAATAAGGCGTGAGTTGTAGAGGATAGTTGTTCTCACTTCAAAACTCACAACGCAGTTAGGGGTGATTTTAACCAGCAAGAATGATCACCTTATTAATTCTTTTGGTATTAGCATCCTATAGCCATGCAGTATCATCGATAGTCCAAGTGATTTTTTAAAATGACTTTAATAAACTTAATAACTCGAATATAAAGCGATAAAAATGAGCGATATAACAGGTACAACAGATATAGCGGCGATGACTACGATAACTACGATAACTACAGCAAGACTAATTTTACGTCCATTCCAAAGTAATGACTTTGAAAAAGCTTATCAATTATTCAGCGACCCTATTGTGATGCGATTTTCGCTTAATGGCCCTTATTCAGCAGAAAAATGCCAGATTTTTATCGACCAATGCATGTTGAAATCGAAGAATAATGAACCTAGTTTATTAGCCGTTATCGATAAGCAAACGAATCAATTAATTGGCTCTTGTGGTTTTTTCGCTCAAACAATACAAGGAATGGCAGAACTTGAATTAGGTTATCGTTTATTACCGCATTATTGGGGAAAAGGATTAGCCACAGAAGCGGCAATGGCAATGAAATCTTATGCTTTTAATGAAATGGGGTTAACCCGCTTAATTTCTCTTATTGAAACAGACAATATTGCTTCAATAAGCGTCGCCGAAAAAAATGATTTTAAACTTGAAAAAACAATGCTCTATGACGGAAGAATTTCAGTCGGTATGTATGTAGCTATTCGTTAACGAACAACTACTAATTAAATACAATAAGCGAGTTAGACGACTATGCTCAAATAATGAGTGAACTGCTTTGAATGCTTATATCAGCACCTTTCAATTCTGACATAATTACCTTTAAAAACTTAAGTCGCTTGAGTTACTTAGGTTGCTTAGGTTACTTAGGTTACTTAGGTTACTTAAGT
>NZ_CBRF02000025.1:25676-78790 GCF_000470315.2 Psychromonas sp. SP041
TACTTAGGTTACTTAGGTTACTTAGGTTACTTAGGTTACTTAGGTTACTTAGGTTACTTAGGTTACTTAGGTTACTTAGGTTACTTAGGTTACTTAGGTTACTTAGGTTACTTAGGTTACTTAGGTTACTTAGGTTGCTTAGGTTGCTTAGGTTGCTTAGGTTGCTTGATTATAATAAATGACTTAACCCCCAAGCACCTAAAATTAAAATAGTTAAGGCAATCATTACTTTGTTTTTATGTTTACTAATAATACGTTCTGCCTGATTACCCGCATAATAGACAACAACCGCTAACCCAAAGTAACGTATAGAACGGGCAATAGCTGAAGCAATTAAAAACAGGGTAATTGAGTACTTTGTTGCTCCAGCAGCTAACATTGCTATTTGGAATGGAATAGGCACGATCCCTAACGTCATCACAAACCAAAAACCTTGTTCTTGCATTTGTTGTCTCACATTTTCAAATTGTTCTGGGCTTGAAAATGTATTGATGACCCAATCGCCAACCACATCAAATAAATAATAACCCAAAGCATAACCGAATAATGCACCGACAATACAACCTAACGTAGCCATTAACGCAATAGCCCAAAGTTTTTCACGACGAGCCTGCATTAACGGCACCAATACAGCTTCTAAGGGAATGGGTACTATGGTTGATTCCAAAAATGAAGCAATCGTAATACCGCTGAGCATATGTTTAGAATCGATAAAACGTCGTGTTTTTTGCTTAATGTTGTTTTGGATAGACATAAGATTCCTTTTTTGCAATAAGGTAATTGCTTTCACATAAACGTTGAAAATAGAGTGATGACAAAAAAATAAAGTGAGGGTACAGATAAAATGAAGATAGTTTCTATTTTTTCATTACTCATTAACCGTTTATTCATTACCTTTAAATGACTTAACTTATTTATTACTTTTTCAGGTGCTTAATTAATTTTTTAATGAGCTGCACTTTTTGAAAAAACGTTCATGATAACGACACCTGTTATAATCAAAAACATACCAATGATCGCCGCGGTATCAGGAAATTCTTTATAGACGACAGCACTAATTGAAGCGACCAATACAATCCCCATACCAGCCCAAATTGCATAAGCAATACCAATAGGCACCGTCTTAAAGACTAATGATAAAAGATAGAATGCAACAACATAACTCACGATACAAACAGAGCTATAAAACCAATTGGTAAATTCATCAGACGCTTTAAGCGCTAATGTGCCAATGACTTCAGATACTATTGCAATTGCTAAAAACCAATACCCCATCACCTACTCCAACTATACTAAAAAGAATAAATATACTAAAAAGAATAAAACGTAATTTAATTATTGATAACGCCATCTATATTAACCAGTAATAAAACTGAAATAGCCATTAGCACTAACTAGAACAAAAATCATAATCGTTAATATAGAATTTATATCAATAGGTTAACCTATAAATAACAAAATAAAACTAAATCTTATCTTCAATATTATTTGCTAATAAGCTTTTATAGTATGTGATTTTTTGTTGTAACTTTTTAAGGTGAAATTGCTCTTCTTCAATTTTAGCCTCTAAGGTTAAAGCGTGCTGCTCTAACATTTTCATTCTACAGTCAGAAGTGATGTTTCCTTGCTCTCTTAAATCAGCATAATGCGCAATATGTTCAAGCGACATCCCTGTTTCTTTAAGTCGTTTGATAAACTCAATCCAAAGCACTTCTTTTTCAGTAAACCATCGATGCCCGCTGCTATTTCTAGCAATATTTTTTAACAATCCAATTTTTTCATAATATCGGAGAGTATGAGCAGACACTTTGGTTACCTGAGAAAATTTTTTAATATTCAATATTGTCTCTGCTTATTTTTTTATACATAATTAAAACCTCATATAAAACTAACTCATTGTTTTTAAGATTCAATATTTATCATTTTAAAAAAGTAAACCAAACCCTGAATTGATACGTATAAATAGGTACAAAACAAAAAAGGAGTTCATTATGTTTTCAATTTTTAAAAAAGATCCAACTAAAAAACTCAAGAAGCAATTATCTATTAAACTAGAACAAGCAATGAATGCACAAAGAAATGGAGATATAAGAAAATTTTCACAATTAAGTTTTGAAGCACAGGAAATTGATAAACAAATTGAAGTCATAGAAGCTGAAGAAAAAAACTAATTTAATGATTTTAAAACAATTTTTTTAACTTCTTTTCTTATTAACTTCTTTTCTTCTATTGTTAAGTGAGTGACAAACTGGTTGGCACTCAATTGTTTACCGAATGGATAACCGAATAACTTCATAATCAACAATATATGATAACTAAAAATTAATTAAGAGTATGTCTTTTCCAATTATTTCTTAGATTCATCTTTAGGCATTCCATACTTATCTTGCATCTGCCTTGGAATTTTTCAAGGTTATCATCTATTTAGTGTAAATCGTCATCAGTTAATTTACCCCAATTCGCCTTAAGTGCACCTGAAACCTGCTTCTACTTACCTTTCATAATATCGTGATTCATCAAAGCGACTCCTTCATTCATTAAAATGAAGTAGTAAAAATAAAGTATATTTATTGCGATAAGTACGTTCAATATAAACTTATCAAGTTCTATGCCAAAAAATAAACAATTGATTTTAAAAGGAAAATATGAGAAGGCTTACTATGTAACTATTACATAGCATTTTGTCAGGTTTTCAATATCAATAAAATGAATATCCCCATTACTCTGCATTACTAAGGGAGAAGAAAAGCCCAACAAAAAATAAGTTGCAGGTTTAATACGGCCCTGCTACTTTTTTCCTACATAAACTAACTCACTTAATAAAGGGAAGTGGTCTGAGTCGATCGATGGCATTCTGTGTATCGCACCTAATTCAAAATGATCACTATGAAAGATATGATCTAAAGGCCAGCGTAAAAATGGATAGCTAGCATGAAAAGTATTAAACATTCCTCTTCCCATTCTAGGATCTTTTAATCCACTAATACGCCTAAAAGCACGAGTCGTGGGAGACCAAGCTACATCATTTAAATCGCCAGTCACTATAATAGGTTCCGTTTGTCCTGCAACTTGCTTTGCGATTACTAACAACTCCTTATCTCTTGGCGTTGACGTTGCATTCTCTGTTGGACTTGGTGGTGCGGGGTGTAAAAAATGACATTTAACTTTAATGTTATCTTTTAACATTAAATAGCAGTGTATTGATGGGATACCTTCCTCAATAAGCTCTAGCAACTGTACATCTTCTAATACAAATTTACTGTAAAGGTGCATACCATATAAATTATCTAACGGCTGATTAACTCGATGTGGATAATCATGATGAATCGGTTCTAACGCTTTTTGCCACCACATATCGGTCTCTAACGTGACCAACACATCAGGTTGATGTAAATTCACCAAGTCAATTAGCTTGTCAGATGATCGGTTTGTCATCAGTACATTGCTGGTCATTATTTTAATTGATTGCGTATGAGTTGAAGCAGCCTTACGCACTTGAATTGGATATAGCTGTGTATAAGGAAAGATCCAAGCTATTTGGTAAGCGGACAATAGCCCATTTATAGTGATAAGAGTAATTTGCATAACAGGTGAAACAATATAAAAGCTAATAAGAGCAAGAGAAACAGTAATCACTGCAATTTGTACTCTAGGAAACTCCCAGACTCTCGACAACCAGTGGTTGGTTGGCAGTAAAGGAGCGACGGTAACGCCCAGCATAAGACTAGTAAGCAAAATAATAGAAACTTCAAACATATCAAATTCTCTCAATATTAAATAAATACACTTCTCCGATACAATCAATAATACACACAACGACGTCTCAACAATACGCTCAAAAATATGCGACTTATTTGTATGTGACACATTAAATAGAAAATTTTAGTATTCATTAAAAATAGGTATTTTCCCGTAAACTTTAATATGGCGTTAGAGGTTCAATAATTGTTTAAAAGCTAATGATTGGCAACAAAGACTAATTAATCATGTAGTTAGCTGTACAGGGTACGGTAAAAATATAATTAGCGGTTAAAAATATGGCGGTTTTTTTTACACCTACTTAGAGGTAAACCAATCAAAAAAACATAAATTCCTTATAAAACATACAGTTACAAGAAATGGTCTGGAAATTGCTTTAATCGGATGCACTTTAAAGGAATTAAAAATAACAATAAAAACTAAAAAAGGGAAATCAATGAAAAAAGTATTATGCATGCTTGGCTTAATGGCACTAACGAGTACAGCACAATCTTCTATTATTTATAGTGATAGCGGACTTAGTGGTACCTTTGAAACGGAAAGTTTCGATGTTAATGATGGAAGGCTAACAGCTGCAGCATCGCAATTCTCTAACATTACTTTCGCTGCTGGAAATTATGTTGAAGAGATTAACAATGGGGTGGCTCCAAATATGTCCGGTAGTATTATTACTAACTTTAACGCTATAGATAATATTGCTAACCCAACTTCTATTAGTTATAGCTTTGACTTATCTGAACTTGCATTCTCTTATATCAGTAACATTCAAGTAACTACTTTTTCAGCTTTTTTAAATGATATTCTTATTGAAACTGTTGATATTGATACAGATGGAAGTGGTAACTATGTTAATTTTTCTGGATTCACATTCGATAAAATCACAATTAGCTTAGATAACACAGATAATAATGGTTACCTTATTGATAATATGCAGTATGTCGCTGCATCAGTACCTGCACCTGCAACGATTCTATTATTAGGCTTCGGTTTAATGGGATTAAGCTTAGCAAGAAAAAAGAAACAGCTATAATTTAAATTCTATTTATTTAATAGTATGTTCTACTCAGAATAGTTATATTTTACTATTCTGAGTCATCACTTCCTCTTATTCCTAACGTTATCTTTCTGTTATTGTTATTGTTATAGTAACCTTCACTCTATTTAATACTTTTTTGTTCACGAGCTTCTTCAATACTGCCTGCATTGTGTAGATTTTTATACCCGGCCTGTTTTAGTGCTGAAATAGCAATATCAGAGCGCCCACCTGTTTTGTCATATAGATAAAATGTTGTATTTTTATCAGGAAAAAGGTCGCGAACTTCTCTTACAATATTTGAATGTGAAATACGTAAATCACCTTCAATATTATTACATTGGTTTTCCACTAAAGTGCGTACATCGAACCACACTGTTTCAGAAAACGATAAGCAACTATTCAGTTGTTCGTCTTTTCTACCAATTCAAGTTATGCACTTATGATCTGAATCCAAGTGCAATTGACAATTAAAAATGACGAATTATTTTACACCCCGTTAGAGGTAGATTAAAAACAAAAAACAACTTATTTATAAAACATGTAGTTACGTAAAATGGTCTAAAAATTGCTTTAATCTATTGCATTTAAATGGAATAAAAATTAAAGAAGGGAAAACAATGAAAAAAATATTATGCATGCTTGGCTTAATAGCACTAACGAGTACAGTACAATCTTCTATTATCTATAACGAAAATGGACTTAGTGGGAACTTTGAAACTGAAAATTTCGATGCTAATGATGGAAATTACACATCTGCAGCTTCACAGTTTTCTAACATAACGTTCAACACAGGAAATTTTGTAAATAATGACTATAGTGGTCTGTTCCCAAATATATCGAACAGTGCCATTAGTAATTTTGATGAAAGCCTAGTAATTACTAACCCTACTTCTATAAATTATAGTTTTGAATTATCAGCACTTGCATTTGCTTTTGTTAGTAACGTTCAATCAACTACCTTTTCAGCTTATTTAAATGATGCTCTTGTTGAAAGTGTTGTGATTGAAACCGACTTAAGTGGTAACTATGTTAACTTTTCAGGGTTCACATTTGATGAAATTACAATTAACCTAGATAGTATCGATAACAACGCTTACCTTATTGATAATATGCAGTATGTTGCTGCATCAGTACCTGCACCTGCAACGATTCTATTATTAGGCTTCGGTTTAATGGGATTAAGCTTAGCAAGAAAAAAGAAACAGCTATAATTTAAACTCTATTTATTTAATAGTATGTTCTACTCAGAATAGTGAACTTTCACTATTCTGAGTCATCACTTTCTCTTATTGTTATTGTTGTAGTAACCTTTTCTCTATTTAATACCTCTTTGTTCACGAGCTTCTTCAATACTGCCTGCATTGTGTAGATTTTTATACCCGGCCTGTTTTAGTGCTGAAATAGCAATATCAGATCGCCCACCTGTTTTGTCATATAGATAAAATGTTGTATTTTTATCAGGAAAAAGGGCGCGCACTTCTCTTACAATATTTGAATGTGAAATACGTAAATCACCTTCAATATTATTACGTTGGTTTTCCACTAAAGTGCGTACATCGATCCACACTGTTTCAGAAAAAGAGAAAGAACTAAACAGCGCTGTTATCACAAATAAAGCGGACAAATTAAACGTTTTAATTTTCATTATTTAACTCCTTCTGTCTCTAGAATAGATAACTTAAATAGTTAATTTAAATGAGCAGATTTTTAATAAATTGATGTTACTCTTGAATTTCAAACGCAACACAACCTCACCGATAAGACAGTTTATAGATGACAGTATTACGCTTGTTTATTAGTGTTTTCTCTACACTCTTGCATAGTATAAACAGCTGATTCAACTCGCTCGATATAACTGTAATCTGCAATAGGCGATAAACCTAAGATAGCACGGCGCAGCATATCGAATGCAATAGCAACCGTTAAGTCGCGTATATGGTTTCTATTACGTTTAGCGGAAAACTTAATCTTTTGGCAAATAATCTGTTCGCCTGTTTTCACACCAATAACTACAATGCCTACTGGGTTTTCAACAGTGCCTCCATTAGGACCAGCAATACCGCTAGTTGCTATAGAGAAATCTGACACTTCAGCTTTTAAATTAACACAAGCCGCACCTGCTGCCATTTGCCCAACACAAGCTAGTGATACTTCAGATTGATCTGAGATAGTTTGCTCGTTGACATTTAATAATGCGACTTTTGACTCATTACAATAGGTAACAAGGGCATGTTTTAGGTAATGAGAGCTACCTGAAAACGCGACTAATTGGCTACAAATTTCACCGCCGGTTAATGACTCTGCAATGGTCAATGTTTTTTCTTTTTGTATTAAAAGTTCGTGCACTTCAGCAGCTAACGTTCCTTTATTTCGAGCGACAATACCATCGCCTAATAACGTAGTTGCCTGTAATATGGCTTTATCTTGTTCTTCTTGACTCACATCACGCGCAATTAACTTTAATTCTAGGTAAGGCATATATGAACGGTAACCTAAGGTGATCCCTTCTGGCCAAGTTAATGTTTCTAAACGCTCTGCCATGTCTGATTCACCAATTCCTAAACTCAACAATTTGGTGACTTCTACTTTAGTCTGTAAATTAGTTTGTGATTTTACAAAAGGAATAAATTGCTCTATTACCATTTTTTTATATTCATGGGGCACTCCCGGCGTAAAAAAGAACCAACTGCGATTTAGTTTAACTCTAAAGCCACAGGCCGTTCCGACAGGGTTATCAACCACAATTGCCCCTTTTGGCAACAAAGCTTGTTTTAAATTCTTTGGGTTTAATTCAACATTGCGTTCTTTAGCCCACAATTCGAGCGTCTCACGCCAAGCTAAGTTTTCTTCTAATTCAACGCCCATGGCATCCGCCATTGCTTGCGCTGACAGGTCATCCGCTGTTGGCCCTAACCCACCATTTACTAAAACAATATCAGCAAAAGCACTGCGCTCTTGAAAGACTTCAATCAAATCAGCTAATCGGTCACCGACTGTCGTTCGACGATGCATTTCAAAGCCATTGTCCATCAATTGGTTGCCTAACCATGCTGCATTAGTATCGACAATTTGTCCCGCAAGTACTTCTTCGCCTGTGCATATCATTTCTAGTTTCATTAACAACGTCTCATTATTAGATGCTTGATGTTCAATAATTGACTTATGTATAAAGTTACCCGTTAAATTACTAAGTCATTACTGGAAGGATTGGAATAATAGTTAAATCTAGTGGGTTTAATTAAAGCCTACATATCACTTATTTACTTTAACATGCTCTATTCAAAAGAATAACTAAGGAGTTAATAAAGTTAATCGTTTTACTTAGTTAGGAGCCTTATTTTTCTAGTATTAACACTTTTCTATAAATAATTTTCTATTAAAAGCGATGATTTAGTAAAGGCTAATTACGTTTTAAAATAAAACTTAATGAATATATTGTTGTTTAGGTTGTTAGATTTATGCTTAAGTAATCCATTAACCTATCCACTCACTTATCCATTTATCAACATTAAAAGTTTGCAAGGTACATTATGGTGCCAAATTGCTGTAGCATGACTTTAATATCAAATAATACTTAGTTTTCACCTAGAAAAAGTCAACAATAAAAAGCATGGTTAATATGAAGAATGAGTTACTCCCTGACATTGTGTCTTTTTTACAAACTATCCCCTCTTTTAATAAACTATCTTCCGATACACTTAAAGAAATAGCAGACTCTGTTAACATTATTCAACTTAATGCGGGCAAAATTTTAAATCACAACCCTGACATTTCGTACCTTTATATTATTCGTAATGGCATTATCGAACAAAATAATCCAGATGGTAGTTTGCGCTCTAAACTTGGCAATGATGATATTTTTGGCTTTAACCAACAACCGGGAGACGGTACACAACATTACTCAATTAATGCGGTTGAAGATACGTTACTTTATCAATTTAACTACGATTCGTTAGTTAAATTAATCAATAACTACCCGCATATATTAAGCCAACTTGATTTAAGTTTACGCACTCGCTTGAAAGCAAGTGCCACAGAAGCTGATGAATCTCGACATTCTTTTCATCAATATATGCGTCCATGTAGCGATGTAATGAGTGCTAAATTGGCACTCGTTTCAGTCAATGACACCATTCAAAGTGTTGCACATCAAATGCGTAACATAACCGGTATCTCTTGTGCATTTATTGTCGCGGAAGATAAAACATTAATAGGGCTAGTAACCGATAAAGATATTACTCAACGTGTTGTTGCAGAAGCATTGGATGTACAACAATCTATCGGCTCAGTGATGACTGAAAACCCACATACCATTTATGCGAATGAACTGGTAATGGAAGCCGTACAATTAATGACAAAATACAATATTCAAAACATACCTGTTATTAACAAAAAACAACATGTTATTGGTTATATTACACCGAAAGATTTAATACAAAACAGCGGTGTTCAAAGTATTTATTTAGTCAATAAAATTCGTCATGCAAGTTCATTACAGCAACTTATTTCATTGTCTGAACAGCGTAATGCAGCCTTTAAAGAAATAATGGAAAGCACCTCTTCTCCAAGTCTAGTGGCACAGATCTTAACAACTATTTATGATGCTTTTAATTGCCGGTTAATTGAACTTGCTATTGAGAATTTTGGCAAGCCACCTTGTGCATTTTCTTGGGTTGTTGCAGGTTCTCATGCACGAAATGAAGTGCATTTAGCATCAGATCAAGACAATGCGTTAATACTTGATAAAAGTGCAACCAAGTCCGATCGTATTTACTTTAATCATGTTGCTATGACCGTTTGTAAAGGTCTGTCTAAACTTGGATATACTCTGTGTAAAGGACGCTTTATGGCAGCCACACCAAAGTGGTGCCAAAACATCGAAGTGTGGAAAGCGTATTATGAAACATGGAGTAAAAAACCTGAATATGAATCATTACTAAACCTCAATGTCTTTATTGAAACTCGTCATATATACGGTGATAAATCATTATTTAGAGAGTTAGATACTCATCGTCATCAACAGATCACTCATAATTTCCCATTGACCATTGCATTGGTTAGAAATGCACTAAGAACTCGCCCACCACTTGGTATCTTTCAAAGTCTAGTGTTGGAAAAAGACGGTAACAATAACAATGTACTTAATATCAAAAAGGCAGCGATCGGCTGTATTGTCGATATTGCGCGAATTTATAGCATAATCAATGAATGTAGAGATATTAATACTAGCGATCGAATTAAGTGGTTATATCAAGCTAAAATATTAAACAAAGCAACGTACCAAGATTTAATTGGTACGTATCAATACGTCAATCACCTAAGGTATCAACACCAACAACAGGCAATAGAAAGTAACTTGAAAATAGATAATCTATTAAAGCCTAATCTATTTGGTAGCTTTGAACGTCAGCACTTAAAAGATTCATTTCGTATCATTTCGAACTTTCAAAATATACTTAAAATGAAATATCTAAAATAATGTCATTTAACCTTTATGATTACTCATAGAAAAGGTTCATATTGATTAACAATACACTTATAGCTTATTTTCAATATTGTTCTATCTACTTGTAAATTAATTGAAAAACTTCATTCTTAGACGTGATTTATTCTTTTCCTCTACTTTGATACAAAAAAGAAGGTAAATGGAGAAATGCTTAAATAATTATATTAAGAGGGCTTATTTATTAACTCCCCCTTAACCCCTGACCTATTATGATTAAATTATCGACATCTATGATGTTCAATTTTTAATTTAAGGTCGCTCTATGTTTTTTGTTAATGCATTAAAATATTCTTTACCTCTTTTGTTTACACTGAGTATATTAGGTTGTGGAAATCAAACAAATTCTGATAAAAAGGTGGAAAGCATTATTCATGTTGATGTCTCACCTTTAACCTATTCAACATTACGCTTAAGCACTGAATTACCAGGCCGCATTACTGCGTTCAAGGAAGCTGAGGTACGACCACAAATAACAGGAATTGTAAAAAGCCGCTTATACCAAGAAGGTAGCGATGTAGAAGCAGGACAAGTACTTTTCCAAATTGATGACACAAGTTATCAGTCAACGGTGAACAGCGAAGATGCACAATTAAAAAAAGCATTAACAAGCGAAAAAAATGCTAAAAAGGAAATGCTTCGTTACGCACAATTAGTCAAGAAAAAGCTAAGCAGTCAACAAGTTTATGACGAAGCAGAGTCAACTTACCTACAAGCTAAAGCTGAAGTTGCGATACGTCAAGCAGCATTAGATTACGCGAACATTGAATTATCTTATACTAAAATTAAAGCGCCTATCTCTGGTAAAGCAGGCTTCTCTCTGGTATCTGAAGGTTCATTATTAACATCAAGCCAATCTGATTACATCACCACGATTATTCAAACAGACAATGTTTATATTGATATGCAGCAGTCCGCTATTGCTTTTTATAAGATACAACAAGAATTTAAAAACGCGACTGATGAAAGCCCTGTTGTCCCAGTTACCATCACATTAGGAGATGGAACAATTTATAATCAAATAGGCCAATTAGAATTTACCGATACACAAACTAATGGCTCTACTGGCACCTTAGCATTACGGGCGATTATTCCAAATCCAGACAATTCGTTACTAGCAGGTATGTATGTTAGAGCCCATATTTCAATGCCTGAAGCCCGTGACTATATTGTTATATCACAATCAATCGTAGTAAGAAGTCAATCGGGGCAACCTTCCGTATTTGTTGTTGACGATAATAATAAAGTTGTTAAAAAGTCGATCACATTAGGTAATGAAGTCGGTAATAAATGGGTCGTTAAAGAAGGATTAACGGTGGGTGACAAAGTCGTCATTAATAACTTGAGTAAAATTAAAAATGGGTTAACAGTCATTGTTGATAATGCAACGGAAAACGCTGCTCAAACGTCTCCTAAAATGGATGTTAAAAATAAACATTCAACAATAAAATCTGACACTAACTCAACAGATCTGGATTAATTATATGTCTAACTTTTTTATTCACAGACCCATTTTTGCTTGGGCTTTAACCATTGTTATTATGATGGCAGGTATTGCTTCAATTTTAACACTGCCAATAGCGCAGTACCCGACCATTGCACCACCAGCAATAACGATTAAAGCAACGTATACAGGTGCATCAGCGAAAACAATTGAAGATAGTGTTACGCAAGTTATTGAGCAAAGTATGACGGGGCTAGATAACTTATTGTACATGTCTTCAACCAGTGCCTCTTCAGGTAGTGCGCAAATAACACTTACCTTTAGCGCAGATACAGACCCTGATACAGCACAAGTACAAGTACAAAATAATTTGCAACAAGCCAGCAGCCGTTTACCAACTGCCGTGCAAAATGCAGGCACGTCGGTCACTAAAAGTACGTCTGGTTTTATGTCTGTGACTAATATTTATTCACCTGATGGCAGTATGAGTGCCGGTGACATCCAAGATTATGCTAACTCTAGTATCAAAGATATTATAAGCCGTGTTAACGGTGTTGGTAGCGTGACTATCTTCGGCCCTTCTTATGCAATGCGGATCTGGTTAGATCCCGCTAAATTAAATAGTTACAACTTAACACCAGTGGATATCTCTAGTGCAGTATCAGCACAAAACAGCCAAGTGACTGTTGGGCAATTAGGAGGAACACCAGCAACCGAATCACAATTAATTAATGCAACCATCACAGCACAAAGCCTATTGACGACAGTCGATGAATTTAAAGAGATTTTACTTAAAGTAAACTCTGATGGATCTCAAGTTCGACTACAAGATGTAGCCCGCGTAGAGCTAGCAAGTGAAAGTGCTAGTGTCATTCCTATTTTTAATGGTTATGAAACCTCTGGGATTGCAATTACCCTAGCATCAGGCGCTAATTCACTTGATACACAAGCAGGTGTAGATGCAAAACTAGCACAATTATCAGAGTCATTTCCAGCAGGTTTAGCAATGGCAAAGTCAGTCGATAACAATGACTTTATTCGATTATCTATTAGTGAAGTAGTCAAAACGTTAATTGAGGCAATTGTTTTAGTTTTCTTAGTGATGTTATTGTTTTTACAAAATTTACGCGCAACATTAATACCCACCATTGCCGTACCTGTCGTGTTACTGGGTACTTTTGGCATCATGTCCGTGTTAGGTTTTTCTATTAATACCTTAACCATGTTTGGATTAGTATTAGCTATCGGCTTATTGGTTGATGACGCGATTGTGGTAGTAGAAAATGTCGAACGAATCATGCATGAAGAAAAGCTTTCTCCATTAGAAGCCACAAAAAAATCCATGGGGCAAATCACCAGTGCATTGGTGGGTATTACCATGGTATTAATGGTGGTGTTTATTCCAATGGCCTTTATGTCAGGTTCAACAGGTGTTATCTATAAACAATTTTCGTTGACCATCGTTTCTGCAATGGGATTGTCAGTATTAGTCGCTTTAGTACTCACGCCAGTGCTTTGTGCAACTTTACTAAAACCTGTTGACAAAGAAAAAAGCTTTAAAGTATTCAAAGTATTTAATCGACTGTTTGACAAGCTAATAGGAAAATATCACGGGTCTATTAAGCATTTTTTATTACGTCCAATCCGTTTTTCATTAATTTATGTCTTATTATTTGGCGGTACTGTTTATCTCTATAGCGTATTACCAAGTTCATTTTTACCTAATGAAGACCAAGGTTCATTTATGGTCATGGTGCAATTACCAACAGGCTCAACACTAAGAGAAACAAATGAAGTAATGACTGATGTGAAAAATTACTTTGATGAAAATGAACCAGATCTTGTTAACTCTGTTTTTAATGTGTCAGGTTTCAATTTTTCAGGCTCAGGCCAAAATGCAGGTATGGCTTTCATTGGTTTAAAAGATTGGGGTGAGAGAACAACATCAGGAACAGATGTTGACTCCATTATTGCACGAAGCATGGCTTATTTTTCTCGCTATAAAAAGGCATCTATATTTGCTTTTAGTAGTCCGCCGATTAGAGAGTTAGGGCAAGCAACTGGTTTTGATTTTTATCTTCAAGATGTGGGTAGTATTGGCCATGAAAAACTAATCGAAGTACGTAATCAATTACTAGAAAAAGTAGCACAAAGCCCAATAATACAAAATGCCAGAGCAAATGGTTTAGAAGATAATGCACAATTTTTTCTTGATATAGATTATGAAAAAGCCAAAGTATTAGGGCTTGATATCGATGATATCAATGATTCATTATCAATCGCTTGGGGCTCTTCTTATGTTAATGACTTTATAGACCGAGGGCGCTCTAAAAAGGTATATATCCAAGCAGATGCCGAATACCGTATGACGCCTGAAGACATGAACCTTTGGTTTATTCGTAATAATCAAGATGAAATGGTGCCTTTATCGGCTTTCAGTTCATCGCATTGGGGGACAGGTTCTCCGCAGTTAATACGTTTTAATGGTAATTCAGCCGTAGAAATATTAGGTGAAGCGGCTTCCGGGTACAGTACTGGTGATGCAATGGCTGAAGTCGATAAAATCGCTGCTGAGTTGTCTAGTGATGTACAAGTGAGTTGGTCTGGTATGTCATATCAGGAGCTTGAAGCAGGTAACCAAGCGCCTATTTTATACGGTATCTCAATCTTAATGGTATTCCTATGTTTAGCGGCGCTTTATGAAAGTTGGAGTATCCCTATCGCGATCATTCTAGTGGTGCCATTAGGAATATTAGGTGCATTAGCGGCAATTATGGTCAGAGGACTTGAAAATGATGTGTATTTCCAAGTTGGTGTACTCACGACCATTGGATTAACCGCTAAGAATGCAATTTTAATTGTAGAATTTGCAAAAGAATTATATGAGAAAGGAACTAATTTAATTGATGCCACAATACAAGCCTGTGAGATGCGTTTACGTCCGATCATTATGACGTCACTTGCATTTGGCTTAGGGGTATTACCGTTAGTAATAAGCACTGGTGCTGGTGCAAATGCACGTAATGCTATTGGTACATCTGTATTAGGGGGGATGATAGCGGCAACTTGCCTCGTTATCTATTTTGCTCCTTTATTCTTTGTGCTTATCGTGAAATTATTTACGCCTAAGGAAGAAGTAACAGAAGTCATTGAACAACATGTAAATAAGTATTAATTATATATACCCGTGATCATTCAAGATGCAAAATTCAGCAAAGGTGAAGTGAGCAGATGCTAGGCAGAAAGAGGAAGATCTAACGAGTTAAATCGACACATTCTAACAACGAAGGTGTTTATTTCGCCTCTTACTCTATGGGGCGTCACCTTGAACGGTAACGGGTATACATAAAAAAGACGGCAATATTAGTGCTAAATTTTACTGATAAAAATTGCGGTTAAATGTTACGGCTAAAAAATCGCTATTTAGCTTCATAAGCCATCGACTTAACGGCCTCTTCGACACTTAAAAAATAAATCTTTGTTAAACAAACTTGTGCTTTGCTAAACTCATGCAAACGTATTAGATCTGTCACTTTTTCGGTCGAAAGACATTGTTCTGATTGATATAAATTTAGATTAGGCTCAATTAAGTAACATTGCCCTGTAGAGTCAATAATGTAATCATCATCAGTGAAAATAAGCTCTTTACATTCAGTCATAAAATCATGATTTTCAGCTAAATAAATAAGCTCATCATCCCCTTCTAGCGTTAATAAACAAGGCCAAACAACCATCAATACTCCTCAGTAAATACTTTTTAATTTTAGCGTCGAGGGCTTTAAAGTAAATAAATAACTTCAATGTTAAAATAAGCAAATTGATACAGAACCGACATTAATTTAAAGGAGTATTACATACTAAGAGGACTCGATTCTTTTTAATTCATGAACAATACCGATTACATTAAATATGTTATATAAATTTTGCGCTGAAAAAATAGTTCAATTCAGGCGTAATACCAAAAGAATTAATAAGGTGATCATTCTTGCTGGTTAAAATCACCCCTAACTGCGTTGTGAGTTTTGAAGTGAGAACAACTATCTCCTACAACTCACGCCTTATTAGTGTTGATTTTTCCTGCGCAATCTCTGATCACTTATTTAATTCCATTGGTATAAATTGAGCCTTTCGAAGATTAACCAAAAGAGGTTAATTCTTTAATGGCTGTTTTAACAAATAAAATAGATAAGCTATTTATTGTGATTGGTATAATCATAACAATATATACTCGTTATCATTTAAGCTGCAAAATTCAGCAAACGGAGAAGTGAAAAAATGCTAGGCAAAAAGAGGAAGATCTAACGGGTTAAGTCAACACTTTCTAACAACGAAGGTGCTCACTTCGCAGCTTGCCTTCTGGATCGTTAGCTTGAAAACCAACTCTGCGTTGCTACCTTCGATAAGGACTAGAGATTGTCATCATGTTGCACTTGATTTGAAGTCCAAGTTAACGACTGAGCAAAGCACCTTGAGCGGTAACGGGTATATGTCTAACACCCTATTAAATATTGTTTTTTAGCTGGAAAAAGGTTAAATCGGCCTAATACCAACTACATAAAAAACAAAAAATCTAAAGTAACGCTTCTAAATCTTCAATAGTCTCATTTAACTTTTCATTAAGATGTTTTAACTGCTGTTCATCCAACGACGTGATGATTTGATACAGCGTATTTATCCGTACTCTTTGATTATGATCTAATATGTTTGAATATTTAACTGAACGTAACGAGTTTGATTCTAGGATTGATTGTTTTAATGCAAGTTCAAAGTCTTTCTTTTTCTTATCTGTATCACCTAGGCTTCGAGCGCGTATGACATAAGCCCCTCTTATAGCGTCTGCCCATTGGCGGCGAAATTGAATACGCTCTTGAAAACTAGATAATAATTGATTATTCCCCTCTTCAAGCAGTTTTTTTTGTTGTGTATTTAATTTCCCTACAAATGACGTTACTTGTTCTTCAAACTTTTCAAACCTCTTTTCAGAACGTTTTTCTTTACTTTCTTCCTCGATCTTTTCAATTTTAATAATATTCTGTTGTTCAAATTCAGCTAAAAAACTACCTGCTTGTTTGTCAGATAAAGAATAAGCTAACTTAACAATATCTGGTTCAGCCTTAACTAAAGCCACCTCTAAAAAGCGTTTGACAGATTTAAAATAGTTTTCAATATTCGGTTGTGTAATGCCTTTATTAAGGTCAATTTGAATTGTCTTAATTTGAGTAATATAATTTTTTAACTCTGTCTTTCGGTGCCAGAACAACAGAGTCTCTAATTTTTTATCAAACTCATTTTCCTGAGTGTCGGTTAATTTTACATAGTCATCTATATACCAAGACACTATCCAATCTAAATTATTATAAGTTAACTTTGTGCTACATGAGGTAATGCTCAACATCATAATGACTAACATAAAAACGTAAATTGAATTTTTCATTCTCAGAGGCCTCCTTCTTATGTGGCTAACTATAATGCTAATTGTGCAACTAACTATGTAATTGACTATGTAACTAACCGTGCAATTGCCTGTGAAATTAACGGTATATTCGCAATAATGATGGCTAAATAGATTGGTAGATTAGAAAGTTAAAACAACTGTATCAAGAGCTTCAATTTGAAAAATGAATCTCTCATACTAGCCGCTTATTTCTTTATTTCAGCTAACTTAATATGGATAGCAAGTAACACCTCTTCACCAATTAATTCTGCCGTATGTCCATGAATATTAAAATCAAATGATTCATTTTCTTGTAAGCGATCTTCAGCAATAAAAATATCTCCAGCTATAAAATCACGATATTCTCCATTGCGTAAACTTATACGTAATGTACCAGAGCGCACAACAATAAGGGTGGGGTCGCCTGCAACATGCCACGAACTAAAATAACCAGGTTCGCTCATCCTGTGACGAAAGTTAAGTGCATCTAGCCTGTCAGTGATAAATAAACCGTTATAGTCTTGAATAGAATACTGCACATCATTAAAGGTTGAATAGCTTGTATTTCCTGAGATATTAATAGTTGATGCCAGTACAGGCACATTGATATGGTTCAATATGGGAGGCTCCTAATAGATAACTGCTTATTCAATAAATAATGACTGTCTCAATAGACAACTATTGAATAACTAAATTCATAATTTACCGTATTAAAAGTCTCTTTAACAAGTTCTATTTGTAAGATACAAAAGGATTTCACAACTATCGACCAATAGTTTCATTCCACAGAGTCACTTTGTTACGTCCGTTTTGTTTCGATTTGTACAAGGCCAAATCAGCTTGGTGGATGAGATCTGCTGGCGTTTGAGCGTTAAATTGAATAGATGTAACACCGAAACTACATGTCACCGTCACCCCATCGAAATAACTCGCTTCTATTTTTTGGCGTATTGCCTCTACAATTAATATTGCTTGCCCCGGTAGTACACCTGATAATATAAGACAAAATTCCTCGCCTCCGTAACGTACGGTAATATCATCTTGACGAACACCAGCTTGCAAAATATTAGCAATTCCACGAAGTACCGTATCACCCACATTATGTCCATGAGTATCATTAACTTCTTTAAAACGGTCAATGTCCACCATGATAATACAGTACTCGCCAAGTGTTTCTAAATCAGCAAAGCTTTGGTTCATGAGATCAAATAAAGTACGTCGGTTGAAGCAGTTAGTCAGTGGGTCTCGAGCGGCAAGATAATCGAGCTTTCTATTTAATTTTCGTGAGTGATTAAATTGACGATAAATAAAGCAGACTGCAAATAAACATATCAACAGTAAAGTCGCTAATATTAAGTTCGCATATTTGTTTTTAGTTAATTCTAACTCAGCAATTATTTGATCTTGTTTTGATATTTCTATTTCATTGTTCTTCTTTACTATTTCAAGTTGATCTAGTCGGTTTTTTTCTTTTAACTCCGCTAATTCAACCTCTTTCTTATGCGAATATAACTTAGCCTTAACTAAAACCAGCTCTTCATCTTCTCGCTCTTGTTGCATCACTCTAAATAGCTCAATTTCTTTTTCTGCATAGTTTAAAGACGCTTCAAAATTTTGAAGTGATTTTTCAGCTTTTTTTAATTCTCGATAAGCGTATAACATGTGAGTTGTTGAATTAATTTTGGTCGACAAAGCTAATGAGTCTTTTAATAGCTTAATCGCTTCTTCATCATTTTTACCAATCAAAATACCAGCAAGAGGGATTTGTGCTTTTATTTGGTATATATCACTCTTTATTTCAATCGCAATATCGAGAGATCTTTTATAGTAAATAATTGCACTCGCATCATCTTTCTCTGCACGATATATATTAGCCAGAATTCTCGCTGTTAGAGACTCGTTTGATTTTTCATTTTCTGTTTGATAAATTTTGTGAGCTCTTTTAATTTTGGCTTTTGCTGATTGATAATTGCCAAAGTTCAGATCGATAACAGCTAGCTCTCGTAATGCAGAAGCCATGGTCTTAGCGTCTACCTTTTTTTCAGGTAAATCAATGGTTAAGTGATAAAATGATCTGGCTTGGTCAAACTCCTTTAATCGCGTATAGAGAAGCCCTATTTGATTTGATGTTTTTGCAATCCCACTTGTGTTATTCACTTCCTTATAATACAAATGTGCTTTGTAAATATATTCCAATGATTTTTCATAAAGATGAATATAGCGATAAATAATCCCCGCCCCCATTAACGCTTTCCCCCGCCCAACGGGATCGTTTATTGTTTTATGTATTTCTAATCCTTGCATTGAATAATCAAGCGCAACATTGTAATGACCAAGATAACGCTCAGCTTCAGCTAATGTATTTAATGTACGAGCCATTAATTTACGATCTTGTATTTCCGTATAAATATCCAGAGCATTTTTATAAGAAGAAGCCGTTAATTCTCTATTTTTTAAACGTTTGTAAGACTCTGCTAGCTTAGTATAGGTTTCTCCAAGTTCTTTTTGGATTAACCTTTCATTATTTTCATTTTTTTTAAGGTACGCTAGCGCCTCAGTATATTGTTCGATGGCGCTTTCATAATGTTTTTGTCGATAATAGCTCTTACCTTTAACAATAATGGCTAAAGCAATAGGGTATGGCTTCCCGTATTGCTTCGCTATAGATATAATTTCATTGGTTTTTTCGCTTACTTGGTAATATAGTTTTCGATCTAAGTACGAATTTATATAACCAACAGAAGCAATAATATAGTGTTCTTTATCATCTAGTTTTTCATAAAGAAGAGAAGCTTGTAGAAAGTGAAATGTTGACGGTTTTTTATTCTTTGATTTTCTTTCTATCTCACCTAACAAAAAGTGGGCTTCAGCACTGACAATAATATTATTTTTATTTTCAGATCGTTGAAGGGCGCTATGGGCCAAAATACGGCTTTGTTTTCGATTACTGTCAATTTGTGATTGTGCTTTAGTGATAAGTTCTTTTTCAGTTAAATTCGAAAATTTATTTTGCACGACTGTGGTTTGAGATGCGATTGAAGGCTTAACTTGAGATACAGCTTCTTGCGAATAAACAGTCGTAACAAAAAGAAGTAGAATAAAAAACAACAAGTAATGCGTTACATGCTTAACAAAAAATAGATTAAATAAGGGCAAAAAAATTCTGGTATTAGGATACGCACTTTGATTATTAAAAAGAGTAAAACATAATCTATATCGTGTTGAGCAAAAGCACATAGTGACTACCTAAATATTTGTCCTTTACGGAAATAGCCGCAAATATGTTAAAAGTAAATATATATTTAAACACTCTAATGTGTAATTTAAGAACAGGGGGACACGAGAGCATTCAGTTTCATACAAAATAGTTAGATAAAAATCAGTTCGAGAAAATTAACGTTAAGTATTTACTGATTATTTCATTATTAATAATAGAAAGAGTCATAAATAAACAACGCCACATTAGTCATATTTTATGAATATATAATAAGCATAGAATAATTTATCTTATTTTAATCAATTTGTCATTTTTATGACTATTTAAACTGATTTTTTGCAAGCTACAACATATTTTTACTTTGTTTATACAAGATAATTAACTTACAGCTCAACATAAACTATTAATTAGTCTAGCAGGTTTAAAACCTACCTATTTAACCGACAATAATGAATAAGAGCCATTGCTTACTTACTATAGGCTTTAGAGTGTTTAAGCTAAATAACATGGCCTTTAATACAGCACTAGTCACTCCTTAAATAAGACAAAACCATAAAGTATTTGAATATTATATTTCCCCTCGAAATCCATTTATATTAGCTTTTATTTACCATTAGCCAAAAAGGTTTTAAAGTCATCGCAATCGCATGATATAATCAAATATTTACCAATATAAGTATTTTTATTGTCTTATTCACTCTTCTCTACTATCTTTTTATTTGGATATTTCAAAAAGAAAAGGAATTCTTTAGTGCCTAACATTGTAAGGCTGTGTATTTGTTTACTTGTAGTATTTAGCAACTCGTTATCAGCAAATGAATTGAAACAAGTAACATTACAACTATCATGGTTTGAGCAATTTCAATTTGCTGGTTATTATATAGCCAAAGAAAAAGGCTTCTATAATGAAGTAGGTTTAACGGTAAACATAAATCCTTTCAATATAAAAAACCAACCTCTTACCCCACAGAAAGTGACAAATGGCGAAATTGACTTTGCTGTTGCCAAAGAAACACTGATTCTTTCAAAATCACATAGTAAAAAGATAGTATTTTTATATGCCCTCTTTCAATCCAGTCCACTTGTATTATTAAGTACTAAAGCATCTCGAATAAAAGCATTTGAAGATTTTTCGGGTAAAAGAGTCATGGCAAGTATTGCTGATGCCCAACAAGCCTCATTAAAAGCTATGCTTAACTCTAATGGCATTAAAGAAAATGATTTAATCTTCTTAAAACACTCTCACCACATAGAAGATTTAATCAATAAAAAAACAGATCTAATGTCTGCTTATATTTCTAGAGCACCCTATTATTTAGAGGAAATGGGAGTGCAATATAATGTTTTTAACCCAAAGGATTATGGGTTTGACTTATATAGTGACTTTTTATATACAAGCGAACACTTTATGGCCAACGATATTGATACCGCTAAGGCATTTAGAGAAGCATCTTTAAGGGGCTGGAAATATGCCTTTGATAATATAGCTGAAACGGTCGATCTCATATTCGAACAATACAACGAACAAAAACTAACTAAAAAAGCACTTTTTTTTGAAGGTACAGAACTTAAAAAATTAGCTTATTTAAACACCTCTGAAATTGGAACGATCAACGAAAACAAAATTAGAAAAAGCTTCGAACTTTACAAAGTATTAGGTATTGAAAGAGAGGCGATTGATTTCACACAACTTATTTACAATGCTAAAAACCCAACGATATTTTTAACCGAACGCGAAAAAAGTTACTTAGAAAAAATAAAAAAAATAACAATATGTATCGATCCTAACTGGTTACCTTATGAAGGATTTGATAATAATGGGAAACATATTGGCATCAATACAGAATTTCTCGATATTTTTAGAAAACAACTTACCATTCCAATAGAAACAGTCGAAACAGACTCTTGGAATGAGTCAGTTGAGTTCGCACAGCAAAGAAAATGTGATTTATTATCCTTAGCTGCATCAACACCAGAAAGGAAGAAATACCTTAACTTTACATCGCCTTATTTAGTTTTTCCTCGTGTATTAGTCACCAAAACTAATTCTCCTTTTATCAATAACTTCACTCTCTTAGCTAATAAAATTATAGGCGTACCTAGAGGGTACGCTCATCAGGACATTATTAAGAAAGATTACCCAGAAATAATAATAGTGGAGGTTGATACGATAAAAGATGGACTACAAAAAGTCGCTGATGGTCGCCTTTACGGATTTATTGGTAGTTTAAATACTGTTGATTTATTTTTAGAAGATGAGTTCTTAGGTAAGCTAAAAGTAAGCGGAAAATTTGCTCAAGATAGAAAACTAGGTATAGCGGTGAGAAATGATGAACCATTGTTATTAAGTATTTTCGAAAAGTTAGTTAAAAACTTATCTCAAGAGCAAATAAATAATATTACGGAAAAAAAGACACTGATTAAATACGTAGATAAAGTAAATTATAACTTATTGAAATGGATATTATTTATCGCATTCGTCATTGTCTCCGCATTTTTGTATAGGCAACGAGTGTTAAAAAGTTTAAATAAGAAACTCAATAGAAAAGTAGCAGAAAAAACCAAAGCGTTACTCTATTTAAATGCAAGCCTTGAACTAAGAATTCAAGAACGTACTGAAAAAATAGAACACTCAAAAGAACTACTACAAAATGTAGCCTATCGAGATCACTTAACCGGTATTTTTAATAGACATTACCTTTTAGAAAAATCTGATTCATTTTTTCAAGAGTCTGATTTACTTAACCGCCCATTATCTATATTACTGATAGATATTGATTACTTTAAAAAAGTCAATGATGCTTATGGTCATATCGCTGGCGATAAAATATTAAAGCACGTTGTAACGAACATACAAAAGACATTAAGAGCGGATGATTTATTTGCCCGGTATGGGGGAGAGGAATTTATATTGCTGTTACCTAAAACGAGCATTAATGAAAGCTTGATCGTGGCTGAAAAACTCAGAGTAATCATAGAGCAAAATCCATATCACTCCGAAAAATTAAATACCACTATTAATATCACTATTAGTATCGGAGCGAGTCAATATAAAAAAGGAGATATACTAGAAAGATTAATCGATCAAGCTGATTCCGCCTTATATCGAGCGAAAAAGGAAGGAAGAAATCAAGTTCACATGACCGATAGAAACAATCTGTAATGTGTGAATAAAATACAACGTTAGTGATTATAAGCATGACGTTATATAGGGGTAGTATTATTAAGTTATATTAGATAAGACTTTTAAGCATGTGATCAATGAATAATATTAATTTATGGTTATAGAGTATATTTATTTTTTATAGTATTTTATTGTTATGTTTATATTTATATTTATGCTATTTACTTCTCCACTTTGTGGCACTTTATATCCATCATTAATACCTGTAATCAGAATGATTATAGTAAGTAATATAGTGCAGCACAGATAATAATTTTATATCGGCCAACTCAGCTGTACAGCAAGGAAAAGAAATGGCAGAACGTGAAGATGACTTATCAATATCATTAAAAAAACAGAACCCTCTATATGCTTTCTGTCATTTACCTATCTTTCAATATAAGGTTATTAATCAATTCATTTTACTCATAGAAGAAAGTAAATTCCATTTACTTTCATCCATTTTAAAAGTAATCACCATTGTATTTTTGTTTTATATCTCACTTTTAGCTAGTAAAAAATTATGAATTTAAATTCATCTCCTAATTTGGTACTGAATAATTCAGATCCGTTATTTAAAATGATTTTCAGTCAACAACTTCAATATATGGCGGTTCTTTCTCGGGAGGGTCAAGTATTAAAAGTGAATGACATCGCTTTAACTTTTCAAGATGAACCAGAAGTGGATTATATTGGAAAGCTATTTTGGGAATCTCCAGCCTGGTGCAACACACCAGCATGGGAACAAATTTGGAGAGCAAGACTAGAGAAGTCTTCTAATCAAAAGCAAACGGTTATATTCGAAGACACCTTTCAAATTGCAGATTGTCTTCAAATGAATGGCTCTCCTCAAATTAATGCTCCCCTTCAAATTAAAAACACTATTGAAGTTGAGAAGAACTTGCAAGTTGAAAGCAGTTTTCAACTTGCCCAAAGCACTATTTACTATGCAAATACATCCATCACACCTATCTATACACCTGAAAATAATGACCAACCATCAGGTTATATTATTCAAATAGTTGATATTACCAAACAGCGTAATATAGAAAATCAACATAAAAAAAATGAAACCAAATTAGAGCTTGTTTTAGAGCAAAGCCGCATTGGTAACTGGGAACTTAATCTTGCAGATCAAACGACTCATCACTCTCTGATACATGACCAAATATTTGGTTACGATTCACTAGTACCTGATTGGACCTACGAGACATTTCTTCAACATGTATTACCGGAGGAAAAAGACGAAGTTGATAACAAACTCCAACAAGCTATTGCGAATAAAGTTAACTGGCATATTGAGTGTAGAATTCGTCGAAAAGATGGTGAAATTCGTTGGATTTTAGCCTCGGGTGGACATACCTTCGATGTGTCAGAACAAACAAAACTGATTGTCGGCATAGTGCAGGACATTACAGACCTAAAACAGGCAGAAGAAACGAACTTACGTCATCATGCTGAATTAAAGAGTTTATTTAATGCTTTACCTGATACTTACTTTCGAATTATGTCCGATGGGGTTATTTTAGATTACCATACGCAAAATAATGATAAATTTTATAATGATTCAAACAACTTTATTGGTAAGCGCTTACAAGATATTTTCCCAGAGGATATAGGCTTACTTTTTCAATCTAAAATTAATGATGTACTACAAACAGATAAAATACTTACTTTCAAATACCAACTCATGATCAACAATCAAATCACTTATTTTGATGTCCGCCTTAATAATATCGGCTTTAATGATCAATTAATTTGTATTATTAGAGATGTTAGCAATGAATTACGCTCTCAAGAATCTTTAGCCGTTAGCGAACAACTGTTCCGAACTATTTTTGAGCAAGCAACGGTTGGTGTTGCATTAATTAGCTTCGACATAAAAAGTGTCATTCGTATTAATCAACGATTTTGCGATATGGTTGGTTATAGTATGAAAGATATGTCAGATGTGAATATTTTTGAAAGGATCACACATCCCGATGACTTAGAAAGTAATTTAAGCCATCGTAAAAAAATATTAACAGGTCAACAACATGAATCAACGATAAAAAAACGTTATATTCATAAAGATGGCCATATTATTTGGGTGGAATTAACTATTTCACCGACTCGCCAAGTTGGCTCTCAGCCAAAAACTATCATCGTAGTCGCTCAAGATATTAGTAAACGCAAAAAAGCAGAAGATAAACTTCAATTATCCTCAAAAGTATTCAGCGATACTCATGAAGGAATTGTGATAACTGATGCTAAAAAATTAATTGTTGATGTTAACTCTGCATTTTTTAAAATAACAGGCTATAGAAGAGAAGAGGTCATTGGCAAACAACCTTCTTTTTTAAGTTCAGGTAAACAAAGCCCTCAATTTTATGAACAAATGTGGCAATCAATTAAAGAAAGTGGGCATTGGCAAGGTGAAATATGGAATAGAACCAAACAAGGTGAACTCTACGCAGAGCTACTAAACATTACATCCTTGACTAACGAAGATAATCAAATAACCCATTACATTGGTGTATTTTCAGATATAACCAGTATTAAGCAACAACAAGAAAAGCTTAACTTGATGGCTCATTATGATGTATTAACTAAATTGCCAAATCGCGCTTTATTTATAGACCGATTCCATCAATCAATCGCACATAGTATACGTACTGGGCATCAACTCGCTATATGCTTTTTTGACCTAGATGACTTCAAACCAGTAAATGATAGTTTTGGACATGATGCAGGTGATCATTTATTAATTGAAGTCGCTGAACGTATTACAGGCTGTATCAGAGAAGAAGATACCGTGTCACGACAAGGTGGAGATGAGTTTGCAATATTACTTAATGACATTGAATCTAATTCACAATATGAAGCAACGATTAAACGTATTCACCAAATTTTAGCAGTACCCTATATTATTGACGGTATTCAACATCAGATAACCGTTTCTAGTGGTGTGACTTTATACCCATCTGATGAGGGCGATATAGATACATTATTACGTCATGCCGATCATGCGATGTATCAATCGAAATTAGCTGGTAAAAATCGTTCAAATTTATACAGTCCAGATTCAGACCAACGAATTATTCAAAAAAACCTCCAATTAGAAGAAATCAATAACGCCTTAGAAAACAATGAGTTTCAATTGTATTATCAACCAAAAGTAAATATGGCAACAGGTAATGTATTTGGTGTTGAAGCTTTAATTCGCTGGTTCCATCCAGAAAAAGGATTGCTTCCTCCCTTAGACTTCTTGCCTTTTATCGATGGAACACCACTAGAAATTAAAGTCGGTGAATGGGTTATCAAGAATGCTTTACAACAACTTGATAATTGGCAGCAGCAAGGTATTAAACTAGAAGTTAGTATTAATATTGCATCAAATCATCTGCATTCTTCCTCTTTCTTTATTGTGCTTGAAAAACACTTAGCTGAGCACCCTTCTGTTAACGCAAAAGATTTACAATTAGAAATACTAGAGAGCTCTACTTTAGGTGATCTCAATACCATTACTCATATTATCAAGGCTTGTCAAAGTGGCTTAGGGGTCACTTTTGCATTAGATGATTTTGGTACAGGCTACTCATCTCTAACGCATTTAAGAAGTTTACCTGCAGAAACGATAAAGATTGATCAAAGCTTTGTAAGAGACGTGCTTGATGACCCAAGTGACTACTCTATTATTGATGGTGTTATTTCGTTAACAAAATCATTTAATCGTAATGTTATTGCTGAAGGTGTTGAAACAACAGATCATGGGTTAATGCTTTTACTGATGGGGTGTGAAAAAGCACAAGGATATGGAATAGCGAAACCGATGCCTGCTGTAGACTTTTTTCAATGGCTAAATCATTACACGCCAAATAAAGAGTGGCTTGCCTGTGGCAGTACACATTATACAAGGAAACAAAACACGCTAGAAATTTTCAAATTAATGACAACTAAATGGAAAGAGAAGTTACGAAATAAGATTTTATCATCACACGGCGACATTGCATTTTGGCCTATATTGGATAATGAATTTTGTCATTGTGGTAATTGGCTCTATCTTCAAAAACAAACACAACTATTTGATGAAGAGGAAATCCAACGAATTGAAAAAATACATTATAAAATTCACGACGTTGCCTATTCAATACAACATAAATATCAAACAGGAAAAGTGCAAGAAGCACAGAATGATTTAGCAGCATTAGAGTTAGTTTTTAAAGAAATGCACAATGCACTAAGTTCAGAGTCAATAACAATGGATGCCTCAAAGCGTTTAGATAATTCCTAATTAGAGAAAATAGGTAGATGATATAGGCATACTCGACATGCTAATTACCAATGTCTCTAAAGAGTAATTAGCATGTCGATAAACCGTCGTTAGCTTGGTTGCAGTGCAGCTTGTTTGCAACGAGAAAATAAAGGTTTCTTCCGCTGAGTTAATACGTTTCCTAATATCACTAACACCAAACCAAGTGTTGAAAGTAATGTCCAATGATAGCCTTCAAAAACAGCAGAGGCGCTTAATGCCACTATCGGTGTTAACACTAATATATAAGCTGCATTACTCGCCCCTAAACGGTCAACCAAGATAAGATAAAAGGTAAACCCAAGCACAGAAGCAGGAATAGCGAGATACAATAAACTGCCTATGTATTCTGTAGTCATTGTAAATTCAAAAGGCAGTCCTCGAACTAAAATGATTAGCAATAATGCAGCACATCCATAAAGCATTGCATAACTGGTTGCAGTGAAAGGTTGAATATTATTTTTTGTATTACGTATGCTGAGCATATTACCAATGGAAAAACACCAAGTGCCTAAAAGAGCAAAGAACAGCCCGTATAATGTATTCTGTGACCAGTCTGTTTTCAGTAAATCTCCGGTAAATAATAAACTAATACCGGCTAACCCAAACACAGCACCTAACCAAAAGTTAGCACTGGTTTTAGTTTGATAGAAGAAACGACTATGCACCGCATTAAAAATTGGAGCCGTCGCCATAAAAACAGCCACTAAACCACTCGGGATATACAAGGTTGCACTGTAGAAGGCTAAGAAATTACAGCAAAATAAACATATACCTTGTAGTGCTAAAAAAGATTGATCTCTTGGTTTTACTGGTTGAAGTTTTCGCCAACACTTTCCAATGATGAACATAATCATCGCAGCAATAGCAAAACGATAAAAAATAGAGACTTCCATCGGTACATCGCCATGCTGCCATTTAATCGATATCCACGACAACCCCCAAATAAAAACCATTGATATATAAAGTAATACTGACATTCTTTACCCTTAAGAATAAAACTTATAATAGAATCACATCATGCAGTATTTAACTTATAAGAAATATCACAATCTCATTAAAACTAACACAATATTGCGGTTTTATAATCATGGGTAACATCGAAAGCAGAGTATAAGTTGAGCTATTTAATATTAGTGTTAATGTAAGTATGAGTGTTTTCTTATCTATTTTTATAGTCGTTTATAAAAACACCTTATAACAATTTACTTCCTTCTATAATATTTATAGAGTGACCTATCAACGCTGTGTTTGTGAATAATATTACTATGGATAACATTAGTTCAGATCATGCCAATATAAAGAAGACCCATTTGCATTTTGAGTCTTCTAATACTAGCTTTCAACAGTCAGCTAGCAAAATCTGTTTAAGGGAAAGATCTTTAACGGATGCCTTATCTTGGGCGCATTATCAGAATGAAAATGACCATGTCTATTATAGAAATGAAAAACAACATACCTTGAGTTTATATCTAACAGGTGGATATCAAACACATCGTACCGACATTCATTCAAGATTTGGTGCGCCAGGTAAGTTTTGTTTAATGCCAAAAGATTCTGAAAGTCATTGGCAACTTGGTCAAATGCAACAGTTTATGCACTTGTACTTTAATGATGACTACCTTAAACAACTTGCTTTGAAAGTCTTTGATATCGATCCACGTATGTTACAACTACCAGAATTAAACTTTACTACCGATGTGGCAACTGAAGCTTTATTTCGACACTGTATGACTACTAGCGATTGGCAAAGTAAAGATAATCATTTAGCGATGGAGCAAGTTACCAATACGATATTAGTCTCCATGATACAAAATATGGGAATAACTAAGATAATAGCCCCTATCAAAGGAGGCTTATCACCAAAGGTGACATCATTAGTGTGTGATTACATGCAAGCCAACTTTCACCGTCAAATTTATCTCAGTGAATTAGCTGAGTTAGGCCAATTAAGTGAATATCATTTTTGCCGTATGTTTAAACAAAGCTTAGCGCAAACACCACAGGCTTATTTATTAAGCATTAGAATAGAACAAGTTAAATTACGACTACATAATAAGTTAGAAAGCATCAGTGACGCAGCTCTACATTGTGGTTTTTCTAATCAAAGCCACATGGGACGATACTTTAAAAAACTCGTAGGGATATCACCTCGTCAATATCGAGATGTGATTAGCAACTAAAAACGGTATGCTCCGAAAACAGTTAAGGGTAACTTAATAAAGTGGTTTAATAAAATGGCTTAATAAAGTTATTCAATAACGCTATTTAATAAATAGCGTTCATTTAAAGCGCAATTGTAGCCACTGACATGACAACAATTACGGGTGAATAACGACACAAGACTAATGAAGATACTCTGAACTATAATAGCCTTTTTTATAAGCTAAACTGCCCCATAACGCATTCGCTTTGGCTTTATCAACCATTATTTCAGGCATCTCTTTACTATTCAGTTGTGTGGTTTCAGCATCATAATGAAAACCCAGTGGAGACTTACTCGGTTGTAAAATAACCACGTCATTATTATTGTCCATCCAAGCGTAGTTCTTATAAAACTGCATCATCGCTCTTAGTTTTGATGCTTCAATATCTTGGGTCATATCATGGCCAATCATAGGCGTTAGGTTATCAACACCGATCAATGATAATAACGTTGGTGGTAAATCGATTTGACTGGCTAAACGATCATCTTGTTTATAACCAATACCTCCACCAAAAATAACCGCAGGTATTCTAAAATGGTCAATAGGGACTAATTGATTACCGTATGCTCGTGAATCATGATCGGCAACAACCACAAACACAGTATTGTCCCAATAATCAGAGGCTTTCGCTTTTTTGATAAATTGCCCTAATTCATAATCAGAATATTTAGCTGCATTTTCCCGAGTCTGTTTTGGAGAGTTATAAGGAGTAATGACCCCGTCAGGATAATCAAACGGAGAATGGTTTGACGAAGTGAACACTAAACTAAAAAAAGGTTTTCCTGATTTATTAAGCTGTGAAAATTGTTGATCTGCTTTTTTATATAAGTCACCATCACAAGCCCCCCAAGCGCCAACAAAATCAGGGTTTTCAAATGTAGCAAAATCCTGCATGTCACTAAAACCATTGCCCAAGAAGAAGCTTTTCATATTATCAAAATGGCTTTCACCACCATAAATAAATTGCGTATGATAACCTTGGTTTTTTAATAAATCGGCAATGGTAAAAAAGTTAGTTTGGCTTTGCCCTAATTTAACAACCGAACGCGCCGGAGTAGGTGAAAAACCAGTTGTTACCGCTTCAATACCACGTACAGAACGCGTTCCTGTGGCATACATACGATTAAAGCTCCAACTCTCTTGCATTAACTTATCCAAATTCGGAGTTAATGGTAATCCCCCTAACCCACCGACATAGCGAGCCCCTAAGCTCTCCTGCAATAGAATAACCAAGTTCTTAGGTTTACCTTGATAGGACGCTGAGCGGTTAACTAATGTAGGCATTAATTCAGAACTAGAACCATTAAGATTAAATTGTTTCCCGTTAACGCCTTTAAGATCTTTATTTTCTGAAGACGATAATTCACTATGTGGTAGCCTAGTATTAGCAGACATTGATTCTTTGACCAGACGAATAATGTTAGCTTCATCCATCTTGCCATAATATTTAAAAGCATCATCTTCAGCGCTCATCTGTTTAATAGAAAAGAACAATGAATATGATGAATTTAAGATTAAATCATTCATTAATGGATCTGTTGAGAAAGCGACCATGGCAGGATTCAATGCACGATGCCCCAATGATGAACGAGCGCCTAGAAAACAAAGTGAAACAGCTAATAATGCCATCACGGGACGCCAATACCATTTAGGAAATGTTAACCCTGTGACAGCATATCGACTGAACTTCCAAGCCCCATAAATAGTGGTAATAGAGATCAATGCACCTAACAATAACTCAAGTTTATAACCACTCAATAACATACCAAAAACTTCTTTAGGGTAAATTAAATATTCAACAAATAATCGATTAGGACGAACGTCATATTCTATAATAAATGAAGGAGTAACTACCTCCATATAAACAACTAACCATAAACCAGCAACGATCCAAATTCGTAAAAATACAGAACAAATTTTTCCAATAGTATTGTTATTTAACAATAAACAACTCACTAACGCAGGCACTGCAAATAGATAGCCTAAACTGGCAAGGTCTATACGCAACCCACTTAAAAAAATGGTCCCCCATCCATTAACATCATTAATTCGCTCGCTTTGCCATAATGACAAGCTCAACCGAGAAAGCATGAAAATAGATAAACAAATAACAAAAGTGGAAATGATAGGGAATAAAATGCCTAAGCGTTTTTTGAGTGAAAACGACATACAGTATCCTGAGATGAATGAACTTAACAATAAAGTATCATTACCAGCTTAAGGAACACTGAGAGTAACCTTAAGATTTGCTTAAGATTACTGACTTTATTACAGCAAATAGCCGCGCTATTTTGAATCCATTACAAAGGTAAAACGGGAAGAGTGTTAATAAGAGCGTAGCAGGAATGATTAGCAGTAAAACATTGCTGTTTTGGTAAATGTTATTTTTAAACATGAATACAATAAGTATTTAAAGCCATCTTAAATATTCACCTTCCTGTAAAAGGAAGATGAATTAACTAGAGCATTAATAGAGATAAAATTGAATTATAGAAAGTGAGCTACAAAGTCATTTATAAAAGCAATTTATAGAAGCTATTAATACAATAAAGAAGGCTCACATTACAAGCATGTGGAAACCAACCCCTGCAATACCAGCACCTAAATATCTTAAGAGTTGAGCACCACTTTTTAGTTTCAATAAAACAAGACCAATGAAGACACCTGCAATATGTATAATCGCAGTACCAGCAACAAAGCCAAGTGCGTAATACATAGGTTTAGCTAGATAAGGCATTTCTGAACCATGTGCATGCCCATGAAAAATGGCAAAAATGCCAGCAAACAGCATTGCTAGCAAAGCGGGAAATTTTTTCTCTGAGGCAATAGAAAGGCCTAATGCAAACACTGACAAAATAATGCCTAATTCAACAGAAAACAATTGAACATCTTCCATACCAAGAATGCCACCAATCAACATAACGATGACAAAAGTGGCAGGTACTTTCCATATTGCTTTCCCCCCCATCTGAGCACTTAAAATACCCACACTTAACATAGCCAGTAGATGATCAAAGCCAAGTACAGGGTGACTAAATCCAGACATAAAGCCACCAGCACCTGGAACAGTGTGTGCGTAAGCTAAATTAGGGAGGACTAACATAATTCCAAACAGCGTGATTAATGATTTTTTCATTCGATTACCTATGACGTTTATTATTATTGTTTTTATTACAGATAGTTTTTCATTATTAATATTGATATCAATAATCATTAAGTTTAACGAAATTAAAAAATTATGCGAGGGGAACTATGATAAATAAGTATGATAAAGAAGTACGATAAAGCATCATGATTATATACTTAGAGAGCTTAATGTTTTCATTAACTTCTCTAATACCGATTACATTAAATAAGTGATCTAAATTTTACGCAGGAAAAATGACTTAGTTTAAGACGTAAATCGAGCTAAATGGTCATTCCCTTTACGAAATTTACAACGAAGAAATAAGTTATTTTAACAAGTAAAATAGATCAGTTAATTAGTGTGATTGGTATAGGTACAATAGAATCCTATTTTAGACAACAATCATATTCTTATCATGAATATTGAAGAAGGCTAATAACCTTGAAGCCCTTAGAATAGAACCCTACTGAAGAATATTAATTAACTTTTATTAGATTTTAGTGAGCGTAAAAATAGCCCAAGTCCACCGACGGACAATACCAAAATAACAATAAGATCAAACGAAGTCATGGTGCGCATACTAAACCTGACGCTAGATATAACACCAAAAATTAAGGCAGTAAGAGAACCAATTGAAAGGATCCAACCTAAAATGTTTCTCGCATTATAAAAAATAAGGCCAATACCAAAAATGAAAGGGATCATCACCATGCCACTGGTAATACCCATACCACCAAAGTTGTTAAAACTATAAAGTCGAGAGCCAAAACCAAAACTGGATGTTACTGTGATAGCATTAAGTAGCATATAAAAGCCACCACACATCATAATCAAACCAATGAAAAAATTGCCAACACCACCTGAACTTCCACCTGCTCCATTCATCTTATTCTAAACCTTTTTATATAGTTGAAATGACTTAAGTTATTATCATAAAAGTATAACGAATAAAGCACTAAAAGTACTCTTACAACGAATATTAAGTTAATTATTCCTTTCTCTATTAGTAGCCATTCTACTCACACTTTTTATTAGTATTTCTATACTCTTGGTTTTTCATCAATGACTTTCATTTTTTAGCTCGATTAATGATAACGCCAAAATTCATCATAAATCACTTTTAAGAGCACTATTTTAAATAATGTTCTTAAAAGCCTTGGAAAAAAATTGGGGGTATATTGATAAAGTGTGGCAGATTAAACTTTGAAGTGCATTCCAGTTACGGCGGTTAAATATGCATCATGTTGGTATGCATTAAGCGTAGTTGATAATTCGATTTTGTTTTTCTTCTGCATAGCGGCGGTCGTTTGTGGGGAGATTAACGTTACCTCACCTACCGTTGAAAGTTGAATTAGCCCTTCCATTTTAAACGTATTTGCTCCACCAGCAAACCGCCCTGTTTTCCCACGTTTTTTGATAAATATTTTTCCTATCTGATTATTGAGAACAAAAGTATCAATCTTTTCTTTGAAAGATAAGACGTCCGCATTAACATCTCCATCACCTAATGAAATTTTCTTCACTTTTAAATCTACATGATGAAAGCGCTCTTCATCGGCTTCCAATACCACTAAAATCGCATCACTTGCTTTTAATTCTATACCGCATATTTTCATAATAATCCTTTTTATAATACCTAATAACGTCATCGCGTATTTTAATAAAACTTACTTAGTCACTGCTCTTTTAGTCTTAGGTTTAGTGTTAGCAATGGCTTTAGTCGTTTTCTTAAAACCCGTTGTTTTTCTAGGCGCAGATTTTCTTTTAGAAAACGACTTTTTAAATCCTGCAGGACTGGCTGGTAAATTAATTAACGCTTGTGGTCCATCAGCAATCGCTTTACTTATAATATGCCCGAGCTGATCTTGTAATGGAAATACAAAGCCTTGATAAGTTTGTTCTTTTTGGCTAATAGCATTTAACTGCATTTCCCATAACGCGGTCATATCAGGCAACGTTAGGCTATCTGGCAAGCTTTCAATTAACTTTAGACCAACCTCAGTTGCCTGAATAGTTTTACCGATTCTTTGTAAGAATTGACGCTTAAACAGTAATTCAATAATCCCAGCTCTGGTCGCTTCTGTTCCTAACCCATCCGTTTCTTTTAGTATTTTTTTTAGCTCAGGATCTTTTACAAAACGTGCAATATTACTCATTGCCGCCAACAAGGTTGCATCAGTAAAGAAAGCCGGAGGTTGTGTATTTTTATCTAACACTTCACCACGCTCACAATGTAAAACTTGCCCCTTTTTGAGCGTTGGTAAAAAGCTTTCAGTTTCTTTTTGTGGGAACAGTATCTTCCAGCCATCGCTTTGCTTTGATTTTGCTTTACTAACAAACAAACCTTGGTTTATTTCTATTTCAGCAATGCACTCCGCATAACAATAGTCATCATAAAATTGGCAGAGGTACTGACGGGCAATTAATTGGTAAATATTCTTTGAAACCAAATCTAATGTGTTGGTTGATTTTTTGGTATCCGTAGGAATAATGGCGTGATGCGCATCGACTTTACTGTCATTCCAGGCACGTCCTTTAATGGATAAATTGGCACCTTGCACAGCTTCTTGCATCGCACTGTCGTTATTCGCAATTGCTTGAGTAACATACTTAGCCTGTTGATGATGATTACGCGGTAAATAACGCGAATCTGAACGTGGGTAAGTAATTAACTTATGCCTTTCATAAAGTGCCTGCGCAGCATCTAATACTTGTTGTGCGCTATATCCAAAACGTTTTGCCGCATCAATTTGTAAACTAGATAAATTATAAGGTAAAGGCGCGACCTGTTTTTTATTTTTATTAATAAAACTTTTAACTGTAGCGGGTTGATTAGTAATACGTGCCGCTACGTTTTCTGCCAATCCCTTTACTAATACACGGCCTTCGGAGTCCTGATAAGGTGCACAAGCCTCACTCGGTTGCCACTTAGCAATAAAACTAGGCTCATTTTTTTGTTGGTTAATAACCTGGCAGTGTGCGAGTACCTCATAAAATGGCTTACTAACAAACTGCTCAATCTCTTTATCGCGCCTTGCAACTATGCCCAATAACGGCGTTTGCACTCGTCCAACCGATATCACACCTTTGTAACCAGATTTTTGTGCAAGTAAGGTATAAGCGCGCGTTAAATTTAAACCATACAACCAGTCTGCTCGGGTGCGTGCTAAGGCAGACGTTGATAGAGGAATAAAATCTTGATTTGAACGTAATTGTTGCAATGAACGTTTAACAGCATTAACCGTTAAATCACTGATTAAACAACGCTCTACTTGTTTTAATTTATTGCCTTTTACACCACTGAAATGAATGACTTCATCAACGAGAAGTTGACCTTCTCGATCTGGGTCACCAACATGTACCAACTGATCAGCTTGTTTAATTAACTTTTTTAAAATACTTAATTGTTTACTCGTGGTTGCAACAGATTTTAGTTTCCATTTTTCAGGAATGATTGGCAGGTGTTCGAATTTCCATTGTTTAAAACTAGGATCATAGGCTTCAGGATCAACCTGCGTTAATAAGTGCCCAATACACCAACTAACCACATCGCCATTGCCTGCATAGATACATCCATCAGCTTTACGATGTGGTTTTGGCAGTGCATCTGCAACTGCACGTCCTAAACTTGGCTTTTCAGCAATATATAATTTCAACGAACACTCCAACTGTTTTTATAAACAGTATTTTATATAGTGTAATAATTCAAGTTTTAGACGCCTTTATTTGCAACTAGTTTTACTATTGTTTGACTAATCACCAATGATTCTTAAAATACCCCTTAATATTTAAGATATCATTCGCATAGATTAACCAGCATAACTTATTTTATATAAGCTTATTCGAAATTGGTTAATTAGCATGACCTCATAGGAATTGAGATATGAAAATGTCAAAAAAGATAACATCATCATTATGTTTTAGCGCAGCGTTATTACTATCAGCCTGCGACTCTGAGGAAGAGACTGAAAAAAAAATAAGCGAGCCAATGGCGATTGATCTGCAAGCAGAACAACAACAAACAAGCGAAGCTAAACCGACCTTATTAGAGAGAGCGAAAATAGCCGCTTCTGCAGCGAGAAAAACAGATCCCACTAAGTCTTGGGATGCAGTAGGTAAATCTAGCGAAGAAATTTGGGAGAAAAGTAAAAAAACCAGCCAAGATATTTTAACGTTAGGCACAGAGTCGAGCAAAGAAGCCTTGCAGAAAAGTAAAGAAATAGGTCAAGAGATCTGGGAAGGTAGTAAAGAAGCAAGTGCAGAGATTTGGGATAATGGTAAAGGATCTAGTGAAGCAGTCTGGAATGAGAGTAAAGAGGCAACTAAAGAGCTTTGGGATAACGGAAAAGAATCTAGTAATGAACTTTGGAAAGACGGCAAAAAAAGCAGCACTGAACTTTGGGATGAACACATAGAAAAACTAGAGAAATTGTTTGATAGCAACGGTAACAGCGCTGAAAATGATGCCTTTAATAAAGCTAATGAAGCATTTGAGGCCGATGAAATTTAAGACTATTTGCAAGGAGAGTTCAGAGCTCTTTATTTAGAAACTTAATTAGGGTGCAGTGTTTAGAAACGGTATATAGGGCTATATTTAGAAGCAGTGTTGAAGGGGAATATTAGCAGTTATATTTAGGGGGTGGCTTGTTCCAACGAAGTTCAGTCTTTTTAGTAACATTGGCCTTATCAGTATTTAAAGTAGTCGTACAATGTTTAAAATTATATTAGCACTTAAATCTCTATCACTCATTAGGCTAATACAATAAATAACCTACCACTGCTGTTGCATTAACAAGGCTCATAAAATAAAACCACCGACGAAAGCTCACTTTGCTGATTTTGTGATTAAAGACTATTTGACCTAATACACTTGCAGGCCAACCAGATAATAGTGCTAAAACATAAAAGTGTTTTTCTGGTGTTCTTTGCCAATGCTTGATCGCTGCCAATTTATCCATACCATAAAATATAAAACTTAATAGATTAGTAATAGCTAATAGATATAGCGACCACATAGGTAGTCGCTGTATTGACTGGTAATAAAAAATAAAAACGATGTAAGCAGTGGAGATCAGCAATAATAAAAGGTTTTTCATTTTATTTAGTTTGCCTTTAACACTGTTAAAAATGCTGTTATTTTAATTTTGAAACCATTGCTAATAATGCAGCTTTGATTTCTACACTAACGACTTGATTCGTCACAATATCAAAGTTATCAAAAAAGTTAGGGACGGATAAAGATCCTTTTACATCCGCGGCAAAATAAGTTGCCGAGCCAACAGCAGAGCCTAATACAGAAGATGCACCACCAGGTCCTGGAGAAGTCGCTAACATTAAAACAGGTTTGTCTTGGTATACCTTCATATCAATACGAGAAGTCCAATCAAACAGGTTTTTATAAGCAGCAGTATAAGAACCATTATGTTCTGCAAAAGAGATAATTAAAACATCAGCTTCTGTAATTTTGTCATAGAAATCTTGTGCTTGTTTTGGTTTACCTAATTGCACTTCACGTTGAATACTATAAATAGGCATTTCAAAGTCATTAATGTTTAATAACTCGACATCGGCATCTGGGATTAGATTTGCAGTGTAATCTGCTAATTTATGGTTGATAGAATTTTCTGAGTTACTAGCAGCAAACGCGAGTACTTTCATGTTGAGCTCCTTATGATACCGATGCCACTCAATAGCTGAATAAAAAACTATAAGGGTCGAGGTATGAAATATCACTTAATGAATAACTAATTTTATCTGTCATTACAATTTGTCATGTAACAAAAATGTCATAATATAATGGTCATGTTACTACTATGTAACTGTAAATCAATTCTAATAATATATTTGTAAGCAAACGTGTTATCCACTTATTTTTTATTAAATATGGAAAAGAGCAATGACTATACTCTTTCAATTACCACTACTTTAAACGCACGACATTAGATCACATAGAACTGATAATTGATATCATTATCGAAAACTAATAGTAAGTTTAACGATCCAATTAACACTCTGTAAAAAACCCTTTAAAAAGAACCTTTTCATTTGAATCGATCATTGAATGTAGACTTTAAACCTTTTAAACCTGTTTCAATAACTTCATTTAATCGCAGTAATACCAATCACAAAAAATAGACGAAAAAAAAGGCTAATGTTTCCATTAACCTTTTTAATAACAGATAAAATTGCTATATCCCGTGTAATTTCATTTAGGTGTCATCAAAAGCATAAGATATAAATGCATGATTTTTTGAAACGCCTTATTACAAAGACAATACAGCTTATCAGTCTAAATTTTTAACTATCGAGGTAATCTAAATCGTCGTAATCATCACCTAATAAATCTTTTAAACGTCTTCTTTCTTTAATTTCTTCAATGCTACGGCGAACTCGCCCTCTTTTTCTATCATTCATTAATGCTTGTTTCTTTTTAGTTGAAGAATTGTCTTCATCCCAATCGTCTTCAGTAAAAAAGTCATTCACATCTTGTACATCATCGTCTTCAGTTTGTAGAGAGTTTGTGTTGGTATTTGTCATTTTAGTTCTCCAATCATGACAGTATTGCTAAGCCTTTATCGGCTTTTTATAACTACAAAAAAATTGTTTTTAATACGTAACGTATAGGCGCTTTTTATCTTCAATTAAATAAAAAACTATACCCTCTCTTTTTAACGCATTATTCAAAAAATTCAATAAAAATATTCAATTTAGATTAACTTAAAATTCAATTTCTATAAAATATGAGATTAGAACGTTATTTTGATGATAATTTCGACCATTAATGATCAATTATTTTATCATATTTATAAGTTCAGCTTAATGCTCCGACCACCTCTCTCAGGTAATATACAAAAGGGCCATAAGCAGTTACATTAGCAGACTAATTTCGATAATTATAAAAGGGTGAATATGCAGTTTTCAACTTTAGGCAGTAGTGACGAATCCGTTTCTCGTGTTTGTTTAGGCAGTATGACTTGGGGATTACAAAATAATCAGCAAGATGCCGACCAACAAATTGCCTACGCATTAGCACAAGATATTAACTTTATTGATACTGCAGAAATGTATGCGGTTCCGCCTTCTGCAGAGACTTACGGTAAAACAGAATCAATTATTGGGCATTATTTGAAAAAGAATAGTAGCCAACGTAAAGACATCATATTAGCGTCTAAAATTGCAGGACCAGGTTTGCCTTGGGTAAGAGAAGGAGGTCCTATTACTGGCGAAACTGTTATCAGTTCAGTAGAAGCCTCTTTAAAGCGATTACAAACAGATTATATCGACCTTTATCAATTGCATTGGCCAAACCGTCAAACACCTCATTTTGGTCGTAATGCACCAAATCATTTTAAATTTTCTGATAGTGATAGCGCAGAACAAACTGAATCGATGTTAGATATTTTACAAGGTTTAGAGAAATGTGTGAAAGCAGGAAAAATTCGCCATTGCGGCTTGTCTGACGATACCCCATGGGGCATTAATAGCTTCTTAAAACTCAGCGAACAACATAACCTACCGCGCATGGTCTCTATTCAAAATGAGTTTAGTTTATTGCATGCGAAAGATTGGCCATATTTAATTGAAAACTGTGTGCATGAAAATATCGCTTATTTACCTTGGTCACCATTAGCAACAGGTATGTTGAGTGGCAAGTACCTTAATGGTGCACGTCCTGAGGGGAGTCGCTGGACACTTCAACAGCGCAATGGTCTATATAGAGATACTGAAACGAGTGAAGCAGCAATTAAAGCTTATCAAGAAATTGCAATGACTAATGGCATCACTACTGCAGAGTTAGCATTGAAATGGTGTGACCAAGTTGATGGTGTAACTTCAACTATTATTGGCGCGACAACAATCGCACAGTTGAAAGAAAATATTAATGCCTTTAAAGATCCGTTATCAGAACAAGCTCTGTCGGATATAAGTGGCGTCATAAAATTATATCCTGCACCTTATTAAGTGACGGGTTAAGCGACTAGGCTTATTTACTAGACTTATTTAATTTTTAGGTTGATTTCTTGGTTAATTTTTTATTTTATTCGTTAATAATCAACTTAACTAATAGTAGGGAATTTAATCACATCAGCCTTAAATCAAGCCGATACTCTATTGGACTCTTTCCTTTAAGCATCGGCTTTAGCATTTAACTTCCCCCTTATAATTTAAAACCTATCAGTTCAAAAACATTGAAGATTGAATCAATTGAAGTATTGGAATTAAAGTATAGTTATTTAAAATAACGACATTTGGTCTGACGTAATAAGATTAAAATCTTTACCTAAGATGGGTAAAATCGCCTCTGCAATCGGTTTTAATTGCTTGTCGATATATTGCTGATAATCAATGTCAGAATGACAATATTCCTGAGGCTCTGGGCCATTAACCGTTAATAAGTAACCAATACGACCGTTTCGTTGATAACGTAAAGGTAAACCTAATGCCGCATTTTGTTGATCAGCTAACCGCGCCGCCCTTACTTGAGGAGGAATGTTTTTCACATAATCAGCTAATGGACGACGTAGACGTTTGTGATAGACCAATTTATCGTCTAACAATCCTTGTTTTAATTGCTCAATAGTGTCGGTGATATATTCATCGACAGGCATTTCTGAAAAGACTTTTTGATACAATGTTTTTTGAAAGGTTTGTGCCAACTCAGTCCAATCTGAACGTACCGTTTCTAACCCTTTAAACACCATTTTCTCGCCAGACTCTGTCGCAGTTAATCCCGCATAACGTTTTTTAGAGCCCGTATCTTGCCCACGTAACGTTGGCATAAAAAACTTAGAAAATGCCGTTTCGAATTCAATTTCTAAGAAGCAATCTAAATCAAACTCATCGCGCAATAGCGCTTCCCAATGCTGATTGATATCAATCGCTAACTGTTGCCCAATTTCGTTTGCTTGCTGCAGATTTTTACAGTCTTTTAAATAAACAAAAGTAGAATCAGTATCGCCATAAATAACTTGCTGCCCTTTGCTTTCAATAAAGCGCGCAGTTTGTTGCATAATTTGATGGCCGCGTAAGGTGATCGAACTCGCCAATCGTGTATCATGGAATCGACAACCTGCAGAGCCTAATACCCCGTACATACTGTTCATGATAATTTTGATTGCGTGTTGGAAGGCGTTATTTTTTTCTTTCTTTGCCTGTTCTCGTGCACTCGTTAAGGTATTTATAATACCGGGTAAGTGATGTTCTGTACGGCTAAATCGAGCCCCTCTAAAACCAGGAATGGTTTTATCTTCAGCTTCTAGCAACCCTTCTACCATCCCTAATGGGTCAATTTTGAAGCTGCGAATAATGTTCGGATACAAAGACTTAAAATCCAGCACTAATACCCATTCATATAAACCAGGAATGGAGTCCATGACAAACCCCCCAGGTGAATGCTGTGCTTGCACATCTCCTAAGTTGGGTGCGATGTAACCACTGCGGTGTAATAAAGGTAAGTATAAATTAATAAATGCAGCCACCGAGGCACCACGCCTTTCTAACATCAAGCCGGTTAACCTAGCTCGTTGAATCGTATATTCTGCTAATTGCTTATCTTCAAAAATGCGTTCTACTAACAAACAATCTTGTAGATTATAACGAGCAAGTGTTAACGGTTCTTGCTCAAATTGGCGCTTTATTTCCAAGCCTTTATCGCTATTGGTCGCAATTAATTTACCTTCACCAAATAAGCTTTGGCTCACAAACTCCAAGCTATAACTTTCAAAATGTAAACTTGCGTTCTTTAAGGCATCAATACCATCTAACACAACCCGACCATTTAAGATGACCGAACCAGATTCAGGGTCGTCTCGGTGTGTCAGCCATTTTAATGCGCTACCATCACGGCCAATCGTTAAAGGCACATTTAATAGTTGTGCTCGTTTTGCTAATAAACGCATGTCAAAGTTAGCAACAGCCCAACCAATAATGGCATCGGGATCATAGCACTCAAACCAAGTTATTAATTGTGATAATAATGCCCGTTCATCTTTAACCCAGATGATATTGATATCGGTCGCGGCTTGCGGTTTACCAATCATCAAGACGGTATGGTGTGCTTGTTTTTTCTGCCCAACATTCCCCATGCTTAATGCAATACTATATAACTCACTTTGCGGGCTACACTCAACATCCAATGACACCATTTTTAATGTTACATTCGCTTTGATAACATCAGGGTCGGTCTCATTCGCAATGGTTGCATGCTGACACGACCAATAGCTTCCTAGCCACTCTATCTGCCCTGACACTTTCACCAAACCATAGATAAACCGCTCCATTAAGTAACGGTCACTGAGTTTAATATCACCTTCATAAGTGGCAATGCTTTGCTGCATCAATGCTAACTGGCACCATTTATGTAGCTGTTGCTGAAAGGTATAAACAGCGCAAACTTTTTTACCATTAAAGGTTTTAATATCAAGTGGACGGATAAAGTTAGGCTGGCAATTTTCTTGTTTCCAAATGGCTTCTGCTTGTTCCAGTTGATCTTGTTCAATTAAGAAAACATAACGCTGCTGTGGAATAACAAGTCGACAAGGTCCGCGTTCGGTGCTTAACCAAAAAACAAGATCAACGCCATTCGCAGTCTCAATTTGCTGACGTGATAAAATCAAACCAGATAGGGAAGTAATAGAAGATTCATTCATAGGGTGCATCATAAAGCAGTTTATGAGAAAAGGTCATTATTTATGAAAATAAGCTATAGCTTATTGACATTAATTTTTAATGTTAAAGGTTTAATGGAAAATATACATATTGGGGAAAAATACAGAGCATTAAAAAATTTAGAGCTAAGGCTAAAAATAAATAAGGAGCACGAATGCCCCTTACTTTTACAACCTAGATTAACGACGAAGCGTTATACGCGATGACGCGGTAATACTAGATTAAGTAAAATGGCCACTATCCCACAAAGGCTTACACCTTGTAAGCTAAATGAACCAATTCCTAATGCCATACCGCCAATACCAAACACCAAGGTAACTGACACAATACACATATTACGTGGCTGAGATAAATCAACACGATGACGAATCATCGTATTTAAACCCACCGAGGCAATCGTACCAAATAACAACATCATGATACCGCCCATTACCGCACCAGGAATGGTTTGTAATACCGCACCAAACTTACCAACAAAGGCAAGTAGAATAGCAATAACCGCCGCCCACATCATAATTTTAGGGTTAAAGTTACGCGTTAACATAACCGCGCCAGTTACTTCAGAGTAAGTTGTATTAGGTGGTCCACCAAACAATGATGCAGCACTAGTCGCAATACCATCACCAAATAAGGTGCGGTGCAACCCTGGTTTCTTCAAGTAGTTTTTACCCGTGACATTACTGATAGCAAGGATATCACCAACATGTTCAACAGCAGGGGCAATAGCAACAGGAATCATAAACAACACAGCATGCCAATTCCATTCAGGTGTAACAAACTGTGGAACACTTAACCATGCTGCATTAGATATCACAGTGAAATCTAAAATACCAAAAAACAGCGATAACAAGTAACCAACAATCACACCACAAAAAATAGGCACTAGTTTAAAAATACCTTTTGCCAATGTCGAGACGATCAAGGTAGTAATTAAAGACGCAAAAGAGATGATCATAGCGGTATTTTGATCAATCAAAACCATGCTTGCATCACCGGTTTTACCCAATGCCATATTCACAGCAACAGGGGCTAAACCAAGACCGATTACCATGATCACAGGACCAACTACAACAGGTGGTAATAAGCGATGAATAAACTCAACCCCTTTCAGTTTTACAGCGAAAGACATCAGCATGTAAACAACACCCGCGGCAAATAAACCAGACATAGTGGCTGGAATACCCCACGTTTGAACGCCATAAGCAATCGGTGCAATAAAAGCAAAAGAAGAGGCTAAGAAGATAGGTACTTGACCTTTGGTCACCAAATGAAATAACAGCGTACCAATACCAGCAGTAAATAAAGCAACATTAGGATCTAAACCTGTGATCAAAGGCATTAATACCAATGCACCAAAGGCAACGAATAACATTTGAGAACCCGCTAGTAATTGCTGAAATACATTAAGGTTGGCAGTAATATCTTGTTCAGGTTGCTTGGATTGTTCTTCTGAGGCGATGTCAGACATGAATAATTCCCTTTAATAATTTGCAGTTAAAATTTGTCTTTGAGCACGTAGACTTAAACATTCTGTTAAATAAACATGCTCAATATTTTAATAAGGCGATGAGCTGCCTTATTAATTACCTTTAGTACTTATTGCTTCGCACTAATTATCAGTTTTTTATAAAGCTTACAGAGCTTATTTAGTGCCGAATATTTTATCGCCAGCATCGCCTAAACCCGGAACGATATAACCACTTTCATTCAAGTGTGAATCGATAGACGCGGTGTAAACTTCAATATCAGGATGTGCAGCTTCTAATGCTTTTAGACCTTCTGGTGCTGCTACTAAAATTAAAACTTTAATATTAGTACAACCACTTTCTTTGATAAGGTCTAATGTTGAAATCATTGAGCCACCAGTCGCTAACATTGGGTCGACGACTAAGGCTAAACGTTGATCAATTTGGCTTACTAATTTTTGGAAGTAAGGAACAGGCTCTAGTGTTTCTTCATCACGGTAGATACCAACAACACTTACTTTTGCACTTGGAATATAATCTAAAACACCATCCATCATGCCTAAACCTGCACGTAAAATAGGCACTACTGTTACTTTTTTACCTGCGATTTGTTGAACTTCTAACTCACCTTCCCAACCTTGGATTGTTACCGCTTCTAGTTCTAAATCTTTCGTTGCTTCATAGGTTAATAAACTGGCAACTTCACGTGCTAACTCACGAAAACGTTTGGTACTAATATCCGCTTCACGTAATAAACCTAATTTATGTTGGATCAGGGGATGTTTTACTTCAACTACTTTCATGATATTTCTCCAAATGGGTAAAATTTAAAATCGGCTGATAATAACAATATAAAATGAATCAAATTATGTGCTGCATCATTATAAATTGAAAACGCACTTTTTTGTTAAAATTAGTCAATTTTTAAAGCAAAAAGGCCAAGAATTTCTTCTTAGCCTTTTGATTTAAAACATTTCAATATTCAAAGTACACTTCAATGTGTGTCTGAATATAATAAATAACGTAATAAATGGTGTCATAAGTAGTGTAATAAGTAATATAAAACCTAGTTGTTATTTAAGTTAGTCGCGCCAATTTTATGAATCGCTACATCCGCACCATTAAATTCATCTTCTTCACTAAGGCGAATAGGCATGATTGCATTGACTGTTTTATAAACAATGAAGCCGCCAACAACAGCAAATAATACACCTGCTAAAGAACCTATTAATTGGCTCATAAAAGTAACACCGCCTAAACCACCAAAGGCTTCAAGTCCGAATATACCAGCAGCAACACCACCCCATAAACCACACAGTCCATGTAACGGCCATACACCTAACACATCGTCAAAGTGAGCAAATTTATTTTGTACGTAGGTAAATACCCAAACAAATAGTCCACCAGCAACCAGCCCCGTCATTAAAGCGCCGATCGGATGCATTAAATCAGAACCAGCACAAACAGCGACTAAACCAGCTAATGGGCCATTATGAATGAAACCAGGATCTTTTTTACCAATAACAAGAGAACTAATAATACCGCCAACCATCGCCATTAAAGAATTCATTGCCACTAAACCGCTAATACCTTCAATTGCTTGTGCAGACATCACGTTAAAACCAAACCAACCAATAGACAGTATCCATGCACCTAATGCTAATAGAGGAATGTTCGAAGGTGCAAACGCAACGACTTTACCGTTACGGTAACGACCATTACGGCTACCTAAAACAATAATCGCAGCAAAAGCAATCCAACCACCTACTGCATGTACAACAATAGAGCCAGCAAAGTCATGGAAACCCGCACCGAAGTTAACTTCTAACCACTCTTGAAAGCCGTAATTACCATTCCAAATTAACCCCTCAAAGAAAGGATAAACAAGACCAACACATAATGCAGCAGCAATTAGCATTGGGTTAAACTTAGCACGCTCAGCAACACCACCAGATATAATCGCGGGGATAGCAGCAGCAAACGTCATCAAAAAGAAAAACTTAACTAACTCATAGCCATTGTTTTCAGCAAGTACTGCAGCGCCATCAAAGAATGTCACCCCATAAGCTAACCAATAACCAAAGAAGAAATAGACTAAAGCTGACACACCAAAGTCGGACATGATTTTAACTAATGCATTAACTTGGTTTTTATGGCGAACGGTGCCGACTTCTAAAAAAGCAAAGCCTGCGTGCATGGCAAAAACCATGATTGCGCCTAATAATATAAACAAGGTATCTGCACTACTGATTAATGCTGTGACGTGATTTTGTACTGACTCCATAAATTCCCTCTCAAAAGTCCTTAAAAAAAATTGTGCAGAACCATAACTTATCGGTCCCCTACTTAACATTGTTTTATGTCATTTTATGTGACTTTTGAACGTTTATTTGATTCAAAATCAACAATCGAAATAAAAATACGATAAGAATAATGCGAAGATTTACTTCCTTTATAAAAAAAATATATTTACTTAAGTTAATTCAGTTTAAATAAAAAATATAAATCCCAAAATAATTGGCTTATATTGATTAATTTCAATTGATAATGAAAATTACTCAAGCCTCTTCACTTGTTTATATAAAACGCCTTACGTATAGTCCTATTTAATATTTTTCCATTTTTAAACATGTGCTTTTTAATACCTTAGTCGTTATAGGACTCTACTTGCTTTGCTAAATAATTTATCTACTAATGACGACAAAAAAAGATCAGGGAGTGCATCCTCATTATCATGCTTTGCAAATTGTAAACCGGCTGCGTTTGAGTTAAACAATCTAGCTTGGTCACCCTATAAACACACTCCATTACTTCACCCCATTAGTATTACCGTTAATCCTGCTGAATTTGTTGCCGTAGTAGGCCCTAACGGTTCAGGAAAAACCAGTTTATTACGTTGCTTATATCGTGTTAATAAACCTTCTTCAGGCCAAGTTTTAATGGATGGAAAGGATATTTGGTCATTACCTGCTCGTACCTGTGCTCAGCGTATTGCAACGGTATTACAAGATACAGGGGCAGAATTTGGTTTGAGTGTATTTGAGATGGTTGAAATTGGATTAACCCCTAAGTCAACCAGTTGGAAGCGCACCACTGAAGATAGTGAAGCCATTGAAGGTGTATTAGCATTATTGGATGTCTCTCATCTTATTGAGCGTAACTTTAACGCTTTATCTGGCGGCGAACGACAACGCGTTATGATCGCTCGCGCTTTAGTACAAGGTCCAGATATTTTGATTCTAGATGAACCCACCAATCATTTAGACATTCGCCATCAGCTTGAAGTGCTTGAATTATTATCTACATTACCTTGCACTATCATCGTCTCTTTACATGATTTATCACTGGCAGCCGCTTATGCAGATCGTGTGCTGGTGATGAAAGATGGACAGATGCAAGGTTACTCGGCAGCAAATGAAGCATTTACAGAACAACAAATTGAACATGTATTTGAAGTTAAAACTATTATTGATCAACATCCGATAACACAACGTCCGCGATTTTCTTTTTATACAAATAACCAACAGGATTAATTAACCATGATTCACGTTAGTGCCCCATTTAAGTATACCGCCATTGTATTAACGAGCTTATTAGCCAATACCGTATATGCAGCGCAGAGCGATCCAGCGCATTATCCTATTAATGTAGAAAGCTGCGATCGTATTGTCACTTTTGATCATAAGCCAAAAGCGGCGGTGTCAAATGATGTGAATTTAACAGAAATGATGTTAGCACTTGGTTTACAAGACAATATGGTAGGTGTAACAGGCATTTCTGGTTGGAAAACACTCGATCCTGTTTTGCGTGCTGGTATCGGTGAATTACCAGAGCTTTCACCTAAATATCCAACGAAAGAAGTGTTATTAGGTGCAGACACTGACTTCTATTTTGCAGGCTGGAACTATGGCATGCGTGTTGGTGGAGGTGTTACTCCAGATACGCTAGCGCCGTTAGGCATAAAAGTTTATGAATTAAGTGAAAGTTGTATTCATATTATGAAGAAACCTAAAGTCTCAATGGATGATCTTTATAATGACCTAACCAATCTAGGTCATATTTTTAATGTTGAAGAACGCGCTAATAAACTAGTTACAGGCTATAAAAAAGAATTAAAAGACTTCCAAGCTAATTTAGCACCACTTGATCATCCGACCAAAGTATTCGTCTATGACTCAGGTGAAGAGCAACCTTTTACATCAGGAATGCACGGTATGCCAACGGCATTAATTGAGGCTGCTGGCGGTAAAAATATTATTGATGATGTACAAAAAAGTTGGATACAAGTGGGCTGGGAATCTGTTATTGACCGAGCACCGGAAGTTATCGCGATTGTGAATTACGGTGACGTAACGGCACAGCAAAAAATTGATTTCCTGCGCAACCATTCGGGGCTTAAAGATATTCCCGCTGTAAAAAATAATCGTTTTGTTATTTTAGAATATGTTGAAGCAACACCAGGTCCAAGAAATATTCAAGCCATCAAACGTTTAGCTAAAGCGTTTAGAACGGAATAATGAAAAAGCTACCTTCATCTAAAAAGCTAAGCTTTTCAAATATACCATTAGGTTTGCTATTAGTGGGCTTAGCTGGACTACTCATTATCTCAATGGGTATCGCAATTGGTGTTGGCTCTGTACCTATTTCACAATCAACAGTGTGGGGAGTGATTGCTCATAAGCTATCCTTTTCCAATAGTTTACCTAATTGGTCCATAGGACGTGAAAATATTGTATGGGCAGTCCGTTTCCCTCGCACTATTCTAGCCGCTATTGTAGGGGCTACGCTTGCTGTAGTTGGTGCTGCCTTACAGTCGATCACACGTAATCCGCTTGCAGATCCTCATTTATTGGGGATTTCTTCTGGGGCAGCTTTAGGCGCTATTATTGCGTTATTACACACTGGTATGATTTTAGGGCTGGTAACTGTGCCTGTATTCGCCTTTATTGGGGCTTTGTTTGCTATGTTTTTAGTATTAGGCGTGGCTAACTTCTCTATGGCTAACAGCGCAGGTAGATTAGTGCTTGCAGGTGTCGCGGTAGCATTTGTACTCACCGCATTAGGTAACTTATTTATCTTCATGGGCGACCACCGCGCATCACATACGGTTATTTTTTGGATGTTGGGTGGATTAGGGTTAGCACAATGGAATCAACTTTGGTTTCCATTTATTACTTTATTACTAGGGGCAAGCTACCTTATTTATAAAGCAAGATACCTAAATGCCATGATGCTAGGCGATGAAACAGCGAGTACCTTAGGTGTGCCTGTACAACGCTTCCGCTTAATCGTCATTGTGGTTTGTGCACTGCTAACGGGTGCTGCTGTTGCTTTCTCAGGTGTGATAGGCTTTGTAGGCTTAATGGTACCGCATATCGTCCGTTTGTTAGTGGGTGGTGACTACCGTAAAATTCTACCATTATCAGCTTTACTAGGCGCATTATTTTTAGTCTTTGCTGACATAGTAGCAAGAATTATTATTCCACCAGAAGATATGCCTATTGGTATTTTAACGGGTCTAGCTGGCGGTATCGCTTTTGTGTTTTTAATGCGACAACGTCGTAATGTGGCTTTTTAAAAACCGTAAATTTTAGAAAGAAGGCTCAGGAGTATAATATCGCTCATAAGACAGTTGTATAAGCCCATGAGGGTATTAGCAACCTAATTATAATTGATTTAACCACTATTCTTCGCTGTTTAAGTACACTGTCATCAATATATGTCAAAACGCATAAAATAATCCATTAAATTAATTAATAGATTGACCGTTTTTTAATCTTTCACGAACGTCTTTAGGTGAATATGGGGGAAACTTAATTCCCTTACTAATTAAGAGCTCTTTTGTTTTAATAGCCCAACCATAAGCTTTAAATTTTGGAGTAAGAAGATTCCTAGATAGTTTTTTGTTTATTCGATTAGCAATGGTAGCACCTACTTTATTAGGATAATGATAATCAGCACCTAGCTCAATTAATCTAAAAGTAATTTCAAATTTATTGAGTGAAGTTGAATATAAAGCTGAATTATCATTAGTTTTATTAGTTAAATTCAAATCCGCACCAGCGTCTAATAACATATTAATATGGTTCCAATTATCATGGCCAATTGCTCTAAAGATAACAGGGTAAGCATTATGATCAACAGCGTTTGCGTTTCCACCATATTTAAGCAGTAATTCTAAAATCTTATCGTCACCATCTCCAACAATATAAGCAATAGGATGATCATTATTACCGGAAATAAAATTAGGATCTGCGCCAAGTTGTAATGCTAGTTCAATAGCATTTAAGTCTTTATTGATAATCAAGAAAAAAAGAGGAGTAATACCTTCTTTGCCATAACTATTTAAATTAGAGCCATTTTTAATAAGCTGTTTAGATGTAAACTTATCACCCTTTTCGATTTCATTAAGTAGTAAAGCCATATTACTATCAAAATAGTTATTTTTTTTAACTTTACCTCCAAAACTACATGCACTTGTAAAACACAGGCTTAAAATTAATAAAGATCTATTAAAGCATTTAAGATTTGTTAATAATTTTTCTTTAACATCCATTGTAATTATTCCCATAAGTTTCAACTGCTTTAATACATTTATCTTATTATGCTTCAATCTCTACAATAACGATATCTGCATCTGTAGTAGATTAAGTCATGCCTCTCTATGAGATAAAATACTACCCTAGGGAAAGGTTGACAGATTCAACCTTGAAGTGCATAACCACTAAGCAAAAAACACTCAATAAGTAGGTCTTTAAATATATCCACTCTATTGAGCTTTAGCCATTGATACACACGATCCTTTCACAGTAGGACAATCTATTGATCTACCAACAAAACTAAAGGGGAATGTTTTTTTGTTAGTCTGTTAAACAGCTCCTGAATTTTAGGCAAAAAAAATCCTGAACAATAATGTTCAGGATTTTTAATGCGACGCCTCTTGCTGGGCTTGAATCAGCGACACACGCTATACATTGAAAACAGACAGTTAGTTGCTCTACCGACTAAGTTAAAGAGAAATTGTATTTTGGTCTTTTTGCAAAATTAAAGCAAAAAAATTAACTCAAACGAGTAGGCTTTTAAATGTGGCTCTTCTTGCAGGGCTTAAACCAGCGACACACGCTATACCTTCAAAAGAGGACAGTCCGTCGATCTACCAACTGAGTTAAAGAGGAATTGCTCTTTTTGCTAATGTATTAGGGAGAGCATAAATTTTAGGAAAAAAATCCTGAACAATAATGTTCAGGATTTTAAATGTGGCTCCTCTTGCTGGACTTAAACCAGCGACATACGCTATACCTTCAAAAGAGGACAGTCCGTTGCTCTACCAACTGAGCTAAAGAGGAATGGTTCTATTTGTTAGCCTGTTGAACAGTTTCTAAATTTTAAGCAAAAAAAAGCCTACTCATTGAGTAAGCTTTTGAATGTGGCTCCTCTTGCTGGGCTTGAACCAGCGACACACGCTATACCTTCAAAAGAGGACAGTCCGTTGCTCTACCAACTGAGTTAAAGAGGAATGGTTCTATTTGTTAGTCTGTTGAACAGTTTCTAAATTTTAAGCAAAAAAAAGCCTACTCATTGAGTATAATGCCGATCGGTTAAGGATCTAAGAAGAAAACTTGAACGATCTTGCAGATAGAACATAATCCCCACTCTTATTTAAGGTTGGGGATTTTTTTGTTTAATCAAGAAATGGAATTGGTGTATGAATCATTTGAAAATAAAGATGCTTACGACAATGTATTAACAGCGATTGATTCTAAATGGATTGAAGAAGCATTATTTTGTACTCAAAAAGC
>NZ_CBRF02000026.1 GCF_000470315.2 Psychromonas sp. SP041
GGTTATAACGATATTGTCAATAAATGTTGTGATGCTTGGAATCGCTTCAGTGAAGACAAAAATAGAGTCATCTCACAATGTTATAGAGACTGGACCAATCTGGAAACTTAATTATCGGAATTGGTATGATTAATGCTTTTTAAAGCCAAAAGCGGTTTAACCACGAAGGCACGAAGGCACGAAGGGTAAAGAAGGTTAGGTCAAAACCCTATAGAGTTGTTATTTTTCTTCGTGTCCTTCGTGTAGCGCAGCGTCTTCGTGGTGATTAATGCTTTTTAAAGTCAAAATAGCTTAATCACGTAGAGTAGAGAAAGTTGGATCAAAAGCTTTTTTTTATTAACGTGTGGCCAAATATGGTGCTGAAAGAGAGACTTTAACTCTCACTTCTTACGCTAACTTAGCATAGCTGAACCTAACTCTAGCGCGTCTACCAATTCCGTTACTTTTTAATGTGATTTGCATAAGAAGGTTTGAGCCTTTAAACAGTAGAGACTCAAATTTTAGATATAAAAAAACCAGCTAGAAGCTGGTTTCATTATTTTAGCGTGTGGCCAAATCATGGTGCGGAAAGAGAGACTTGAACTCTCACCTCTTACGCTTACTTAGCATAGCTGAATCTAATGCTAGCGCGTCTAGCAATTCCGCCACTTTCGCATAATGTGTCTGGGATAAGAGGGTTTGAGATTGAAGGGTTTTATTTAACTCAAATTTTAGACATAAAAAAACCAGCTATAAGCTGGTTTCATTATTTTAGCGTGTGGCCAAATCATGGTGCGGAAAGAGAGGCTTGAACACTCACCTCTTACGCTTACTTAGAATAGCTGAACCTAACTCTAGCTCGTCTACCAATTCCGTTACTTCTGAATAATATGGCTAGGATAAGAGGGTTTGATATTGAAGAGTTTTATTTAACTCAAATTTTAGATATAAAAAAACCAGCTAGAAGCTGGTTTTTTTATTTTAGCGTGTGGCCAAATCATGGTGCGGAAAGAGAGACTTGAACTCTCACATCTTACGATACTAGAACCTAAATCTAGCGCGTCTACCAATTCCGCCACTTCCGCATAATGTGGCTGGGATAAGAGGATTTGAACCTCTGAATGCCGAGATCAAAACCCGGTGCCTTACCGCTTGGCGATATCCCAGTTGTTAAGTTTAACCTTCTTCAAGGATTCTAATTCGTTAAAAACGCATTAGAGAATGTGGCTGGGATAAGAGGATTTGAACCTCTGAATGCCGAGATCAAAACCCGGTGCCTTACCGCTTGGCGATATCCCAATTACTATTTTATAGAGTTTAATCTCATTGAATGGTTATTTTATAGAGTTATTCTTCTCTGGCTTCTTTATCGAAATAAAGAATGGTGCGGAAAGAGAGACTTGAACTCTCACATCTTACGATACTAGAACCTAAATCTAGCGCGTCTACCAATTCCGCCACTTCCGCGTAAAGTAAATGGTGGCTACACCGGGATTTGAACCTGGGACCCCATCATTATGAGTGATGTGCTCTAACCAGCTGAGCTATGTAGCCATTTTTTACTTTAATCTTAACAACCTCTGCAGAACAGTGCGTCATTTCGATGGGGCGCATTATGCGGATATCAGTGAACCTCGTCAACTATTTTTTAATAAAAAAAACGTTTTTTTGTTTTTTTGCTTAATTGCTAATCAAGTTGTTTTTATTTTGTGCAAACATAACCAAAAACAACGCTGAATAGAGTTTTATACGGCTGAAAAAGATAAACTGATCATAATTTAACTTAAGAATAGTCAAACATGAAAATATTACATACCTCAGATTGGCACCTTGGCCAGTATTTTATGATGAAAACACGTGAAAATGAACATCAGCAGTTTTTGTCGTGGTTAATTGAGGTCGTTAATAAGCAACAAGTTGATGCGGTTATCGTTGCCGGTGATATTTTCGACAGTGCTTCACCTGCTTCTTATGCACGTAAGCTTTACGCAGACTTTGTGGTGCAATTACAACAAAGCTATTGTTCACAGTTAGTGATTGTTTCAGGTAACCATGACAGTGTTGCTGTGTTAAATGAAAGTAAATCCCTGTTAAGTGCTTTAAACGTCTCTGTGTTGGCTGGGTTGAGCGAGAACTTAAATGAGCATCTTGTTTCCTTAAAAGATAAAAACGGTGAACAACAAGCTTTGTTATGTGCATTGCCTTTTTTACGTGCCACTGATGTGATGGTGAGTGAGCAAGGTAGTTCGGCTGAGCATAAACAGATGTCATTACAACAGGGGATTGCCGATACTTATCAACGAATCTATGAAACTGCGCAAGAGCAAGCAAATACAGATACGCCTATTTTAGCAACGGGCCATCTAACGGCAGTGGGTTGTGCGGTATCTGATTCGGTACGTGAAATTTATATTGGTACGTTAACGGCTTTTCCATCTTCATTGTTTCCGGCCTTTGACTATATTGCATTAGGGCATATTCATAAGGCACAACGAGTGCAACAGTCTGATGTTATTCGTTATAGCGGTTCGCCTATTCCGTTGAGCTTTGATGAAAGCAAACAAACTAAGAAAGTAAATATTATTGAATTTACGAATAAAACAGATCTTAGCGTGAGTGAAATAGACATACCGACCTTTCAATCTTTAAAAGTAATCAGTGGCGACCTTGATAGTATTTCAGAGCAAATTAATGCTCTTAAGACTGATGACTTTGAACAAAGTGTTTGGGTGGAAGTAAAACTTAAACAGGCGCATTACATGTCAGATTTGCACACTCATTTGAGTCAATTAGTGGAAGGAACTCACATTGATATTTTAAAAGTCAGTAGCCCGCAAATCAATGAAGCTAATCAATGGCAAGATAACGATAAAAAAAGTTTGGATAACGTTACGCCAGAACAGTTATTTGAGCATCGTTTGGATATTGAAGACAATATTAGCGACGAACAGAAGCAACAGTTGAAAGGGTTGTTTGCTGAAGTGTTATCAGCTGTGGAGCATCAATCATGAAAATTCTTTCTTTGCGTTTTAAAAATTTAAATTCCTTAAAAGGTGAATGGAAAATTGATTTTCAAGATCAAGCTTTCCAAGAGAACGCTTTATTTGTGATCACAGGACAAACGGGGGCGGGTAAAAGTACTATTTTAGATGCCATCTGTTTAGCGCTATATCAGCAAACACCACGCTTAGATAAATTAACGCAAAGTAAAAATGAGTTGATGACACGCGGTACTGGTGATTGTTATGCCGAAGTTGAGTTTGCGGTTAAAGGTAAAGGCTATCGAGTTTATTGGTCACAAAAACGTGCTCGTAGCCATGCTGATGGTAACTTGCAAGCGCCGATTTGTGAATTAACTGAAATAGATGGCAAAGTGCTGGCGACGAAAAGCAGTGAGGTATTAAAGCAAGTTACCGAGCTAACAGGACTCGATTTCTCTCGTTTTACTAAGTCTATGTTATTAGCGCAGGGTGGTTTTGCGGCGTTCTTAAATGCTTCAAGTGGTGAACGTGCTGAGTTACTAGAGGAGTTAACGGGGACTGAAATATATTGTGAAATTGCGCAGTATGTTTATCAGCAAAATAAGCAGATCCAAAGCGAATTAACATTACTCACTGAACAATCAAAAGTATTAAGTTTGTTAGATGAAGATCAACGCGCTGAATTAGACGCAGAGATTGTTACGCTATCTCAACAACAAAAGAGATTAACAACGGAACATAAAGCCTTAGAAACCGCCTGTAATTGGTTACAACAAACGCAAAAAAATTCTGATGATGTGAAAAAGCAAACTGATATTGTGGCTACCATAAATCAACAACAACACGAGTTTGCAAGCAAAGATAAAGCTTTAGTTAACGCTGAAAAAGCCGCTAAATTAACGCCTTTATTTGACTCAAAACAGCAATCTTTCTCACAACATAAAGGTGTTAAACAACAATTATTGGATATTGAACAAAAGCGTAATAGTAATAAAACGCTAATGCAGCAAGCACAACAAGATCAATCATTGAAAAGTGAACAATTACAAGCGCAGCAACAAAAAACTGATAAAACCTTAGATGAAATTAACCGTGCATTAGTGCCTTTAGAGTTATCCATCGCAGATAAACAATCTCAATTTGAACAGTTAAATCAAGAACAAGCTGAAAAATCAAAGCTTTTAATGCAGGAAAATCAAAAGCTCACAGAGCAGAAGTTACAAATAACTGACTATCAAACTCAGATTCAAGACAGTCAGTTAATTTTAAAATCACGTGCTTATATTCCACAAGTAAGCGAAAAGTTATCGACTATCTCATTTCAGCTCAATCAGCTTAGTGAGATGCAAGATAAAAAATCAACGCTGTCGAAAACATTGCAACTAACTGAAAAGAAAAAATCTGAAGCTCTTCAGTCAAGTCATCAAGCTGAGCAAGCAATGAATGCATTAATGGGTCAAGTTGAACCATTAGCATTGGCGCTTCAGAAAACACAGTCTGACATTCAAAATGCATTAGCTTTATTACCTGAATCATCACTGACGAGTGCAAATGCACAGTTAGTTAATATTCAAAACGAATTAGAACATTGTCAGTCAGCTTTACCGCTGGTGGATAAATTGGATCGCATTGAAGCGGATCGAGTAAAAATAACAGGTAATAAAGCTAACTTAGAAGCCTCATTACAAGCAGAGAATGAACAGCTACTCGCCTGGAAAACTCAGGGCAAGCAACTAGCCGACGATGTAAACAATACAGAAAAACTGCTTGAGCAAGATCAGATAATACAAAGTCTTAGCGCGCTGCAAATGAAAGTAGAAGAAAGTGAACCGTGTCCTTTATGTGGTTCGTTAGAACATCCTGCTTTAGTTAATTATCAAAAGATTGATGCTTCACATCATCAATCCCGTTTAAACGAACAACAGCAACAATTGCTTGAAGCTCGTAATCGTTATAGTGAGTTAAATGGACAATTAAAAACCAAGCAACAGCAACTAGTTCAGATCGAGTCTTCACTGCAAGCTTTGTTAGTTGAAAGACAGGAATTACTGACTTTATGGACAAACAATGCTTATTTAATGACTCTGGAATATAATCTACAAAGTAGTGAGTTGCTGTTAAAACAGAGACAGGCATTAACATTACAAGCACAGCAGCTAACTCAAAAAATGGAAGCGGTTCGAACCTTAGAAAAGCAACAGTCTGATCAATCAAATCAATTACAAATATTTTCGGATGACAAACATAATTTATCATTAACGCAGCAACAGAGTTTACATGCACAAACGTCATTAATTGAACAACTTGAATCATTAACTGCTGAATCTGAGCAACTTGCATTAAAAACAGATGCCGTTAAACAAACAATCATAGACAGTTTGCCAGAACACTCTCAGCTTTCAGAGACTAATGACTTAACCTTTTTAAATCCAACCGCCATTTTTAATCAGCCTGAACAATGGTTAGCTGACATGACACAGCAAGTTTCTGACTATCAATTACAGTTAACCAATGAGCAACAACTACAACAAAAACTGGCTGAGTTATCGCAACAACATTCATTAGCACAACAAGTTGTACAGCAACATACCGCGCTATTACAACAAGTCACTACTAAAATTAATGCGTTAACTGAAAAAATAACGGAGTTGCAGCAACAAAGGAAAACGCAGTTTGGTGATCTTTCTCAGCAACAATTACGTGATAAAGCACAACAGCAACTAACGCAATGCCAAACTCAGTTAGAAGCGGCTAAATCAGTATTACAAACGTTAAGTGCCACAGAACAAGCATTGCAAGGTGAAAATTCGCAGCTTGTTACTTTAGAAACTCAATATAAAGAGCAGTTAACCCATGCTGATGAGCTATTTACAACGGCATTAACTTCTTCACTGTTTACTGACCAAGCGGGTTACCTTGATGCCTGTTTAACGCAAGATGAAATGCAAGCGTTAACGGAACAGAGGCAACAGCTACAACAACAGTTATTAACTGAAACAACACGCTTACAAACATTAGAAAGCCAGCTAACCACGCAACAAGCATTGAAGCTAACTGCGTTAGATTTAGTGCAAGCAAAGGTGGCATTGGCCAGTTCTGAACAAAAAATAGAACAACACCATCAGCTTTATGCAACTAAGTTAGGGTTGTTACAAGCCGATGATAGTGCCAAAGTTAAGCAACAAAACTTATTAACACAACAACAACAGAAACAAGAAAATGCCCAACAATGGGAAATGCTTAATAAGTTAATTGGCTCTGCGGATGGCGCTAAATTTAGAACTTTCGCGCAGGGAGTGACGTTAGATAACTTAGTTTATTTAGCGAATAAAGAGATGGCTAACTTACATCAACGTTATCAGTTACAGCGTAATATTAACCAACCTTTAGCGTTGCAAGTGGTTGATCTGTGGCAAGCGAATGCCGTGCGAGATGTTAAAACCTTATCTGGCGGTGAAAGTTTCTTAGTCAGCCTAGGGTTGGCTTTGGCTTTGTCAAACTTAGTGAGCCATAAAACTCAAATAGAATCATTATTCTTAGATGAAGGTTTTGGTACGTTAGATGCGAATACCCTAGAAGTGGCTTTAGAAGCATTAGAACGTTTAAATGCCACGGGTAAGTTAATTGGTGTTATCTCGCATGTTGATGCCTTAAAGGAGCGTATTAACCACCAAATTCATGTCACTAAAGGCGCATCAGCAGGTTTTAGTCAGTTAGCACCTCAATATCAGTTTAAACCTGTTATTGAAAAGGGGTAATTTGGCGGTTACTTTTAAGTAATGTGAAATAGAAATATAAGCATCGTTATAAACGTTGGCAGAGGTTTTGAGTTGCTATACCTGACTGTTGTGTGGTCATTGATAACAAAGCCGCATTTCCATGCAAAGGGAAGGGTGCTAATGATGAGATATTCCTGCATAATTAAGTGAAATCATGAATAAAAGCGCAGGGTAAATTATGTTACAACAACAAAGACACAGCAAAATATTAGAGTTGTTAAGCCAATTAGGCCGAGTCTATGCCGCAGAATTAAGTGTGCAACTTGGTGTGTCTGAAGATACTGTGCGTCGTGATCTGAAATTACTCGATGAACTTAAGCAGTTACGCCGTGTTCATGGTGGCGCGTTACCTTTGCAGCATGAGAATCAAGAGTATCGTGAGCGTCATGAAGAAATTGATCCTTTAAAGCAGCGTGTTGCACTCGCGGCTATTCCTTTGATCAAAGAAGGGCAAACGATCCTGATTGATTCTGGCAGTACTTGCCTACAGTTAGCAATGAATTTACCGACACACTTTAATTTTACGGTGGTCACGCCTAGCCCATTAGTGGCGACTAAGCTAATTCATCATAATAATATTGAATTGATCTTGTTAGGTGGAAAAATATTTAAACCTTCAGTGATGGCTTTGGGTGCCACAACGAATGCCATGCTGCGAAAGATTCACTTTGATAGTTGTTTTCTGGGGGTGTGTGCATTACATCCTAGCCAAGGGCTCAGTATCAACCATATTGATGAAGCTGAAACACTGGCGACGATTATTGAGCAATCAGAACGTGTTATTACGCTTGCCTCTCATTTAAAACTGGGAAAAATGGCGACACACAAAGTCTGTGATGTTCATAAGATTGATTGTCTAGTCACCGACTCTATGTCAGATGAAAAATTACTATCGTTGTTTTCAGCACAAGGTGTTGATATTCAAGTGTGTCCAGATTAGTTAATTAAGAACAGTTCATTTTAATAGAAAAACCATGCCTTCATATATTGCGTTAAATGAAATAGTTACGTAAAAACCTTTCAATTAATGCTTAATAACCCGGAATCATTGATTAATTTTTGGTTTGTATGAACTACTACTTTATGTGTATATTGCACTCAATAAGTGGTGGTAATGCATTTTGATGTTTTGTAGCTAAACTAACTATTAAAGTTTAACTAGATTCGTCTATCTCTAAATTTAAGTTGTGATTAGCATCATTCTAAATCACTAAGCTCATAGAGCAGGAAGCGCTAATATATTTGATGTTTGTATTTAATTATTCGTTTGTATTCAATTATTGCGTAAATATAAAGACAATTTTAGTCTTGGATTAAAATAATAAGTGTATAAAAATGAAAAATGGAACCTTAGATAATGCCTAAAAATCAATTAGTGCTAATTGTTGATGACTCTCCAACAACGTTGAATATCTTAACGTCATGTCTTGAAAAGTCACATAAAGTCAAAGTAGCGACCAGTGGCGTTGAATGTTTGGAAATGTCAGAGCAGTTGCCACAACCCGATTTGATTTTACTTGATGTCACCATGCCTAATATGGATGGGTATGAAGTGTGCGAGCTGTTAAAAAGCAACCCTTTGACTGCCTCCATTCCAATTATTTTTGTGACAGGGTTAGAAGCAGAAGAAGATGAAGAGAGAGGCTTTTTAATTGGCGCAGTCGATTATATTACTAAACCGTTTAGTCAGGTCATCGTTCGCGCTCGTGTTAACACGCACTTAACGATTAAGCTGCAACAAGATAAATTAAATAAAATGGCATTTTATGATCAATTAACAGGATTATATAATCGTCATTATTTAATGGATACCGCCGAACAGAAAGTCATTACTGCAAAGAATAATGCGTCATCTTTATGGGTGTTAATGATTGATATTGATCATTTTAAAATGGTTAATGATAATTACGGGCATGCTATTGGCGATCAGGTGTTGCAAAAGGTGGCGAATACTTTGCAGCTTGAATCCAGTAATATGGATTTGATTGCTCGATCGGGGGGCGAAGAATTTATTATTCTATTTGATTCATGCGAAGGCGAAGAGGCCGTTAATAAGTCGGTAGGCTTACTTGACGCAATAGAATCGCTTAATCCAAATGAGATTAATATTACGATCAGTATTGGTATGGCGAAATTGGAAGATACAGATAAAGATTTTGATGGGGTATTAAAGCGTGCTGACGATGCTTTATATGAAGCAAAGAATAATGGTAGAAACAGAATTGAGATCGCTTAGATTTTATCTGATACCAATGGAATTAAATAAGTGATCAGAGATTGCGCAGGAAAAATTAACACTAATAAGGCGTGAGTTGTAGGAATAGTTGTTCTCACTTCAAAACTCACAACGCAGTTAGGGGTGATTTTAACTAGCAAGAATGATCACCTTATTAATTATTTTGGTATGAATCTTTAAAGATGAGATTTAAAACCTTACTTTTGTTCTCTTATTTTTTAAAGATTACTTTGGGGAATATAGGTTTTTAGCAACGTTGAGTTTTTAAAATGTTTAATGTGTTATTTAATAGAAAATAACGTTCATTTAATATAAAGCAGCTTTCATGATATAAAGTAACATCCACTTAATATAAAGCAGCTCTCATGGCATAAAGTAATATCCACTTAATATGAAACAGTCACTTGCCTAATAAAATACAATCATTTACCTGTCAAAACTCAATTGCTTAGCTAGTCAAAAGTCTTATCCAGTCAACATAAGATGTAACATTAAAAATACTGACATCCTTTTTAAAATCAATCAGAAGAAATAGTGTTAGCTACAAAAGGCTAGAAACAAAAATGACAACCGAAGTTGCCATTTTAGAGTTACGTTAAAGTAAGCTAATTAAACATTAAAACGGAAGTGGATAACATCACCGTCTTTAGTCACGTAAGACTTACCTTCTAAACGCCATTTACCTGCTTCTTTTGCGCCAGCTTCGCCTTTAAATTCAACGAAATCTTCATATCCAATGATTTCAGCACGGATAAAACCACGCTCAAAGTCAGTATGAATTTTGCCTGCTGCTTGTGGTGCAGTTGCGCCAACAGGGACAGTCCAAGCACGTACTTCTTTAACGCCTGCAGTGAAGTAAGTTTGAAGATGTAATAATTCATAACCGCTGTAAATTACACGATTAAGGCCTGGCTCACTTTGGCCAATACCTTCTAAAAATTCTGCTTTATCTTCATCGTCCAGCTCTGCAATTTCAGACTCAATAGCAGCACAAACTGGCACAACAACAGCACCTTCTTTTTCTGCAATTTCACGTACTTTATCTAAGAATGGATTGTCTTCAAAACCATCTTCAGCAACGTTAGCAATGTACATTGTTGGCTTCAGTGTTAAGAAACTAAGGTATTCAATGGCTGCTAATTCTTCTTTTTCAAGATCTAAACTTCTAACCATACCGTCAGCTTCTAGATGTGCTTTAATTTTTTCTAGAACAGGTACTTCAAATTTAGCGTCTTTATCGCCGCCTTTTGCTTTCTTAACTAAACGTAAGATAGCACGGTCACAGCTTTCTAAGTCAGCTAGTGCTAACTCTGTATTAATGATGTCAATATCTTCTTGTGGGTCGATTTTACCCGCAACATGAACGATATTATCATCTTGGAAACAACGTACAACATGTCCTATTGCATCTGTTTCACGAATATTTGCTAGGAACTTATTACCTAGGCCTTCACCTTTTGATGCGCCTTCAACCAAACCTGCGATATCAACAAATTCCATGGTCGTTGGTAACACTTTCTGCGGATTTACAATCGCAGCTAGTTTATCTAAACGTGGATCAGGTACTGGAACGATGCCTGTATTTGGCTCGATAGTACAAAAAGGAAAGTTAGCCGCTTCAATGCCTGCTTTTGTTAACGCATTAAAAAGGGTAGATTTACCAACGTTGGGTAAACCAACAATACCACATTTAAAACCCATGATTTTATCCTATTAATTAACTATTATTGTGCTTTGAAGCTATGTAAGCGATTCATCGCTTTTTCTATACCGTCAACACCTAAAATATGTGTGCAACGCGCTGCTTCATCGATACTTTGCTCGATCAAATTCTGTTCTGTACTTGTTGCTTTACCAAGTACATAACCGCTAACACGACTTTTATCGCCAGGGTGGCCGATACCAATACGTAAACGGTAAAAATTTTTATTATTGCCTAACTTGGAAATGATATCTCGCAAACCATTATGTCCACCATGACCGCCACCAAGTTTAAATTTGGCAACACCCGGTGGGATGTCTAACTCATCGTGAGCGACTAAAATTTCTTCTGGTTTGATTTGGTAGAACTTCGCCATTGCGATAACAGCTTTGCCACTAAGATTCATGAAGGTAGATGGAACTAATAAACGGATGTCATTACCAGCAAACTGAATACGTCCGGTTAGACCAAAAAATTTAGCTTCAGGTTTTAATTGAATATTTTCTTGAGAGGCGAGTTGTTGTAAGTACCATTGTCCGGCATTGTGTCGAGTATTTGCATATTCGGGGCCTGGATTAGCCAGGCCCACAAGCAATTTAATCGTAGTTGACACGATTACTCAGCAGCGTCAGCTGCTTCTGTTGTTGCTTCTTCTTCGTCTTCTGCTACTACTTTCTTAGCTGTGATAGCTAATAAAGGTAAGTCATGCTCTTCGCCTTTGATCAGCTCAACAGACTCAACACCTTTTGGTAATACAACGTCAGAGATGTGAACTGTTTGACCAATTTCAACATTTGCGATGTCTACTTCAATGAATGCAGGTAAATCAGCTGGTAAACAAGTTACTTCTAATTCGTTTGCTAAGTGAGCAATAACGCCACCATTTTTAACAGCTGTAGCAGTATCTTCGTTTAAGAAGTGTAGTGGTACAGTAGTTTGTAATGCGTGAGTTGCGTCAACACGTAAAAGGTCTAAATGTTGGATACGCTCTTTGAAAGAGTGACGTTGGATATCTTTAAGCAATACTTGCTCAGCAACACCATCGATTTCTAGGCTTAATACTGAAGAGTAAAATGCTTCGATGCCTTCAACTTTCATTAATTCTTTGTGTTCGAAAGTAAGTGAAACAGGATCTTTTCCTGAACCGTATACAACACCAGGTGTATGGTCTGTGTGACGTAGGCGGCGGCTCGCACCTTTCCCTAAATCTGTACGGGTTGTAGCTACTAATGTAATTGACATGGTAAAACTCCATTGTTGAAAAAAACAAAATGTCTCTTCAAATTAAAATAGATTATCGTTTGCGACCAGCGATAACCGCCTTCCCACCAAAAAGGGTGTATAAAAAAGGCGCGCCATAGTAACCCAGTAAAGACTTTTGTACAATTTAAATGCAAAAAAAAACGCTTATTCATGACAAATAAGCGCTTTAAAAAATACATATCAAATAGAGGGTAACTATCTATTTGATTTTTAGTAATAGAATCTTAGTAATGGAACATTGCAGAAATTGATTCTTCATTACTAACGCGACGAATCGCTTCAGCTAACATACCACTTAAAGTAAGTTGTTTAACTTTACCTGTTGCTAAGATTTCAGCCGTTAGTGGGATAGAGTCAGTTACAATGAATTCATCGATTACTGAATTTTTAATGTTCTCTACTGCTGAGCCAGAGAATACTGCGTGTGTTGCGTAAGCATATACAGAAAGTGCACCACGTTCTTTAAGTGCAGCAGCTGCTTGACATAATGTACCACCAGTATCGATCATATCATCTACGATAATACAGTTACGACCTTCAACATCACCAATTAAGTGCATTACTTGTGCAACGTTTGCTTTAGGGCGACGTTTATCAATGATTGCTAGGTCAGCATCATCTAATAGTTTTGCATGTGCACGTGCACGTACAACACCACCAATATCAGGCGATACGATCATTGGGTTGTCTAATTTTTTCTCTAACATATCTTCTAATAGCACAGAGCTACCGAATACGTTATCAACAGGCACATCAAAGAAGCCTTGAATTTGCTCTGCATGTAAATCAACAGTCATTACACGGTCAACACCAACGTTAGAAAGAAAGTCTGCGACGACTTTTGCTGTAATTGGAACACGGCTTGAACGAACACGACGGTCTTGACGAGCGTAACCAAAGTATGGGATTACAGCGGTAATACGACCAGCAGATGCACGACGAAGGGCATCGATCATCACGATCAATTCCATTAAGTTATCATTGGTTGGTGCACATGTAGATTGCACGATGAAAATATCATCACCACGAACATTCTCATTAATTTGCACGTGAATTTCGCCATCACTGAAACGACCTACGTCAGCGCTTCCTAGTTTGATGAAAAGACGATCTGCTATTTTCTGAGCTAGATCGGGTGTTGCGTTACCTGCAAATAGTTTCATGTTTGGCACTGTGAGGACCTCTTTCATCCTGTTGATTTGGCTAATGGCATATGTCATTAACAAGTGTAATCAATTATAAAGCAAATTGATTAGTCTGATTTTTTGTAGTCAATAATTCACGAAGTGGTGAAATATTTAAGCCTTCCGCGGTGAAGCAATTCAACCATTCTGGCGTTTTTTGTGCTAATAACTCAGCTTCATTAGCATGGCTAAATGTGCTAAAAACACATGCGCCTGTCCCTGTCATTTGAGTTGGTGCGTATTCTAGCAACCAGTCGATAGTATTAGCAACCTCAGGATAATGTTTTTTAACACAAGGCTCACAATCATTTGTCCATTTATTGCTCATAAGTTCTTGGTGGGAAAGCTTTTTACTGTCTCTTTTTAAATTTGGATTTTTAAAAACAGCAGGCGTAGAAATATGGCAACTTGGGACGGCAATCAAATAGTGTGATTGTGCAGGGGAAACCGAATTGAGCTTTTCACCAACGCCTTCTGCAATGGCTGCTTTTCCGTGAATAAAAATAGGCACGTCAGCACCTAAGCTTTTACCCAATTCAGACAAGGTTTGTTGGCTTACGTTTAAATCCCAATGATAATTTAATGCGACTAATGTGGTTGCTGCATCTGAAGAACCGCCGCCTAAGCCACCACCCATCGGTAAGTTTTTCTCTAACTCGATATGTGCACCAAGCGGACAGTCAGCATGCTTTTTAAGTAACATCGCTGCTTTATAAATGAGGTTACTTTCAAGTGGTACATCAGGAATAGCCGGACTAATGGTTATGTTACCGCTCATATTGGCATTAATGTTTAGGTAATCACAACGGTCAATGAATTGAAACAACGTTTGTAATTCATGGTAACCATCAGAACGTTGTCCTGTGATGTACAGAAAAAGATTTAATTTAGCTGGCGCAGGCCAGCGAATAGTATCTGGTTGCATAATAAGCTCGATTAATTTTCTACTTTCCATTGATTAATGGCAATTTTAAGGCGGATATTATCGCGTTTAAGATCAACTCTCTTTGGTAGGGCTATGCCAGAGAAATTTTGATATTGTTGAAAGCTAACTTCCCATAGGTTTTGACTAGCATCTAAACCTAAAATATCACTGACTTGTTGTTGGTCATTTAGTTGGTATGACGCATTAGCAGGGTTACTTTTAATCCATTGTTGTAAAGCTGAAATAGGTAAGTCTAGGCCGGGAGATAACTGTTTAATTAATGTGTTCGCATCTTGCCCTGTAAATACTTCATCATCGTTATTAATGATCTCAACACCTTGTGCATTTTTAGTGACTTGCAAAATTCGGGTACCAATAAAGGTGGTTAATTGAATAGAATAATTATCGCCTTGTTGTTTCCAGTAAATATTTGCCGTTTGGCGTTCTTTTTCTAGAAAAATGGCTAATTTACCAGTGAGGGTCCAATGATCAAGTTGTTGTAACTTTTGTTGCTGTTGCTCCCAGGTTAGGTTCGTTGGTAAAGGGACATCTTCAATATCTGATGCGAATTGCGAACAACCTGAAAGCATCCCAACGAGAAGCAATAATAGAATTTTTTTCATTTTAAAAACCAGTCATAAAAAGTGTTTTTAATATAACAAAATATTTAATTGATAGCTTCGTTACTCTGCAAAAATATTTAGGTGAAGATACTGCTTCAGTAAAAAAGGATACGAAGGCATTTAAAGCAACAATACTTTTGAGATCCTATTCCTCAAATTAAGTCGTCAAAGTGGCTCATTTTTCTTTTTCTGCTACTTTTAAATGAGTGTCAACGAAACCTTTAACTTAGGTAAAGTATGTACATATAGCTTTTTAGTGACGAATATAATAAAAAGTTATTACTTTAGAGGTGTTTTTATATCATTAATAAGCTTGGTTATAATAGAATAGCTTTATTCTAGTGTCGAAATGTTTTCATCCGCTACAAGCTACTGTCATAAATAGTGTGTTGATAAATGAATTAATAGCATTGATAAATATAGTTTTTTGAAAATAATATATAGGGCGTCAAGATTGATTAAGGGTAATTATCATGCATTTATTGGATAAGTTTTTAACATTACAACAATCCTTAACAAAATTAGGTGTGCAAAATAGTCGATCTGAAAAAGATGACTCAGATATTAAAATACAAGTTATTTTAAAATCTTGTTGCCAATTATTAAATGTAGCCCGTGCAAGCTTATGGTTGTTTAGCAAAGATAAAAAAAGCATCGTGTGTCAATATCTTTATATTAAAGCTGACGATAAATTTGAAAGTGGTTTGGAAATGCTTGAACCTGCTTGTCCTGATTATTTTAAAGCACTTAATACTAGCAGAATTATTAATGCCGATAATGCTCAAACAGATGACCGTACCCGAGAGTTTTTAGAGGAGTATTTAACGCCTCTTAATATAATGTCAATGCTCGATGCCCCAATCTTTAGAGAGGGTGAACTCGCTGGCGTGCTTTGTATAGAACAAACAATAACACCTCAAATTTGGGATATGGCTGAAATATCTTATTCCGTTTCGGTAGCTGATAGCATTTCATTAATTTATGCCCAATCTTACTGGTTTTCGGAAAAGCAAAAAATGCGTTATATGGAAAGAGTCGATCCATTAACCTGTTTGGAAAACCGCTTGTTTTTTCAAAAAAGAATCACTCAAGATATAACGCATGCTGTCGATGACAATCAATTTGCTGTGATCTTGATTGGTTTGGATGATTTTACCAATATTAATACCCGGTTTAGTTATGATTTCGCTAATAAACTACTGTGTGAAATTGCTCGCCGTTTAGAAAATATCACATCTGATGTACCTTACAATCTCTCCAGAGTGGGTGGTGATCTCTTTGCTTTGTGGTTACCTTCGATCAAAAACCAAAGTCAATTGGATAAAATAACTTTAGACATTAAAGAAAAATTTACTGAGGCATTTAAAACTTTTACCAATGAAATGATCTACTTAACAGCGAGTATAGGCATTATTAGTTGCCATATAAATGAACTAGTAGATAAAGATCCGTTGCGTAAAGCTGAAATCGCTATGTTAAAAGCGAAAAAAGAAGGCAATGGTTTAGTCTCTTACTTTAATCCTATCTGGTTAATTGAACATCAAGAAGAAGCAATACTTGAAAAAGAGTTTGTCAATGCGTTGAATGATGGTCAAATTGTTCCTTTTTATCAGCCAATTATAAAGCAAGATTACCAGTCTTCAGGTTTTGCTTTAGAGGCATTAGTACGTTGGTTGCATCCCACTAAAGGGGTGATTTCACCTTATATTATTTTACCTATTGCTAAGCGCTTAGGGTTAATGGGTGAACTGGGTAATGTTATCTTCGAACAAACCTGTATCGATATTAAACAGTTTATTCATTTAGGATTAAATCTTAAAAAAGTGTCTGTAAATATTTCTTCGGAACAATTATTTTCTTCATTGTTAATTAAACAAATAGGAGATTGTTTAGATAGATATCAGGTGTCGACATCATTAATTGAATTTGAAATAGTAGAAGAATTACTTTCAGGTGATTTTGACGTTTTATCTAACCAAATGGAAAAATTAACTGACCTAGGTATTAATTTATCTATCGATGATTTTGGAACGGGTTACTCATCATTATCTCGTTTAAAGAACTTAAATGTTTCTAAGTTAAAAATTGATAAGTCTTTTGTCGATGGATTACCTAATGATGAAGGGGATATATGTATTATTCGTTCAATCATCGGTCTTGCTAAAGGAATGGGACTGCAATTAGTGGCTGAAGGTGTGGAATGTGAAGAACAGGCTCAATGGCTATTTGAAAATGGTTGTGATTACCTGCAAGGGTACTTAATCTCTAAGCCTGTCCACTCTACTGAAATCATTAAGCTGATGTCTCAAAAGAATGATTTTTTTGCTGTAAACACTAAACACTAAACACTAAACACTAAACACTAAACACTAAACACTAAACACTAAACACTAAACACTAAACACTAAACACTAAACACTAAACACTAAATACTAAACTCATTCTTTAAAGAGTAGAAAAGGCATATATGTTTGTTTTTTCTCTTTTTTGAAGGGTAATTTACTGTTCATTGAATGCCATCAGTAATGGCCTTAATAGCCCGAGTGAATATTTTTTAACAGACCAGGTATTAACCAAACTAGATATTAACAAACAGTGTTTTTCGATATGAGTATATAAAATATGAAAAGCCCCTGCAAAAAAGCAAGGGCTAGATGATGTTAGTCATGTGGCTGTTATTTGAACAATGAGTTTTAACTATTAACTATTAACTATTAACTATTAACTATTAACTATTAACTATTAACTATTAACTATTAACTATTAACTATTAACTATTAACTATTAACTATTAACTATTAACTATTAACTATTAACTATTAACAGCTCTTTAGCATTAGCTAATGTATGTTCGGTAATACTATCCCCACCTAATAACCTTGCGAGCTCTTGAACACGTTGTGTTTCATCTAATAACTGCATCATTGTGTTAGTGCTTTTACCATCACTGTGTTTGTTTACTGTCATTTGTTGATGACCATTTCCCGCTACCTGTGGAAGGTGAGTAACACATAGTATTTGTGTGCTTTCACCTAATTGACGTAACAAGTTACCTACAACGGCTGCCGTTGCACCACTGATACCCACATCCACTTCATCGAAAATTAAGGTCGGTGTAGAAACACGTTGGCTGATGATCACTTGAATCGCTAAACTGATACGTGACAGTTCGCCACCTGAAGCGACTTTACCTAAGTTTTGTAACCCTTGACCAGCATTAGCGGCAACTTGGAATTCAATACCATCGATACCGAGAGGGCTTAGGCTATCTGCATCATGCTGCGTCATAACAACTTCAAATTGTCCATCTTCCATATTCAACTTCTGAATACTTTGAGTTATTTTTTTGCTTAACTCTTTTGCGTAACGTTGACGGCTTTGGCTTAGTTTTTGTGCATGCTTTGTGTAATCTTGCTTTGCATTATCTAGTTCTATTGTTAACTGTTCGATTTGCGCTTCGCTATTATTAAGCTGCTGGTATTCTTTGCTTAATTTTTGGTGGTATGAATACAGCATTTCTGGTTGAATTTGGTGTTTTCTTGATAGCGTCATTGCTTGGCTTAAGCGTGATTCTAATTGCTCAAATTGTTCTGGGTCTAACTCTAGTTGCTCGCAGTATTGGCGTAATTCATAACCTGCTTCTTCAATTTGAATTGCCGCTTCTTGTAATGATTCAAGGATATTCGTGAGTTTATTGTCGTGTTGTACCTGTGACTCAAGTAAGGAGATACTTTTTTGTAACAAGCTCAACGCATCGACTTCGTCTGAATCGGTTAATAAATTTAAGCTTTTTTGAGAGTTCTCAATGAGCGCACCACTATTTGCCAATTTTTTATGTTCAGCTTCTATTTCTGAAAATTCATTCTCTGCTAATGCAAACTCATCTAATTCAATAATTTGATATTCAAGTAATTGTTTGCGCGCCTGTTTTTCTTGTTGGCTTAATTGCTGCTGTTGTAATTGCTTTTTAAGGAAGTGACAACCTTGGTAGGTATCTTTTACTTTTTGTAATAGTTGTTGATGGTTTGCATACTCATCAATAATCGATAGCTGTATATCACTGCGTAACAAACTTTGGTGTGCGTGCTGACCATGAATATTAACCAATAATTGCCCTAAGCTTTTTAGCTGAGATAAGGGAACTGGTATGGCGTTAATATAAGCACGTGAACGACCTTCTCGTGTGATCACGCGGCGTAGTAAACATTCATTCGTATTATCACTTAAGCTATTTTCTAAATCATTATTCTTTAACCAAGTTAATGCGTTTGGTGTGTCGCTTAAGTTAAAGCGAGCACTCACTTCTGCTTTGTCTGTTCCTTGGCGGATCATGCCAGCATCAGCTCGAGCACCTAAACATAAACCTAAAGCATCAATGGCAATCGATTTACCTGCACCTGTTTCACCTGTAATGGTGGTCATGCCTTGGTGGAAATCAAGCTCTAGAAATTTGACGATTGCAAAATGTTGAACGGTTAATTGGCTTAACATAAAATTGACATCCTATGATGGTATTAACAATGATAAAACTACTGGCTATAAATACAGTTTGTTGGTGTAGTTTAGTACTGTTTTTTTAAACAGTAAAGTGTTGCTTATCTATTTCATGTAAATAATTTTAGTTTTGCAGAGAAGAGGGGATTAGATCGACGTTTAATAGGAAGAGAACCAAGAAAAACTTTCAGTATTTTGAATGAGAAACAAAATACTGAAAGCAAAGAGAGGTTAAAAAAGTTTATTACCCCATCCAAATTTATTATGTAATACATGGAAGTAGTTATAGTTTTGTGGATGTAATAGTTTTAATTGATGCTGAGTTTTTTTTATCACCACTTCATCACCAGGTAAAACGGATAAGTTAACGTGACTGTCGCAGCTAATTTGCATTTCTGTTGTATTAGATTGCGCTATTTTTAATCGTACAACGCTATTGGCATCAATAACAATAGGGCGGCTGTTAAGTGTATGTGGGAACATGGGTAATAAACTAATTGCATCTAGTTTAGGGGTTAATATTGGACCTCCTCCTGACAGCGAGTAAGCCGTTGAACCCGTTGGAGTGGATAGAATCAAACCATCTGCACGTTGGTTGATCATAAAATTATCATTAACATACACTTCAAATTCAATCATGTGGGCAATTTTGTCAGGGTGTAATACTGCTTCATTAACCGCTGTGCTACTACTTTTTAAATGCCCGTGGCTGTAAACTTGCGCTTCTAATAAAAAACGATTTTCGGTTTGATAAGTGCCTTCTAATACTTCAGTCAGTGGTTTTTCAAAGTCTTCTGGGTCTAAGTCAGTTAGAAAGCCTAAATTACCTCGATTAACCCCAATCACTGATATATCAAATCTTGCGAGCACTCTTGCTGCGCCTAACATGTAGCCATCGCCACCGACAACGATCGCTAAATCACATTTTTGACCAATACCGACTAAGTCTTCATAACGTATTTGTGGTAACTCTAAATCATCGGCAAGACGAATATCGACAATAATTGAATGGCCTCGGGCTTGCAAAAAAAAGTATAAGCTAGTCAGCGTTTGCAATGCTTCACTGTGCTGTGGTTTGCCGATTAATCCAATAGTTTTAAATTGGCTTTGTTGCTTACTATCCAGACTCATAAAATGCCTATTCAATAAAATGTAATGGTTTTCAGTATACCTCTTAAAAATGTTTTTATTAACAGGCTTGAAACTATTATTACTATCCCCATAATAGAGCATATAATATTGACCAAAACGACATTAGGTAGGATTGAATTATGAGCGAAGAACAAAAAAAGACTGTAGAAGAAGCAATTGAAACTGTTTTAGGTGACGAAGCGGTTGAAGCTGAGTTAGTAGAAGAAGTTGTTGCAGAGCAAGGTGATGACCAAGCTGCGTTGATTGAAGAGTTAACTAAAAAGTTAGCTGCTGCTGAAGAAGAAATTAAAGAGCAAAAAGATCTTGTGATCCGTGCTCAAGCATTTTCTCAAAACGAAATTCGTAAAGCAGGTATTGATTCAGAAAATCGTCGTAAATCAGTATTAAAAACATTTGCTAATGCATTAACACCCGTTGTTGACCATTTAGAATTAGCAATTTTGCATGCAGATAAAGAAAATGAAACACTAAAACCAATGGTTGATGGTGTTCAAATGACGTTAACAGAGTTATTGAAAGCAATTTCAAGCATCGGTATTCAACAAATTGATCCAATGGGTGAAGCACTAAATCCTGAAAAGCATCAAGCAATGAGTATGCAGTTTGTTGAAGGTGTTGAACCTAACCAAGTTGTTGCTGTAATGCAAAAAGGTTATGAGCTAAGCGGTGGTCAAGTTATTCGCCCTGCAATGGTTGTGGTTTCAAAAGCAGCTGAGTAATTAGCGCTTAAGAAAACAGAATTAATACATCGTTAATAGGTAGTTAAGAAAAAGGTACTTCGGTGCCTTTTTTTATACCTGTTGATTTATTCACTACCGTTAATAGTTAATCGATAGTGAATAATCACTAGTCAATAATCTTCATTTATATTTTTAACCATTTACCATTTATGTTTAATTTTTACTTTTAACCTCTATTTTTTATTTCTGATTATTTACTCTGTCATGACCCCTTTTTATGACGGATTTAATTTTTTCTATCTTCTTTGTGTTTCTATTTTTTTTTAGACTTTAATAAAACAAATTAAGTTAAATTTAGAGATCCTTAACCTATTGATTGTAATTGATATTATTGTTTTTTTACCTTGCCATGCATTATCAACGTTGTTGTACTTGTTATCGTCACTTCAATGTTCGCGCTATATTCTCTCTGTGTTAATTGCCGATGTGATTGAGTTCTGCCATTTTTTTTATTTATTTTCAAAAAAAACACATTTATTTTACTTGTTACCCTTGAAACACAGAAATAGCCCCTTATATATAAAGTATCGAACAGACACTGCCAGCGTGCAGATAGTCAACTAAACAAGTAACAACATTAACAAGTGTGGAGAGAGTAAAAATGGGTAAAATTATCGGTATTGATTTAGGTACTACAAATTCATGTGTTTCTGTATTGGATGGTGATGTAGCTAAAATTATTGAAAATGCAGAAGGTGAGCGCACAACTCCTTCGATCATTGCTTATGCAGAAGATGGCGAAATCTTAGTAGGTCAACCTGCTAAACGTCAATCTGTTACTAATCCGCAAAACACTCTATTTGCTATTAAACGTCTTATCGGTCGTCGTTTTGAAGACGAAGAAGTACAACGTGATATTAAAATCATGCCTTACAAAATCGTAAAAGCTGATAACGGTGATGCATGGGTTGAAGCACGTGGAAACAAAATGGCGCCACCGCAAATCTCTGCTGAAGTATTGAAAAAAATGAAAAAAACAGCTGAAGATTACCTAGGTGAAAAAGTATCTGGTGCTGTAATCACTGTACCTGCTTACTTTAATGATGCACAACGTCAAGCAACTAAAGATGCTGGTCGTATTGCTGGTCTTGATGTTAAACGTATCATCAATGAGCCAACTGCTGCTGCATTTGCTTACGGTGTTAACAATTCTAAAGGCGACAGTGTTGTTGCTGTATACGACTTAGGTGGTGGTACTTTCGATATCTCAATCATTGAAATCGATGAAGTAGATGGCGAAAAAACATTTGAAGTACTAGCAACTAACGGTGACACGCACTTAGGTGGTGAAGATTTCGATAACCGTCTAATTAACTTCTTAGTTAAAGAATTCCAAAAAGACCAAAACTTCGATCTAACTAAAGATCCATTGGCAATGCAACGTGTTAAAGAAGCGGCTGAAAAAGCAAAAATAGAGCTTTCTTCTGCACAGCAAACTGATATCAACCTGCCTTACATTACTGCAGATGCGTCAGGTCCTAAACATTTAAACATTAAAGTAACGCGTTCTAAATTAGAGTCTTTAGTTGAAGATATGATTAAAGCAACACTTGAGCCTTTACGCATTGCGCTTAAAGATGCTGATTTGTCTGTTGGCGATATCGATGACGTTATCTTAGTGGGTGGCCAAACACGTATGCCTTTAGTTCAAGCAACTGTTGCTGAATTCTTTGGTAAAGCGGCTCGTAAAGATGTTAACCCTGATGAAGCTGTTGCAATGGGCGCGGCGATTCAAGGTGCTGTACTTTCTGGTGACAAAACTGACGTTCTATTATTAGACGTTACACCGTTATCTTTAGGTATCGAAACAATGGGTGGCGTATTAACGAAAGTTATCGAGAAAAATACAACTATCCCAACTAAACAGTCACAAACGTTCTCTACTGCTGAAGATAACCAAAGTGCGGTAACAATTCACATTCTTCAAGGTGAGCGTAAACGAGCTGCGGATAACAAATCTCTAGGTCAATTTAACCTTGAAGGTATTCGTGCTGCAACACGTGGTGCACCACAAATCGAAGTGACTTTCGATATGGATGCTGATGGTATCTTGCATGTATCTGCTAAAGATAAAGATACAAACCAAGAGCAAAAAATTACGATTAAATCAAGCTCAGGTCTATCTGACGAAGAGATTGAAAAAATGGTAAATGACGCTGAAGCAAATGCTGATGCAGATAAAAAATTCGAAGAAGTAGTCACTGCACGTAACCAAGCTGATGCTTTAGTTCATGCAACTAAGAAACAAATCGAAGAAGCTGGCGATGCATTACCTGCTGACGAAAAAGAGAAAATTGAAGCGGCACTAGCTGAACTTGAAACTGCGTCTAAAGGGGAAGATAAAGCTGAAATCGAAGCTAAAACTCAAGCACTTGCTGAAGCATCTCAAAAACTAGGCGAGATTGCTCAACAGAAAGCACAAGCTGGTGAAGCAGGTTCAGAGCAACCTGAAGCACAAGCTAAGCAAGATGATGATATCGTTGATGCTGAGTTTGAAGAAGTAAAAGACGAGAAAAAATAATTAGGTAACCCCTAAATAAGTAAGATCGTTTCAACTCGCGGGTTATGGATTTATCTATAATCCGCGTGTTTGTTTTCAATAAACAGAGATTTGAGAAATAACCATGTCTAAACGAGATTGTTATGAAGTACTCGGTTTAAGCCGAGATGCGACAGAGAAAGAAGTTAAAAAAGCTTATAAACGCTTAGCGATGAAGTTTCATCCAGATCGTACCAAAGGTGATGTAGAGCTAGAAGAAAAGTTCAAGGAAGTAAAAGAAGCTTACGAAATTCTTAACGATCCTCAAAAGAAAGCAGCATTTGATCAATATGGTCATGATGGTGTTAACCAACAAGGTCACGGTGGTGGTGGTTTTGGTGGTGGTGGTTTTGACGATATATTCGGAGATATCTTTGGTGGTGGGCGCCGTGGTGGTGGCCAACAACGTGCGCAACAAGGTTCTGATCTACGCTACAATATGGAGTTGACATTAGAAGAGGCCGTTAAAGGTATCTCTAAAGAGATCCAAATTCCTACTTTAGTACATTGCGAGCAGTGTAATGGTTCTGGTGCTAAAAAAGGAACTGAATCTAAAACCTGTGGTACGTGTCATGGCCAAGGCCAAGTGCAAATGCGTCAAGGTTTCTTTGCGGTTAACCAAACTTGTCCAACTTGTCGTGGTAAAGGCAAAATCATTACTGACCCATGTGGGAAATGTCATGGTGAAGGTCGTTACGAACGCAGTAAAACATTATCAGTTAAAATTCCTGCAGGCGTTGATACTGGCGACCGTATCCGTTTAAGCGGTGAAGGTGAAGCCGGAGAGCAAGGTGCACCAGCAGGTGACTTGTATGTGCAAATGAATGTACGTCCGCATGATGTATTTGAGCGTGATGGTAATGACTTATATTGTGAAGTACCAATTAGCTTTACAGAAGCGGCGTTAGGCGGCGAAATTGAAGTCCCTACTTTAGATGGACGTGTCAAACTTAAGATACCTGCAGAAACGCAAACAGGACGTATGTTCCGTATGCGTAATAAAGGTGTTAAGTCTGTACGTAGCCACTCTACAGGTGACTTGATGTGTAAAGTGACCGTGGAAACACCGGTTAAATTATCAATCAAACAAAAAGAGTTATTGAAGGAATTTGAAAGCTCTTTATGTTCAAGCAGTAGTAAAAAACACAAGCCTAAATCGGAAGGTTTTTTGAACAGTTTGAAAACATTCTTTGATGACATAAGTAAGTAGTTTATCGAATGTGAATTTAAGGCCACTTTCGAGTGGTCTTTTTTTTATACACCTCATAATCAATAGTTTGCTATGATATCGCTCACTCAAGTGAAATGATTGGGAATAATGTAATTAAAACAGCTTTAAACGCACTATATTTATCAATTTGTAATGCACTATCTGGCTGTTTTTATTGGCTAAACCTATTAAAAAATTAAATAGATTAACTTTATTTCGAGTTAAGTTAGGCTTACTCGAACAATAATTGTTAAGTCGCTCAGAACATAGCTTTTTTTAATTATGCGATGTTTCTTAGTGTGGGTAATATGGCTCACGAAAAAATAAGCGTTAACCTATTTAGTAGCATGAGTAATTATTTACTCTATACGGAGAAGTTTTAGTGATAAATATCCTGCTGGTCGATGACCATGAATTAGTTCGTACAGGGATAAGCCGTATCATTGATGATGTTCGAGGCATGAAAGTAATTGGCGAAGCTGAAAGCGGAGAAGACGCAGTTAAGTGGTGTCGTAGTAATGAGCCAGATGTAATATTAATGGATATTAATATGCCTGGTATTGGTGGACTTGATGCAATGCATAAAATTTTGCGCATCAATGAAGATATTAAAATCATTATGCTAACAATGCATACTGAAAATCCATTTCCAACCAAAGTAATGCAAGCAGGGGCGGCTGGCTATTTAAGCAAAGGAGCCTGTCCTGATGAAGTGTTAAATGCAATTCGTATTGTGAATTCTGGGCAACGTTATTTAGCGCCTGAAATTGCACAGCAAATGGCATTGTCACAATTATCACCAAGTGATGAAGATCCATTCCGAGTGTTATCGGAACGTGAACTACAGATAATGATGATGATAACTAAAGGGCAGCGTGTTGTTGATATTTCAGAACAACTAAGCCTAAGCTCTAAAACGGTCAATAGTTACCGTTACCGATTGTTTGATAAGTTAGGTGTGCAAGGCGATGTAGAACTCACGCATCTTGCTATCCGCTATGGCATGTTAGACGCAGATACACTCTAAAAGTCTGCTTCAAACTCATCAATTAGGCGCCTATTTTAGGTGCCTTTTTATATGTACTATTGAAGCTTATTTGATAACACTTGTATTCAAATAGTAAGTGCATAACTTAATGAAAGATAAAATTTAACTGGTGAACAAAACCTAGCTTATGGCCAAATTTAACTTATGACCAAATTTAACTCTGATGCTTTTTTAAAAACAGTAACAAGCGAACCGGGTGTTTACCGGATGTTCGATATTACTGATACCATTATCTATATCGGTAAAGCTAAAAACCTTAAAAAGCGTTTAGCGAGTTACTTTAGTCTTACCCAGAAACATCCTAAAACCTTAGCACTCGTTAGCCATATTGTTCGTATTGAAGTGACTATTACGCATACGGAAACAGAAGCGTTAATACTTGAACATAACTTCATTAAGCAACATAAACCCAAATATAATGTTCTACTACGAGATGATAAATCTTATCCTTACCTGTTCTTAAGTGATCATAAACATCCTCAGTTGACGTTAGTTCGTTCACAAAATAAAAAACGCAAAGGCACTTACTTTGGTCCTTATCCTAGTGGTGGAGCGGTACGTGAAAGTCTGCATCTAATGCAAAAACTGTTTCCTATACGTCAATGTGAAGATAGCTATTATAAAAACCGTTCTCGTCCTTGTTTGCAGTACCAACTAAAACGTTGTTTAGGCCCGTGTGTGAATGCTATGCCTGAGCAGGAATATACACATCAAGTGGAATTAGCGACTGCGTTTTTACAAGGTAAAAGCCAAGATGTCATCGAACAATTAGTGACTGAAATGGAAACGGCCAGCAATACGCTCGAATTTGAAAAAGCAGCGGTTAGACGAGATCAAATTCAATCGCTGAAAAAAGTACAAGAGCAACAATGGGTCAGTGGTGAAGTAGAGCAGTTAGACGTGTTAGGCTTTGCTTATCAGCACGGCGTGGCAAGTATTCACATGCTATTTATTCGTCAAGGCCGAGTCTTAGGTAGCCGTAATTACTTTCCTAAAGTGCCTAAAAATAGTTCTCAAGAAGAAGTCCTTAGCAGTTTCTTAAGTCAGTTTTATCTCTCTGGCCAAAACGGTCGTGCTATCCCTAGAGAGATCTTATTAACCGACGACTTTGCTGATCGTGAAATATTTGAAGAACTATTTTCAGAACACAGTGGTTATAAAACTAAACTAAAAATAGTTATGCGAGGAGAACGCTTACGTTTTACTAAGCTCGCAAAAACCAATGCAACAATCGCCTTAAGCACGCATTTAAGCCAACAGAAGTCTATTCTGCAACGTTACAACCTATTAGAAGAAAAACTTGAATTGACCTCTCCTATTCAACGTATGGAGTGTTATGACATCTCGCATATGATGGGGGAGAAAACCGTTGCATCCTGTGTGGTATTCAATCGAGAAGGTGCTAAAAAGTCAGATTACCGTCGTTTTAATATTACAGGTATTACACCAGGCGATGATTATGCTGCAATGGGGCAAGTACTCGCGCGACGTTTTAAAGATTTACAAACTGCTGAAACAACACCAGATATCATTTTTATTGATGGTGGGTTAGGGCAGTTAAACCAAGCAGAAATGATTGTTAGCTCACTCGAACACAATTTCCCTGAAAAATACCCATTGTTAATTGGTATCGCAAAAGGCGTTGCCCGAAAAGCGGGTGAAGAAACGTTAATATTAGCGGATAGTCACGAAATATTAGAAATTGATAGTCATTCCCCTGCATTGCACCTTATTCAACAAATACGTGATGAGTCACATCGCTTTGCAATTATGGGACACAGACAACAACGTGACAAAGTAAGACGAACCAGTACCTTAGAAGGTATTGCTGGTGTAGGTGCTAAGCGTCGTCAAATGCTATTAAATCATTTTGGTGGGTTACAAGGTGTGAAATCAGCTAGCGTTGATGAGTTAGCTAAATTAAATGGTATAAGCAAGAGTTTGGCGGAAACCATTAGCGAAGCACTGAATCATTAATAAAATCAGTTTGAATAAAGCGAATCGGTTTTATACACAATAATTTACCAATAACTTTTTAACGCAAATAACTCTTTGCTTAACTCTGTGCTTTTATTAAAAAAACTTGCCTTCAATTATGTTTAGCTAATACCATTTTGGATAAGCATAAAACCTATCGAAAGTATTTTTAGCTTCAATATAAATAATACCAATCTAAATAATTATCTAGTCATTTATGCTTGTTAAAATGAATGCTAGCTTCGTTGTTGATTTTGTAATGAGAACTAGTTACTGCAATCAACGCCTTACTAGCATCCATTTTTCCTACCTATTCAAGTTATGCACTTATTATTTGAATCCAAACAGTTAAAAAAGACATCCTAGTGCTAAGCATTCATTTTAATTGTTTATTTTATGAGTTAATGGTTTGCATATACAAAGCATAAAGTGCCAAAATAAGCGTGCATACCTTAAAGGATACATTAATGCTTAACATTCCCAATATACTGACTAGTTTTAGAATTCTTTTGATCCCCGTGTTTGTAGTTATATTTTATCTACCAGCAGAATGGTCAGCACCTGTCGCAGCGTTTATTTTTTGGCTCGCAGGGGTCACAGATTGGTTGGATGGGTATTTAGCTCGTCGTTTAAATCAACAAACTGCTTTTGGCGCTTTTTTAGATCCCGTTGCTGATAAAATAATGGTAGCAGTCGCGTTGGTTATGATAGTGGAACATTATGCTGTTATTTGGATAACCGTTCCTGCCATGATAATGATTTGTCGAGAAATTATCATTTCAGCACTACGTGAATGGATGGCTGAATTAGGTGAAAGAGGGATTGTGGCAGTTTCTTGGATTGGTAAAGTGAAAACTGCTTCGCAAATGTTGGCGCTGTTTTTGTTAATTTGGCAATATTCTCCTGCAATGGAATGGGCAGGCTTTATTTTCTTATATATCGCTACTGCATTAACATTGTGGTCGATGATCGTTTATTTAAAAGCAGCATGGCCTTTGTTAAAAAAGAGCAATGAGAGCCAAGCAGACTAAAAGCTGGTTTATATAAGTTAAATTGGCGAATATCTAAACGCTTCGTCTAAAAAAACGTCGAACAACTTAAAAGAAGTAAAAAAGGTGATAATTTCTATTGACTCATTGTGAAGAATCATTAGAATGCGCACACATCGAGAGGGGAAACAGTTTACTAGTTCTTCTTGAGATAAACATAGTGATGCGGTACTAGCTCAGTTGGTAGAGCACGACCTTGCCAAGGTCGGGGTCACGAGTTCGAGTCTCGTGTACCGCTCCAAATGTTTTGGCGGAATGGCAGAGTGGCCATGCAGTGGATTGCAAATCCATCCACCTCGGTTCGACTCCGGGTTCCGCCTCCATTACAATCTTTGCCCGGGTGGTGAAATCGGTAGACACAAGGGATTTAAAATCCCTCGACTTATGGTCGTGACGGTTCAAGTCCGTCTCCGGGCACCAATTTCATAAAAGAACCAGCTTATAGCTGGTTTTTTTATATCTAAAATTTGAGTTTTCGATTTATAAGCGTTTTGGCTATACCAAGCTGAATGTAATTGAGGTTCTCTGGCCTTTGATAATAAAATCCCCGCATCTAATTCTGGTCGTGACGTTTCAAGTCCGTTTCTAGGCAGCAATTTCATAAAAGAACCTGCTTATAGTTTTTTATATCTAAAATTTGAGCGTAACTATTAACCCTTGTTCTTTATTCTATTATCTTCTTTTTTTATCTGTCATCTTCTTAAATTATCTTAATGCTGATCAGCTTAATTTAGCCAGTTTACTTTGTTGGGGTCGATACCCCTTATTAAGCTATCTAAATAGAACTGAGGCTGTTTTTCCTCTTTTTATTAATGATGAGTGGATAGTTTTTGGTTCTCTCTAATAACGCTATTAATGGCTTTATTTAACGCATTCTATTTTGTTATCGTAAATTAGTTTGAAGTAAATGATGCGAACTCAGGAATATCTAGGTTTTTCAGATTCGATTTGTGATGGTTTTTTCTTTTACAAGGCTTAAGTACTTGGCTAATAAGTTAGCTGGCTAATAGGTTAATAAATTACTTTATCTAGCAGCATACTGTCGACTATTTATACATCAAAGTAAGTTTAATATGACTTGTACGGCCTTAAATTAAAAAATAACCCCAAATGGGTGTCGAATTATTTTACCATTTAAATTAATTTAATAAATGAGTTTAATTATCTTATTGAAAATAAACAGATATTTTTTATGGCATGGTTCATGCTTTATACCATGTTAGAGATACCTCGAAATAGTTTATACATTACCTACTAATTATTATATTAGGGTAATGAACCAAAGGATAATACATATGTTAAATTCAAAAAGACTTTTGATTGCTGTTACAACTAGCTTTTACTTAATGTCAGCATTAGTAGCGACAAACGTACAAGCTTCTTTAATTACTACAACACCAGACACTATCATTAGTGTTTCATTAGATGGTGACGTTGACTCAGCTGGTTCTGTTAACAGTGGTTCATTATCTAGTACTGAAGTGATTGCACGTGAACGAGCTAACTTATCTCAAGAAGGTTTACGTATTGCAACTTTCCTTGATTTTGATTTAAGTTACTTAACATCAGATATCGTTAATGCTTCAACGTTCTCTGCATTATTTGAAATTGATTTTGTTTCTCGTGTTAACTCAATTAATGATTTAAGCATTTTATTAGGACAAGTTGAAAGCGCATGGAGTGATGAGTCTGGTTCTTTACCTTTGTTTGAATATGCAGCTGCTTCAACTAACCAATCTGTAGTAGTAGATAACGTTAAGACTGATTCATTTGAAACTTATACTGTTGATGTAACTAGTATTATCCAAGATTGGGTAAACGGCGATACAGAAAACTATGGTTTTGTTATCTTTGGTGCTGATACTGTTTTCCAAGGTGCTGGATTTAACAATGCATCACTAGTTGTTGATGTACCAGAGCCTTCTACTATCGCTATCTTTGCATTCGGCCTATTAGCTTTAGTCTCTCGTAAAGTTAAAAAGTAACTTTAATTTTCGAATCAATATTCGAATAATATAAAACACCAATTTTCATAATTGGTGTTTTTTTTTACTTAATGATTATAGGCAATACATTTCATAGATTAGATTTTACAATCGCTTCATCTGAATAGCCTTACCTAATAACCTCTTATTTAAAATCTCCTTGCTACTTTGATTACTTTGACCGTTTCGATTACTCAGTAATATCATGCCTTTTTAAAATCGTTATCCCGATTACATTAAATAAGTGATCTAAATTTTGCGCAGGAAAAATGACTTAGTTTAAGGCGTAAATTGAGGCTTTTCGAAGATTAACTTCGTTAATCGTCTATCGGTATGTTTGATATGACTGTAAATTGAAAAACTATTTAGTTGATGTGTTTTGTAGATCGGGTGTTTCATATTAATAAGGTTGTATTAGTTATTATCGTATTTTGGCTTAAATATTAAGTTTAAATACTAGGTGTAAATTACAGTGAGGAATCTACACCTTATAAAAAGCCCTTTATGAGAAACACATAAAGGGCTGATATTAATTGCTAATATAGATTAAGCTTTAGCAGTTGCTTTAACTTTGTTGACGACGTCTTAAACGCCATCCAGCAAAGCCTAGTAGTGATAACAATGTGAATATGTTGCTACTACCACCGCTAGTGTCGTCAGCGTTATTATCTGTATCTTCTTCTGTCGTTAACGTGTAGTCGTTTGTTGCAACTAATTCATCACCTATAAAGCTAGATACTGTTACATCTCCTGCGCTAGCCTCTTTTACTTCAACCGTTGCCCAGCCTTGTGTTATTTGCTCTTCAGTTAAGTCTATTGAACCCGTTTGGCTTGTTGCTGCTCGCGAACTTTCAACTTCTGAAATAACTGCATTTACATTGGTGCCTATTTGTAAACTATTGAAAGTAGAAGCGGTTAGATCAACAACTACAGTGAATGTACCATCTTCATCAATCGTTGTTGTTTGAACGGGCAATGAAACAGGTTCACTTGGTAATGAAATACTTTCACCTAAATCACTCTCTATACCGAAGTTTAAAACGATGATAGCAGGATCGTGATCTGATGAGCGGTAAGCATCGTTATAAATGTTTACATCACCAAAGTCGTAATCATATTGAAATAAACCGCTTTCTATTGAGTTAATATTCCAATGTGCAGCATCAACGACTAGTTCGCCAAGCTCTTCATCTACTAAAATGTAATCTAATGTACCGACTTCATCATTGAATGAGTAGCTTAAACCCTCTTCTTCAAATTTAGCTAGTGTATCGATATAGCCATAACTCTCAGTTAATGTCGCACCATCTGGACCATGTAACTCTTCACCTAGCTCATCACTGTCACCACCAATATAAGTGTAAGCTGCAGCCTTAAGTTCATAACCTGTTTCTGCATTATCTTGGTTGGTTAATAGTAGAAGCGGGTCTTCACTTGCATACGCATTTAGGTCACCCACAATCATGGTGTAACCTTCTTTCTCCGCTAAAGAGTTAGCTAATTGGAAAGCACCAGATACACGGAAGTTTTCACAACTACCTTGTAAATCAGTATCGGCTAATTGTTCATCGGTTATAACATCTTCATAACAGGTAGAGCCTTTAGATTTTAAATGATTAACAGAAATCGTTAGTTTTTTATCTGTGCCAACCACTGTAAAAGTAGGCGTTACCGCGTCACGCATGTAATTATCACCAGATTCAGAACCAGTCTCAGGTGCATGTTGTTGTGGCATTTCTATCACATCAAACTCGTCTAAACTTAATTTATTAGCACGGTAGATGGCTTGATTAGTAATGGCATCGGTACCGATGTAATCGTAGTCTTCACTAGACGCGATAGTGTATTGCTTATCTTCATCTAATGCTTCGTTTAATGCTGTTACCAACGCAACGATTGCGGAATCTTCTGAAAAACCATTATTTTCAACTTCCATTAACCCTACAAAGTCAGCATCAAGCGCAACTAATGCTGCGACAATTTTGGCTGTTTGCACTTCCAAATCATCTGCATTGTCAGCACCACGATTGCTACCGTTTGGATTTTCTGCACCGCCCACTTCTGAGTTAAAGTAGTTCAATACGTTAAATGTAGCGATTTTTAGGTCACCAGACTCAATAACAGGCGCAACTGTACGATCGACACCTTCATGATCAAAGTTTTCTGCTGCTAATTGATTATCAACATATAAACGGAATTCCGAGAATGAGTAACCAATAAAACCTTGCATACCGTCAACCGTTGCACCAACACGTAAATAATCATCGGTTGTGCCTGTACCGTTATCTTCACCGAAATCTTCATACCAAGGCACGATTCCATCTTCAGCTTCTGTCGCTGTTTCAATAAATAGACGATTTAAAGCATTATTTTCCGTTTGTTCAATTGCGCCTGCTGATCCTGGGTTGTTATTTTGGTTTGGCTGACGGTTGATATCACCATGAGCAAGTACCATGTTGTTTCTGAAACTATCAAAGTCGAAACCAAAAGTACGTGTGATTTTCATGTCAGAACCAGTGTTTAACTCGATAAACATACCTTCATAACGTTCTAAGGTACCTTCAAAATTATCATCAGTGTCTAACGTTTCTAATGTCGTTGCCGTAATTGGGCTATTACTACCCGTTGCCTCTACAAATTCAGCTGAAAGTTGTGTCCAATTAAAGGACTCTGTTGCTTGACCATAAGCAACTACTTCATCGCCTACTGTTAAGTCTAAACCTGATACTGCACTGTAACTTACAAAAATACCATCGGATGTTGTTACGTCACCATCACCCGTTGCATCCTGCATAAAAAATCCAACAGGTAAGTCACTACCTAAAGAAGCCGTTTGGATGTGTGTCACAATACCTGTTACTTTAAACACTTCTTCTGAGTCAAACTCAAAGTTATCAGGATCGGTGAATGGTGAACTTTCACCGTTACCTTGTAGTTGCATGATGGTAACTTCAGCATCAAATTCAGGTACTGTTGCTTGAGTGGCTTCAGTTAATTCACTAATGCTACCTAAGTTGCTTGAATCATCTGTTGCTAAGATTTGCCAATCTGCACTGTTGTAAACTGTTTTTGGTGTTTGATCAAAAGCACGTACTAATGTGACATTTGGATTCCAATCAACATCACCAAATTCACCAGCAACATCATGTGCAACGCCATTGATAAACAAGGCAATTGGATCATCACCGTTAAAGTTTAATGGGCTACCGCCTACTGTACTATCTGCTTCAGCTAGTATTGCATCGTTTGCATTTGTATTCGCTAATACATATACATCCCCAGCTTCAATCGTAACTTCGCTTAAATCAAAAGAAGTGTTTGTTGCTAAATCTTCTAATGACGTTCCACCATTAGTACTACGAGCTAGAGTATAGCCCGTGAGAGTGACTGCATTAGTTCCAGTATTAGCGATTTCAATCGCTTTATTATTACTACTACCTTCAATAATTTCTGAAATGAAAATATCGGCTTGTGTTGGTGCTGAAAGAGCAAATGCTATACCTGCTGCTAATAAACTTTTATTCATAAATCCCTCTATTCTTTCTTATTAAATACATTTAAAAAACCAAAACACCTAGAAAAATCATGCATAGTGTGTGGTGGTGATAAGTTGATTGAATATTTATTCAATTGAAAGGCTGCATAATAAGCACCTTGTGTGACAATATTATTGAATAAATATGACCGTATAATGTTGATTTTAACTACCTAAAAACAAGTGCTTTTAATTAAAACAATTACTTAGAGTCTTTTTGATTGTAATGTAAGTGTATTAAGTTGACCAGAGGGTTAGGAAATATAGTTGAATAATTATTTTAAGTTAATCGATAAGTAATACTTGTCGTTCTACAGAAGAGGCGAATCAAGCGCGTTTTTGAATGAACAGTCCGACTATGATTAATATGAGACCAATCACGGTAGCAGGGTAGATAGTTTCTCCAATAATCTGACTTAATAATAATAGAGAGACAAAAGGGGATATAAAAATTAAATTACTAATTTTGCTGGTGCTTTCAGCGTATTTTAATGCTGTTAGCCAAGCAACAAAAGCAAGTCCCATCTCAAATAACCCGATATAAATAGCTCCTAGCCAACCTTGCCAAGCGGTTATATAAATATCATCGAAGGTTAAGACGGTGAGTATGATCATAGGCAAACTGCATAAAAAGCATAATGATAATGCAATCATAGGATCTGCATCATTTTTACTGTTAAATATCCAATAACAGGCCCAAAGAATCGTGCTTAGTAAAGCTAATGTAACACCTAAAGGGCTTACAAAATCAAGCGCCAGTAAGTCACCTTTAGTCGCTATGATCAAGGCGCCTAAGTAACCTAATGTAATAGCAATAATATCGTTACGGCGTAACTTCTGTCCTAATACGGGAACGGCTAATAAAGATAGCGTAATAGCCCAAGTGTAATTAAGGGACTGTGCTTGTTGCGCGGGTAATAAGTCATAGGCTTGAAAAAGTAGGAGGTAATATAAAAAAGGATTAATTGCGCCCATTAATAGATAAAAGTAAGGGCGCTGTATGAAGCTCGCTTTAAGTAAACTTATTTTATGCTGACGATAGCAGATAATAAGTAATACAGCGCTACTTACCAAACTTGCTACAAGCAACATTTGTAAGGCACTGAAATAAGTTAAGGTAATTTTAAAAGCAGTGGCCACAGTGGACCACATTAATACAGCTAATAAAGCAAACAGCGTTGCTGTTTTTTGATTTTTGATCATGATCCTAACTCTACTAACGAACGTAATTCATTTTTAAAGCATTTTGATCATCAACGCTATATTTTTATTAGTTTTGGGCTGACTATTTTATTATTTTTCCTAACTCTGTAGCAATAAATTCAGCGATCCAGGGTTGTGCAATCTCTTTGGGATGTAAACCATCGCTCATCATCCATTCAGGCTTAGTAATGACATATTCCAAGAAAAATGGCATGAGAGGGATACCTTTTTCTTCACTTAATGAAGGGTAGATACTAGAGAATGCGTCACCATAACGTTTTCCATAGTTTGTTGGCACTCTAAGTTGCATTAAAATAGGTTGAGCTTTTTTTGTTTTGACTTGCTCAATCATTGCACTTAGATTATTACTAACGATATCGGGTGAAAATCCACGCAAACCATCATTTGCACCTAATTCAAGTAGCACATAGTCAGGTTGATGTTTGGTTAATAATGCTGGCAAACGTGCCAAACCATTACCACTAGTGTCGCCTGAAATACTGGCGTTTATTATTTTAATTTTTTGATTTTGTTGTTTTAATTTCTCTGGTAATAATACCGGCCAGCTATTTTCTACTGGCATTTTGTAACCTGCGCTTAAACTATCTCCAACAATCAGTAACGTGTTACTGTTGACGATAGATGAAAATAAAAGTGTACATAATAAGGAAACGAGTTTAATCATGAGCCAATCCATTATAAGTGTTGAAAACATTACTAAATCAGTTATTAGTAATAATAACGAGTTATCTATCTTAAAGGGGATCTCCTTTAACATCAATGCTGGAGAGTCAGTTGCTATTATGGGGACATCGGGTGCGGGTAAATCAACTTTAATGAGTTTACTTGCTGGATTAGACCAGCCAACCTCGGGAAAAATTTCAATTTTAGGTTCCACCATTTCGACAATGGACGATGAACAACGCGCTAAAATGCGCAGTGAATCGATTGGATTTGTATTCCAAAACTTTCTGCTTATTCCTTCTTTAAATGCGCTTCAAAACGTTACTTTACCAATGGTTTTACGTGGTAATGAAGATGAAAGTAGTAACAATCAAAAAGCCAAAGCATTGTTAAAAGAGGTAGGGTTGGCTGGTCGTGAAACACATCTTCCGACTCAACTATCAGGTGGCGAGCAACAGCGTGTAGCATTAGCTCGTGCTTTTGTGACGAAGCCCAAAATATTATTTGCTGATGAGCCAACGGGTAATTTAGACCAAAAAACAGCGCAACATGTGATTGAACTATTATTTGCGATGAATAAAGATCAAGGTACAACATTGGTGTTAGTGACGCACGATGCTGAACTTGCTAAGCGTTGTCAACGTACTTTGATTATTAGTGATGGTCAGTGTCAGGAATCCGCATGAAAACAAATAAAATGATAATAAACTGGAGCTGGCGAGAGATATGGTCCGGTCAACTTTGGCCTGTGATGGTTGCATTAACCTTGATCATTGCTTGTGTTGTTGCACTTTCTACGTTGGCATTACGTGTAGAAAAAGTAATGACGAATCAAGGTCGCGCATTATTAGCTGCGGATTTGGTCATGAGATCATCAAATCCTATTTCTCCATCATTAGTAGATAAAGCAGAAGCTGCCGGACTCACTATTTCATCGCAAAGCCGTTTTCAAACAATGGCATTTAGTGAAGAAAAATTACAACTAGTCACTGTTAAAAGTGTAGAAACAAGTTACCCACTGCGTGGCGCGTTAAATTTACGTGATGGTAACGAGGTTGTGACACATGAAGTGAAGCCCGGTGAACTATGGCTATCTCCTAGGTTATTCTCTATTTTAGAAACTGAGATAGGGGACTCAATTGCTATTGGGGATGCGGAGTTGACAATTACGGGGGTGATTGATGATGAACCAGAGTTAGCCTATAACCCTTTTAATAGTATCCCCAATTTATTTATTCATAGTAGCGATCTAGATAAAACAGGTGCAATTCAAGTAGGGAGTCGAGTACGTTATCGCTTATTTCTTAATGGAGACTTAACTTCTTTAGCTGCTTTTCAAGAAAGTTATGAATTACAACCTGGTGAATCATGGGTCGATCAAAACAGAGAAAGTCGTGCTGCCAGATTAATGGATAAAGCAAAGCAATATTTATCTTTAACCATTTTAATGGTTATTTTAATGGCTGCTGTAACCCTTATTTTAACCTGTTTACATTACGTCAGAAATCGCAGCGAAACTGTTTCTATGTTAAAAAGCATGGGGGCTAGTCGAGCATGGTTACGCAGTTGGTTAACAACACAAGTGTTGATTATGTTTGCCGTTGCTTTTGTTATCGGCGGTTCGCTAGGACTACTATTAGAGTATTTATTACGTATTCCACTCGCAGGTATTTTACCAAAAGAACTACCAAGTGTAGGCGCACAGCCTTTTGTCTTTGCCATTGGGGTAGCGCTTTGTATTGGGTTACCTGCCTTATTGATTCCATTAACACGGTTATTAGATGCCCCAGCGATTAATGTTATTCAAAAACAAGCGGTACAATACTCCAAAAAAAGCTGGTGGTTATTATTACTGCCCTTAACTGCATTGGTCATGTTTTATGGTACCAATATACAAGTCTGGATGGTCTTAATAGGTTTGCTCGTTTTATTTGTTGTATTGGCTTCTTTAAGCTTTAAGTTTTTAAAGTTAATGAGTCAGTTAAAGTGGAATGCTGCATTTAGTCTAGCGTTAAGTCGTATTAGCAGGTCTCCCAAAAACAGCATGATGCAGTTAGCCGCATTATCTGGATCATTAATGTTAGTCGCATTAATTTGGCTAATTAAAAGTGACTTACTAGGAGATTGGCAACAAACATTAGCGCCTTATGCACCTAACGTCTTCTCTATTAATATTAGCCCTGAAGATCAACCTAATTATTTAAAAGAGCTAGATAAGTTTGAACTACCAAGAAGTGATGCTTTTGCTATCATTCGTGGGCGTATTACAAAAATTAGAGAGCAAAATATAACAGATCTTGCCATTTATGAAGATCCTGAAATACGTATTTTAAAACGTGAAGTTAACTTTACTTGGATGGATCAATTACCTGTTTACAACGAAGTAGTCGCAGGTGAATGGACTGGTGAAAAAACAGTGTCTGTTGAGGTAGAAGTTGCTGAAGAGCTAGGCATAAAATTAGGCGATGAAATGACCTTTGAAGTGAATAGTCAACCATTCACGGCAACCGTTAATTCATTTAGAGCTGTTGAATGGCAAAGTTTAAAGCCTAATTTTGTATTCATCTTTAATAAAGATGCAGTTGCTGATTTACCTGCAACATGGATGGTTAGTTTTAGAGCAGAAGAAAATCAAACAACCTTTGTAAATCAACTTGCTCGCTTATATCCGACGGTGACTTTATTAGACCTTCGTACAATGGCAAGTAAGGTACAAGGTTTATTAAGACAGATTTCTTGGTCTTTAACTGGTTTAGCGGCTTTAGGTGTATTAGCAGGTATTTTGCTTATTTTCACGTTATTACGTTTAAGCTTGAACGAACGTAAACGAGAAATTACGTTGTATCGCACCTTAGGGGCAAGTAAAAAACGTATTAGTAATACTTTGTGGGCTGAGTATGGATTATTGGCATTAAGTGGTGGGTTTGTTGCTGCTATTGCTGCTGAAATTATATTATTCGGCTTAATGACGTGGAGCTTTGAGCTACCAACACAATGGCATCCAATGATGTTCATCGTATTACCGCTATTGGCGGTGCTGGTTGTTTTTATTAGTTTAAGTACAGTGATTAAAGCACTGTTAAAACCATTACGTTAATGATAAAAAGAACGGCTTTTGAATACTAAAGGCCGTTCTCTATCTTTCTCTTTTTTACTTCCTTGTCGTCCTTCAGCTTGATCGATGCTATACGTCATATTAAATGTTCACTTCATTAAAATATCTTAGTGACACAGCCTACTTTTATTATCATATAAATAACCAATAAAAAGCGTAAAATTGACCATGTTTATAGTTGCACATAACACGAAAAGTCCGTAAACTTCGGCCTTCACTTTACTGCTGAATTAGTGATCGGCAGTAATACTTAAAATAGGTTATTCACATAACCACAAAATATCGGAGTACGTTATGTCACTAAGTGCAGAACAGAAAGCTGAGATTGTAGCAAAATTTGGTCGCTCAGAAGGCGATACTGGTTCATCTGAAGTTCAAGTTGCATTGTACACAGTACAAATCAACCATCTTCAAGGCCATTTCAAAGAGCACATCCATGATCACCACAGCCGTCGTGGTCTACTACGCATGGTTAGTCAACGTCGTAAATTACTTGACTACTTAAAGCGTAAAGATGTTGCTGCTTACACAGCATTAATCGCAGAATTAGGTCTACGTCGTTAATTTCGACTTAAATCTTAATTCCAAAAAGAGCCTAAGGGCTCTTTTTTTGTACCTGAAATTTGTGATTCTGAAAGTTTATCTAGATAACCTCAATTCCTTAAGCAGAATTGAGGTTAGTTAACACATAAACAAAGCCGTAAACCTTAACACCAGAATCCCTGCAGGCTAAAGCCAGCGCCCCTATGTCAAATACACATTACCAATCTACAAAGCTAGATACCTCTGAACTAAGAGGTATATCGAATTAGACGCTACCTATGTTTCATGAGCAAAGGAGCTCTGCGAGTCCTGTTTTTAGTTTTCAGTTTTTTGTGTCGATTGTTGAGTTGTGTTTGGGGGCGCACGCTTTAGCTTGCAGATCTTTTTTGTGTGTTGATTGTTAAGATAGATATTTCAATTAATAACAGTTAACAGCTAAACAAAGCCGTAAACCTTAACACCAGAATCCCTGCAGTTATGTTTTTAGTTTGCAATTTTTGTGTCGATTGTTGGGTTGTGTTTGGGGGCGCACGCTTTAGCTTGCAGATCTTTTTTGTGTGATTGTTAAGACAGATATTTCAATTAATAACAGTTAACACATAAACAGAGCCATAAACCTTAACACCAGAATCCCTGCAGTTATGTTTTTAGTTTGCAATTTTTGTGTCGATTGTTGGGTTTTGGGGCGCACGCTTTAGCTTGCAGATCTTTTTTGTGTGATTGTTAAGACAGATATTTCAATTAATAACAGCTAACACATAAACAGAGCCATAAACCTTAACACCAGAATCCCTGCAGACTAAAGTCAGCGCCCCTATGTCAAATACACATTACCAATCTACAAAGCTAGATACCTCTGAACTAAGAGGTATATCGAATTAGACGCTACCTATGTTTCATGAGCAAAGGAGCTCTGCGAGTCCTGTTTTTAGCTTGCAGATCTTTTTTGTGTGTTGATTGTTAAGATAGATATTTCAATTAATAACAGTTAACACATAAACAGAGCCATAAACCTTAACACCAGAATTCCTACAGTTATGTTTTTAGTTTGCAATTTTTGTGTCGATTGTTGGGTTGGGTTTGGGGGCGCACGCTTTAGCTTGCAGATCTTTTTTGTGTGATTGTTAAGATAGATATTTCAATTAATAACAGTTAACACATAAACAGAGCCATAAACCTTAACACCAGAATCCCTGCAGTTATGTTTTTAGTCTGCAATTTTTGTATCGATTGTTGAGTTGTGTTTGGGGGCGCACGCTTTAGCTTGCAGATCTTTTTTTGTGTTGATTGTTAAGACAGATATTTCAATTAATAACAGTTAACACATAAACAGAGCCATAAACCTTAACACCAGAATCCCTGCAGACTAAAGTCAGCGCCCCTAGGTCAAAGGCATATTTTACCAACTTACAAAGGCGTTCTGTGAATCGTGTTTTTAGTTTGCAGTTTTTTGTGTGTGCCCTTTAATACGAAGCTTACTGCCATTTAATTTACCTTTTTAAATTCAACACAAAAAATCCTGCAGGCTAAAGCCAGCGCCCCAGGGAAAATACGAGCCTCGAAGCATAAAGGAGTTATCTTTTGACTTCGGGGCACATGGCGAATTAGACGCTACCTATGTTTCATGAGCAAAGGAGCTCTGCGAGTCCTATTTTTAGCTTGCAGATCTTTTTTGTGTCGATTGTTGAGTTGAGTTTGGGGGCGCACGATTCAGCTTGCATTTATTTTGTGTAAAAAAGCAAAAGAATTTCATTTCTTCTCGAACTATAACGCCTATCTAAAGATGTTTTCTTAAAAAATTATTGCCATTCATTGACTACAGGGTTTGAGAAATTAGAGCTAGGCGAGCCGTTTTTAAAATAACTATGACTTAAATTTAAATTTAAAAAATATCTTATAAGTTTTGTTGTATTGAAAAATAAATTTTTTTTTTAATAAATCATTGAAAACTATATATTTACAGTTCAATTTGAGTATTATGATGATGTTTATTTATATTTATTAAACATCATGTTTATTTATAAATTAGCTTATTTTTTGATCTGATTTTGCCTTTGCTTAAATATATAAATTTGAAAAGTGTCGTTAAGTAATACTGGTATTCACTAACGACTAAAACCTAGATTAGTTTATCTCTCGTTTAAAAGGATTATGGAAAATGGATTTTTCTTGGCTGCTTATTTGTGCGCTATTAGTATTTTGTATGCAGGCAGGCTTTTTATGTTTAGAGACCGGCAAAATCCGTAGCAAAAATAGTATTAATGTTGCCGCAAAAAACCTTTCTGATTTTGTACTTGCCGCCGTTATTTTTTGGATTTTTGGCTTTGCTTTTATGTTTGGGGACTCTCTCGGCGGCTTTATTGGTCTTAGTGCTTTCTTTTTCGGTGAAACCCAGTCTGCTTATCAAATTAGTTTCTTCATATTTCAAATGATGTTTTGTGGTACTGCAGCAACGTTAGTTTCTGGCGCTGTCGCTGAGCGCATGTCTTTCATTGGTTATTTATGCATTGCTTGTATTCTTTCTGCTGTCATTTATCCAGTCGTTGGGCATTGGGCATGGTCATCATCTTATCTGGCAGGTAATAGCGGTTGGTTAGAGTCACTTGGTTTCGTTGATTTCGCAGGTGCTACCATAGTGCATTCGGTTGGTGGCTATGTTGCCCTAGCAGCGGTTATTATTATTGGTCCAAGAATTGGGCGATTTGATGCTGATAGCCATTTACCGACGGGTAATAACGTCCCTATGTCAGTATTAGGTGTGTTATTACTTTGGTTTGGATGGTTTGGTTTTAATGGTGGGAGTACTTTACAATTAACCGATCAAGTTCCTCTGATTATCCTTAATACCTGTCTTGCCGCTTCTTGGGGAGGCATTATTGCTTCTCTTTTACATTATTACTATAAACGCTTTTTTGATGTCGGGTTCTTGTTAAATGGTGTCATTGCAGGTCTAGTTTCAATCACTGCAAATGCACATGCTGTATCACCTGCCGATGCCATGGTTATTGGACTTATTGGAGGAGGGCTGTTGTACTTCTCTACTTTTTGGATTGAAAAATTAAAAATTGATGATGCCTTAGGAGTCGTCCCTTCACATCTTGTAGCGGGTATTTGGGGCACGCTTGCCGTCGCCTTATTTGCGGACTTGTCTTTGCTTGGAACTGGCCTTACTCGCTGGGAACAATTTGAAGCGCAATTAATTGGTGTGGTCAGTATTGGTGGTTATAGCTTCATATTGAGTTATCTATTGTTATCTATGCTTAATCGATTTGTTCCGTTACGCATCAGCGCTGAAAATGAGCTTAAAGGGACAAATGTATCTGAGCATCATGCTTCAACAGAGTTAATTGACTTATTAGGATCGATGCATAAACAGCAAAAGGGTGGAGCTTTTAATGAAGCGGTTCCTGTTGAACCATTCACTGAGGTTGGGCAAATTGCCAGCCAGTACAATGAAGTTATTGCGCGCGTGAAACAGGAAATGACCAAACGAGACGACGCAATTAATGATTTTCGTGCAAGTGAAAAACGAAAAAGTGCGATACTACAGTCCTCTATGGATAGTATTTTAATCATTAACTTAGCTGGTACCATCATTGAGTTTAACCCCTCTGCAGAGCGCAACTTTGGTTGTACTAAGCAGCAGGTCATTGGTAAGAGCTTTATTGATCTTTTTATACAACCTTCAGATCAAGATATCATTAGAAATAGTCTCGCCTATAAGTTTTCCGGCTCAGAGGGGATACTACGTAATATCCGTAACAGCATTACTTTAATACGTCATGGTAACGCCTCTTTTTCGGCAGAAATAACCGTGACTAGTGCTAACTTTGGCCTTTCAAATAACAATGAATTTACATTACATATTCGAGATGTAACCCGTCAACTAAAATTACAAAGCAATTTACGTCAACTCGCTTATAGCGACCCTCTTACCGGATTATATAATCGTACCTACCTTATGGACTTACTAACTAAGGCCATTGACCCAAACCATTATAAGAATGGAAACGTACTTTTATTTTTCATGGACTTAGATAAGTTTAAAAAAATAAACGATACATTAGGTCATCAAGCAGGAGACGACTTGCTGTGTGAAGTCGCTAAACGCTTAATTGAAGTGACAGGTCCTAATGATACGATCGCTCGTTGGGGTGGAGATGAATTTGTTGTTTTATTTACAGGCGATTTTAGTATTGAAATAGCACATTCTAAAGCCAATGAAGTCCTTGCCTTAATGCGTAGTCCTTTATTATTAGCGGGTAGAAAAATAACCATTCCGACTAGTTTAGGAGTTGTTATCACTGAAAAAGGAAAAGAGTACAAAGCAGAACAACTGATTCAACATGCTGATATTGCGATGTATCATGCCAAACAACGTGGGCGAGATAACTATCAATTATTCGAAATTGATATGGCGGATAAAGTACAAAGAGACTTTAATTACGAGCAAGAAATGTTGCTCGGCATTAATTCAGAGAATCAATTTAGTTTAATGTACCAACCAAAAGTCACTCATCAAGGTGATTTATTAGGCTTTGAAGCCCTAATGCGTTGGCATCACCCTAAAGAAGGGCTCATTTCTCCCATCGAGTTTATTCCTATTGCAGAAGAATCAGACTTAATTATCAACATTGGTGAATATGCACTTACCCAGGCAACTAAACAATTACTTCTGTGGCAAGGAATGGGATATAGAAACGTGCCTATTTCTATCAACATTTCTGGCAGACATTTAGTATCAGAACGATTAATTCCTTATATTCAACGTTTATTGATAGACCATCCAATCGACGCCAATTTATTAGAAATTGAAATTACAGAAGGGGTGTTACTGACTGATATCGACCGCTGTATTGATGTACTGTCACAATTAAAAGGATTGAACATCAAAATATCAATTGATGATTTTGGTACTGGTTATTCCTCTTTAAATTATTTAAAACGTTTACCAATCGACGTGTTGAAAATCGATAAATCGTTTATAGATGATTGCGCTACATTAGTCGAAGATGGTGAAATCTGTGGAACTATTATTAACCTGGCGAATAATTTAAGGATAATAACCGTTGCTGAAGGAGTCGAAGACAAAGATCAATTAGACTTCTTAACCGAACATGGGTGTCATGTTTTCCAGGGTTACTTTTTCTCTAAACCTTTATATCCGAGTGATATCGAGTCCAAATATTTTACAAAAATAATATCTTAATTTTTTATACAGAAGGGCTTAATATTTTCATTAATCAACATGACAAGCCGAATTTATTTTTAGCTAATGAATGTCGTGTTAATTTTTAGCTTATTAAGTTCTTATGATTCACTCGCTCTCTTACTATTGCCCAATAATATTAACCGCCGCATAACAGTGATCTAACAATAATTTTACTCATCATTTTATCAATAGGTGCTTGGTATTATTAACGTTAACTGGTACGGTTAAGCAAAAATAAACAGAGATGAAATGTGTGATTTTATGTCCATTTTATGCTTGGTTTTTACACTAATTCTTCTATAAATAAAGCTTACCTAAGGGACTATAAAATGAAGCTAAATTCTATTATCAAAAGTACTCTCCTTGCCGCTGCGGTTATTTCTACTGGTTTACAAGCTAAACCAGTTTATGTAGCAACAACTGCTATCGTTGAACATCCTGCATTAGATGCGGTGCGAGATGGTGTTAAATCAGTATTAGAAGAAAGTGGCTATACAGGCGATGAATTAAAATTCACTTATGAAAGTGCACAAGGCCAACCTGCAATCGCAGCACAAATTGCGCGTAAAATAGTCGGTGATGAACCTGATGTGATTGTTGCCATTGCAACGCCATCTGCGCAAGCTGCGGTGAGTGTAAGCCGAAATATCCCAGTGGTTTTCTCTGCTGTTACTGACCCAATTGGCGCTAAATTAGTACGGTCGTTAAAGCAACCTGGTAGTAATGTGACTGGTTTATCTGACATGGTGAATGTGAGACAACATTTAGCATTAATTAAAGAATTTGTTCCTAATTTAAAAACGCTAGGCGTGCCTTACAATCCAGGTGAAGCAAACTCTGTTTCAAGTGTTGCTGCGTTAAAAGTGGCAGCCGCTGAAATGGGTATTAAAATTATTGAATCTGCAGCACCAAAATCTGCTGACGTAATGATTGCAACAAAACAATTGGTCGGCAAAGTAGATGCTATCTACTGCCCAATCGACAACACCATTATTAGTGCTGTTGAATCGGTCATTAAAGTCGGTATTGACGCGCAAATCCCAGTCTTTGCTGGTGATACCGATACTGTTTCTCGTGGTGCTGTTGCCGCTGTTGGTTACAACTACTTCGATTTAGGTCGTCAAACGGGTGATATCGTTGTGCGTATCCTAAAAGGTGAAAAAGCAGGTTCAATCGATGTCAAAATGGCAGAAGGTACTGACTTGTATGTTAACCCTAAAATGGCCGCTAAAATGGGCATCGAAGTTCCTGCTGCTGTCCTTGCTCGTGCAACCAAAGTTATTAAATAAGAACGGATAAATATGTCACTTTTTTCATTTTTAGGTACGTTAGAAATTGGCCTCATTTATGGCTTAGTTGCTATTGGGGTATACCTTACTTTTCGTATTTTGGATTTTCCAGATCTGACCGTTGATGGTAGTTTTACACTTGGGGCTGCTGTTACGGCAACCCTGATTGTAATGGGCGTTAATGTTTTTTTAGCAACACTCGCGGGCACCATCGCAGCTGCTTGTGCTGGTTTAGTTACCGCTTGGTTAAACTTACGTTTTGATATATTGCATTTATTAGCCAGTATTTTAACCATGACCGCGTTATATACCATTAACCTACGTGTGATGGGGAAACCGAATGTCGCGTTAATTATGGAACCCACTATTCTAACGCCTTTTGAAGGCATTTTTGGTCTACCTGATATGTACATGCGTGTTATTTTTGTCGCTGTGTGCGCTGTGATAGGTGGATTGTTAGTCGCTTGGTTCTTAAAAACGCAATACGGTTTAGCAATGCGTGCAGTGGGGTCTAATAAACGCATGGCACAAGCCAATGGTATTGTCGTTAAACAGAAAGTCTACGCCGGTTTAGCACTGTCTAATGGTTTAGTTGGATTGGCAGGCGCTTTATTTGCTCAAACTAATGGCTTTGCTGATTCAACGATGGGTATCGGCACAATCGTGGTCGGTTTAGCCGCGGTTATTATTGGTCAATCATTGTTTGCTAGCCGTTCAATGTATGTAATTGTATTAAGCTGTATTGTCGGTTCGGTACTGTATCGATTGGCTGTGTCGATGGCACTTAATGCTGATTTCTTAGGTTTTAGCGCATCAGATTTAAACTTGATCACGGCAGTACTGGTTGCCTTGGCATTGATCTTTCCTAAGTTACGTAATGAATGGAAAGCAAAACAAGCAGCGAGGAATGAAGCATGATTAGTTGTAAAGATTTACACGTTACCTTTAACCGTGGTTTACCGACTGAAAAGCTAGCACTGCGCGGTATCGACTTAACCATACCGCAAGGCGAATTTGTGACAGTTATTGGTTCAAACGGTGCTGGTAAATCAACACTGTTGAATACTATCGCAGGTGATATCAAGAGTACTAAAGGGCAAATTCTTTTTGGTGACCGAGATGTGACTAAGTTACCGGCAACGGGCCGCACGGCAGATATTGCGCGTGTATTCCAAGATCCCTTAGCAGGAACCTGTGGCGATTTGACCGTTGAAGAAAATATGGCACTAGCTTATGGTCGTGGTCAAAGAGGACGCTTGTCTTCAGCACTTAATAGCAAAATGCGTAACGTATTTCGTGAGCAACTAAGCCGTTTAAACTTAGGTCTTGAGAATCGTCTCGAAAGTGAGATGGGGCTTTTATCAGGTGGTCAACGTCAATCGGTTAGTTTGTTGATGTCAGCATTGCAGCCAAGCACTATTTTATTGTTAGACGAACATACAGCCGCATTGGATCCTAAAACAGCCGCGTTGATCATGGATATTACCTCACAAATAATTGCTGAAAAGCAACTAACCGTAATGATGGTAACCCATTCAATGCGACAAGCGTTGGACCATGGTTCACGTACTATCATGTTACATGAAGGGAAGATTATCTTTGATTTGTCTGGCGAAGAACGCGCTGGTTATGAAGTGAAAGACTTATTAAATCTATTTGCACAAGCACGAACCGATGGTGAAGAATTAGATGATGATAAGTTACTGTTAGGGGCTTAACCTTTAACTAACTTAACTTCCGTTAATGTTAAAAAAGAGCCTAAGGGCTCTTTTTTTATAGGTTATTTTAATACGTTAACTGTAAGGTTATGAATAACGTCATACTTACCATTACAATCAATAACGTGCTTTTGAATTTGAGGCTTAATAAAATACTTAATAAGCCTGCTATTAAAAAAGGACTAGTAAAGAAAGACTGTTCAATATGTTGATAACTTAAAAAAACAATTGGTACCCACATTGCAGTTAAGACTGAAGGGGCTGTATAACTTAATGCTAGTTTAGTTTTTTCACCTAATTCAAAAGGGAGATTTTTATAAAAAAATAGAAATCGACAAACAAATGTAATACACGACATACCAAGTAATACTAGGCCAAAATTATCCATTGCTTTTATCCTTAGAGGCAGTCAAAAAGCCTGTTGCCATACCAATACAAGTTGCAATGATCAACGCATGCTCTATTCCCGTGATTGATAAAATACATACGCTAATGCCGCTTGCTAAAACAGACATTAATGTAGAAAAACGCTTAATTGATGGGGTCACAATAGCTATAAATGTTGTAGCTATAGCAAACTCAAGCCCTAAATCTTCAATATTAGGTATAAATTGCCCCGCGACGATACCAACAAAAGTAGAACAATTCCATACTAAATAAAATGTAATACCTGTACTGAGAGCATATAAATAACTGAATGATTTGTTTTTCTCTAAATAAGCACAAGTAACTGCGAACATTTCATCCGTTAAGAAAAAGGCTATGCTACAACGAACCATCATGGAACTATTGCGAACATGTTCCCTAAAAACTGCAGAATAAAGTAAATGTCTCGAGCTGATAATAAAAGTTGAAGATAATATTGAGGATAATGCCCCTGATGTACCAAGAAGCGTTAAGCTCGCAAGTTGTGCTGCGCCGGCAAATACAAATAAAGACATAAGTTGAGCTTGAAGTGGTGATAAACCTACCTTTATTGCAAGGGAACCACATAATATTCCCCAAGGGATAACGGCTATAGCTAACGGTAATATTGCTGTACTTGCCTGATAAATAAGTTGGCGGTTATTAATATTATTGGTTGTATTTTTAGAGACTGGTATAACGTCTAACATGATGTAAGGCTCCTAATTGATTTTAAAGGAGTCTAAGGTGTTGTTAATTATTTATATTGTATAAAACTGCTGGCTTTTTGAAAGTGGCTTGGTGTTGTTCCTAATGCTTTCTTAAAGTGGCTCTGATCGTGAAAACCGCAATCTATGGCAACTTGGCTGGCTTTTACACCTACTTTTAATAACTCCTTGGCTTTTTTTAACCTAACTTGTATTTGATAAGCATGTGGCGCTAAATCGAAGCTTTTTTTAAACTGTCTAATGAAATGAAACTGACTTAAACCTGATATGTTGGCTAACTGTTGTAATGCAATATTTTCTTCTGGATAGCTATCTAAAAATTCTTTAGCTAACAGTAACTTATGTTTACTTCCTGAAATATATTTTGGAATATTAGTTGTACTCGAATGGCGTAAAGTTAGCCCCATAAAAGCAGCATAGAATAATGTTTCCATTAATAGCTTAGAACTATTTATTTCAGCTTGAGAAAATATTAACCTGAGTTGTTGCGCTAATTGAGGGTCTTCTATTACTGAAGAGCTAAAATAAGGTGTTACGTCTTTACCATTATATAAGTCAGTACTTATTTGATAGAAATGATCAGGAGTGGGGTACATTGCTCTATATCCCCAACCTTCTTGAACAGCAGAGTGTCCGTCATGTACATCATCTGCATTGACTAAAATGATGCTATTTTTTCCGGCTAAATGAGAACTACCGCTGCGATAAAAACGTTGTGCACCATACTCAATGACTCCAATGGTATAACCTTCATGGACGTGTTTAGAGAAATTTTGTTTCGTATAATTTGCATTAACAACTTCAATACCATTGAAAGCATTAGCTATTTTAAAATCTGCTTGATCTGATTTCTTCATGCTTTTTGTATACCTGACAACTTTGTATAAAATTGCTCATTAAAGAAAAAGTGAATGATGTATTTTTACGTTTATAGCATAAAAAGGTAAAAAATAATGTAAAGCTAAGGTCATATCATATTTAAAAAATGGTATTGTCAGCTTTGTTTGTCACAAATTAAACAGGAAAACTAATGCGCCCAAGCGAACAATTAAAACAAACTTGTATTGATGATTGGTTAAAAGCGATCAACCATTCTTTTTGCATTGAACTAGCTGATGGAAGTTTACCATTAGAAAAAATGCGAGTGTATTTGGCTCAAGATTATACCTTTATTGATAACTTTGTACGTCTAGCGGCTTCAGCAATTCACCATGCGCCCACTTTACCTGACCGTTTACCATTGGCGCATTTTTTAGGTATTATTGCTGGTCCTGAGAATACTTACTTCCAACGTTCATTTGATATGTTATCTGTGCCTGAATCAGAGCGTACAGCGCCTCAGCTATTAAAATCCACCAATAATTTCCAAGCATTAATGTTGAAAGCGGCGAACAGTGGTGAATACGGGAATATGATTGCAGTATTATGTGTTGCAGAGTGGGTTTACTTAAGTTGGGCAAGACCTTTTGTAGACTCTGTTGAAGGGCTACCATTTTATTTTGGTGAGTGGATCACCTTACATTCTGGTGAATATTTTGAATCTGTAATAGAACATTTACGTTCCCAACTCGATACTGTATTTAATAATGCAGAGCCTGCAAAGCAGAAAGTCATGCAAGACTACTTTAATCAAGCGGTATTGTTAGAAAAGCAATTCTTTGATGCATGCTATCAATAACGATTAACTACTATCAATATCTATTAATCCAACACTAATAAAAGGCTATCGATAATTTTTATCAATAGCCGCAAGCTTAGCTTTATGAGTGATTATTGTAGAAGCCCTTCGCTCAGGAATTAGTCCACCTATTTAAGTGCTTACTGTTCACTTCACATCGCCAAAAATAATATCTGTATGGCAATCAACCCATAATTCATGCTTTGCCATTATTTTAGTAAACATCGGGCTTTGTAAATAACGGTTTAACCAAGCACGTAATAGAGGGTAGGGGGATTGTTGATACCACTGGCGTTCTACTTTTGAAAACTGACGGATAAATGGCATTAGCGCAATGTCCATTAAGCTTTCGGTGTCTGCTAATAAAAATTGATGCTGCGTTAATCGAGACTCTAGCTGTTGCAGGTAAGTTTCACAGACTTGTCGACACTCAACAATATTGGTTTCTTGATAGCGTTTAGCACATTTATAGTTTTCATTGGCTGGAATTAAACCCGTTTCGTAATAGTTAATCAACGACAGCATGTTATCTAATGTTGTATTAGGTGGTGCTAACAATTGTGTTGGATCGTTGTCGGCTAATACCTTTAACATAATGTTGAGACTTTCTTCGATAACCTCTACGCCAGAGTCGCTTGATGAGACTAACATTGGCACCGTTTGATTTTTACTAAGCGCTAACATTTCAGTGGGTTTATTATTTAATTTTAAATCACGTAAATAGACGGGCTGTTTGGATTTAAAAATAGCAATACGCGCCCGCATTGCATAAGGGCAATGACGCAAAGAATACAGGATTGGCAGGTGAATAGAAGTTTGATTCGTGATAGTCGTCTGCATAAGAGATCCCGTCAATAAATGCTGCAAATAGAGTGTATTAACAACATATTACCTATAAGCCTTAAGCTCAGCCAGTATTGCTTATTAATAATTTAACTTGATGATTTAGCTTAATAAATAAGCTTATCATCCATTTGTAATAAGTGATTCATTTAGGCTCAGTTCATTTCCAATTGATGATTGTTATTAATATCAAAAAATTTCTCTAAAAAATTTTAAAAGAGCGTTGCTTGGCGTATACTGTCGGCGCGATAAAAAGCAAAATGAAAATAATACTATTAAAGGAAAAAAAATGACTCCTATTGTAAAAAGTTTCCAGTATGGCGAACATACGGTAACACTAGAAACTGGCGTGATTGCACGTCAAGCAACTGCCGCTGTAATGTGTAGCATGGACGATACGTGTGTATTCGTTTCTGTTGTTGGTAAAAATGCTGATGATCAAGAGCGTGATTTCTTCCCTCTGACTGTTAACTACCAAGAAAAAACATACGCGGCAGGTAAAATCCCAGGTGGTTTCTTCAAACGTGAAGGCCGTCCATCTGAAGAAGAAACACTAATTGCACGTCTTATTGACCGTCCAGTTCGTCCTCTTTTCCCAGCTGGTTTCAAAAACGAAGTACAAGTGATTGCTACTGTTGTTTCAATCAACCCAGAAGTTAACCCAGATATCGTTGCAATGATCGCAACATCTGCGGCACTTTCTATCTCAGGTATGCCTTTTAACGGTCCTATCGGTTGTGCTCGTGTTGGTTACAAAGAAGGTCAATACCTACTTAACCCAACTAAAACAGAATTAGAAACAAGTGATCTTAACCTTGTTGTATCTGGTACAGACAACGCTGTATTAATGGTTGAATCTGAAGCGGCTATCCTAAGCGAAGACGTAATGTTAGGCGCTGTAGTATACGGTCACGATGAGCAACAAGTTGTTGTTGAAGCAATCAAAGAATTTGCAGCTGAAGTTGCACGTCCTAAATGGAATTGGACTGCTCCAGCACGTAACGAAGCATTAGATGCTGCGATTGCAACTGAAGCACAAGCGCGTTTTGAACAAGCTTACCAAATCAGTGATAAAGGCGAGCGTTACGACGCAATCAAAGCTATCACAACTGAAGTTAAAGCTAAATTACTAGCTGAAGACGAAGCATTAGTCGCTAAACAAGTAGGCGAATACCTACATGATTTAGAGAAAACTGTTGTACGTACTCGCATCATCAAAGGTGAGCCACGTATCGATGGTCGTGATCCTGAGAGTGTTCGTGCACTTGACGTTCGTACTGGTGTTCTACCACGTACTCACGGTTCTTCATTATTTACACGTGGTGAAACACAAGCATTAGTAACAGCGACGCTTGGTACACAACGTGATGCACAAATCATCGACAGCCTAATGGGTGAGAAGAAAGATCATTTCTTATTACATTACAACTTCCCTCCATACTGTGTAGGCGAAACTGGTTTTGTTGGTTCTCCTAAACGTCGTGAAATTGGTCACGGTCGTCTAGCTAAACGTGGTGTATTAGCAGTAATGCCTACAGTTGAAGAATTCCCGTACACAGTTCGTGTTGTATCGGAAATTACTGAATCTAACGGTTCATCTTCAATGGCTTCTGTTTGTGGCGCATCACTAGCACTTATGGATGCTGGTGTTCCACTTAAAGCATCTGTTGCTGGTATCGCGATGGGTCTAGTTAAAGAAGGCGAAGAATTCGTTGTTCTTTCTGACATCTTAGGTGATGAAGATCATCTTGGTGATATGGACTTTAAAGTGGCTGGTACTACTGGTGGTATTACAGCACTTCAAATGGATATCAAAATTGAAGGTATCACACGTGAAATCATGCAAATTGCTTTAAACCAAGCAAAAGCGGCACGTTTACACATCCTGACTGTTATGGATGAAGCAATCTCTGAAGGTCGTGATGACATTTCTCAGTTCGCTCCACGTATTCACACACTGAAAATCCCAACGGACAAAATCCGTGACGTTATTGGTAAAGGCGGCGCAGTTATCCGTTCTTTATGTGAAGAAACAGGCACAACTATCGAAATCGAAGATGACGGTACAGTTAAAATTGCTGCAACATCTGGTGAGCAAGCTGAAGATGCAATCAACCGCATTAAAGCACTTACAGCTGAAGTTGAAGTAGGTACTATCTACCACGGTAAAGTAGTACGTCTAGCTGACTTCGGTGCTTTCGTTAATATTCTTCCTGGTAAAGACGGTCTTGTTCACATCTCACAAATCTGTGAAGAGCGTGTACAGAAAGTTTCTGATTACCTTAAAGAAGGCCAAGAAGTTAAAGTTAAAGTACTAGAAGTAGATCGCCAAGGTCGCGTACGTCTTTCTATGAAAGAAGCAGCAGATAAAGTTGAAGCAGCTCCAGCAGCTGAGTAATTTTTCTTAAGGTTTTCTTTTAGTTAAGTAAATCTTTGCATAACTTTTTAGAGCAAGCTTCGGCTTGCTTTTTTTGTGCGTGAAGGAAAGTTATTTATTCTTGTTATGTGTGGCTAGTTATTGGTTTAATTTTATTTTTAATCGATTTTTATTTTTGTGTGAGGACATTTTTTATCCATTAATTTGCATTAAAAATCATAAGTGAACTATTTTTTTAATTTTTAATGATTTTTTAATCAATTTCAACAAATTAATGTATTATTCAGTTTAATGAATACTTTACCTATGGATAGGAATTTAAAAATTGAAAATTAATTGTTCGCTACTTATCGTCATTTCTGTATTACTCACCGGTTGTGCCCACCCCATTGTTATAAAACCAGACGAAAATAAAATATCTACTAGTTTACCATCAGATATTAATCGTGATTATAAAGTTGGTTATTATATATCTTCTAAAGATAAAAACTTAGAAGTTACAACACTAGGTGGTGGTGGCGATAATGTTAGATATTATCCATATCGTGATATTGAAGATGGTTATAGAGTAATGCTTTCTAATGTATTTGAATCTGTAATTAAGCTTAATTCTATTGATAAGAATGATGTTAGGTTTAGAAGTAATATCGACTTTATCATTGTTCCTAAAATTATTACTACATCTGGAAGTACAGGATTTTTCACATGGCCGCCAACTAACTTTACAGTTGACCTTACAAATACAATAAAAAAAGTGAATGGAGAAGTTGTAAGCGAACCTAGAGTAATTGGAAGCGGGGGGGCAAGTACAAGTGAAAAACTTATGGAACATGGTATTGCGGGCAGACGAGCTATAGAAGATGCATTATTGAAGACGCAAGATATACTTTCTGTTGTAAATTTACCTAATAATATAATTAATGATACAGCGCTTCCAAAAATTACAGAGAAATATATTAATAACAATCTTTCTGAAAATAGTAACCGTATCTCTGAAAATAGTAATAATAACCCTGAAAAAAGCATATCGGAGAGGTTAAAAACTCTTAAAATTCTTAAAGAGAACAGGTTGATAAGTGAACAGGAATTTTCTAAAAAAAGAACTGAAATTTTAAATACTCTATAAGAAGGCATTACATTAATTTTATGTTTTTAAAATTTGTAAATATTGAATTAATATAACTCATTCCCATGTTCTGCGTGGGAATGCATATATGCTCAGAAGTTAGTTCGTCTATGCTCGTTGTAGCTGGTGGGTTTTTATTAACAGTGTTTTTGTTCTATCGGCGGCTTTACTTTCTCTTTGCCAGCAGAGAACCTATACCTGAAAAGAGTTCAAAGAGGCTGGCATTGACTTTCTGCTCCAACCAATGCCTAGGTTTTCAAATAAGCTTTTTAACGCACCTGTTCATATGTAAATCTATGTATTAGAGAAACTTACAGCAAACGTCCTGTTTGCTGTTGCTGAAACTCACTCATTATTTAACGAAGCTCAACGGTGGAGTAGTTGTAGCCGTGTGAGTTTTGCTTCGTCTTAGCTTGTAGTTGCTGGGTGAATTTATTTTTATTCAATGGTTGGTTTTGACTTTGGGGCGTTGGCTTTAGCCTACTTGTTTTACTTGCTGTGTCGTTTGGAGTGTTAGTGGGAGAGAAGTGGGCTAACAAGGTAATCCTTTAACTATAATGCGTAAATAAAGCAGTACTTAGGTGCTTTGTTATCTAATCAATACTATCCGAACTTTTAAATTAAACTTTCTTAATACATGGCTTTATACCGCTATCTGTGTGCTTAATAACTAGAATGTATAGAGTTTATCTGCCGTTATTGAAAAGCTATTGTTAAGTGAGAGATTTTAATAATAAAAACCTTATTACCTTATTAACTTGTCTACTAACTATCCGCTACCGTTATATAGTAAATATAAGCAGTAAATCTAAATATTACTGACTATATGCTATTGATCCTGTTTTAGCGCTTTAACTAAAATTGTCCTGTATAACATGTAGTTATGTGCTGAATATTTCATATTTATCTTGATGCATTGATGGCTCTGAGCTAATATATTTTTTTAATCAAAAATAAGTAATTAATAATATGACAGCATTTACAGAATACAAAGTCGTTCACATTGTTGAGGGCGGTTGCGGTACTATCTTTTTAGGCGCTAGTGGTTTACCAGTACAGAGAATGGAAGCAGACTTAAATAAGTATGCACAAGATGGATGGCAAGTCGTTTTCCAAGTTGTTGAACAAAAACGTTTCTTATTATTTTGGAAACGTGAAGCTGTTATTATTACTCTTGGCCGTTAAATATATATCGCTGAAATTGATCCACCTTTATCAATCTAGTGGTGGGTCAAAAAAGTTATTAAATATCGAATGTAACTTTGAACCAACATGCTCTGAATATACAAAACAATGTATTCAGAAGTACGGGGCGTTCAAAGGATGGCGATTAGGTTTGTCTAGAATTAAACGATGTAATCAACCTGATTTAGTAGAAAAAATGCACGATGAGGTGCCTTAATGTCGATATTTGAACCATTGCAAACACTAGAAAAAAATGAAGAACTGTTTAGACAACAATTAAATGGTTTATCGAAAGAGCAAAGAAAAGCCTTCTACGAAGTTCAATCCCAAAAGCTTAAAGACCCAGATACCTACGCGGCATTAAATTGGTTATTTCTTGGCGGTATTCATCATTTCTATTTAAGAAAATATGCTCTGTTTGCAATGGAGCTGACGCTCCTGACGGTGAGTATTATTGGCTTTTTTTTAGGTCATGCAAGTTCGATATACATTATTATTTTACTTTCAGTATACGAATTGCCACAGCTGTTCTTTTCTCAAAAAATAGCAAGACAATACAATTATAATTTATCCTGTGATATTTTGAGTGAAGTCCGGAAAAACTAACGAAGGTAGTTAAGTAGAGTTATCACTGTAGGTAAAGCACTACTGATAAAGTGCTACGTTTATCTATGCCAATAACAAAGTGAGTTTCGGCTTGCTTTATTATGTGTAAAAAAAGTTCGCTCTTTAGCTAGTTGGACGCCTGCGTTAAGGTAGTAAAATAATAACCGATTAAAGCACTGAACTATTCTAAAGTACTGAGCTATTCTAAAGCACTACACTATTCTAAAGTCCAATCGACTAATCGACTAATCGATTAAGCTGCCGTTGCTCATAATACTCACACATTTAACTAAAAGGATTTAGTTATCGAATTTGCAGAAGAGTTTTCCCCAAAAGAGAAAATACAACGCGTCATTTTATATACATTGCTCGGTGGCTTGGTTGTCATTACTCACTTGAAATGGGTGTTCCCTTATATCGGTTGGTATGCAGAGACTGCCTATTGCCATACTCCCTTCGGTTACTCAGGCATTATGGTGCTTTGGTATTCTATATTTTTTGGGATGCCGTTATTTTGTGGTGTGTTATTTGCTATTCCTTCTGTGCCTGTTGGGATTAAAGGGTTAAGAGGTAAGCAGTTTCCCCCGAAAGGATTCAAAGTTTATAAGCCAACTCAAATTGTTACAGATTGGCGTGCAAAAGTGAAATCATTAGGTTATACCTTTGGTGCATTACTATTTGTTGCTGTCGCTATATGGGGGAGTTTTCAAGTTGATAGTATGCCAAACGAACCGGAAGCATTTGATTACAGCGTATGCGAGTCTGCAATGCTCGGTCATCCTCCGTTTGAATCTTTCTAGTGTTATCTAGTTTGCTTATTTAAAGGCGTTGCTTGTTAGGTACCTCATCGTTTTTAAGCTCACTGCTTAATGTTACTGATCATTAGTAGCTTTTTCTTCTTAAGCATCCATATTAAAAATAGAATTAATATTTGGACGATTGGGTTCGAAATTAGGACTATTCCATTCCTTATTACTCATAGAAACCTCTATATTATTAACCAAGTAAACACCCTTATTACTTATTAAATCCTGAATCCATAAAAATACAAAGTAGAGAACATATTATGTTGAAATCATTTTTAATCATCGTTGGTATTACCTTTTTTTCATTAAATGTACAGGCAGATAAAGCAACAGATAAAGTTGCTATTGAAGCCGCTGTAAATGACTACTTTCAAGGACAGGGCGAAGCTAGCAAAGAACGTCTATTCCGTGCTTTCTCAGCAGACCACGCGACAATGGTCGGTGTAGTAAAAGATGATAATGGCAAAGAGATCATTAAATCTTGGAAAGACATGAACAGCGTATTAAATAAATGGGCTGCCAATGAAAAACCAGCAGGCGGAGATCTAGACGGTGAAATCTTAAGTCTTGATATTGTAGATGACCGTTTAGCAGTGGTACTTTTCCGCTCTACTAGCCGTTTTTATGATGCATTAACACTGGCTAAAGTTAATAATGAATGGAAAATAATCGGTAAATCTTACGTACTTCAATAACGATTACTTTAACTGTTTTTTGAAGTTCTACTTCTAGTTACTGCTAATCGAAAGATAATCTCTTGTAACACTTTATAGCAAGCTTCGGCTTGCTTTTTTTATGCATAAAGGAAAACGGGGCTTTGTTTTATTAAGCCAAACCTTCTGCTTTATCGATAGCAATTCGAGCTTCAATTAAAGTGCAGCTCGTTTCTGCTATTAGTCGATTAATGGTCATGTCAGGATTGGATAGGGTTATTGCCACTAAATCAAAGCTAGGTTTAGGCAATCCTTTTTGAATGGCGTCAGTAATCCATATTGTCTTTGGTTGTTGTAACTGTTCACTTACCTCAACAAGTTGGCTTTGTTTGCCTGTTAACAACCAATTTTTAGAACGGCGAATGCGCTTTAAACTACAACCATGCTGATTAACCAACGCTATTACCGTTACCTTGCAATCAATACGATGCAGGAAGTTGTTTAACTTAATGGATAGGGGAGGCGACGTTTTATTTTGCACAGATTGTTCCAGCAAGGTTTTGATTAGCTATGAATAATAACTTTTGTAGAAGCATTTGACGAATTAATGTAGCATTTATAGAAAACGTTTGTCATGGATCGCTTTCTTATCCAAGCAATGAATCACTTTTTAACGCGCCAGTTCATTTATTTTTATGATCAATCCCAAGGGTGCTGTTTAAAATATTCACTTAGGAAGTCAACTAAAGCGCGAACTGTTGGAGGCAAGAATTTCCGAGATGAATATAATGCATATATATTCATATCATTCGCTTTCCAATCAGGTAATACCTGTTCTAAATCACCTTTCTTCACGGCTTCGTTGGCCATATAAGTCGGTTGCATTGATAAACCAGCACCACACAAAGTCGCTTCAAGTAGAGCGGTGGCTTCATTGGCTGTTAATCTGCAATTTACATGTATAGATTTATGCTCATTTTCACGTTTTAAATGCCAAATATGGCGTTCAAAATTAACGTAACTAAGACATTCATGTGAGCTGAGATCATCAGGTGTAAAAATGGTTGGTTTTGTTGCTAAATAAGCTCGGTTGGCAACGATTATTGACCGGCATACTGCAATAGGTTTCCCTATCAGAGAAGGATCTGGCGCAGAGGCAATTCGAATCGCCAAGTCAATTTGGCTCCCTATTAAATCGATAGCGGTATCTTGTAGATTCACATCAATTTTAACTTTGGGGTGTAACGACATAAATGAACAAATAGCAGCCATAAATTGAGAATGAGCGAATGACATGCTGGTTGCTATTTTTATTGAACCTGATAACTCTTTTGAAGATTTAATATTAGAAACAAGCTTATCAGCAACGCTGAGCCATTGCTCTACATCTTCAAGACATTCTTCACCTATTGTCGTTAGTGTTACCTTTCGAGTTGTACGGTGAAGTAAGCGTGCCCCAAACCAGTTTTCCATCGTCTCTACATAACGAGTAACCATTGGTCTCGACATCTCTAGTCTGTCAGCCGTTGCAGTAAAACTGCCAGAACGCGTTACATCAATAAATACTTGAGCTGCTTTTATTCTATCCACTTATATGTCCGATATATGAAACAATGTTGCATATTATTGTGTATATAAACGTACCAATCAATCATTCATAATTATCCCCACTTCAATAAATGACATGGGTAACAGAATGAACAAAATTATATTAATTATCGCCTCGATACTATTTGCTAATACAGCATATGCTACTAGTGAAACAGCACTATCATTAAAAGTATATAACGCAGATAGTCATAGCTTTCACGTTAACTCAACCTTGATATATGGTGAGACAGAGGCTGCTATTATAGATGCTGGTTTTACTAAGGCTGATGCTTTAAGAATTGCAGCTAACGTACTTGATTCAGGTAAAAAATTGACGACCATTTTCATTAGTCAGGCGGATCCTGATTATTATTTTGGCACAGAAACGCTTAAGCAGATATTTCCTAATGCACAAATAATCACAACACCAGCAGTCCAAAAAGTGATCCAAAGTAAAATGGCTGGAAAGTTAGCTTTTTGGGGACCTAAAATGGGTAACAATGTCCCTCATTCACCGATATTACCTAAAGCAATCACCGACAGTGCTTTTACTGTAGATGGATATAAAGTAGAGATTCACGGGGCATCGGGCTTACTTGCACATCGACCTTATCTTTGGATCCCATCAATAAAAGCAATAGTGGGCAATATTGGAATATTTGGTAATTTGCATGTTTGGACTGCAGATACTCAAAGCCAACAGAAATTGGATGCATGGCAGGTGCAATTAGCTGAAATGCTAGGATTAAATCCACTTATTGTAGTACCTGGGCATATGACTCCTAACACCAACCTAACACCAGATAACATCAACTATACCGCTTTATACTTAAAAAAATTCGAACAAGAAAAGCAACAGAGCACAAATGCGGAAGAGTTGATCAATAAAATGTTGGAAGCTTACCCTAATGCCTTATTTCCACTTGCGTTGAATATAGGTGCAAAGGTTCATATGGGGGAGATGAAATGGTAAAAATTCATTATTTATATGATCCAATGTGTGGGTGGTGCTTCGGGGCAACTCCTCTTGTAGAAATTATGTATGAAATGGCATCTGTTCAATTAGTTATGCACCCTGGAGGTATGATCAAAAGAAGAGAAATAGATAGTGGGTTTAGGCAAATGGTGCAGAGTCATGATCAAAAAATCGCGTTAAGCACCGGGCAGGTATTTTCTCTGGCTTATCATGAAAGATTGAGTGGTAATGAATCGATCATACTGGATTCATATATAACGGCTCAAGCTATTTGGGTTATGGAAAAACATTATGACAAGGGATTTTTAATGCTGAAGTCGATTCAGCAAGCTCATTATCAATCAGCACTTGATACGAGTAACCCTAATATATTAGCCGAAATTGCCATTAGGCTGGGGGCAGATAAACGTCATTGGTTCGATTGGGTGTCGGCAGAGCGAGAGCATTCTTCTAATGCGATTCAGAAGAGCCATATGTTAATGCAACAATGGAATCTTCAAGGTTTTCCCTCTTTTATAATAGAAAAAGAAGGTAAATATACTCGATTACCTCATGCTCAATTTTATAACAACATCACAGGATGGAAAGCATTAATAGAAAGCTTATAGTTATTTAGCATCTAGTTATTACGCTGAATAATGAGAGGTAATAAGCTTTCTTAAATTATTTGGTGATAAAGAGAGTGACCCGAGTTTATAAGCACTTATGGAGGTTTTAAAGAAATATCAGAAAAAGTATTTAGTCGATTAGCCACTGAGTGGACAAATTATAAATTTAACGTAGATGGTTATGTTGCGAGTGGCGATCACGTTTTTACTTATGTTACTTATCAAGGAGTCTTTAACAAAATAGGTAAATCATTTAAGGCGAGGGTAGCTCATTTATGGATCTTAAAGGAATATGAAATTATTAGTTCTGAGCAGTTTGTTGATAGTGTGCCAGTCATTCATTCGATGAAGTGAGTCCTAATTTTATATCCGTTTACCCATTATCAAGACTTTTCATTTAGAGGCTAACACCCTGTACAAAAAACTGTTGGACAACCACTTTATAAACTAAATTCTATCAATGAGTTAATAATAAAATACAAACTCAAAGTAGCTGCGACAACGCCTCCTTGAGTTTTTCTGAATCAATGTCAGCCTTTACTAGGCTAACAAGTAAAGTAGTGACTATATATATCTAGCTATTTTTGTTATTTATTTTAATAAGTAGATGCCCACAACTTTTACTGTTGTCATTAAAGCCACAAGTGAAATATCTATAAAATAGATTTTTGAGCTAAATAAGTTATGAAATTATTTATTTAGAGTAATTTGTTCAAGCCAACAATCAAAATAATAAAACCGCCTAGAATATATATAACAGGATATATTCTCGATTTTTTACTCGCATCCCTCACTAAGCGTATTGTGAGGAAACAGTGAACAAAATCATCTCTGAATGAGTAGTTATTATCTAAAAAATAGCCTTTCTAAAAGACAATATCCCATACGATATGAAGCCGATAGATATCAAGATAGTAAATAATAATTTATACCATGGCACTTCAAACAAAATAATATTTCTGGGAATGATAACTGTTCATAACCACCTCGTTCTTGATAACTGTTTACATTTTCTATTATATTTAATGTTTTTTATTAAATATATATTCGTTTTTTTTGATTTTTCCACAAGTCTATTTACTTGTTAGTAATATAAAAATATCGATAACTAGCGTTTTTATAGAACCAAATCCTATAATAAATTAAGGTTTAGTGAGTGTAATAAAAGACTAATGTATAGTTTAACAATTTGAAAGTATAACAAGTCATAAAATAAGTAAGTTTTGGACACCCAAGTGTTGAAGTTATAAATATTAATTAGTTAATAAACTAGACGATACCCAATGCAGCTACCAAACTCCACCGTAAAGCTTTTCCAAGCCATTCGATTATTTTAGTAAAGCTAAACAGGATGTCTAGATTAGTTGAAACGCCGATAGGGCGAAATGCCAAGCCGAAAATATCGATGTAACTCGATGAGCTAAGACCAATTAAAAACTAAAGCAGAACAGCTATATCCTTTTAACAACATCATTTAATGGTTGGATTAAAAGGACAGAACATCCTTCCAATATTGTTTTTTATAGCCTCAATTTATGCGTTAAATACCGGCTAAATTATTTTTTATTTTATGATAAATATCGCTATCTATTGTTAATGCTTAGGCACATAATCTCGCTGTTACCAGGTCGCTTAATGTCACCATGGAACGTTCGTCATCGGGTTATTAGTTGTTTATCTTAATAAAGGAAAGCATCGTGAGTAAAGGCCAAGACAGTAAAAAAGACGGTAAGAAAAAACCGCTTTTGACAGCAAAAGAAAAAAGAACTGCAAAAATAGTAAAAAAATCAAAAGTTGGATTTGTAGCTAAATAAATATTAAGTAAAAGGTCATCAATTTTCCGATGACCTTTTACCTTCCTCGTTTTAGTCCAGATTATCAATATCAATATCAATAAGCCTTCTTAATATCAATTGGTATAACCATGTTTACCGACCTTTCATATCATTTGACGAAAGCGTGATGGTCTATTCGGACGCAAGCTTTTCTAATAATAATTCAGCTTGGTCGGTTAATGCTTTATTCGGATTTAAGCTAAGTGCTTTTTCAGCGAATGATTGGGCTTGCGCATTTTTAGCTTCGCGGTAGCTTAACTCTGCTAGGCGTAAATAGACTTCAGGGTTACGTGGAGAGATCCTGATTGCACGTCCTAACGTCCCTCTCGCACCTCGTAAGTTGCCATTGTTTTCTTGCTGCACTGCAAGGTTTAATAATGAGTTTAATGCAGAGCTTCCCTTAACTGTATTATCGGTACCGCCTCTTGGATTAGTGGTTGAACTTGGCGTTGTGGCGTCTGTTACGGGTGCGGTAACAGGTGTTGTAGTGACAGGCTTTGTACTACAAGCCCATAAAAAACTGGATAAACAAGCAACAATAACAATTTTATAATACTTCATTATTTTGATCTCTTTATTTGGGTAAATTACTTAGCTGAATAAATTACTTAGTTGGATAAATTACTTAGTTGGATAAATTACGGAACCAATCGATGACTTTATCGGTTGTGCTACAACGCTTTTCTTGTTTTGGTTCACTGCCGCTCACGAAAGGCAAAAGAATCGCATTATCACAATTATCTTCGCTACCGACACCTGTTTCACTGTCAACCCAACCGAGGGTAATGTTTTTTGGTGTGAGGTTCTGTAAAGGTTGTTGAGCACGCGCTTTAAAAATATCAGCCCAGACACGAAGCGCACCACTTGAACCCGTTAATCCTGTGGTTTTATTATCGTCACGACCAAGCCAAACCACCGCTTGCATGTCATCTGAAAAACCTGCAAACCAACTGTCTCGTAAATCATTGGTTGTCCCGGTTTTTCCTGCCACCGCAAAATCAGGTAATAACCATTGTAATGCTTTAGCGGAGCCTTCGTGCGTCACCGCTTGTAAAGCATGGCGTAAAGTATAAATTGAACTTGAATTAAAGCGTTTTTGAATATCGATAGGGTAGCTGGTTAATACTTCACCGCGTGCATCGACGACGGAGCTGATTGCCAATAACGGCGTATAAAACCCACCAGAAGAAATAGTTTGGTACATTTGAGCAACGTCAAGCGGACTCAATTCTGCAGCCCCTAATGTAATTGCTGGGACCGCTGGAATATCACTATCAACGCCAAGTCGTTTTATGGTTGATAATATATTATCTAAGCCTAGCTCATTGCCTAAACGCGCTGTTGCCTGATTGTATGAGTGCGCTAATGCTTTATATAAAAGCACATCGCCATGATCTTTTAAGTCGTAATTTTTAGGAGACCAACTATCACCGTTTTCTAATGTTTGCTCGTAGGCGGCATCGCTTATTGGGGTCGCTAATGTATATTGTTCACTGTTTTCCAACGCGGTTAAATAGACGGCGGGTTTCATTAATGAGCCGATTTGTCGACGGGCATCAATGGCGCGGTTAAATCCTGCATACTGAGTATTGCTACCGCCAACAATAGCGGTGACTGCGCCTGTATTGGGTTGCGTAACAATGACCGCACCTTGCAGGTTAGCACTAGCGTTAGATTTTTTTTGTTTAGCAATCATTTTAACCAAGCTAGACTCAGCTGTTTCTTGAATTAAGGGATTAAAATGGGTGAAAATAGACAAGCCATTCGAGCTCAAGTCTTCCGCTTTGTAATCATTCTGTAATTGCTTACGGACAAGATCTAAATAAGCTGGGTAACGTTTAGTCTTACTGGTGCTGCGATCGCCAATCCCTAGGGGAGTTTGCTTAGCCGATTCAGCCACATCTGCATCAAGGCGATTTTCTCTTACTGCAATATCTAACACTAAATTACGGCGTTTTAATGCACGTTCAGGATTACGCCATGGATTGTAATAACTTGCACCGCGCACAAGTGCAACTAACAGGGCTTGTTGTGAAAGGGATAAATGCATCAGATTTTTTTTGAAATAATATTGACTGGCTAAACCAAAGCCATGAATGGCGCGCGGTCCATCTTGTCCAAGGTATACTTCATTCATGTATCCTTCTAAAATCTGAGCTTTGCTTGCATGTAGCTCTAATAATATCGCCATCAACGCTTCCTGCGCTTTACGAATTAATGTTTGTTCTGGCGTGAGGTAATAGTTCTTAATCAATTGTTGCGTTAGGGTTGATGCACCTTGTGAAAACCCTCCCTGTTTAATATTTGCTATCACTGCTCGCCCAATGCCGCGCAGTGAAATACCATAATGATCATAAAAGTCCTTATCTTCAACGGCAACCAATATTTCTTGTAAAGAAACAGGGACCTCGTCAAGTTGAACGAGTATTCGATCTTCGTTATGTGAAGGGTAAATTCCTCCAATAAAAAGCGGTTGTAAACGCACTAAGGCTTTATTTTCATTACTTTCTAATGCGGATACAAAGCCATTAGTTAAGGTGATTTTTATTTTTTGTGCTGCTGCTAATTCGTCACTGAACTGAAATTGAGGGATGAAAATAGTCACTTTATTTCGTTCTATTAATGCCTCTCCGGGTTTGTTAACGTTACTCACAAAATGATATCCAAGTAGGGTCATTTCTTCACGTAAATCAGCCAGCGTGAGTGGTAATCCTTCGTATATTTCTAAAGGCCGCGCGTAAACCGTCGATGCAACTGACCACTGTTTATCTTTAAACGTTGAGTTAACAATGGAATCTAAGTAAATGAGCGTACCGATAGCGACCATTATTAATATTAATAATGCAGCCCATCGTTTACTTATGTATTTATGAATAGTCGTGTATTTATGGAGCACAGTAAAGCCTTATGAGAACAAAAAATAAAAAGAAGATAATAACAAGGTCATCATCGTCTTATAGAAACAGTTAATTATGGGTGACATAAAAGAGGGGTAATATTTTTATGTAGAAAACTTGATTAAGCCAGTTCTGACCACCCATAACGTTGACTAGTATTTATCATCAAAGTTCCTTTTAAAAGTGCAGTTTCTCTGTTCAGTGCTCGAACATCAGTCGGGTTCATTGCGTTGTTGTAGTTAAATTTAAGTTGTATTTAAACTTAACGCATATAAATGTGCATTCTTTTCGGCACATTCATCGTTTGCTTTCACTCACATACAAATTGAACTAGAACTAAAAATAGAAATAGAACTGTCATCTTTTAATGATTATCTGCATCGCTTTTATTTAGAGCCAAGTGCCAAGTAAATACTACTTGCTTACACCAAGACGACTTTTTGTCGCTTAATTACAAATTATCCCAAAAGAGTTGGCTTACAAGTTTGATAACCCTCTTACGTTTAATCTTTATTAGTTAAACTAAATTTATTTTGAACGATTGTTCAAATTAAGGTTGAACGTTTGCTCAAATTAAAATAGTATGTGCTCTGAGTTACTTAAAACATATTATTTATTGGAGTTAAACATGACAGATTTTACGTTATACACAGCAGAAAATGCACCTGAAGCATCAAAGCCGTTAATGGCTGATTCAGTAGCCGCATTTGGTATGGTACCTAACTTACACGCAGTAATGGCTGAAGCACCAACATTACTAAAGGGCTACCAAGTACTGCATGATCTTTTCCAAAAAACATCGTTTAACGCTGAAGAGTTAACTGTTGTATGGCAGTCAATTAACGTTGAGCATGAATGTCATTACTGTGTACCTGCACATAGTGCAATTGCAGCTTCAATGAAAGTTGACCAAGATGTTGTTGATGCACTTGTCAACAAAACACCGTTGGCTAACCCTAAGTTAGAAGTATTACGTGAAACGACACTTTTAATGACGCGCGAACGTGGTGTGATTAGTGATGAACAAATTGAGACGTTTTTTGCTGCAGGTTACGGCAAGCAACAACTACTTGAAATTATTGTTGGTTTATCTCAAAAAGTCATGAGTAACTACACAAACCACCTTGCAGATACGCCAGTTGATGCACCCTTTAAAAAATTCATAAAATAATTTAGAGTTTTTAAAGTGTGATATAAAAAAGGTAACTTCGGTTACCTTTTTTCTTTTATAAGCAAACGATAACACCAGTCAGCCTAGACTATGATAAATAAGTGATCGCCTTATCGAGTTTGATCAAAACAACTATAACTTTTCGACTTTGCTTGTAGTTAAGTTAGCTCGCTAATTATAGCCTTATTGGGTAAGCTTATTTGTGTTTGAAATAGTCACCCTATGATTTTACCTAATGGAATCTACTCCATACTTTTATTTCAATACTGTTACTTCAATACTGTTACTTCAATACTGTTACTTCAATACTGTTACTTCAATACTGTTACTTCAACACTGTTACTTCAATATTTTTTACATCATTAGTTGTACTTCAATATCTTCATAAATGTTATTAAGATAGTGTTACACCTTATAACGTTACTTATGACGATAACTATAATGACAAGGATTACTGATTTATGAACAAAACCATTGAGACAATGTTAAATCACCGATCGATTCGCCAATATACTGATCAACCGATAGAGAAAAGCCAACTTGATACGATTATTCAAGCTGGGTTAGCGGCTTCTTCATCGAGTATGTTGCAAGTTGTGTCTATCATTCGAGTGACGGACAAAAGCAAACGTAAGTTGTTAGCTGAGTATGCGGGTAATCAACCTTATGTTGAAAATGCGACTGAGTTTTTGGTGTTTTGTATTGACTACCAACGCCATGCGGCCATTAACCCAGAAGTGCAAGCTGACTTTACAGAGCTCACGCTTATTGGTGCGGTTGATTGTGGCATTATGGCGCAAAACTGTTTGTTAGCGGCTGAGTCATTAGGGTTAGGTGGCGTCTATATTGGTGGGCTACGTAACAAGATACAGTTGGTTGATGAGCTACTTGAGCTTCCACAAAATACATCGGTGTTATTTGGTATGTGTTTAGGTTATCCCGCGCAAGATCCTGAAGTTAAACCGCGTTTACCTGTTCATGTGATTATGCATGAAAATCAATATCAACCACTGAATATGGACGATATTAAAGGTTACGATGAAGTGATACATAACTATTATGCAAGCCGCTCGAGCAATCAAAAACAAAGTACGTGGTCTGAACAAGTAACGGGGCAATTATCAAAAGAATCTCGCCCGCACATTCTGCCGTATTTGAATAAAAAAGGGTTAACAAAGCGTTAGATTTTAGAAGATTTTTTATACATTCGTTATCTTTAGGGATAGTTGCTTGTAGCAATAATTCTCTGAAATGATGAGCTGCAATGATTATTTGCAATTAAGCAAGGCATGGATGCCTTTGTTGAGTATAAACAATGAATTTGAGTATAATCAGGCAAGTCCATAATTAACTGCTTTTCAAACATAGTTAGTCCATTTTTTGTTAGGCTACGTTAATATTGAAATCAGATAACAGGTCATTAAATTCATTAGGAACCAATGCATTGAATACAAGCTTAAGCACTAAACCATGCGGACATTAACGCTTACCTTAATACGTGGTTTACCCGGCAGTGGTAAAAGTACATTGGCTAAAAAGCGGGTGGAAGAAGCGGCTAACTCGACGGGGCAAACAATAGTGCATTTAGAAGCGGACATGTATTTTATTGATGATGCTGGCGTATATTTTTTTCAGCCTGAGTTTATTAAAAAAGCACATGCGTGGTGTCAACAAGCCTGTGAAAATTTACTGCAGCAACAACAAAGTGTCATTGTGTCAAATACGTTTATTAAGCATTGGGAAATGAAGGCTTATCAACAATTAGCCAAGCAATATAACGCCAAGCTTGAAGTGGTTGTGTGTAAGGGAAAGTACGCGAATATTCACGAAGTACCTGCCGAAACAGTGAAAAGAATGAAACAGCAATGGCAGCCGTAATGTTAAAATTTAAACTTATGGAAGCTATCACTACGAAACCGTGATGCACTTTAAGGTCGAATCTATCATGTGAAAAGATAGAAAACTGGCATGCCAATATTGTCACAAATGTCATTAATATAGTGTTGTATCTTATAGCGGAAGTTATAAAGCAGGTTATAGTGGCTCAAAAAGAGCTAACGAGACGTTGGTATTATTTTAAATTAAATTTTTAAAATAACTATTTTGAATAGCTATTCAAAAGGAGTGTGGTTATGGTTAATAAATCGATTAAATATACACTTATTTTTACACTGGGCATGTTATTCAATACAAGCTTGTTCGCTGAGCCCATTTGGATTGATGTGAGAAGTTATATTGAAAATAAGGTTGATAATATTGAAGGTGATAAACGTATATCACACTCAGATATTGTGGATGAAATTAGCGAATTGTTCCCTGATAAAAATACCGATATTCGTTTGTATTGCCGTAGTGGCATTAGGGCTGAAAACGCCTTATCTGCTTTACATAAAGCAGGATACAATAACGTTATCAATGTCGGTAGTATTGAGCATGCTCGTGAATTAAGGTTTAACAATGAGCCTGTTAAATAACTTCAGTTCTGTATAAGCAAAGCGATACAACACCTCTATTTCTGCGGGTTTCTGTATTAAATTATCTCTCAATAACCCGTTATTGCTTCAATAATTTGCCTTGAACGACGCAACACTAACAGCACTGACTAGTCAAAAGTTATAACTTTATGATTTTAAATGTAATTCTGCTTTCATTAACCAGAGTTGGGGTTAAATAAATTAATCTCAGTTTATATTGTTGTATTAGAAGACCCTCTTTTTATTACTCTCTTTTTAAATACGCTTTAGATCTGCGTTATATATTCCTGTGGTGTGTACCCAAATTGGGCTTTGAACGTGGCTATAAAACTGCTGACATTTTTATAGCCTAATTCATGAGCGACGAAGGTCGATGTTTTCCCCTGTGTTAGTAATGCAAGTGAGTTCATTAATTTAAACTGACTACGCCATTGACGAAATGTCATCCCAGTTTCTGCTTTAAAAAGGCGTTCTATTGTGCGGACGCTCGCGCCTGCTATTTTCGATAAATCGGGTAATGAAAGGGCTTGGTTTGGGTGTTGTACAATGTAATTAATTAACCGTTGTAAGCGGGGATCTTGCCCTGAATGAATATTGTTATGAAATGACTCAAGCACTCCCAACTCATCAATAGCAACCAAGCCTAAGTGTTTAATTTTTTGAGCTGTTAAAAGTATTTTATGGTCGGTTAACTTTAAGATAACTTCTCGTAAAAGGGGACTCATTGTGAGCATCAAAATAGACTTTTCATTTTGTCTAACTGGGTATGAAGGGTCAATGTAGATATTGCGTAACTGAGTATCTGTTTCACTGTTTACTTGATGAGGAATATAACTTGGAATCCAAACTGCATGAGTGGAAGGGACAACCCATATAGTCTCATTGCTAGTCACACTTAAAATACCCGTTGCAGCCCATAGTAGTTGCCCTCTCGCATGAGAGTGAGCGGTAACACCTGTTTCCGCTTGCATATTCCTACTATGCGTCAGTACAGGACGAGTATGGTCAATAATAAATGCATTATCACTGGGTGCTATATTTGGCGTTTTATGGGTATGTTTTGTCATATTTTCTACTTAAGACGACACTAAATGTCGGTTACTATAACAGCCAATGCACCAGCTAATATACCAGTCAATATATCAATGATTATATTGGTGACTATAAGCAACTGCATCATTTGTTGTTCTAAATATAATTCATATTAACGTTATTTCGAAAGGGCTCGTTTTATGCAAACCAAGTTCAGTTTACGGTCATTTTCCTTTATTGGTGTGTTAGGTATTGCATTGATGCTTGTTTTATTTCCTATTGAAAACAAATCACTGTCTTTTTCTTATAGCGCTGCTGTTGTGTTGATCACCTTAGCTTGTTGGAGCACCTCTGTTATTCCTCCTTTTCTAGCTGGGCTGATCTTTTTTGCTTTATCAACGATTTTTCATTTGGTTGAGCCCGCTATTTTATTTTCAGGGTTTGCTTCTACCGCGGTGTGGTTAATTGTTGCAGGGTTTGTGATAGGGGGAGCGATTTCATCATCTGGCTTAGATAAACGATTAGCATCCATCATTGCACCGCATTTAACCTTGAGCTATTTTCGTTTAATCTTTGGTTTGGTGTTAACGGCTATGTTGCTTGGCTTTATTATGCCTTCTTCAGTGGGACGGGCGATTGTTTTGATTCCTGTTGGCATGGCTTTAGCTGAACGTGTAGGTTTCACATCGGGCAGTAATGGCCGTCGAGGAATTGCGGTAGCGTTAGCAATTGCTTGTAATATGCCTAGCTTTGCAGTGTTACCCGCTAATATTCCCAATATGATTTTAGCGGGGGCCAGTGAAACGTTGTTTAATATTCACTTTAGTTACATTGAATACCTACTTTTGCATTTTCCAATTCTTGGTGTGATTAAATCAATGTTACTGGTAGGCTTAGTGCTGTTCATTTTTCCAGATAAAGTTGTTTCCCCTACTAATATTAAAGAGGCTTATTCAGGTTCAATACCTACATTCGATAATAAACAGCAAAGAAAAGTCGCTTTGCTTCTCGTGATTACTTTATTATTTTGGGTGACGGATTCAATACATGGGATTAACTCCGCTTGGATTGGGTTAACTACCGCTATTATTTTATTATTGCCGAAATGGGGAGTGCTTGAACCTAAAGCATTTAATCGCTCGGTTGATTTTGGCACGGTCATTTTTGTAGCGGCAGCACTTGGTTTGGGTGCATTAGTGAATACATCTGGCATAGGTGAATATATGGGACAAGTATTTAGTCATTTGTTACCTACATCATCGGATAATACTTTTTTAAACTTTATGTCGCTTTCTCTTATCTCTACTTTTACTGGGCTGGTCACGACTATACCGGGTGTGCCTACGGTACTTTCACCGATGGCTACAGACTTTTCTCAATTAACTGGTTTTTCAGTACCCGCAGTTTTAATGACACAGGTTATTGGTTTTTCTACTGTTATATTTCCTTATCAGGTGGCGCCGCTTATTCTTGCGATGCAACTTTCAAAAGAATCGTTAGGTAGTTTATTGAAGGTCACGTTGCCGCTGGCGATCATCACTATTTTGTTCTTAATGCCATTAGATTATTTATGGTGGTTAACACTTGGTTGGATAAATTAACGACTGAATAAAGCCCCTTGAACGGTAACGGGGATATTCATTTTTATTAATTCGAGATGATGGTATGTTTACCAATATTTATTTTACATGGAGGTTATTATGACCAAAATTATTACCGGTGGTTGCTGCTGTGGCGACGTTACTTTTACTGTTGAAGATAACTTTAGTGATTTTTTCTTTTGTCATTGCGAACAATGTAGAAAATTAACCGGCAGCGCGCATGCCGCTAATTTATTTACATCTGCAGATAATATTAATTGGGTGAGTGGAATAGAAAAAATAAAGCGCTACGACCATCCAGAGCGTACCTTTACGCAAGCATTCTGTGAAAGCTGTGGTTCTGGGTTGCCTTTTGTAACGCAAGGTGGGGAGTCTTTAATTGTTCCTGCAGGCAGTTTGAATGAAGAATCAGTTAAAACGTTAGATGCTCAAATATTCTGTGCAGAACAAACTGAATGGCACAAAAGTGGGTTAGGGGTTAGTAATAAAGTGCCGGGCTTTCCTGAGTAAGTAGCGATTACTTTTTCCTATCCAAGTTTAAAATATTATTCTCGATTTAAAGGCCTTCTTTTAGTCTAATGCCGATCGGTTAAGGATCTAAGAAGAAAACTTGAACGATCTTGCAGATAGAACATAATCCCCACTCTTATTTAAGGTTGGGGATTTTTTTTTGTTTAATCAAGAAATGGAATTGGTGTATG
>NZ_CBRF02000027.1 GCF_000470315.2 Psychromonas sp. SP041
CGCAGGAAAAATTAACACTAATAAGGCGTGAGTTGTAGGAGATAGTTGTTCTCACTTCAAAACTCACAACGCAGTTAGGGGTAATTTTAACCGGCAAGAATGATCACCTTATTAATTCTTTTGGTATAAGTTGTATTCTTTCTCTTTTGGTTTAGCTTGTTGTATTTGTGTTGTTAAAAGAGGGGGGAGGGATATAGCAATGGTTACATCGTCTCATATCATTTATTTCTGTATTACTTCCATTGTTGCCATAAGCAATAGATTCTACAAGACGTCAATAGACACTAAAAGAATGAGAAATAGACTTAAGACTGATATAGAAAGGGTTTTAAATGAGATTTTGATATTAATCGAAAGGTTGAAGCTAAAAAGTGGTGCCGCTACTGGACTCAATTTTAAATCTTAAGTTGCTGATTTTAAGTGGTTTTTTAGAGGGTTATTTTCTTCCTTGTTACCTTGCGTGTTACATTTGAGTATTCCTACCCAGTAATATTCAAAAATATAATTAATTTTTATTTTGGGTTGTTAGTTTTTTATCTATCTTATACATAGTTAAAAGGAATAATTACAAAAATACATTATCCACACTGTTAGTGACATATATTAAGTTGTGTTGTTATTTTACAGCATTGAGAAGATTATAAGTTTATCTTCTTATATTTTTTATTATATTAGTTGTTAGAAGAATTATTTTCGGACGTTTTTATTAAAACTTTCAGCATGTTGATCAAGTAATATTTTAGAACATTAAAAGTAAAAAATTTTAAAGCAGAGCATAGGCGAAAAACTTGTTAGCTCTTGCAATTCAGCGCCGTTATAGTATCGATAATTTTCCGGCTAAAAGCCGGGTAAAAATCTAAAGTATTGTCTGAATGGAAAATAACATGTAGGTTAGCCACCCAATTGCATTTAGTCCCGCCATTAAATTACATACAACTTTGCCATTTCAGAAATGCCAATACTAACAAAATCGGTCATTGATATAATTTTTATTGATGGCAGCTCAGAGCCTAAATCGGACGTAAAATGTGTTGCTTTTTCTATCTCGCTTTGGGGGACAAACCGAGATAGAAATTATTTAAGTTACTCCATTATTAAAGGGACATAATAAAATGTTCAGTAACTTCTAATAAAGTAATTGAGAAGATTGTTACCTAGATGGTTGTTATGCATTCTCCATATAGAAAACGCATAACTAGGAGATACAATTTAGTATGCAACTTCTACATCAAAATCAACTTTATCTTCAAATGCTTTTCCAAATCCAATTACTTCTTCATCTTGTCCAAACGTAGACATAAATGACAAGCTAACAGGCATGTTTCCTGCAGCCAAACCAGCAGGCACACTTATTTCTGGGTAACCTAAAGCAGAGGCAATATAACCTGCAGCCCAAATGTCATTGGATTCACATTTAAAACTGTTATCTGTTAAACCATATAGTGGAGCCGCTGGGCAAGCTTGTGTAGCAAAAACAAATGCATCAATTTCATTATCTTCAGCAATTTTAGATAGTTTAGTTCTTAATTGAGGAATTAAACGATTTTGGATTGCAATGTATTTAGGACCATCTGAGGTTAGGGTCATCAAATTAGATTGTAAACCTTGTACTCGACTTAAATTCGGTGGTGTTGATGATTCCAATGCCATTTTTGACTGTAATTGTTCCACTACATCCTTAAGCCTTTTATCTGAGTTATGCCCTGCAAGATAAGAATTAAATTGAGAGCGGAACTCTGCATCACCAATTGGACCTAATACTTCAGACCATAGATTTTCAAACGTCGAAGGTAATTTAACATTAATAACTTTAGCCCCATTATCAGTTAGAACATCCAACGAATTCTTAGTTATATCATCGACATCACTATTCGCACCAGAAAAATTTGTTATAAAAGCGAACCTCTTGCCTTTTAATGTTGCTGTACTTAATGCTTTTTCGAAATTATTATCTCGGTTAGGGTAGTAAGTCGTTGCCTCATCATTTTCGTCTTCTTTTGCGATAACATCTAGAATTAATGCCAAATCACCTACACTTCTAGTAATTGGGCCTGTAGTATCTGCGGTTAATGATAGCGGTACAACTCCATTTCTACTAGTTAACCCTATAGATGGTCTGAAACCGACTAGACCTGTAACAGATGCAGGCCCTCGAATAGAACCGCTAGTATCGCTCCCCAAAGAAAAAGCAGCTAATCCAGACGATACTGCTGACGCAGAACCACTACTCGAACCTGATGGATCTCTTTTAAGATTTAAAGGATTTAATGTTTGTCCACCATATGAGCTATAGCCAAGTTTTCCATATGAAGCTGCTAATTCTGACATATTGGTTTTACCTAGTAATATTGCACCATTATCGATCAACAACTGCACTAAGGTAGCGTTTTTTTTAACTAGGTTATCATTCAAAGCAATTGAACCCGCGTTAGTAACTAATCCCTTAGCATCATAATTATCCTTTATTAAAAATGGAATCCCTCCTAAAGGTAGATCTTTTTTCTTATTATCATTATCCCAGTTTTTTGCTAGCTCTAATGCTTCTGGATTAATTAGAGTTACTGCATTCAGTGTAGGCCCTGTATCATCATATTTTTCAATTCTTTTTATGTATTGCTCTACAAGATACTCAGAAGTGACCTCTCCATTCTTCAAAGATTTTTTGATATCAGAAATTGTTGCATCAGACAGATCTAATGCATATACATTCAATGTAGATAGTGCTAATAAAATTGGTAAATAAGCTTTCATGTTAATAACATCCCTAAAATAAAAAAACTAAGCAAAAAATAGACCATAGTTTTAAAAGTGGGATGAAATATTTTTAAATTACCCATTTGTTGATAAATATCATTTTATTAAGGGGGCTAGTTAAATATAAAAAATTATTTTCAACTAATTTATATTTGTTTTTTAAATCACAAAAGAGGCAATTGTGATTTAGCTTTCCAACTCGCTTTGGGGCGACTTAGAAGTAATGTCTGCTATGTCGGAACAGCGGACGTTAGTAAAACAAAATCCAATGTCAGCTAACCGTCAAATGATCTTAATTTAATAATCGAAAACCCAAGATAATTAAGTGATCACAGTAAATGTTATTTAATGGTAGCTTTAGATGATCATGCCTGGCATTTTTGGGGTAATTGGGTGGCATAACTCATGTAATTACCCATCTGAATGAAAATTTAGTCAAACATGATGGATACAATGACTTTCTATTCTTATTTGATTCATACATAACACATACGTTGTTATTGTTGTTTTTTAGGTAATAATAATCCTTCGGTAATATTGAACGAATCGAGTAGATACATATTATTTAACCACTTCATCTGTCAAATTGGCTGTCAGCATATTGCTCAGCAAACACATATAGAGACTCTCTTACTGTGGTCTCACCACTGCCTTAAACTTATTGAATAAGGGGTCTAGACATTTTTGGTTAACCTATTTCTGATGCTATTTAGAATTGATAGCTCTTGTGGCTAGTTATTTTCAGATTCAGAAAAGGTGTGATTTTATAATATTAATCTTTTTAATTGTAATAAAAATCAGCTCTTTTCCTAACCATGTATAAATCTAGATAGGGTTCGTTAGCTGATTTATGAATCTGATTAATTCAATAATCTAGTTTCATCGAATACACATTTCTTTTTTAACATGTAATAAACACATCGTCCTAATTTATGTGCTAAAACAGACAATGCTTTAGCTTTGCTCATTCGTTTTTGTAGATTTTTTAAATACTTTGTGGCACTTGGGTTGTTACGAAGATATAAAACAGCTATTTGAGAGAATGCTGCCTTCAAATGACCATTACCGAATTTATTACCTTGGCTTCCGTAAGTTTTACCTGCTGATTCTGCTTTACACTTTATTAAAAGAGCATATGAAGCAAATTTTTGAACAGAATCAAAACGATCGATATAGCCAATTTCATAAATAATAGTCAATGCTAAAATTTGGCCGACTCCAGGAATTGATCTCAGTAACAAATAATCGTCCTCATTATGTTGTTTTGCCTGTTTTTCAATATATCGCTCAACTTTGACTAGTTCTTTGTTAATGTGAGTGACCATATCCAGATCTATATTAATGCTTCGCTTTACGGATTCGTTAGCCTCTGTAAAAACATCCTTCATTAATTCTCGATCTTTCGGATAACGCAAATCAGCAGTAGGGTTATCAAAATTATATTGATTAGCAGTACTTTTTGTATGTGCTTTAAATTGAGCCCCACAAGTTACCATATGTTTTCGTCTTCGAAGTAAATCTCGTGTTGCTCTCATCTCATTGGGGTATACATATGCCATTGGAAAAGTTCCACCTCGTAGCAATCGTGCAATTTTATAGGAATCTATTTTGTCATTTTTAGCTTTACCACCATGTATTGATTTCATGTACAAAGCATGACCTAAAACGAAAGGGATATGATTATCATGGCATAAGTCAGAGACCCAATACCAACAATCCATACATTCTGAACCAACCACAACTTCATCTTGGTAAGGAGCTAATATTTCGATTAATGTATCTCGGGATGGCTTTATTTCTCTGTGTAATACTGTCTCTCCTTCACTATTAATAATGCAGATATATAAACTACGTGCATGTAAATCAATACCGCAATAATTCGGGTGAGATTTGTTATAAAATTTCATTATTCATCTTCTTCTAGTTTGTGATGACTTACTAAGTATTAGTAAGTTCGTTTATTAACGTGCATTTAAAGCTTGCGAAAGCGAATCACGCTCTCTATTTGACTGTGTTAAATCATGCGATAATTGAGAAATCTGATTTTGTTTTTCTATAATTAGAGCTTGTACTTGACTAAACTGATCGGCTTTTGTTTTTGATTCTTTTATGTCAATTTCAAGACGCAAGTTGTTTTTATTGATAGCAGAATTTTCAGTTTGCAGTTGAGCGATCAATATTTGTTGATTTGATATAGAAATAAGGGCTTTTTCTAACTTTTTTTGAGATTGTCCATAATGTAAATGTTCAATTTCATGTTTAGCAGCCTCAACAGTGAGTATTTTAACTTGCTCTCTTAACGTCACTGTTTCTGATTCCATTTTAATAATCTGATGATTAGCTAGTCGAATATGGGAATCTGTTTCTTTTTTTGATGCATCTACTATTGATTGAGATTTTTGTTCAGTAAAAGCGATTAATTTATTTGTTTTATCTTGGATTGAAATGACTTCATCCTCTGCTTTTTCTTTTTCTCCTACAGTTGTTGCAAGTATTTTTAAATTATTTTCTAATTTCTCTTTCATTTCATTAACTGTTTGATCGCTTTGAGCTTCTGTTATATCAATGCGGTGTTTGCATTCTTCCTCTTTTTCATCTAACAACTCCACAAGCTCTGACAACTGCGCTTTTTGACGATCTACAATCTCTGTTAATGCTGTCGTTTTACGATCAATGACAACCTGAATTTCAGTGGCTAATAATTCTGCTAACTTACTATTACCGAGTTCATCTGCCATTTGAGAGACTTCTTCATCACGCTTATTGTAAAAATCTCTGAGAAAACGAGATACTGTTTCTGTTTTACCTCCAGTTAGTCGTATAACTGTCCTCACTGTCGGTTTAACTCCCTGACTAAGCATATCTAAAGCTATTTTCGCTACTTGTGCATAAGTGATTTTCTGTGCTGCCATTTTTTATACTCTCTTTGTTTAATTACTTTTAAATGAATCCATAAAGGAAACGGGAAACAATCATTTCCTTTATTTTCTGTTACCCATAAAACAGTTTTATTCTTCTATTCATGTCGCAAGGTAGCGGTATAAGTTCTACTTCTTAAAAACTCATCTAAGTGCTCTTTCAAGTAATAGACTTTGCGTCCTATTTTTAGGAATGGAAGATTGTAACGTCGTACTGATGCCCAGACTGCTAATGTTTGTGGCTTAATATTGAGGTAGTCAGCAGCCTCTTTTCGAGATAAATAATTTGGTTTTTTCATAATAATCATCCAATTTTGTTAACTTGAATTTATATTAATCAACTATAATAAATTTATCGTATGGTTTTTTTATAAAAGGGTGGACAGTTTGAACGTTGAAAATGTAGACAAAAAAGAATCTTTAGAAGAACAACTATTAGTTTCATTAGAAAAATTATTATCGGATTATAATCATGAAATTAGTGAGGGGTTATGTGCAGGTTTAAATGCTCTTTTAAGTGCCTTCAAATCCCAGGGGGTTTCTTTAACTCGTCAGAATACAGAACAGCCAGTATTGGTTTTTGGAAAAGCAAATTTATCTAGGCTGCTTGAAAAACATATTGATTCTCACATCGTAGAAATGCAAAAAGTTTTACATGATGATTTAAACTTAGATATTCATCTGACAAAGAGTTCATTGATTAACTTCAAGCTTAGCAAAGTCTCTGAGTATTGCGATAATCTAATGAATGCTGCTCGGAGCGTGTCATTAAATATTGAACTTAACGCTTCTTATCGAATTGTATCTGATCTGACTATAATTCGATTTTTTATATTAAATATCTATTCACTTGTATCAGACTTTTCTTTCAAAAAGTGTAAAGCTTGCTTTAGAAAAATTCTTTCAAATAAGTACTGCTGGCTACATAAAACTGCCAATGTTGATTTTTATCAACAGACGATACGTGTTATGAAATTTCAAGATTTAGAAAATAAAAATTTTATAGAAAATTGGAAAAACAAGAGAGAGTGGCTAGGAGATCACCCTAATTTAATCCCTTCAGGGATGGGACAGCATAAGTTAATGGTGAATGAACAGATTAATTCATATAAAAATACTGTTGCTATTCCGCATGATATTTATGATTTAGTTAAATCTTTCTCTCAAGTCGATTGGAAATGTGGAAAAAATGCTATTGATAATTTCATTAAAAGTGAATTACCGATGGTAAATACTATTGTCGAAGGTCTGACAACAGATGCAGATTCTTTTTCAGACTATGTAAGAATAATATACAAGCCTAATATTTTAGATAACCGGTATGAAACTTCAACCTCAGAACTATGGTTTTTCTTTACTCTTTTAGAAGCTGAATATTGGTTTAAAGCTGAAGATCTAGCTAAAAGCGTGCCGGATTTGCGTGTAAAGAACACATTGAAGCGAGATGAGAAAATAATTAAGTTAAGAAGGGAGGGCATGTCACTCAGAAAAATAAGTAATGAAGTAAATTTTAGTAAGAGCTTGATCGAAAAAATATGTAAAAATATTAGAAATCAAAAGTTATGATGTTCATCATCATAGATTGAAATTAAATTTCTCATTAGCATCTTTCATTTCTTTGAGGTTTACATAATAGTAATCAAATATTTTTTTTGGCCTTGCTCCGCCATGATTCATCGAGTTGTGCTTTTGTTATAAGCCTTTAGGATGCCTTTTGAAAAAAGCCTGTGGAAGGTAGCTCTTAATTGCTTATTCAATGAGATGAAACTTACATGAAATAATATAGCATTTCATTATGCATCTTTTTTATATCAACAACCATTTTCCTTAAATGGAAAATAACATGTAGGTTAGCCACCCAATTACATTTAGTCCCGCCATTAAATTACATACAACTTTGCCATTTCAGAAATGCCAAGTGATACGTTTGTATTTAGAACGGACGTTAAATCGTATTATGAGTCTATCAATCACGAGATATTGCTAGATAAGTTATCGGTTTATATTAAAGATAAAATGATGATGAACTTATTGTCACAGTATCTAAAAAAGAATATAGAATCGGGTGGGCTGTTTAGGGGTATAACGCAAAGTATTTCATCAGGTTGTCCGTTAAGTCCTATCATATCGAATTTTTATCTCGTTGAGTTAGATAAAAAAATGGAAGGTAAAGCCCTTTATTACATGCGATACATGGATGACATTATTGTGTTATCACCATCAAGGTGGAAATTCAGGAAAGCGATTAAAACGGTCAGCCAATATTTTGAAAAACTAAAGTTAAAACAACATCCTAATAAAACTACCATTGGTAGGATTATTAATGGTTTTGATTTTTTAGGGTATCAGTTTGGACAAGAAAAAATTACGATTTCAAAACGAACATTACAAAATCACATTCATCGATTAAAGCAGCTTTATGAGAAAAAAAGCATCTACCTAATTGGAAGATGCTTCTTGATGATTATCGTCAACATTAGGTTACATGGGTTTATTCGGGCATACAGTCGTCGGTAATTAATTTTAATAATGAATCAATACAGTTAAGATTTTTTCTTAAATCGACGTGAGGCCAAACCAATCATGCCTAATGCAAAAATAGCAAATGTAGATGGTGCTGGTACAGTGACCGTGTTCGCAGAAGCGATAGTCTCAGCATTCCTATATAATGCGACGCCAAAAAGGGTGTGGGTCGAAGATATGTCGAATTGGCCATTGTCCCCTATGACCGCAGCACGATAAACTATTTCATTGCCTAAGCGTGTGTAGTCGCTGCTGATGGCAGCGTAGCGGCTACCTGCGTCTCCAGCATCGATGAAAAATGCTGTCGTGCTTACTAAATTATTAACACCCGTTCCATAGGTGAAGTGCGTGGACTCGCGTGTAGGACCGAACAGCGCTATGAAATTATCCATCAGCGCAGTGTCATCTTCTGTATACGCGCTGTGCGTAATGTAATTGGCGGATGTTACGGGGCCGTCCAGCCGAAATCCGTGAACAAACTAGCCATGCGGTTGTTATCCGCGACGACCCACCCATCTGCTGCGTAGCTTGCAGAAGCACTAGTTATTGATTCACCTACGGTCTCATCCCATTGGAGCCATTCTGTCGCACCGCTAGATACTATGTTAGTGTTCGTATCTAACGTGTAATTGTTATGAGTAATCAACCCTGCATTCGAAAAACCACTAACAGACAAAATTAAACTGGCTAATCCAGTTTTTATAAATTTAGATTTCATTTTTTTCTCCCTTTGACGCCCAATGCCTCTCCTAAAAACCTCTGCTGGTGCAAATTTTTTTGGTACGTGTAACTTTGAGTTAGAGCAAAAGGCATGCCACAGTTAAAATGTTACGTAAATTCAACATAATAAAAAAGTGGTAAAATCATAAAAATATAGTGCTGTAAAACAAATCGACGGCTTTAATGGGGGGGGGAAACCAATTAACGCTGTTATAAGAATAATTGAATGACCTCATCAAGTGAATATAGCAAAAAATATTAAACAGGTTAGCAGCCAATAGTGAGTTAGACAAAAGATGATTATATAATGGATATAGTTCCTATAGTTAACGCTCATTAAAAGTATTGCCAATGATAACAATGAACCTTAAACCTGACTCATAAATGAGCTGCGAATTTCAGTTAATATTAGCCTAAATATATTCATCGTTTCATAAAGCATCAATGACCGCTTCCCTCTAAATCTGTACCCTAAATTACTTAGCCACTACAGTTTTTACTTATAATTCGTACTTTTAATAAACTACCAACAGTAGCAAATAGTATTTGTGATGTAATTACCCTACGAGAAACAGGAGAGTTTAGTAAGGATTTTAGAAATAATTTGAATTCTCTTGAAGTAGGGAATCGACAGGTACTTAAGCACTTATTATCACGTAGGAGAGAAAATAGGCCTTCGAAAAATTCTATAGTGCGGCTATTTCAGTGGATGGTAAATCAACCTGATTTTGATTTTGTACGTGTTTGTTATTGATAGTTTATATTGCATTGAGAAGTACCAGTTATTGACTTTAGTACTGCCAGGTTGGTTCTTTTTAGCTATACATTAGATTACACAAATGCTTTTATTTAGCGATATTTAATTATTAAATCAGAGCTTTATGACTTCTTGATTGGCTTATCGTCTGACTAAAACTATTTTAGCCCCTGTTTGCCTACGTAAACAGGGGCTTTTTCGTCTTTATAGTTTGCGAAATCTTTGTCCATTGACTGAAATTTACTAACGGGTCACTCAATTCCTCTTTAGTGGGACGTTTTTAATTTGTTTAAATTCAAAATTAAAGACCTGTCTCTGTCCTCCTTTTTCTTCGTTCTATATTGAAAAATTAAATTCAGGTATGTGAAACTTTAGTTTCTATTACACGAAGGAAAGTGCTCTTTAAGGTCGTCTAAGTCAGTTAGTACTGCCAGATATACAGAATTTGCAACTGGAAGAGTATTATTGTTAGCCTTAGACTTGTCGATTAGTGGCTGTGCATATTCTTCATATGTTTTAAGCTTATGGTTAGCAAAATAGAGAGTTTTCTTAGCTGAGTAGAAATCTAAATCCACTTCTCTTTTTGTTGTCTCTGTTGCTATTTTTGCGGCGTGTGCTAAATCAAATTTCTCTTGAGCTTTTTTAAACCTTTTATCTGCTTTTACTTCCGCTTCAATAGCATTGGCTTTAACTTTTTCGAACTCTTCTTGATTGGTCGTTTCAATAGAGTTAATTGCTTCTAGAACAGCTGTTGCGTTCTTTTTCTCAGTTTTTGCTGTGGATAAATTATTTTGAGCATGTTTAGAGGCTCTAGTTGTATCAGCGTGTTTAGACCTAGCACTTTCCTTGGACTTTTCTGCTTCTTCAAATGCGATTCTTGCTATTTCAGTAGGCTTTGTTAGGTCATTACTATACAGAACATAGTCTTTAGTATCATGTTTATGTAGATTAGCCATGCTCGATATAGTGCTAGCGGATTGGAGAGCAACTTCAAGAGTTGCCAACTCTTTTAACAACGCCGTTGTACCGTTTTTAATATCTGCAACGTCTAATTGTAATTTCAGTTTGTTTAATTTGGACTGTGTATTGACAAATGCAATAGAGTCAGCTGAGATTAGTTTGGTAACAACTTTCAAGTGGCCTGATTTTTCGGATGAGATACGACTTTCATCTATACACTTCATTCTTAATTCAAATACTTTGTAGCCTGACACAATGGTGTAACCTTCTGTTTTTTTCTCACTCGAAGTATCTATATTTTTACTATTGTTAGAGGCTGATGCCGACACATTATCGTTCCAATTGTAAACACGAACGTTGTCTTCGTTAGTGCTATCCTGAAGAATCTTGTTAGCTTTAATTATTGCCTCTCTGTTGCTCTTTATTTCTTCAGCACATTCGGCTTTATCTTGGCATGTCGCTAAAGTGAGGGCTGTTGCACTGAGAGCATTTGTTAGGTCTAGCGCTGCGGTATTTATGTCGGTAGGTGGGGGGGCTGAATCGTTTTTTCCAACTGATTCAGGTCTAAATGGGTAACTATGAACAATGACAGAGGCTTCGTATTGAGAATTTCTAAGACTGTCGGCCAAACAATTTGCTGTCATTGGTGAACGGTTTTTATCGGCATAACACAGGTCTCCAATTTTATAGTGTAGTTGACCGTCGAGGCTAACTTGTGTTGTTTGTAACGGATAACCCCGAACAGGATCATTATACCAACCTTCGTTTTTTGCGGTATAGGCTAATCCATCAAAAACCGTAAGTTGGCTAGAACTACACGCGGAGAGTGCTGTGATACACAGTGAAGCTAAGATTCCATTCTTAAACATGATTCAATTCCTTTGAGTAACAAAACTATTGAGGCAATATTACATCGGAGTAGAGCTTACAATATATATCAGACTTTAGCGGAACCTTTGATTATTTTAGGTGATGAGTATCGAATAATTCAATATTTAATAATTTGAGGCAGGTTAAAATTAAACTTTCTTCTTTCACCATCCAATTGGACGACTCGTTTTCTTAGGATGCATACGTCGGTCAGTTAAGGTTTCAATATCTTGCTCAATTTATCTGTTGAAGTACCCCATAAATTCGACTGATTGGGATAGTATTACTGCAATACACTGTTAATTATAATAATAGATTTAACGGTCTTCATTATATTTATGCATACGACAGTATGAAAATTCAACACTAAGCACTTTAGCTAAAGTGACAAAGGACATTGATAATTATTCTATTACCTGTTCTTATTGTCGTTAAATAATTAATTTGGACGTTATAATATGAGTGAAGGTTTAGTAACATTTTTGAATACCAAGAACTAGATTTTTCGCTATGGACAGGACTATAATGAGCCACTACACTTGGTGTGGAAGTTGATGATGCATTAGAAATTTCTGAGCACACCGATATATAGTCATTAATTGTTAAATAAGCATGGACGCTTTTGAACCTTAGATCGGTCATTGATGTTTTGTGAACTCTGAACATATTTAGGCTGATATTAACCAAAATTTTCTAATCATTTGTGAATCAGCTCTAAGCTCATACCAGCCGGTAACGCGCAATTTATATGGCAGAGCGTTTGGGGTCTAGTCCAAATTTTTCATCTGATAAATCTTTTTCTGCATCAAACATGAATGTTGCTCTGCGTTTGTCTCTCAGTGCATATATTGCTGTTTTAAAACATTTCTCGCATAAATCTAGATGATAAACATTTCCGTCTTCTTGTGAGCCATAGCCAAAAGTTGCACTTAACTTACCGGATTCTTGGTATTTTTCGCCATTCAACTCGATCATGACGCTCTCTTCACAAACATCACAAATCTTATCTACCACAGTTTCAACAAGTTTTTCTGCATAAACTTTCATTAATATTTCCCATGAAAAAAATAGCTACAATAAGTCATTATTCACTACGATGTTAGTTGTCAACGAAACTTAGTTGTATGACTACCGTAGTGGCTTTTTCGACTGTTAGTAATAAAGGTAAGCATACGTACTCTGAACACTGTAAACAGTTTGAGAAGCTATTAATGCTAATGTGAGAGTTACATTAGATTGGTCACTTAATTACATTAGTTTTGTCAGTTGATCACATCTAGATTTACCACTGTATCAGTGGGCGAAATCACTTAACCACAACACTTTATTCTGGTCTGATTAAACAGGGCACATTAATTCTGGATAATACAATCCACTACATAGTTGAATATGAATACAAAACGTCAGTACAAAACATATACCTGCAAATTTAGATCAGAAACATTGATCAATGCACTAAAGAGAAAAAAGTAAAACAGATTTAAATTTGTAGGTTTGTAAGACGTAAAGAGGGTGAAAATGTCTAGAAGTAAAACCTTATTTCATTTAAATTATATAAGTGGTTAATGTCTGCCTTGTCGGAACAGCGGGCGTTAGTAAAACAAAATCCAATGTCAGTTAACCGTAAAATGATCTTAACTTATTAATCGAAAACCCAAGATAATTAAGTGCTCACAGTAAATGTTATTTAATGATCGCTTTAGATGATCATGCCTGGCATTTTGGGTGTAATTGGGTGGCATAACTCATGTAATTATCCATGTGGAAGGTAGCTCTTAATTGCTTATTCAATGAGCTGAAACTTACATGAAATAATATAGCATTTCATTATGCATCTTTTTTATATCAACAACCATTTTCCTTAAAACTGATAACTGTCTAAATCTAAATATATAACCATTTATAAAGGCTATGTTGTAGTTTAGTGTGGGTTATTGGCTGGAAAATTGGAGTAGGCGGATTACTGGCAATGCCGTTCAAAATTTATCGTAAATATAAAAATGATGAGAATAGAGAGGTTATTCTCATCAAAAACATACTTATATTGATTAGAATGTAGGGGTGATTAGAATAAGCCCTTTATTCTAATCAAAAATAATGTTATTATGATTAGAATGCAATAGGTAACTAATATGAGCTTAAAATATAACTGGCAACATCCTAATTGGCCAAAATTTACATTTCAATCTAATGGTATTAACAAGATCATAAGTGAATATACTAAAATTTCTTCTAATCTTCAGGGGCAAGTTTCCCAACTTGATCAAAATAATAAATCTGAAGCCTATATATACTTAATGGTTGAAGAAGCAATTAATACCAGTGAAATTGAGGGTGAAAACTTAAATCGTGAAGAAGTGCGTTCATCTGTTACTCGTTATTTAGATCTAGAATTATCTCAACCTAAAGGTATCTTCCATAAAGAAAATGGTATTGCTTCATTGCTTATTGATGTTCGCAACAATTTTACCAATAATTTATCTAAAGAAATTGTTTGTAGTTGGCATAAACTACTTTTAACAGGACAAGAGGATTATTGCGCTAGAAGAAATATTAAAGTAGGCGATTATCGTAATGGACCAGTAGATATTGTTACTGGTAATGGTGATTATGAAGAAGTGGTTTTCGAAGGACCTCCAGGTGAAACAGTTGAAATTGAAATGGCTGCTTTTATTGATTGGTACAATGAAACATCTCCACTTAATGATAATAGCACATTCCTTCCCGGCCCTGTTCGCTCTGCAATTTCTCATATGTGGTTTACCTCAATACATCCTTTTGGTGATGGCAATGGACGTATAGCTCGTGCCATATCAGAACATGCACTATTTCAGGATTTTGAAATACCACCTTTATTTAGTATATCTACAACAATTAATGAAAATATAGATGAATATTACAAAATGCTTGCCGAAAGTTCTCGTATTAACCCATCTGTAGATCTAACCAACTGGGTAAAATGGTTTTCTGAAACAACAAAAAATGCCCAAGTTGATGCTAAAAACAAAATTGATTTCATCTTAAAGAAATCTATCTTCTGGGATCATCACAAAGATACAAGCTTAAATAAACGTCAGAAAAAAATCACTAGTAAGTTCTTTGATTTTGGCGAGAAAGGTTTGATTGAAAGTGGGATAAGCCCTGATAAATACCAGTCTATAACTAACTGTTCATCAGCTACAGCTACGCGTGATTTAAAAGATCTTGTTCAAAAAGGTATATTAACTCCATCTCAATCTGGTGGACGTAGCTTGCGTTACCATATAAACCTTATTGAAGAAAAGCCTGTATTTAATATCTTTCCGAAAGGAAACGATAAAAAGTTAATAGAGATCAGTATCAGGAAATTATCAGAGGATATTCAGAGAAACATTAATTTTCATCAGTCTCCAAATAAGCAATTAAATAAACTTATTGATAAGTATAAAGTTTTTTCTGATGATAACCCTGAGCATCTAGAGAAATTAAATGAGCTATTATCACAACTTGATGATAGTGGATTTACACCATAAATTGATTGAGATCGCATGTTGCGACCCCAACTAATGTATACACTTTTGTAAACACAAATAAAACAGTAACACCTATAAGATTAAGTATTTTCTGAAATTGATTTAATTATTTTTTTAGCTGAGCACTTTCTTGAATGGCTATGTTGTAGTTTAAAATTAAGATCATAAAGCCTCTTTTATCCACGTTTGATCTGAATACTCACCGTTATCTTCCATAAATCTAAACCAACTTAAATAATTCTCAACGTAGTCTGTTCCAATGCCATTAAACCTTTTCAACCAACCTTTCCAGCGTTTCATGTAATTATTCAAGGTTTGAATATGGTATACACCATCGATAACTAGTTGATTATCAAGTGCTATCAATCGCTTATGGTCAACATCTAGTTCCTTCGCAATATCTTTGTATGATAAATTACCATCCGTACAAAGCACTGAGCCTGATGATAATAGCGGTTTTAATTGGGCTTGAATATTTTCTTTTGTATTGCGCTCTAAAACCTTGTGCGATACAGCACCACTACGATCAAGCGCAATAAAGATAGGGACTTGTTTGATTCGTCCACCACCACGTTTGCGTGATTTACGGTCAATAACTCTCTTACCTTTAAAAGATTCCGGTAAGAATGTTTCATCGGCTTCAATAACTCCTGTAAGTTCTGATGGATTGAAGCTGGCAGGGGTTTTGATAAACATATGTCGCCAGCGAAATGACGTTCTAAGCGTTATGTCTAAGGCTTTAGCAGACTTCCTCAAGGATACTCCTTCCCACATTAGTTTCGTGTACTCAATCCATTTCTCCGATTTTTTCATGCGATAAAGAGGTGAATCAGCAAGTGCATTAAAAGTTTTGTTGCATGATTTACATTTAAACCGTTGAATTCCTTGCCTTGTCATCCCCCAACGATTTAATTGATGAGAATTACAATGAAGACAGTGAGATATTGTTTCTTCATGATCGGCAATAGCTTGACCTACCTGATTGCTAGCTATATTTGATTCGACTTCATGGCGAAGTTTTTTAAGCTGGGCGTAGTTTAGATTTGTAACGTTATGTAGTATATTTTGAAACTGCTTGGAAGCCATGTTGCACCTACCGTTATTAGGTTTCAGTACATTAAGTATAGTTTACCCACACCGAAAGACAACATAGCCTTTATAAAAGATATAATCCGATTAAAGCATTAACCGTAAGTTATTTTCTTTACTGACAGATATTTGTAAATTATCTTTATTTTCGGTGATTTTTCCTCTAGCGCAGAGCCTTCTTCCTCTAAGCTCACTTAAATTACCTAGTTTTTTGTTAAACTTATCTAAGTTTTTATTCCAAATTAATATTGATACAGACTGACTTGGGTATTTTTTGTCTAGATTAAGAAACGTTTTACTTTTAAGATTTTTTAATTCGACTAACTTACCGCAAGCGATTACCGTTTTCCCAACATGAAATGGTGCCTTAATAGCTTCTATTTAATTATCTGAATATTAAGTAAATATGAAATATTGTGTTGCTATAATTAGAGTTTAAAATGATGAATTCTACCACCTGGTTAGTAGTTTTTCATCGATTGGAGTCATATGATTGTTTCTGAAGACATTTCTCAAATTGTAGATAGTGCTCGTGTTATTTTAGATAGAATGCCTAGAGTTTACGGCGAATGTTTGTATATCAGCGCATTGTTTGTAGCTATGATAAATGACAATACTAAATTAGATGCAAAATTAGTGGTTGGTAGTTTAGTCGTTCAAGATGAAATTATATTTAATCATTCGGATATAGCATCCGCTATATCTCCTAGCGGAGACATATTGAGGAATTGGGGAGGTCATGCTTGGGTTTCTATTTCTGGTACGATTTACGATTTTTCAATATTTAGAGCAATTCATTCCAAGTACAAACCTGAAGTGATTTCAAATATATTAAATATATTAAACTTATTTGATGAAACATCTTATTTAATTTATGACTCTGACGAACTGAAAAAAATTGGCGTAGTTTATAAACAATATGAAGAGTTAACTGACTCAGATATCTTATTGTTATTACAAAGCGCAGAGCGACTTGACTTAATTAACAATTAACAACGTGTCCTGAGATAGACCACTAATGAAATTTAACTATTTAATTGAAAATTTTAAAAGCGATTAGTCCCTTCTTTTTAGCACAGCTAATTAGGTTGATTCATCATAAGGTGTGTTGGCTTAAAAGCTCTAATAATATGGACCTATTATTACTCACTTGGTTCATTACACTAACTGGTTGTATTCGCTTTGCTCATTATGATTCGGTTACTCTTCTAAAGGTGTTTTGTTTAGACTTCATCTAAGAAGGTCATCTTTTTTAAACAGTAATTAGAAAAGTTCTATTGTTACGAGTGTTATTCTTAGGAAGGAGGATTATTGAATAGTATTCCCTTATTAATTGTGTGACTTGAAACTATTATTCGTACTTCATTCAAAAGAGAGAACTATATGAAATTACTACTACCATCTGTGTTATTCATCTCTAACGTAGCTTATGGCATGTAGTGGTCAAGTTAATTTGGCCACGGATTTGTAGTCATTCCAATATAACTCTTCTGCTCTATTTGGACTTATTCTACCGTTATGTTGATGAGGCCTTGTTTGACTGTAATACCCAACAATGTAATCGGTTATCGCATACTTAGCTTCATCGATATTTGAGTAACCTATTCCAGGTACCCATTCTGTCTTTAAACTTCTAAAGAAGCGCTCCATTGGTGCGTTATCCCAGCAGTTTCCTCTACGACTCATGCTCTGCTGTATTTTAAATCGCCACAACAATTGGCGGTATTTCCTACTTGTATAATGACAGCCTTGGTCAGAATGAAACATGATGCCCTTAGGTTGACCACGCAATTCAAATGCCATTTTTAAAGCGCTACCAGTTAGTTCTGTATTAGGGGAGTATGAAATAGACCAACCAATCGGTTTTCTTGAAAATAGATCAAGTACAACGGCTAAATACGCCCAACGTTTTCCAGTCCAAATGTAAGTGACATCACCACACCAAACTTGGTTAGGTCCTAGTACATTAAACTCCCTCGCTAATGTATTTGGAATACAGATATGCTCAGTAGCAGACTTTTTGTATGAATGCTTACGAAGTTGGCAACTAACTAAACCAAGCTGTTTCATCAGTCGACTTGCACGATAGCGGGTTAACTCAAGTCCATTATTTGTTGCAATACTAGCAATCGTTCCCGCACCTGCTGAACCATTACTGAGCTTATGTATTGAACGAACTTCGCTATGCAACTTTACGGTTTCTGGTGATATTTTCCGATCCCGATTAACCCAATATTTATAACTACTGCGATGCACTGAAAACACGTTACATAATCGCTTGACTGAGTGGCTCTCTCGTAACTTTTTAACTAACGAATACTGTTCAGGGAGTCTGACATTAAGAGAGCGGTAGCCTTTTTTAGTATGGTTTTCTCTTCTTCAATACGCGCTATTTTCTTTTCTAGCTCTCTAATTTTAAGCTGATCAGGTGTCATTGGCGTGGCTTTAGGGGCAACACCTTTACGCTCTTCTTTGAGTTGGCGAACCCACTTATCCATGGTGGACTTACCAACATTCATTGCAGTTGCTGCTTCTATTACTGAGTAGCCCTGATCAACAACTAATTGAGCTGATTCTAATCGAAACTCGGGAGTGAAATTACGTTTGCCTGTTCTCTTCATTTTGTCACCTATTTAATGAGTGAGATGAATAATATCACCTCTAACTAGGTGGCCAAAATCACTGTACCACTACAAATAAATAGATTAGAAAAAACCAATAGAAATAACACTCTTAAAAGAAAAAGTGTCATTCGTTTTATATCTCTCAAAAAAATGCAAGTCATTGTTTTAAAATAAATAATTTTTTTAAATGTCTTATTGGTACTAAAAAAGAACATCTTATGATGAGATTTTCTTTTTGTTAGCTTTAATATTATTACTAAATTGTGTGTTAAATCGGGTAAAAGCGCCTGTTTTTTAAACAATAAGACTATTTATAGTAATAAAATTACGAGAAACAAGGAGTGTCATTCGTTTTAAAGCTAAAAGTCAGGAGTGTCATTCGATAAACGAGGAGTGTCATTCATTTTACGTAGTTTTATTACATAATTTATATGATTACACTGTTTTTTTCATAAAGATCCCTACTGAAGTCATTGGTTGCTGTATTTATTTGCCAATGAACATAGCGAATTATTAGATAGAAGAAAAAAGTAACCATTAATGGGTGAATATTGAATTTTACAGTAAGAAAAATTCAATAAAACGCGGAGTGTCATTCGTTATATATCTCTAAAAAAATGCAAGTCATTGTTTTAAAATAAATAATTTTTTTTGAATGTCTTATTGGCAATAAAAAAGAACATCTTATGATGAAATTTTCTTTTTTAGCTTTAATATTATTACTAAATTGTGTGTTAAATAGGGTGAAAGTGCCTGTTTTTTTAAACAATAAGACTATTTATAGTAATAAAATTACGAGAAACAAGAATTGTCATTCGTTTTAAAGCTAAAAGTCAGGAGTGTCATTCGATAAACGAGGAGTGTCATTCATTTTACGTAGTTTTATTACTTAATTTATATGATTACACTGTTTTTTTCATAAAGATCCCTACTGAAGTCATTGGTTGCTGTATTTATTTGCCAATGAACATAGCTAATTATTAGATAAAAGAAAAAAATTAACCATTAATGGGTGAATATTGAATTTTACAGTAAGAAAAATTCAATAAAACGCGGAGTGTCATTCGTTTTGGTAGTAAAAGTTATGGAACAAGGACTAATAAACGAGGTATGCGTATAAAATGACGATTATTCTCTTCAGCAACAGTTTGGCTCGGGTGAGCCAAAAATACTTATATGTAACTCATGTGACACATTATCATTTAAGTTGTTGCAGTGTACAAAATAATACTATCTCCATTCAGTAGGAGAGGTTTTTGTTAAGTATACTTAAATGAGACTATTTAGTTGATTCGTTAGATTCTATGCTTTTAGCGAAGCACACCTAACTAATCAGAATATGAATCTATTAAAAATAATAGGTTACAAATATGAAAGTTGACATGTCATACTTAGGAACATAAATTCTTTATGTAAGTAAACTTTTCAGTGAGGCGATGTATTCAATGCTTAATAGTCCATCAGTAAAGAAGACGTGATCTGGTCAACTGAATTCGGTCACACTAGTTAAGTTAGCTAAGTGTATTTCTGAAAATACTTAAATAAAAGTAGTAATAAAAGTTTCAAAGTTTTTACACTCTGTAGGATAGTCGCAAAGCAGGGCATTGTATGATTTAGCTGGATAATAAAGAGTATGAAAAATTATTTATGCTACTACTACATGTGATCTAAAAGGATTAGTTACTTACTGGGGACTCCATTTAGGTGGAGAACCGTTGAAATTTTATTAAGCTTTAACTGTTTAGCATGTCAATTTCACCATGCTTTTAAATTTTAAACCTTATTAAAGCGGCATTAGGTAACTGGAACGTTGCTTCTAGATAATTAATTCAGCTTTTTAGCAGTAAAAAATTATAGTTAATTTGTGTTCTTTTATAAACAAGATAATTAAAGCCTAGCAATATAGTCATTGCAATTTAATAATTCAAATCCATTTTTTAGTGCAAAAGCTTTTGATTTATCGTTTGTGCTTAAAATTTTAATTTCTTTAATATTAAACGATTCTGCAATTCCTAAAATGTACTTTAAAAGAGCTGTCCCATGACCTGATCTTTCATTTTTGAATCCAATAGTTGCAATCTCTATAGTTCTTTTTAGATTTGGATTTGAAATCACTTGAATGCGTAGATAGAGCCTTACGTTGTCATCTACTATATTAAGTATTGAACTACTGCTATCTTCGTATTTGAATGTTGAATCATAGAATTCATTATTAAAGTAGTTTCTTAATTGATTACAGAACTGATTGTTTTGAATAAGAATTTCTTTATGAGATTTTATATTATTACCAGTAGTTATATTAACTTCAGTTTTAGGTGTTTTTAATACTTGTTTTAGATTCTTTCCGAGTTTTATACGCATACTTTGCTCTTTGAAGGCAGTATTTTTATTTGGTTATTATTTAATTTTTCCGTTCCATTATAATTTGTTACAAGCACCCGTGTTAAAAGGCCTTCTGTTATTATCCATGTGCAACGAATCTAGAATTAATAATTGTTATGTTAATTTTTAAGCGTTAAAACAATGCGTCTAAAGCATTCATTGCTCAAAATTGGTAATCGTATTAATTAACTTCAAACACTGCTCAGATGCTGTTATTTAGATTTTTAGCTACAAAGGCAATGTAGATTATTTGTGTAATTCAAAAAATAAAAAAAGAAATCAATTATTAAATAATTAATTTCGTTAATGAATTTTACCTTCTCTTTATCTTCATTGATTGATAGTACATCTTAAGTTTATCGATGGGCACTTAAATGCTGAAGTCCCCCTAATGCTTTAGTTTTTTGTGTTTTTGCTTTCAAATGTATTATTTTGCCAGTCTCACTTCGTTCGACTTAATTTAAGCGAGTTTACCTAATCCACTTGCTCTGATTAGTTTTCTTATTGTATTCATTGGGTTATTTAAAATGTGTTTAAATGTACTATCTGATTTTAATAAAGTTATATTTATTGAATAAAAAATTATTACAATTAAGTAGGCGTTTATTTCTTTTAGTCAACTCGATTATTTCACCGCAATGCGGTGGCGTCGCTTCGCGATAAAAAAACAACGATATATTAAACAAAGCAATTATTATTTTTTAATAAATAACCTCAATTCTGCTTAAGGAATTGAACTAAATGCCCACCTAGCGATCAGATCTTTCGACCAATAACGATTTGAAAGCAACATAAGGTGGGCAGATGAATAACTTAGTAGAATTATTTTGTGATGTGGATAATTTTTGTCATCAATTTATACCTCAATTGGATTTATACCTCAATTGGAAATACAACTCATCACTGATGGGATTCGTAAGCGAAAACGCAGTTCGGCAATATCTTTCGGTGAGAGGATGACCATTATGTTCTCATTTTATCAATCAAATCACAGAGATTTCAAGAACTTCTACATCGGATTAGTTGAACGATATTGGACAGAGTACTTTCCAACTCTCATAAGTTATACCAGTCTTATCAATACTATGTCTGAACTTATTGCCCCTATGTGTGCTTATTTCCAAACAATTAAAGGTAAACCGACAGGGATTGCATTTGTCGATTCGACAAGTCTTAAGGGATGCCACAATATTAGAATTCCTAGTAATAAAGTATTTGCTAAGACAGAAAAACGTGGGAAAGGTACGATGGCGTGGTTTTTCGGTTTTAAACTTCACCTTTTAAGTAATTATCAAGGTTAAATCCTTGCGTTAAACATTAGTCCAGGTAGCACGAATGACGGTACACCAATACCTGATTTATGTAGAAATCTAGCAGGTAAGTTATATGCAGATAAGGGATATTGGAAATAAGTAAAAGAAAAACTAAAGATGTCAGATATTGATTTAGTCACGACTGTTCGTAAGAATATGAAAAAAATAGTAATATCAGCTTTCGATAGAGCTATGTTATCAAAGAGATAAATAATAGAAACGGTTAATAACCAACTAAAAAACATATATTAAATAGAGCATAGCCCCCACCGAAGTGAAAAAGGGTTTATGCTCAATGTTATTTCAGGAATAGTGGCTTATTGCCTAAAATAAGTAAAAGCCACGTATTAAGGTATCTAAAAGTGAATTAGAGATGAAGGCAGTTTGATAAATGCTATTGCTTATCCAGATCTCAGGTTAAACAAACTAGCAACTCTGTTTAAATAATTTATTGTTCTCAAATATAAGAGGAGGACACTTTTTTAAAAATTTACAGTAAATAATTGTAAATAGTGTTTATTTGCTTATTTATTGATCAATTTTGGGGTTTTTTTACTTTTTTATAATTTATGAACCTTGTTACTAAAAATCATTTTTTAGCTCTGTTTTCATAAAAGGTTATCAAATTAGTAGATTTATTTAAAAGGTATTAATAAACAGTTGTTTGATGATATCGATTTAACCTCTAATAAACTGGGAAAAAGTGAAAAGGCTAAAAATGAACTGATCACCACATTCTTAGGGCATTTAGATGAGATTGACTTCTGCCTTGATGATACTGAGATTGATGTATTAGGCGATGCTTATGAATACCTGATTGGTCAGTTTGCCAGTGGTGCGGGTAAAAAAGCGGGTGAGTTCTATATAATGTCATCTTTATTTTTACCCAACGAATGCCACCTTCATAAAGCTGCATAAACTGTTACTCTTTGCCATGCATTTTTAAGGCTAGTTTTAGCTTTTCAATTTCTTCCTTTATTTTATTTTTTTCCTTCGGGCTATCAAGAAACTTATTCGCTTCATCAATACTTTTAAAATCCTTTATAGACTTTACATAAAATAGAAACAATCTATAAAAATAAAACTGAAGTTGAAATGCGAAGTTTTTAGCATTTTGATTTTCTAAACCTGAGTGAATATTTGAATTTCTATACTCTCTGATATGCTCTAAGATCTGAGCATGGTAATTATATTCTTCAAAGAGAAAAGAAATTCTTCGTGATATTGCATCGCAGTTGCTTTCACCTCTGGTCGCTAAAGTTTCTAAAGTAGCCCATAATTTTACTACCGCAGTGTTTTGATCTTTTTCATCAAGAGATCTGACATAGCGAACAACTCCTTCGGTCAGAAGTGATTTATCTTTATGTTCTGCAATTGTGTTTATAAAAAAAAGAGTATTCTTGATAAGTAATTTAGGATTATTCAATTTTGAATTGTTAGCGGATACAAAGTTTGGTTCAAACCAATACAATTTATTCAATGCGGCATTGCCATTCTCTTCATGTAATGTATGGAATTTGCCAAGCCTAATAGTATTAACTGGCTTGTACGAGTCACCGACCATTTCCATTTTATAGTTAGTGAAAAGACATAATATTCCACGCCATAGATCTAAATCTTCAAGCGCTTGTTTAATTGCGCCATAAGGTGATTTCGATTTGCAGTAAACAATAACTTTTGAGTAATGGGTGTCTGAACCATTACTTTTTGACATATCATCTGCTTGTGATAATAAATCATTTCTTTGTACCTGATATTTTTTCGGGAAGTCAGCAACAATATGAATTTGACTGTTGCCGACATTGAATTTTTTTTGTGGGTATGACAGAGGTAGTGATAATGAAGTAAGCACTCTATAATTTTTAATTTTTGTAGCTAAATGATCTCTTGCTAATCTATTCAAGTTTTCCAGTACAGTGTTGTTGTCTAGGTTTTCTTTTGCCGACTGAGTAACAGCTTTAGATATGAGAGAAGGTAAGTATAAATCTCGTGAAGCGTTTTTAATTTCAACCATATTTTCTAACGCAACAATGATTTCATGATAATCCCAGCCAACAAATGACACTTTTCCATCTGCCGTTACTTGAACTATTTGTGATAGCTTATCTAATAGAACTTGTGGTTTAAGGTTCTTCTTCCATGTGTATATAGGCTTAGCCATGATAGTCACTCATTCAAATACATCTCCGCCATATCATCCAGTTTGGATTTAACTTCTTTCCAATTAGGCATTACTTGGGTTAACAAACGCCAAAATTTGTCACTGTGGTTATGTTCTTCAATATGGCAAAGCTCATGCAATATCACGTAATCAATACATTCTTTAGGGGCTTTAATTAAATGAGGGTTGAGCATCAAATTACCTTTGGTAGAACAGCTTCCCCATTGCTTCTTCATAGCCATCACTCTAAATGATGGAATATCTGTTACCCATGTCGCTTTAGTTAACATTTTATTTAAGCGTTCATGAAAAATTGCTTTAGCTTTACGTTGATACCACTTGTCTATTAGTGGTTTAACTTTAACTACCCGATCATCATTATCTTGGCCTATTTCATGTTTAAGCGTTACGTTCAATTTACCACGACTAAGCTTAACGTTAGACACTTGCTCAGAATCAATGAGAACTTTTAAAACATAGCGTCTGCCTAAGTAAAACTGGGTTTCACCGCTGACATAGCGCTTGGGTAAAACGTAATCTTTTTGCTTTGCAAATTCTTCTATATTTTGCCAAATCCATCGGGCACGTTTTAGCATCGCATCTTGAATCGAATCATCGGTGGCATCATGTGGCACTGTTGCAACCACACGTTGATCGGGATGCACCTTTATTACCACCTTACGAGCAACAGCTTTACTAGAACTAAATTTACTACTTTGTGATTTACGTATCACATCATAATGAATCATGTCATTACCATAATAAAAAGCACCACGCTCATCCGTTTTAGTGTTGCTTTTTTTAGTAACAATGTCAGCCGCAATTGAAGAACTAGCACCTGTTAATGAATTCGCCATAACCATTAACCTCTTGATAAACCAAGGCGGGTAATTTTAAGCACTGCTTCAATGAGCTTTTCAGCGTTATCAATACCTATATCGCCAAATAACATCGGCAGTAATTTCATACTGATGGCATTTTCAATTTCGGCAGGGTTGATAGAGTATTCAGCTACTGCATTGTTAACCACTTCATCAATATTAAAAGCAAACTCTACTAATTTCTCATTATCTAATGATTGTTCGATTAAGTAGTCTGCGCCAAACACATGCTGAAACAAACCAAAATAAGCTTGGGCATGTTTGTTTAACTTGCCTGAATCATCGGTAAAGTCGTTTGGTATATCGGCAATTTTTCGCTCCTTTACTTCTTGTTCAAAGTCAGCAAACAAGATGTATTGTTTAACTGGCGCATCAAACATTTCTTTGGTTTTCTCAATCGCTTTCTTTAACAGATTAGAAAAATACTCTTGTGCATAAGGGTCATCAGCAAGATCTTCTTCAATCATCTTGGTGATGCGGCCCGTGATCTTGTCTGTTTGGTTTCGAGCTTCATCATCACTCAGATCTTGTGGCTTGACGTTTTTACCCAGATTACCAACCAAGTAAGCACCATCAGGTTCTTTTACCTCAATACCCGCAATATGTTTATCTAATAAGCTACGGATATCTTCAGCGTATTCATCGTAATTGACGGTTTCATTGGCATCTTCACGCACTTGTTTGCGTAAATCTACCAAGGCTTTTAAGTCACTTTTATACAAATCACGTTTGCTATCGAAAGACTTATCTTCAAAGTAGCTAGCAGATTGTAAAGCGACCTTAATACAGTTAGAAAAAACAGTCAGGGCAGAGTAAAAGTCATCACGCTTTTTAAGATTAGTATCAATCAGTTTACCATCTACATCCTGTACTTTAGGGGCTAATACTTGTCTTAATGCAGGGCCATCTTGCTTATTTTTAACATTAGCAAAAATATCCCATAGCTCACTATGTAAGCCTGGTAACTTTTTATATTCCGTATCCATGCGGTTATACAAACCTTTAAGATCATCTATATCAAAGCCACCTTGGGTGCGTTCAGCCAAGTCTTGGTATTTTTCAATGGTGGTATCTAGTTCTTTAAGAATGCCACGGTAATCAATTAAGTAACCAAACTGCTTTTTACTATGTAAACGATTTACGCGTGCAATAGCCTGTATCAGATTGTGCTCTTTAAGTGGCTTGTCGATATAAAGTACCGTATTTTTAGGCTCGTCAAAGCCCGTTAGTAGCTTATCGACCACTATCATGATGTCTGGGCCATCGTCACGGCTAAAATCTTCTATAATGGCTTTTGTGTAAGCTTTTTCATCGCCCCCATAGGTTTGCGCTACGTTACCTTTCCACCAGTTTTGAACGATGTCTTTGCTGTCTTGATCAACAACGTCATGGCCTTCACGGGTATCAGGCGGTGACATAGCTACAACAGAAGTCAAAGATCCTATTTTATCTAATGCATTCTTATAGCGAATAGCCGAGGCTTTAGAGTCACAGGCCAGTTGGCCTTTTAAACCTTGCTGTTTGAAGTTTTGAAAGTGATCAGAAATATCATAAGCAATCAGATCAATTCGGCCTTCAGCTTGGTAAATTTGACCTTTTTGTGAAAACTTTTTCTTTAAATCAGTTCGTTGTTTTTCGCTTAATTTACTGGTGCTGCGCTCAAACCAAGCATCAATGGCTTTGTCATTCACGTTTAACTCAGGAATGCGCTCTTCGTATAATAAAGGCGTTACGGTTTTATCTTCAACGGCTTGTTGCATGGTGTAAGAGTGAATAATTTTACCGAACTTGTTTTCGGTCTTATCATCTTTTAATAGTGGCGTACCTGTGAATGCAATAAAGGCAGCTTTGGGCAGTGTTTGCTGCATTCGAATATTGTTTTCACCGTTTTGACTGCGATGACCTTCATCTACTAATACAATAATATTGGGACTGTCGTTAAAGCATTCTTTTTGCTTAATGGCTGAACCAAACTTATTAATGATTGAAAAGATAACACGTTCATTACCTTTACCAATTTGCTCGGCTAAACGCTTGCCAGATGTTGCCATAGCATCTTTTTTATCTCTGTCAGTCAGTACACCACCAGAGGCAAAAGTACGGCTAAGCTGATCTTCTAAGTCAACTCGGTCAGTTACGATGATCACACGAACTTGTGATAGCTCTTCCAACCAAACAAGGGCTTTGGATAAAAACACCATAGTAAACGACTTACCGCTGCCCGTTGTATGCCAAATAACACCGCCTTCACGAGCACCTGCTGCGTCAAAGGTATTAATGCGTTCAACTAAAGCTTTAATGCCAAATACTTGCTGATAACGAGCGACAATTTTGCCTGCTTTCTTATCGAACAAAGTAAACAATCGGGTCATCTCAAGTAAACGCTCAGGGCGTAATAAACTGATGATCAGTCTATCTTGGTCGGTAACGATTAAATCACCTGCGGATATTAACGATAAGTAGTCATCTTTAGCGTAAGCAGGTCGATGATTGAACAAACTATTAAGCTGTTTATCATTAAGACTACGATTTTTTAAGCGAACAAACTCAGCTTCAGGTATTAACTCTTCTTTCCACTTTGCCCAGAATTTTTCAGGTGTGCCGCATGTAGCATATAAACCTTCGTGCCCATTAACCGATAACAGTAACTGGCTATAAGCAAACAAGTGTGGAATTTCTTGCTGTCCTTGATTGCGAATTTGCTGAGAAATTGCCTCGGCATTGGTCGATTTACCTTCTTTATTAGAGTCAGGGCGTTTTACCTCAATCACCACTAAAGGTAAGCCATTTACAAAACAAACGATATCAGGAATGCGATTACCAGTGCCTTCAGCATTTTGTACAACCAATTCTTCAGTAAAATGGAATTGGTTGTTTTCGATAGTGTGCCAATCTATAAGCTGAATAGTCGGAGAGGCTTTTTTTCCATCAACAAACTCAGTAACACTCACGCCATACATCATAGCGTTATAGAGCTTTTCATTAGCGGCTTTAAGCCCTAAATTCATTGCTGGGTTTAACTCGTGCATCACTTTATCAATTGCGGCCTCAGTGAGCTTGTGTTGTTTGCCAGCAAAGGGAAAGGTTTGTTTAGCTAAAAACTCGCGCATTACAGGCATTAACACCACTTGATGGGTGCTTTTTTTATCTGCCACAAATGGATTGCCACGTAAGGCTTCACACTCACTAGGCGGAATAAATTGATAACCTAAATTAGTAAGCAAGGTTAGTGCAGGGATTTTTGAGCTAAATTCTTCTTGGAAATTAAGTGTATTATTTATCATGCGCCTTGTCCCTCTGCATTTGCTTCATTGTCTGGCACAGCAAGTACGCCAAGCTGAGTGAACAACTGTTTTAACGATGGAACTAAATCATCAATTGATGCTATAAATTCGATATATTTATTAAAAAGTATTGATGCTACTTCTTCATCTTTATTTGAAGTTCTAATAAAAAGAGACTGTTTTATTTTGGATTCAAGTTGAATCACGAAATCTCTAATCAACGGTTTTGACATCACTCGTTCTGGTTTAAATTGACCATCGTCAGACCAAGAGCGCATAACTTCAACAAACTGTAAGTTTTCAAACTCAGGTCTGTTGTTTTTCTGTCCATTGAAACGCTCTTCGACAGATTTATTTAATGGTGAATCAGGGTTGCGTATATCAGCGGAGAGTTGTTGTAATAGATCTACTATATGAATTTCTGTCTCAGCATCAGGTAAAAAGTCAATCAATGAACAAATATACCTTTTGAATATTGTTATATCTGAAAAGATCACTGATTCAATACAATACCCTTCATGACTATGTGGAGTACATTTTTTTCCAATGATTATATTTTTCAGACTTTCATCAATAGCTGCTGTTGAGAAATCTCTGTCAAATATTGCATTCCACGACTTCCCCTTTATTAAGGATGATAATGTACGCTTGTTATATTCAATCTTTTTGACAATATTATCTTTTCCTCTTAAAGGAAAGAAAGTTACTTCCGACAAACATCCTTGAACAGGATGAATCTCTTTAATTTTTCGATTAATCAAATGAAGGTAACTAGCATCATCGCTCCCTTCAACAAAAGCTATATGTTTAGCTTGATTTAATAACTCTAGCGATAATATTACTCCACCAAGAGCATTCTTTATTGCATCAAAGCCTGTAATATCAATTGGCTCTAGTGAACCAGAATGCTTAGCGTCATCACTTAAAAAGAAAACTTCTCCTTCTCCAGCATTTGTAACAAATTGGTCATTATGACTGATGACAAAAAACTGGTTGTGATCGATCTTTCTTAGGTGATTCAATAAATTTTGTTGCAGTTTAGAATGGATATGTGAGTCAGGTTCATCAACTAATAGTAGTTTTAAAGGAGCATCAATAAATTCAACGGTGGCTAATATCTCGACTATTTGTAAAAAGCCACTGCCTTGTAAATGAAGATCATATGGTTTAGAACCATTAACTGAAACATCAAGGCGGACATATTCATCTTTTTCTCGTCTGGTAGTTGGTGGTAGGGTAAATTTAACCTCTTTTTCAACTATTTCTGAAATACTTGCTTCTAGGTCAGAAATGGACTTTCTTTTAGATATGATTTTATTTCTTAAAACTTCATGAGAAGAGCCTTTTTGTATTTTCTTCTTAATTTGGGCCTCGTTGTAATATGGCTCAAACTGATGGACTCCAGCCACAGGTCGAGTTTGATAAATAAAAATGGCTTCATCTAAAAATTTACCTGCGCCACAAAACGCTTCAGCAAAAGCGGTAAACTGTTCCTCATCTGTTGGCTGGACACGATAAAAAGCATTTTCTATCGAGCTTGGACAAGTTACCTTAAACCCTAAGTTCCAAGTTTGAGCTTCTTCCTCATCATTGGTTAAGGCAATAGTAATTTCAGAACACTTTCCAAGCTCAGGATCTTTAGGGTTATGAAATAAGTCTTCGTCTTTCGTTATCCTTAGAAAGTCTAAATCTTGATAGTTTACATATCGATTAGTAGATTTTTTGACCTTGTAAAATCCTTTTCTTGAGCCAAGAATATAAGTTTGATAACACTTTTCCCACAAATGAATTGCTTCAAAAACGGTAGATTTACCTGAGCTATTTTCACCAATAATGATATTAAAATCTGGATTGGGATGTATAGAAATCTCTGCGAATGTTTTGAAGTTCTTTAAATTTATATAGCTAATTCTTAATTTCATAACCGTCAATCCCTAGACTAAAACCCTGCGCTTACCTGTTAACAACTGCTGCATTAACGCTTTTTTCTCTTGTTTTAGATCGGCAAGTTGTTGTTCTAGTAATTCGATTTCTTTATGGGAATTAGTTAACGTAGCTGCTATTTTTTGTTGCTCTTCTAGTGATGGTAGTTTTACAAAGCAGTGACTTATTTCACCTAAGTTTATTTTCTTTGGGAAGGCTACATGAATTGTTCGTTTCCATAATTCTCTGTGAAACTCTTTAGAATTAATGTAATAAGTTAGATAGTTGGAATCGAATTGCACATTAGACTTAAAAAGAGCCAAACTAACATAAAAAGAAGCTTGTACATCCCAAGTCAAACACTTGGCTGTTCCAATATCTCCGATCCTTGTCATCAATATATCGTTTCTTTCTAGCTTCACTCGTTTGTTCTCTTTTTCAAATACGTCTTCAGAAATAAACTTTGTACGTGAGAAATCATTGCGTGTTAAGTGCTCAACACTATAAAAGGGAACTCCTTTCTCTACATACTTTGGTGTACTGTGTGTACCATCATAGATCTTGGTGAGTTGACCAACTTCAATCTCTTCCCACTCACCCTCAAACGGTTTACCTGAATTATCAAGTAGGCGCTTTCTTTGGGTATGAGCGCCTGTGAGTAATTGTTGCATTAAGGCTTTTTTCTGCTGCTTGCTGTTGTCGATTAGGCGCTCGGTGATGCTAATCGCTTTATCCCAAGTTCCAAGGATAGTGGCGATTTTTTGTTGTTCTGGGAGTGGTGGGGTTAAAATTTTTGTAGACTTGATAGTTTTTAACGACAAATTTTTAATCGTTGAACCAGTCAGTTCAGATGTATAAAAAGACTGAGTTTTGGAACTTTTTAAAGCGTAGTAAATATAATCTACGTCTGTACACTCGGCTACATTGATATAACAAGCACTCTTGCCAAGAACCACATTTTCTCCATTATAATATGCTAGGTTGCCGATAGTGCCATTAATAGACATTAGGATTGTCCTATTAGTTAAATCGCGCCAATGTTTTTCCGCATTTTCAGCACAAACGTTTTTAGTTCCTTCAGTAATTTTTATTGAACCATTTTTTAAATTATTACCGTTCACAAAATAAATACCAGAAGATTCAACATACTTAGGAGTTGAATGAATTCCATCACTGATTTTTGTACTTAGTTCGTATAAGTGCTTATTTTCCCATCCATTAGGCACCATAACCCAACTCCTTTAAGTAGCCTTCCATTTCTGCTTCAAGGGTATTGAGTTCATTTTTAAGCTCAACACGCTCAGTACGTACTGTCACCAAATCAATTTCAGCTTCTTCTTCAAAGGTATCAACATAACGAGGAATATTGAGGTTAAAATCATTTTCAGCAATTTCATCAAAACTGGCTAGGTAAGCATATTTATCAACAGTTTCACGGGCTTTATAAGTATCGATGATTTTTTGAATATTATCTGGTGTTAATTGGTTTTGATTTTTGCCTGATTTAAACTCACGGCTGGCATCAATAAACAACACATTATTATCCGTTTTTTGCTTTTTAAAGAGCAAAATAGCGGCTGGAATACCTGTACCAAAGAATAGTTTTTCTGGTAAACCTATAACGGTATCAAGTAAGTTTTCTTCAATAAGTTGTTGACGAATTTTACCTTCAGATGATGCTCTGAATAACACGCCATGCGGTACAACTACACCCATGCGACCTGTTTCTGGTTTAAGGGTTTCAATCATGTGGCTGATAAACGCATAATCACCTTTGGTTTTAGGTGGTACGCCTCGTCTAAATCTGCCGTATGAATCACTGCTAGCATCTTCATGCCCCCATTTTTCAAGAGAAAATGGTGGGTTGGCTGTGACGATGTCAAAGTGTAATAAACCTATACCGTCTTTATCTAATAACTGAGGGTTGCGAATAGTGTCTCCCCATTCAATACGGTGGTTATCTTCACCGTGCAGGAACATGTTCATTTTGGCTAGTGCCCAAGTTGCACCAATGGCTTCTTGACCAAATAGCGCATATTTTTTTGAACCTGAGTTTTTACGCACCATTGCGCCACATTTTAATAATAATGAGCCACTACCGACACACGGATCACATATTTGATCACCCTCAACTGGCTCTAAAATGATTGCGAGTAAGTCTGAAACTTCTGGCGGAGTGTAGTATTCACCTGCGGTGGCACCACTGCCAGCGGCAAAGTGTTTAATGAGGAATTCGTAGGCATTACCAATAACATCTAAACTGCCCACACGCTCCGAGCTTAAGTTAAGAATGTCTTTGCCGAAATCTTCTAATAAGTGACGCAGTAAATCGTTCTTTTGTTTTTCTTGGCCTAATTTGTCGGTATTAAAACTGATGTCTTGGAATACGTTTTTAAGCTTAGTGCCGTTGGCTTCTTCTAAAGCATGTAGTGCTTGGTCAATACGTTGCCCGTTACCTGCTTGGTGACGTTGTTCGTATAAATCCCAAAAGCTAGCACCTTGAGGTAATACAAAACGCTGCTTAGACATCATGGCTGTTATTAATTTCGGATTATCGCCATATTGCTCAACTAGCTTGCTGTGATCGTCTTTATAAATATCAGAGATGTATTTTAAGAACAACATGGTCAACACGAAGTCTTTGTAGGTATCTGCGTTGATAACACCTCTAAAGGTGTCGCAAGCGGCCCATACTGCTTTGTTGATATCGTCCTGATTGATTTGGCTATTTGGCATTTTTTTATTCCTTGTATAACTATAGATTCGTTTGTTTAGTCGATTGTTTTTTATCAACTTGATTGCTCATTACGCTGTTAACGCTTTGTATGCAATCGCATCAAGTTGTTGTTGTCTGTTTTCAATGAGTTGCTGTAATACTTTTTGTTCTTTTACTCCGCAGCGGTGCATAGCTGTTAATTGTCGTTGTTTTTCTATTGGCAGCATTGTAATAGGCACATATTCTAAAATTTGCCTACGTACACTCAAATAAAGTGAGCCTTCTGCCGTTGTCTGAAAATAGCGCTGTGCAGGGAGTTGATTTAGTTGCCAGCATATAAATTCTGGCGTCACTAACTCTTTAAATGCTAGTTTTATTCGTACTAAAAAGAAATGTGGTGAGCACACCGTTTGCTTTGGTAAGTCTTCTACCACTGCGGAATAATGTTTGGCTCCTTTTGCCACAAAGAGTATATCTCCAGACTTTAACCAATCGGGCTGTTTTTTACTTGTTAGCGTGGTTTTGATCAATTCATCCTGAACTATCTCACCAGTGGCTTTTGTGTTTCGAACCTGTACAACATGCACATCACCATTGATATCTGGCTCTATAGAGCCCCTAAATGGGTGTCCTGAACAGATATGTGCAATATCACCAAGCCTAGTACCATGAGTAGCGTCATAAATACTCGTATTCATTAGATTTTTAACCTTGTTGGGCATTTTATTGATCTATGGGCAAACATATCTAGCCAATAAGTACTTTGAAGGCACTTATTGACACTTATTTAATTTATCCTTAATTATATTGACTTAGATGCAAGTAAATATCAATCATTTTATGCAGTATTTAAATATAGCAATTTGTATTGACAGGCATTCATTTCGACACCATATTTAATGCTATATTGAAATGGATCATTAAATATGAGCGGAAATTTACCAAAAGTTGTAAAAAAACCGTTAATTTAGGAAAGTTGCCTTATTTTTCTGATGTTGATGAGAATGGAAAGCACATAGTTATGTTCCATCAAGATCATATTGTTGATCGATTTCCAAGAGTATTATCACTAACGCGAGTTGTAGATGCGCTAGAAATTAACTTATTTTTGGAACACAGGTACAAAGGTTTGTTTATGCCACCCCAGCGAGGCGGTAAAAAGAACGCTTTGGGTCGGGTGTCGCTTGTTACCATGCATTCATTGGCAAATTCGATGTCTTTATTTTTACAATGGATAGAATTACATAACGTTGATTGGCATGAAGTATATGCGGTGAGTGATAGCGATAAATCTAAATATTGGTTGCCTGTGTATCGTTATCGTAAGTACCTTATTGATCAGATTATTACTAAGAAAATTGATAGAGATACAGCAAATTTGTATATCAATCATGTGCGTCAATTTTACGAATGGGCTAGAAAGCAACACCGCATTGAGAAGCTTCCTTTCAAATATAAAACAAAAGTGATTAAGAAAAAACGTAAAGACGGCAACATTCATTTATTGTTCACTCAATATGGTGCTGAAGAAAAAGGCTTTACTGTCACCACTACAGATCTATTGATCCCCAAAAAATACAAGCAGAAAAAATCTACCGATACGAGTTTATCACCATATGATCAAGATGAGTTGCAGTTACTTTATACCAGTAATGCACTAAGTAAACTTGGGCCAAGATTAAGAGTAGATTTAGCGGTGCAATGTGGACTTAGGGCAGATGAGGTGGCAACTTTTGAAGCTAACCATGTTGTTGATCCTGCTCTTAGTGATAAATCTATTTACTTCGTCACTATTATTGGTAAGTACGATAAAGAACGCACCATCATGGTTTCAAAAGGATTAATAACATCATTATGGTTAACCGTAACGATGAAGAGCATCAACACAGACTTTCGAAGTGGCAATTAGCCAAAGGCAGTTGTGATTATGCGCCTTTGTTCTTAAATCGCTCAGGCAATTTTATGTCACCTAAATCAGTTGGAAATGTGATCTCTAAAGTACGTAAAGAACTTAGGCTTGTTGGAAAGGTATTGAAACGTGATTTCCACTACTTGCGATCAACATTTGCCACAAACCTTGCTGGCTTTTTGATCCATAAAAACCTGCCTATTGGCTTTGTGCAATTCAAACTAATGCAGTTAATGGGTTATGCTGATTTTTCGACAACACAAAAATATATCAACTTTGCTCGTTCTTTAACATTTGATAAGCAAATGGCAAGTTGGGTAGACAAATTGTTTGGTGAGTTTGTTGCACCGTTACAAGAAGACGCATTTAAAGCAGAGATCGAGGCAGACGCTAATGCTTGATCAAACTATTGATTTGTCGAACCTCACAACCAAGCTTGCTGCTTTTATGACAGAAGAAAATGCTAAACGAGTGCTATTGCATTTAAGGCTCTTTAAAAATTTATTATTAAAATACGCCATATTACGCTCAGAAACCAAGACAATACTGGATGATATTCATGTTTTTCTGACTGATGACAAGTGGTTGAACTTTGAAATATTGGCTGAGCAATTAGATAAAGGTGACGATGTGCTATTTAGACGTTGTTTGTTTCACTTTGCTAAATGTATGGAGCCTTCTGTAATAAGACCCAGTGCTGTAAAGGTTTTTGATACCGACATTGATTTATTACATTGGTATAGAAAAAGCTTTCGACTCGGACATCTACTGCGTTTTTGCTTATTTATTTGGAATAACTACACATCATAAGCTCAGCCTTGTAGATAAAGCCAGCAACTTGTCACAAAAATAAACTTAAAAGATAAACAGTCCTAGGCATTTATTTTTTAATACCCACTTGCACTTATATTTATCTATCATATAATTTAACTGTTTTTTTATACAGTGATTAATTATGAAGTTTATTCCCATTACAGCAAGTGCAGGAATTACCGGCTTTGAAAGTCCTGCCAGTGATTATCTACAACTTCCTCTCAGTCTCGATGCGTTGCTCATCGAGCATCCAAGCGCTACCTTTATTGGCAAAGCGTATGGTCATTCTATGCAGGGTGTTGGTATTTTTAGTGGTGATGTCTTGATTGTTGACCGCCATGTCACAGCAAAAGATGCCGATGTCATTGTTGCCAACCTGAATGGTGAATTTATTTGTAAAATTATCAATATAAAAGAGCGTCTTTTACTCTCTGCAAACAAACAATATAAAACAATTCCAATTAATGAAAATGACCAATTTACGATTGAAGGGGTGGTTATCCGCTCTATCCGCTGTCACCGTCCTAGCCAGCTTTTAGAGGCGCATATTTAGTGTTTGCTTTAATTGATGCCAATTCATTTTACTGTAGTGCAGAGCAAGTCTTTAGGCCTGAATGGCGAGGTAAGCCCATTATTGTTTTATCTAATAACGACGGCTGTATTGTTGCTGCGAATAAACAAGCACTCGCATTAGGCATCAAAAAATTTCAACCATTTTTTAAAGTACAACGATTTTGTGAGCAAGCCGGCATCATTGTTTGCTCTTCTAATTACGAGCTTTATGCTGATTTATCCCACAAAATGATGCAAGTCATTGCTCGGTTTGGCCCTGAGCAATATATCTACTCGATTGATGAATCTTTCTTAAATTTTAATGGTTGTAATCAGGCCATCCCAGATTTAGCCCTACATGCTCAAAAAATACGTCTTGCTGTTTGGAAAGAAACGCGTTTACCTGTTTGTGTTGGTATTGGGAAAACACTTACCTTAGCAAAGGTCGCTAATCACGTTGCTAAAAAATGGCCCGGATTTAATGGTGTTTGTGTATTTGATGACAATGCATTTAAACAAGAAGTGTTTGAACAACTATCGCCTAGCGATGTATGGGGTATTGGTAAAAAAACGAATGAAAAACTAAAGCAAAATGGTGTTGTAAACGTTCGCCAGTTAAGTGAGTTGAATATAAAAAACCTACCTGTTGGTTTTAATGTGGAATTAGACAGAACGATTCAAGAGTTGAATGGTACGGCTTGCAAATTATGGGATAGCGTCAGAGCCGACAAACTACAAATATTCTCTACAAGAAGTTTAGGAGCGCGAATCACAAGTATTGAATCTCTAAACCAAGCATTAGCAAAGCATGCGAGTATCGCCGCTGAAAAAGCCAGAAAGCAAGGTTCATTATGCGGTACGTTATTAGTCTTTGCGGCGAATAGTCCCTTTGATGACAATCCATGTAGCTATAAATTTTTACATCATTTTAATCCTGCTACTAATGATACTACTCATTTTCTTAAAGCAATAAGTGATTATATTTACCTTATTTTTAATCCAAGCATTGCTTATTATAAAATAGGCGTTGGGTTACTCAATTTAAGCAGTGAAACACATCAGCAGTGGGATTTATTTAATCCCCCACATGGAAATGCGCCATTAATGAATGTGCTTGATAATATTAATCAACGCTATGGCACTAATAGCGCATTTTTTATAGCGCAAGGGATCGCTGAAAAATGGGCAATGCGTAGAAACCTGCTGACACCTCAATACACCACTAACTGGCATCACATTCCGTATATTTCTTGTTAAAATAATTACCAATAAAGGTCATGCATAACATGAGATTTTTTCAAAGCAGATAAAAAAAGATTTTTAATACTTCTTCGTTAATATTTATTATTGTTGAATATTATTCTGTGTGAAACTTAATAAAATTTTTCTAATAGTTTTTCTTCGGTAGTATAGATTGTTGCTTAATTAATATATTTAGTGTCCAGGCTTTGCCTGAAATGGCCTAATTTTAAATAAACTTTGCTGATTCAATAATAATTACCTAGGGTGTAAAAGGTTTGACACTTTTATGGGACCTCATGACCATGATTAGGTGTAAAAGGTTTGACACTTTTATGGGACCACATGAACATGATTAGGGTGTAAAAGGTTTGACACTTTCCTGGTGCAACATGCTAATAATTAGGATGTAAAAGATTTGACACTTTTATTAGAAGGCATACTCATTACTGGGTGTAAAAGATTTGACACTTTTCTGGGACCATATGAACATGATTAGGGTGTAAAAGGTTTGACACTTTTATGGGACCAGATGACCATGATTAGGTGTAAAAGGTTTGACACTTTTATTAGACGGAATACTCATTTCTGGGTGTAAAAGATTTGACACTTTTCTGGGACCATATGAACATGATTAGGTGTAAAAGGTTTGACCTGGTCAACTGAATTCGGTCACCCTAGTTAAGTTCGTTAAGCTACTTCTTTTAATGCTTTATCCATACGCTCAAATTCATTCGGACTTTGATAATTAATGTATGAATGCATTCGTTGGCTGTTGTACCACATCGTGATGTAATTCAAGACGTCTTGCTGAGCCGAATAACGTGTTTTGTAATTGCGCCAATGAACTCTCTCCTGCTTCAAGCTACCGAAAAAGCTTTCGGCTACTGCATTATCCCAGCAACATTCTTTTTTACTCATACTGCCTACAAACTTATGCAATCTCAGTATCCGTCTATATTGATGACTCGCATACTGAACGCCTTGGTCTGAGTGTATTATCAAGCCAGCTTTAGGTTTGCGTTGCCATATAGCCATGGTGAGCGCATCACAAACAAGCTGTGCTTTCATTCTGCTACCCATGCTCCAGCCAACAACTTTACGAGAGTACAAATCGATTACGACGGCTAAATACAACCATCCCTCAGAAGTCCATATGTACGTGATATCTTGTACCCATGCTTGATTCGGATGTTGAGCATCGAAATCCTGTTTGAGTTCATTATCATATACAGGCCTCTTGTGATCGCTATTCGTTGTTGCTTTATATTTCTTCTTATACCGCACCCAAACGTCTGCTTCTTTCATTAGTTGTGCTGTTTTCCTACGCCCAACGCCGAAATCAAGGGCATTTAATGCTTACTGAATACGTCTTTCTCCGTAGGTATTATCTAAACTCGGCAATATTCTTAACCCATCGCAGCATCTCTTGGTGATCTGTATTTACTGGTTTCAGAGACTTCCGCTTTTGATAACTGTAGTAATTATTGTTTTTCACACCCAACATGTGACACTTCAATATCACAGGCCAGATCTTCTTATTCTGGGCAATAAACGCGTATTTTACTTCGTTTCTTTGGCAAAGAAGACCGTCGCTTTTTTTAATATTTCACGTTCCATTTCCAAGCGTTTAACTTGTGCTTTTAGCTTGCGGATCTCTTCCTGCTCAGGTGTGAGCTTACCGTTTCCTCTGAATGCATGACCATCGTCATTTTCTGCTTCTTTTATCCAACGTCCCAGAATCTGAGGAGGAAGCTCTAAATTTCTAGCTGCTTCAGCAGTACTGTAATTTTGTTCCCTTACTAGCGCAATAGCATCAAGTTTGAATTCTTTTGAATAGGTTTGACGTGTTTTCATTTTAATCTCCAGTTGAATCAATTATGTCTTAACTGGGTTAGTCGTATCAATTAAACCACGTCAATTTGACACTTTCCTGGTGCAACATGCTAATAATTAGGGTGTAAAAGGTTTGACACTTTGCTGGTACCACATGACCATGATTAGGTGTAAAAGGTTTGACACTTTTTATTAGACGGCATGCTCATTACTGAGTGTAAAAGGTTTGACACTTTTATTAGATGGCATACTCATTACTGGGTGTAAAAGATTTGACACTTTTCAGAGACCATATGAACATGATTAGGGTGTAAAAGATTTGACACTTTTCAGAGACCATATGAACATGATTAGGGTGTAAAAGGTATGACACTTTCCTGGTGCAATATGCTAATAATTAGGTGTAAAAGGTTTGACACTTTTATGGGACCACATGAACATGATTAGGGTGTAAAAGGTTTGACACTTTTATGGGACCACATCAACATGATTAGGGTGTATAAGGTTTGACACTTTGCTGGTACAACATGACCATGATTAGGTGTAAAAGGTTTGACTCTTATTATATTCTACTTTGCGAAGCCAATTAGCATACTTTTATGTTCGTCGTTACTGCACTCGCAGTATTATTTGTAAATCAAAAACATGACCACCAAGTTACTAGGAGTGTCTGAAAATTCTTAACATTCTAGTTTGTCATCATATTGCTCATATATCTTTCGACATGCAATATAAATTGATTAGAACAGACACTCCTTTTCAGTTTATTGAATAATCTGTCTTAGATTTAAAATAAATAGATTGAGTTGAACTAGTTGTAAACACTGTCGGTAGTTGGGGTTTAAAATTAATTTCACAGTGGGAGAGAGTGGTGAAAAGTTGATTTCACTCTCGTTGGTTGCAGTATAAAAATGATTTCACAGTATAAGTGTGTGAATGATTAGCAATTGATCTGCCGGATATGGAAGTTAAACTGCCGGAAGTGGCAGTTGATCTGCCAATAACGGCAGTAAAATTATTAGTGTATTTTAACTGTTATAACCAAAAAACTACTTTAAGAGCATTTATCTCTTATATTAGTTATATAATAGTTATAATAATTACAATAGTTATAATAGTTATAATATATTTTTTTTGTTTTGTGAATTTTTAAATTTCGATCTTTTATAGATGATAAATCTAACCATCCATTGTTTACTAAACTATTTATAACTTTTTATGATTTTTAAAAGAAAATAAAGCATATCATATCTTGGTTTGGCAATATTTCTATGCAACATAATGGGTGTAGGAAGGAAACGTTCTAAGAGTATTTAGATCTCAAAAGCAGTAAATGGGTATATGACTTTAGAGCAGAAGGTTATCCTCGCGAGTCTTAAATTCGTATTTGGACTTTAATCTAAAACGTCAATTTGCATACTTTAGAATGTGAATTTTCAGTTTATCTTTCTAAATAATTCTAATAAAATTTTAAATTTGGCATGAAACTTCCTTTACCAGTTATATACATATTATAAATGAGCATTCTGTATATATGCACCTATTTGGCACAATTTAAGAGCTAAAAGCGTGCAAGATATAAGCCTCAAGTAAAAGTTCATTGGTAACGAAGCCTAAAATAAAGCTATGACACAGCTTTATTTTAGCCTTTTTTTTTAATTTTTTAAGGACATTTTTAGTCGCAAGAATTTTGAAATTAGGGCCGTTAGCAATATAAGTTTCAGCATTATGCCTGCTGAAACCTTAGGGCTCGTTGGATAAAGTAGTTATGGAAAATCAACAACCGGTAAAGCAATCATGAATTTAATTAATTTTGAAGGGAGTGTTAAATTATAACAATCAGAAATGAATGGTTTGTCAGGTTCGGCATTAAGAAATATACGTAAAAACATACAAATGATTTTTCAAGATCCTTATGCCTCATTGAATTCAAGAAAGCGGATAATTGATTTAATTACAGAGCCTTTATTATTACATAAAATAGTAACCAAAGATAAAGTCAGGCAACGTGTTTCAGAGTTGTTATTTCAAGTCGGTTTAGATGATAGTGCTTTAGACCGATATCCACATCAATTTTCGGGCGGCCAACGCCAACGCATTTCTATCGTTAGAGCAATCGCTTCTGAACCGAAAGTAATTATCGCTGATGAATCTGTATCTGCTTTAGATGTAACATTACAGGCTCAAATTTTAGAGTTATTGCAAGATTTACAAAAAACACTAGGTATTAGTTTTCTATTTATCTCACATTATATGGCTGTGATTGAACAAATATGCCACAGAGTTGCAGTAATGGACTGTGGGAAGATATTGGAAATGGGGCCTACTGAACAAGTTGTACAGTACCCGCGACATAGCTACACAAAAAGACTTATGCAAGCTGTACCTATAGCAAAACTAAATAGCAGACGTGATTTTAAGTCCTTATTAGACATTCATGAGTTAGTAAATCCGATTTATTGGAGTAATGCGAAGGAAGAGTTAACTAAATATGAAATTTTCAATAGAAACATGAAGTTGCAATTAATTAGCATTATTTCTGAAGCTGCTAACTAATCGCGTTGTAGCTAGTAGGAATGTGATGAAGTAAAAATATTTAAGTGGATATTGGAATGTATGTTTTCTGTAGGAACAAGTTATATGCTAATTATTACGGTCTAAATATCGATTTATTGGTGGGCAAAACTATAAAAGTACAACAGCGAATATAATCAATGAAGTTGGCTTATTTAAATCAAATGTTTATTTATGTAATATTCTTAGAAAAGTAGTTTGTTATTAACTGTACCTGATGTGTAAATTAAATTTAAACTTAATATAAATATAAAAAAAATTTCAATCAGTATTTTCTATATACCTATAAAATACAGTTACCTAATCATTGGCATAACTATAAGTTGTTGTTATAATTGGGTTTTTAATTTTATTCTTGTTGACTATGTAAAAAAACATGGGATTATATAGTTAATTTAAAGCTTTAAAGACTATTAAAGTTTGCAAGCTTTATTAACATTTAGAATAAGAATTCAAATATGGAACCAATACAAAAAATTAAAATACTTAGACTTAAAGATGCCTGTAATATGTTTGGGATTAGCAGATCTTGTTTTTATAAACGAATTGAAATCGGCATTTACCCTCCACCAATTTCACTTGGAGATCGAGCGGTTGGCTGGGTAGAAAGTGAATTACAAACAATTCTAAGAGGTTTAGTTTCTGGGAAAAACCATGATGTTCTTAAGAGCATAGTGTGCGACTTAATTGAGCAAAGACAGCTATTAATATAAAACTTTTTTCTAAAATATTTAATAAAATGAGTATTTTAAATGTTAAGCAACTAGCTATTATAATACTCATTATTTAGAAATTTATTGCAGTAGATAATTGATTTGCTTTTAACTTTTAATAAGAAAGATTAATCTAAAATTTATTAATTTACGTCTACACTCTAAGTGATCTCACATTTTCATCAAAACGCACAAACTTTGACGATAATGAACGAATGATTCGAATAAGCACTTTATTCGAATCAAAAACAAAGCTATTTTGATTCGAATAGAAAGTGTAAGTGATATTGACTTAAAAATAACTGGTGACATCCTTATTTTAATTGGTCAAAATTCACATTTAAATCTGTTCGGTTTTCTTCGGTTGCTCGTTACTTAGATGTTAAAGACTCCGCAATCAAAAAGGAATTTCCCGTAAAGCAATTGTATAGCGTCATTACTTATTGATATTATTTTACCAATGACTTATCTAAACATATTTTCAGTAGCTGTTTTATTACCTTTAATAGGAAAAATTATTATTAATGTTAGAAGATATATTAAAGTAGGTGGATAACATAATTGTTCAGTAAATATTGCCATTAGAAATGGCTGTTTTTATTGATGGTTCAGTGAAACATCTCTTCTTAATAATAATGGCACATACCTGGTTTGATATAGAATTGCATCCTTCCTGCTTCATAGACATAAAACACGACATGCTCCTTATATTTTTCTATTTTAGTAATAATTATAGCCATTATGCTTTGTTTTTGTATTGATCAAACTGAGGTATCCATACTTCAATTTGTAAGGTGTAAATATAATTTTTTGATACGTGAATTTGATTGTCGATTTAATTATATTTATAGTTTAAGCGCTTGCGTAATATGTGGCTGTGTGTTGCCACTTAGTTTCTGATGTTGGTTGTCATCTTGCAACTCTTAATGCTTGTAATCCCGTTATAGAGTTAAAACCATTAGATGCTTCTATAATATGGTTACTCCACCAGTTCATTACGACCTTGCGGCGTTCGAGGTAATCAGTGCGATTATAAGCGCTTCTTACTTTATCTTTATCTACATGTGATAGTGCAGCTTCAATGACGTCTACATCGAATCCTTGTTCATTTAAAGTCGTGCTAGCAAGTGCACGTAAGCCATGTGAAGTTTGCTGACCTTTAAATCCCATTCTTTCTAATGCTTTATTTGCTGTTTGGCTGCTGACATGTTTTTTGCGACTAGTATGGCCAGGAAAAACAAATTCACTTTCTGGTGTGATTGATTTTATTGTTTGCAGCAAAGCTAAAGTTTGAGCTGTAAGAGGGATCGTGTGCGGTCTTCCTTTTTTCATTCGTTCTTCTGGGATATTCCAAAGTTGATTATCTATATCAATTTCATCCCAACGTGTACCTGCAGCTTCAGAAGGGCGGGTCATTGTATGTAATTGCCATTCTATTAAGCAGCGAGTAATGAGTTTAATGCTAGCATAGTTTAAAGCGGTTAATAGTTTAGGTAACTCTTCAGGTTTTAGAGAAGCTTGATTAGTTACTTTGGGAGCTGCAAATGCTTTACCTATACCTGCTAATCTATTGTGTTCGATAATTCCCGTATTCACAGCAAAAGTCATGATCTCATTCAGATTACGACATATTCTCCCCACTGTTTCTAGTTTCCCTTCATTCGCTAAAGGTTGTAGTACTTTGATTGTTTGAGGAGCAGTTATTTCATTAATTGGGGATTTACCCATATAGGATAATAAGTATTTATCGAGGCGTTGTTTTAGTTTTCTGGCGGTTAATTCTTTAATACTTGTCTTTTTAACGGCATACCAATTATCAAACACAATTTGTAGAGTGTTATTTAACTTTGTTTGTTTAGATTGTAATTGTTCATCTCTATAATCTTTAGGGTCAATATCATCAACGAGAAGTTCTCGTGCTTCTATTGCTTTAGTTCTTGCTTTAGCCAGAGAAAGGGCAGGGTATTTGCCTAAAGTTAAATTAGCTCTTTTTTTGGTAATTGGTCGTTGATAATTAAAAATCCATACCTTTGTTCCAATCGGTTTTATTCGAAGCGCTAAACCATTGCCATCGTTAAGACTATATTCTTTTTCTTTAGGTTTTGATTTATCTACTTGCGTAGCATTAAGCGGGGTTGTTTTATTTGCCATTGTAACACGCTGAATCCTATTTTGTGTATGTGTTACATTGAGTGTTACATTAAAACGTGGATTCTACAAGATGGTAATAGACGTTCTGGGATTCCTTAAAGGCTAAAATAGCTGATTTTAGTGGCTTTAATAGGTGTTTGGGTACTTTACGGGACGTTATGAAACAAGAGAGTGGTGCTCGCTACTGGACTTGAACCAGTGACCTACGCCATGTCATGGCGGCACTCTACCAACTGAGTTAAGCGAGCTTATATAGAAGCTGTTGAAAGTGAAGTGATTTTGCTGCATATCGGTGACGCTGTCAATAAAACTTTGCTAACATTAGTTTGTTTGATGTATTTTTGTGCACTGTGGTGATTAAGTGCTTATTTATGCTCCGTTTTTTGTAGTTTTGCGGCTTCTTGTTTAGTGCGTTCAATCAATTTTGGTACTTCAGAAATAAGTTGTTCATAAAAACGGTTTAATTTTTTATAGAATACGGCCATTAATAATATGCCTGCGACGAACGCTAAGATAACTAACAGACCTAAAATAGATAAACCACGTTCTTGATAGTTTTGGATTAAACTTAATATACGGTCTTGCTCTAATGTCACACGTATATAACCAATCTTAGTGTCCTCAGAGTATAGTTCTGCAATATAGGGGATAACGCCTTCTGCCTCATCACTTTCTTTGTCGCCCAGCTTTAAGAGTAATGGCAGAGGTAAGGTTTCTTTTGATTGGTATATGATTTTGCCGAATTCATCATAAATGGTGGCATCTCTTACGATAGGGTCGCCGCTTAGGTCATCTATTAATAGTTGTAGATCTTTTTCTTTCTTTTGAGATAAGTAACGAGATGCTTCTGCTGCTGCTAAATTAGTTAAAGAATAAGAGAATTTTTCGGTTTGTTGATAACGCACAGCATTCGATTCATTTTGTAAGGTAATGAATTGATAAGCTATAACCGCAAATAATACGAGTATCGCTACTATTTGTAATGTACGTGTAAACCAAAAAAACTTATTACTCATATGCTTTACCTTCCAGTTATTCTATCTATGCTTGCATTATAAATTAGCAATCGCTATCTTGTGAGTCTTATTTTTATCACAGAATTTACAGCAATTAACCCATAGGCATACTACAGTGGAAACTACTATAGCACTTCAACTTCCTACAAACTCTCTTTCAATTATGCAATGGCATTCTGATTTACAATCAGAGTTTGACAATAATCATGCATTATTTTTAATTAATGATGAACTTGATATGGCATTTTTACCTGAATCTGAATTAGTGTTAATGGGTAAAGAATTGAACACAGACTTGTTAGTGGAATTAACTTTATTATTAGTTAATAACGACGTTACCCAAGTTAAATTAACACATTTAGGCTCTGTTGAAGGTGTTGATTTTATTAGATTATCTCTTAATGCGTCAGAAGCGAGCTTAAAAGATAACGTCAAGTTATTTGCTAGTGAAAAGGGGTGTGATATTGCATTAGTGGCTAAATTACCTGATTTTAATCTACCCGGTTTAGTGTTGTTGGATATGGATTCGACGCTTATTCAAATGGAGTGTATCGATGAGATCGCACGTCTATATGGTGTAGGAGAGCAAGTTTCTGCTGTGACAGCCGCTGCAATGCGTGGTGAGTTAGACTTTAATGAAAGTTTACGTACTCGTGTTGGGAAATTAGCCGGCGCTCCTGAAAGCTTGATTAAAGAAGTGGCGGATAATATGCCATTAATGCCTGGTTTAGTTGAGTTGGTTAAAGGCTTAAAAGCGGCTCATTGGAAAGTGGCTATTGCGTCTGGCGGGTTTACTTATTTTGCTAATAGATTAAAAGACGATCATGGGTTTGATGCGGCTTATGCAAATACGCTGGAGATCGTTGATAATACGTTAACAGGTCAAGTAACGGGTGAGATTGTTAATGCGGATGTTAAAGCCCGTACGTTAAAGGAATTAGCGACTCGTTATAACATTCCTATGTCACAAACGGTTGCTATTGGCGATGGGGCGAATGATTTGGTGATGATGGCGGCTTCTTCTCTTGGTATTGCTATTCATGCTAAGCCAATTGTGCAAGAGAAAGCATCTGTTGCATTAAATAACTTGGATTTAGACGGTGCGTTGTGTTTATTAAACGCGAGTTCAGTCTCTCATTAAAGTTAGTTAAGGTTAAACAAGGTGAACCACTTAGTCGTGTCAGCCTTGTTTAACCTTTTGCATTGATTGTCTGCTTTAACGGTTTATGTAAACTCTGTTTAAATGACTTAGCTAAGCTATTTATTTAAGCGACTAACTTAAGCTATCGAGCTGCCTAACTAACTAAGCTACCTAACTAAGTTATCTATCTAAATTGCCTATCTAAGCTATCTAACTAAGTTATCTATCTAAGTTACCTAGTTAAGAGTTCTACTTAAGTTAGTAATCTAAACGACTAACTTAAGTTATCCCCCTAATATTTGTTCGGTGCGATCCGTTATTTCAATGATGGCATTGATATTCAATATTTCATCTTCTATACGCTTACTTAGATGCATTGCATAACAAGAGATAACGTTTAATTCTGAACTGATCACTTTTAGGCTCGGGGCTTCTATCGGTGTTAGACGGTAATGTAGTATTTGTAATTGATTCAGTTTTTTATGTTTTATGACAAAGTCTCTTTTACTCTGTTGAGATTCAAAATCTTCATCTAAATAACTTTCAATTGACCATTTATTACTGTCGTTTTGTATCTTGTTAATATAAATAGTTCGCTCAAAATTGAGTGGTTCTTGTTGTGTGCAAGCCGCTCGAAGTGGGGCCGTTAACAACCTGTCTAATAGTTTGTTATTAGACAGGGCGATATGGTTATTTTGATTTTCATTTTTACACTCAAAGTTAAACAGTTGTTTCAACGTTTTAGCGTCTTCAGCGATTGACGAGAAACTGATTTTAGGTCGCCCATTTTGAGTCGATACATAAAAGAACGCTTGAGAGAGGGCTGATTCTGCCGCTTCATGTAACCGTGTTGTTACGGGCTGTTTGTGAGATTTGAGTGGGATCTCTTTAAAGTGTGTAGGGTTCTTGACGACTAACACTGAAAAGAACTGATACATGGTCATATAGCTTTCACGAGATGCTATTTGTAAATGATAAACACCTTTTGGACTAGATGAAATGACACGGTACTCTATATTCTTCAATGTAAATTGAGTTGATATTTTTTGTAGGTCAAGAAAATCGATGGTGACCAAACTACGTCTAGTTAACAGTTTAGGTGTATCAAGTTGTATTTTTAAACCTGAGTTAGAGAAATCAACAACTTTACCGGCTAAAGCGGCATCACTCGTGTGTAAGGTTATTGAACTGCTGTAACGGTAACGTTCCTCTTTACGCAGTTCTTCAGGGAATAAATCATAAACAGGTGTAAACCCTTCTTCTTTTTCGCGATGCACGTATTTGTTTAATAGGTTTGGATTACCTTTTTCTGAGCGTGTATCGATCTTTATTATTTCTTTGGTTGAGATTGACGTTAACGTTGCTAGATGCGTTATGTCATTAAAGATTTGTGGGCGTATATCTGTTAACTGGTAACTTTTAATAGCTTGGTATGTGTAGCTTTGCAATGTGAGGTGGTAACACCGCCAGTTTGCTTTGCTTCTGCCATATTCAATGAACAAATGTTTTAAATTATCTTGTTGCAATTCTTCTTCTGTCGCTGACAAGAGAAACTCTTCACCCTCACTAATATAGGTAAAGCTATAAACCGTTGTCACCAGTTTAGGTTTTGCGAAAGAGAGGAGTTTTTTGAGTCGCGATTCGCTGAATAAAAAAGGCAGTTGGTTGGTGTTTTCACAGCGCCAATCATTCAATATGTCTTTATTGACCGCATTTCTCAACATAAATAAAATGGGTTTATGACTATTGGCGTTAAGGTAAATAGGTAAGCTATTCATTGCCATTAATGTACTGTTTTTTAGCGACTTTTCACGAGCAAGGCGGAAATAATAAAGCACATCTAATTTATATTTATGTTGGTTCGCTCTGATGAATGATTTAATGAATTGAACAAACTCTGGTTTGTCGTCCTCAAGGTTTAGGTAAAGATAAAAGCCCGTTTTTTCTTGTTGTTGTTTGACTAAACGATAATTGATTTTTTGATCGACTATTGCTTTATCTTTATATTCATTACTGAGCGTTGTAAAACTAACTTGGATTAATTGACCATCTAAATGACTGCGTTGCTCTAGTAGTTTTATCTTTAAACCTGAAATAGAAATATTAGACGTGGTTGCTTGATATACAACACCATCTTCAAAGGTGACTTCTATTTTTGAAACAAAAAACATGCGTGCAGCTGTTTGTTTACGGTGATTATTTAATTGAATATTTTCAGTTATGTTTTGATTGATATCGGTGGTGATTTTTGGCGTTGCTTCGGTGCTTTGTTGTTGTTTTATTTTTTGCACATAACCTAAAACTTGCTCGTAAGCGCCAACGGTATATTCACCATATACCTTAATAGCTGTCGCTAATTCTTTATCAGCAGCGGTTGTAAGGTAGTGAGTTAAATTGAAGTAGGTATATTGTGCCGTTTTCTCAATGACTTTTTCACGTAGATCGATAATGCGTGTACAAGGCTTTGCAATACGACTTATTTCCATTTTAATTAAAAATTTATCACTATTACTCTCACCAAAAAAAACCTTATCAATCATGCTATTAAAATCAGCACTATTATAAAATGGTATTAAGGTTTCGATTTGTGATTGGTAATCCTTCACGTTCATAAATGGGAAAGTCTCATATTGTTGATAGAATATTGCCAGAGTGAATTAGCATAGTTTAGTTAAACCATTTTAAGTCCTACTGGCAATAAGTCACTTATTTATCTAGATTTTTTAGTCGTTTACCACATTAAATCATCGGGTATTGCGAACTCTGCATAAGGGTCGTCTTCATCGCTCTTAGACTCAACATCAGTTTGGTCGTGTAATGCAACTAACACTGACTCATCAATAGCGCGTAATTTCTCTGCGGCTTCTTTATTGATAAGATAAAATTCTTCGTTTAATACACAAATAGCAAAGGCGCCTTTGATTAGGCCTTTTTGAATTTCTGGTTTAACGGCAATACGCTTTACTTTATTGTCATAAGTAAAGTGATAGTCTAATTCACCTTGATAATTCTTTTCACAATGTTGGGCAATCATTTGTATTAATTTCCCATGTGCAGCGCGCTTCGCTAGCTCTTGTTGAGTTTGCTGGTTGTTTTCAAGGTCTTTCTGTTTTTGTTGTTCTGCTTTTGCTTGTACAGCAAGTTGTACGTCTGAGATGACAACGGTGCCTTTTTTCTTTTTTTGTTTTGCTTGGCGGCGTTTGTCTGTTTGTGCTTGCTTTGCTTTCTGTTTATTAACTAAACCTGAATTCATTAATTGATCTTGTAATGAAGCCATATTGAAACCCTTTAGTGATGATATATATAGGTTTTAGTTTATCACACTATATTATTCGAAATATCGACTTTGTTATTAAAATGGTTTAGATTAAAACTATGGGTATAGGATGTACACAACGATAAAAGGAGCTAACTATGTTAGAAAATCTACAAGTAAAGCAATTCATGACGGGTAAAAGTATCGCGTTTACGAAAGAGATGAATTTACAAACCGCAGTGGAAAAACTATTAGCCTCGAATTTGATTGGTGGTCCGGTTGTTAATGAGTCAGGGCATGTGGTTGGCTGGTTATCAGAGCAAGATTGTTTAGCTAAAATTATTGAAGCTAGCTACTACAGTGATCATTCTGCGCTAGTTGAAGATGTTATGTCTGATTCTCCTTTAAGTATTCCCTCTACACTTAGTATTGTTGATTTAGCACAAAAAATGATACACGAAAAACCAAAGATGTATCCGGTATTAGATGAAGATGATATTTATGTGGGATTAATCACGCGTAAAATGGTGTTAGGAGCAATAAAAACGCAGCTATAGTTTGTTGCCAATGTTATTAATGTTTATTAATGTTGTTAATAGCCCGCTGTTAATTATATCGCTTAAATAAATGTGCAACTTTTTGCACATTTTTTGTTTAAGTGATTGTTCATTTGTTCATTTGTTCATTTGTTCATTTGTTTATTTATGCGCCTGCTCATTTGTTCATTCAATATGTCGATATAGTCTTTTTGCCATTGTTTTTATTTTAGATCTCATTTAACGCTTGCTGACGATAAAACCTCAGCAGAAAAATTAAAGCAGGGTAATTTTTTGTTTATCCCAACAGCTTTTATCGATGACCATGTTACTTGTTTGTTTTAATTGTTGAATGAAGTTATCTCTTGTATTGGCGACCACGCCTAGGCTTGCTAAATGAGACGTCATCATTTGACAGTCAACGATTTGCCCTTGGTAAAAACTGAAATGTTTACATAAGGCTATGAAAGCTAATTTTGACGCATTAGTTTGTTGATGAAACATCGATTCGCCACAAAATACGCCACCCATGTTCACGCCATATAAACCACCGACCAATTCTTCTTTATTCCATATTTCGACTGAGTGCGCAGCGCCTATTTGATGCAATGCGATATACGCTTTTTTTATTACTGGGCTTATCCATGTTTCTGATTGCGTTTTACGCGGTAGGGCACAAGCATCAATCACATCAGAAAATGCATGGTTGATAGTAATGGTTAAAGTAGTTTGACGGATAAACTTGGCCATACTTTTGCTTATATAGACTTCTTGAGGTTTGATCACCGCTCGCTCTATAGGGCTCCACCATAAAATAGGCTCTCCTTCAGAAAACCACGGAAAGATAGCTTGTTGATAAGCATTGAGTAAACGTGAAGTCGATAAGTCTCCCCCAATAGCCAGTAAACCTTCAGGATCATCCAATGCATTTATTGGGTCAGGAAAATATATATCATCGTTAGATAATACAAACAGTTTTTTTGACATAAGATCTCTAAAGTATTGTAACAATGAGTAATTTGGCTTTATTAGTAAGGTTTTTACAACGTTTTTCACGACATTGTTTACAATGCAAATTAACCACTAAGTGACGCTATTAAGCTGCGTTTTGTGCTTGTTTTATTCACAATAAGTCCAAATATAGTGAAAATAGTATAATCACGTACAGATAAAAGTAAATCATAACGGTTATCTGTTAATACTTTCTTAGATTCAAGTAGTAAGCGCTTAACTCAATTTAACTTAAATATAAGTTATCTTATCTTTAATTAGTGTGTTTAAATTTCTTTTTTTGTAATAAAAAGTGAAGTGAGTATTGATGAGCGATGTTAATTATGAAAATTTGTTTGAAGTTCTGAAACAAAAAGAAGACGTTAAAGGGAAGGTAACGATTATTTTAACCCCTGATTTAAGTATTCCAACGCAAGATTTGATGATTAGACACCGTATTAAATTTGATCATATTGTTAATTTTAAAGAAACGTCTGCGATGATTAATATGACAGCTGCAAAGAAAGGCGGCGCGACAGCTTTTTTTACATTAAATAACGAAGATAAAGCGGTTGTGTTCATTCAAAGTGAATTTATCCCATACCGTGCTGATTCTGATGTTCAGGTAATGAATGCCGCATATCGATATGTTTTTCTTATAAACGAATTGGCACATATCAGTGATGTTGAAAACAGCATCAATGTTGATAGAGAAACGGAAACAGGAGATTTATGTAAAGCTGAGGTTTACGCTAAGGTGTGTACGCTGAAACATCTTACGCTTAAAAAATACACTTATGCGCGAATGCTCTATGCCAATACGTTACTTAAAGTAGATGATGTTAACAATGATTATTGCTTGCAGGTTCAAAGAGAAGTAATGAAAAAATATCCGAAGAAAAAGTTAATTCAATGGTCAAAGCAGTCGAGTTAAAAAATATCAACCCTCACGAATTAAGGTGAGGGTTGATTTAGCGTTTTATGGCTATTTTTCTTTCACTATTTACTTCTCTGGGTACGTTAAATCTACTTCACCAGTGTATAACTGACGAGGACGACCGATTTTTTGGCCAGGTTGATCTAACATTTCTTTCCAGTGTGAAATCCAACCAACAGTACGTGATACAGCAAAGATTACTGTAAACATGGTACGTGGGATACCCATTGCACGTAAAACGATACCTGAGTAGAAATCTACATTAGGGTAAAGTTTTTTCTCGATGAAGTATGGGTCTTCAAGCGCAATACGCTCTAATTCCATTGCTACATCTAGAAGTGGATCGTCAATGTTTAATTCTTCAAGCACTTCATGACATGTTTTACGCATTACTGTTGCACGTGGATCATGGTTTTTGTAAACACGATGACCAAAGCCCATTAGACGGAACGGGTCATTTTTATCTTTCGCTTTTGCAACAAATTCTGGAATGCGATCAACAGAACCAATTTCTTCTAACATTTCTAAACATGCTTCATTAGCGCCGCCATGTGCAGGACCCCATAGAGAAGCAATACCCGCTGCAATACATGCAAATGGGTTAGCGCCAGATGAACCGGCTAAACGTACAGTAGACGTTGATGCATTTTGTTCATGGTCAGCATGAAGGATTAAAATTTTATCCATCGCGCTTTCTAAAACAGGGTTAACCACATATTCTTCACAAGGAATACCAAACATCATCTTCAAGAAGTTACCCGCATAAGATAATGTGTTATCTGGGTACATGAATGGTTGGCCTACAGAATATTTGTAACTCATTGCTGCAAGTGTTGGTACTTTTGAAATAAGACGAAATGCTGCTATTTCACGACACGATTCGTTAGAGATGTCTAATGAATCGTGGTAGAAAGCAGATAGTGCGCCAACAACACCAACCATGATAGCCATTGGGTGTGAATCACGACGGAATCCACGGTAAAAAGCAACAAGCTGTTCATGAAGCATTGTATGGTGAAGTACAGTATGTTTGAATTTTGCAAATTCTTCTGTGCTAGGTAATTGACCGTTTAATAACAGATAACAAACTTCTAAGTAATCTGACTTATCTGCTAATTCATCTATCGCATAGCCACGGTGTAATAAGATCCCTTTGTCACCGTCAATGTAAGTTATTGCTGACTCACATGAAGCTGTAGCAAGGAATCCAGGGTCGTAAGTGAAGTAACCAGTTTTACCTAAGCTACGAATATCAATTACATCATTACCAGCTGATCCTTGGTGGATAGGTAGTTCTACAGGATCTTGACCCGGTAAATGAAGTATTGCGACTTTATCCGACATTATTCTCTCCCTTGACTTAAAATTATTTATACTCTTTTTTTTGATGGCATATTTTTACAGTCTAACATTGACCTTGTCAAATTTAACATTTCAACTTTGAGAGCTGAAGTTGTTAACAATTAAAATTACCCTGAACTTGCATAAAGTACAATCAATAAAAAATAAAATTATCTTAATTAGCACTACAAGTCTGCCCGCGTCTCTGGTAATCTGGGACCTGAGTGAGCTGAAATTTTTTGTGTTTATTTTATGTCTGATAAGTCACAAATTTTATTTTTAATTGTGTTTGGTTCACAAAAGAAATATTTTACTTGTTACAAATTGTTAACAATATGCTAACAATAGTGCCCGTGAAAACAACCCCTTACTTTTAGCCATTAATAAAGAGAAAAATTGTGCGCAAAGAGAGACCAAAAAATTTAGACCTATCCACGGTTAAATTTCCCATTACTGCAACAGCATCTATTCTGCATCGTGTTTCTGGGATTATCGTTTTTATTGCCTTGGCAATATTCTTAACCCTCCTAAACTGTTCGTTATCATCCGCTGAAGACTTTCAAAATGTACAAGGTTACTTTGACTTGTTTATTGTAGAATTTGTTTTTTGGGGATCATTAACAGGTCTTGCATACCACGCTGTATTTGGTATTAGACATATGATTCAAGATTTAGGACATTGGGAAGAGTTAGAGAGTGCTTCATTAAGTGCAAAAGTTTGTTTTGCTATTACTGCTGTACTGTCAATATTAGCGGGGATTTTAGTATGGTAAAGGTTGCAGGTACTTTTGGACGAAGTGGTGTGCATGATTACATTTTATTGCGTGCCAGTGCTGTCATTCTTCTCGCCTACATTATATATCTTGTAGGCTTCATTGTTTCTACTGATATTACTTATCAGGTTTGGACGGACTTTTTCTCTTTAACATTTACTAAGGTGATAACGCTAATGGCGTTGGTCGCTATGCTTGTCCATTCTTGGATTGGTATTTGGCAGGTGTTAACAGATTACGTTAAATGTACGTTATTACGTGGCACATTACAGTTTGTGTTAACGACGGTTGCATTTGCGTATGTTGTTTTTGGTTTTGTAATTTTGTGGGGTGTTTAAGGTGAGTTTACCTATTCGTGAATTTGATGCGATTGTTATTGGTGCTGGTGGTGCAGGTATGCGCGCGGCATTGTCTATTTCGCAGGAAGGAAAAAGCTGTGCGTTGATTACGAAAGTATTCCCAACGCGCTCACACACGGTATCAGCTCAAGGCGGTATTACTGTAGCGCTTGGTAATGCACATGCTGATAACTGGCAATGGCACATGTACGACACGGTTAAAGGTTCTGATTTCATCGGCGACCAAGACGCAATCGAATATATGTGTAATGAGGGCCCTGAAGCTGTTCGTGAATTAGAAAATATGGGACTGCCTTTTTCTCGTTTTGAAGACGGTTCTGTATATCAACGTCCTTTTGGTGGCCAATCTAAAGAGTTTGGTGGCGAACAAGCGGCACGTACTGCAGCGGCAGCAGACAGAACAGGTCATGCACTACTACATACGCTTTATCAACAGAACATTAAAAACAAGACAACCATTTTCTCTGAATGGTATGCACTTGATTTAGTTAAAAATGACGATGGTGATGTTGTAGGTTGTACAGCCATTGAAATTGAGACGGGTGAAGTTTGCATGTTTAAGGCGCAAGCGACAGTACTCGCAACGGGTGGAGCAGGGCGTATTTATGCTTCAACGACTAATGCACACATTAATACTGGTGACGGTGTTGGTATGGCATTACGTGCTGGCGTGCCAGTACAAGATATGGAAATGTGGCAATTTCACCCAACCGGTATAGCGGGTGCGGGTACATTGGTTACAGAAGGTTGTCGTGGTGAAGGTGGTTACCTGCTTAATAAAGACGGCGAACGTTTCATGGAACGTTATGCACCGAATGCTAAAGATTTAGCCGGTCGTGATGTTGTTGCTCGTTCTATCATGATTGAAATTCGTGAAGGTCGTGGTTGTGAAGGTCCTTGGGGAACGCACATTAAATTGAAACTAGATCATCTTGGTAAAGATGTTTTAGAAAGTCGTTTACCAGGTGTTTGTGAATTATCTCGTACGTTTGCACATGTTGATCCAGTACATGAGCCGATTCCAATTATTCCAACTTGTCATTATATGATGGGTGGTGTTCCAACAACGGTTAACGGTCAAGCATTAAAACTTGATGCAGATGGTAAAGATATTGAAGTGAAAGGGTTGTTTGCGGTAGGTGAAATCGCATGTGTATCCGTTCATGGTGCTAATCGTTTAGGTGGTAACTCTTTATTAGATTTAGTGGTCTTCGGTCGAGCTGCAGGTAAGCATCTTGGTAAAGTATTAAGTGAAGAAAATACGTCGAAAGCACCCACTGAAGAAAATATTGAAGCTGCATTAGAACGTTATAATCGTTGGGAAAAAGGTGCTGGCACTGAATGTCCAAACGAAATTCGTAAAGATTTGAAAGAATGTATGCAGAATAATTTTGGTGTATTCCGTGATGGTCCTGCAATGGCTGAAGGTCTTGCTGAACTTGAAGCAATTCGTGAACGTCTTAAAAATGCAAAACTAAGCGATAAGAGCAGTGAGTTTAATACTGACCGAATCGAATGTTTAGAATTAGATAACTTAATGGAAACAGCTTTAGCAACCGCTAAGTCTGCTAATTTCCGTACAGAAAGTCGTGGTGCGCATAGCCGCTTCGATTTCCCTGATCGTGATGATGCTAACTGGTTACACCACAGTATGTACATTGCAGAAACAGAAAGTATGTGTAAACGTGACGTTAATATGGCGCCAGTACTACGTGAAGCTTTCCCACCTAAAGCGCGTGTTTACTAGAAGGTTTATAGATATGAATATTAATTTTTCAATTTACCGTTACAACCCTGATGTTGATAAGAAACCTTATATGCAGGACTCGTCATTAGATGTGCCTGAAGGTTCAGACATGATGGTCCTTGATGCCCTTATCTTACTTAAAGAAAAAGATGCGTCACTTTCATTCCGTCGTTCATGCCGCGAAGGTGTTTGTGGATCTGATGGTGTTAATATGAATGGTAAAAATGGACTTGCATGTATTACGCCATTGTCTGACGTGTTATCAAAAGGCAAAAAAGTAATTATTCGTCCACTACCAGGCTTGCCAGTGATACGCGATTTAGTTATCGATATGACACAGTTTTATACTCAGTATGAAAAAGTGAAACCGTTTTTAATTAATGACGATCGTACACCGCCTGCTGGAGAGTTTAAACAATCTCCAGAAGAGCGTGAAAAACTTGATGGTTTATACGAATGTATTTTATGTGCATGTTGTTCAACCTCATGCCCTTCATTTTGGTGGAATCCAGATAAGTTTATTGGTCCAGCTGGTTTATTAGCTGCTTACCGTTTTCTTATTGATAGTCGAGATAGTGCAACTGAAGAACGCTTGTCGAATTTAGATGATGCTTTTAGTGTTTTTCGTTGTCACAGTATCATGAACTGCGTTAGTGTTTGTCCTAAGGGATTAAACCCTACCAAAGCGATTGGTAAAATTAAATCTATGTTATTACAGCGCGCTGTTTAATTTTTAACTAAACATTACTAATTAAACAATTAATAAAAGTATAAGGAATGTTAATGCCAACTAATGTTATGGAAACTTGGTTAGCCTCATCGCATCTTTCCGGGGCAAATTCTACTTATATCGAAGACATTTACGAATTGTATTTAGAGGATCCACTTGCTGTGGACGCTAATTGGCGTGAAGTCTTTGATGAGTTACCAAGCGTGACTGATGCTCCTGAGGAGCGTCATTCAATTATCCGTGAACAGATGAAGCTTGCGGCCAAAGGGCCAAAATGTTTCACACCGCCAGATGGTGCTGTTCACAATGATGCAAAACAAGTCAAAGTGTTACAATTAATCGGTGCTTATCGTAACCGTGGACATGAAATTGCTAACTTAGATCCTCTTGGTTTAGTTAAAACAGAATCAGTTAAAGAGTTAGACCCTTTTTATCATGAACTAACCGGTTCTGATTTAGATGCTAACTTTAATGTCGGATCATTTGCTGCTGGCAATGAAACGATGGTATTAAAGGATCTTATTGCATCGCTTAAACGAACTTATTGTGGCTCGTTAGGTGTGGAATACATGCACATCACTAATACTGATGAAAAGCGCTGGATCCAAAACCGTATTGAATCATGTGAAAGTCGTCCTTCATTCAGTAACGAATCTAAAAACCGTTTCTTAGAAGAGTTAACAGCAGCAGAAGGGCTTGAGCGTTACATCGGTTCTAAATTCCCTGGTGCAAAACGTTTCTCTCTAGAAGGCGGTGACTCTTTTGTCCCTATGCTTAAAGAAGTCATTAGACGTTCTGGTGAGCAAGGCGCACATGAAGTTGTTATCGGAATGGCTCACCGTGGACGTTTAAATGTATTAGTAAACGTACTAGGTAAAAAGCCAACGGACTTGTTTAACGAGTTTGCTGGTAAACATGCCAATATCGATGGTTCAAGTGATGTTAAATATCACCAAGGCTTCAGTAGTGACTTTAAAACGGCTAAAGGTAATGTTCATTTATCATTAGCATTTAACCCGTCACATTTAGAAATCGTTAACCCAGTAGTATTAGGGTCGGTTCGTGCTCGTCAAGAACGTTTGAACAGCATTGGTGAAAGTGTTTTACCTATTACTATTCACGGTGACTCAGCTATTGCTGGTCAAGGTGTTGTGCAAGAGACATTTAATATGTCACAAGCACGTGCCTTTAAAGTCAGTGGTACTATCCGTATCGTTATCAACAACCAAGTTGGTTTCACTACTTCAGATCCTCAAGATACTCGCTCTACACGTTACTGTACTGACATTGCAAAAATGGTCCAAGCACCTATTTTCCATGTTAACGGTGATGATCCTGAAGCAGTCATGCAAGCGGCACAAATTGCGATTGATTTCCGTAATAAATTCAAACGTGATGTGGTTATTGATTTAGTTTGTTATCGTCGTCATGGCCATAATGAAGCTGATGAGCCGAGTGCAACACAGCCTGTGATGTACCAAAAAATCAAAAAACATCCTACACCACGTGAAATCTATAGTAAGCAATTAGAAAGCGAAGGTGTTATTGCGGAAGGTTTTGCTAAGCAACTAGTCTCTAATTACCGTGATGCCTTAGATAATGGCGAATGTGTTGTTAAAGAATGGCAAGCGATGCAAGGCAACTCTATTGATTGGTCTCCTTATCTAAAACATGATTGGGATTTACCTTACGAAGCGGGTTTCCAAAAACAACGCTTAGTAGAATTAGCTGAATCTATCAGTCATTACCCAGAAGATCAGAAACAACATTCACGTATTGCTAAGATCTATAACGATCGTGTAGCAATGGCGCGCGGTGAGAAACTGTTAGATTGGGGTTTTGCTGAAAACTTAGCTTACGCAACATTATTAGATTCTAAATACAATATCCGTTTAGTGGGTCAAGATTCTGCACGTGGTACATTCTTCCACCGTCATGCTGTATTGCATGAGCAAACAGAAGCTAAACGTTATACTCCTCTTCAAAATATCTCTGATGATCAAGGTCATTTTGATGTTTATGATTCAGTTTTATCTGAAGAAGCGGTACTAGCATTTGAATACGGTTACTCTACTGGCGCACCTAAAGGTTTATGTATTTGGGAAGCGCAGTTTGGTGACTTTGCAAATGGTGCTCAAGTTGTATTTGACCAATTCTTATCATCAGGTGAGCAGAAATGGGGCCGTATGTGTGGTCTGACTGTTTTATTACCGCATGGTTATGAAGGTCAAGGTCCAGAGCATTCATCAGCTCGTTTAGAACGTTTTTTACAATTATGTGCTGAGCATAATATGCAGGTATGTGTTCCTTCAACACCTGCTCAGGTTTACCACATGTTACGTCGCCAAGTCATTCGTTCAATGCGTCGCCCATTAATTGTTATGTCACCTAAATCATTGTTACGTCATCCATTAGCGGTTTCTAGCTTAGATGAATTAGCATCAGGTACATTCTTAAATGCAATTGGTGAAGTGGATGAGCTAGACCCAGAAGCAGTGACTCGTATTATTCTATGTAGTGGTAAAGTTTACTATGAACTACTAGAAAAACGTCGTGCTGAAGGTTTAAATCATGTCGCTATTATACGTATCGAACAACTTTACCCATTCCCAACGGATGAAGTAAATGATTTGCTTGAGCAGTATGCACATGTAACTGAGTTTATTTGGTGTCAAGAAGAGCCTCAAAACCAGGGTGCTTGGTACTGTAGTCAACATAATTTCCGTACTGTAATGCCTGAAGGCGCTACGCTGCAATATGCAGGTCGTGCAGCATCAGCATCAACGGCGGTAGGTTATATGTCTCTACATGTTAAGCAACAAAAAGCATTAGTGAACGAAGCACTTGGTTTTGATGAACAGTAATCAAAATTAAATCGAATTTATTGAATAAAAATTATTATTGTAGGAAGCGTTAATTATGATTGAAGTATTAGTTCCAGAACTTCCAGAATCAGTTGCAGATGCAACTGTAGCAACTTGGCATAAACAACCTGGTGACTTCGTTGAGCGTGATGAAGTATTAGTTGAAATCGAAACCGATAAAGTTGTTTTAGAAGTACCTGCTACAGCATCAGGTATCTTAAAAGAAATCATTGAAGATGAAGGTGCAACTGTACTTTCTAAGCAATTATTAGCTAAATTAGAAGAAGCAGACGCACCTGCTGCAGCTAAAGAAGAAGCTGCTCCAGTTGAAGCGCCTGCAGCAACTGCTGATGCAAGCCCATCTGTACGTCGTTTAATGCTTGAAGAAGGCATTGATGCACGTGATATCAAAGGGTCTGGTAAAGGTGGTGTTATCACACGTGAAGATGTAGATAACTTCCGTACGTCTAAAAACAAAAGTGAAACGGCACCTAAAGTTGATATCGTAGCTGCTGTTGCTGCACGTAGCGATAAGCGCGTACCAATGACACGTTTACGTAAACGTGTTGCTGAACGCCTATTAGAAGCTAAAAACTCGACGGCAATGTTAACTACTTTTAACGAAGTAAACATGAAACCAATCATGGATCTTCGTAAGCAGTACCAAGAAGTATTCGAGAAAAAACATGGTATCCGTTTAGGGTTTATGTCTTTCTACATCAAAGCGGTGACTGAAGCGCTTAAGCGTTACCCAGAAGTTAATGCAGCAATTGACGGTACTGATATTGTTTACCACAACTTCTTTGACATCAGCATTGCAGTATCAACACCACGTGGTCTTGTAACACCTGTTTTACGTGATACAGATACATTAAGTGTGGCTGACATTGAAAAAGGTATTCGTGAGCTTGCAATTAAAGGTCGCGACGGAAAATTAACGGTTGATGAAATGATGGGCGGTAACTTTACGGTTACTAACGGTGGTGTATTTGGTTCACTACTTTCAACACCAATTATTAACCCACCACAAGCGGCTATCTTAGGTATGCACAAAATCCAAGACCGCCCAATGGCTATTAATGGTGAAGTGAAAATTTTACCTATGATGTACCTAGCACTTTCATACGATCATCGTTTAATTGATGGTAAAGAATCAGTAGGATTCTTAGTAACAATCAAAGAGCTACTTGAAGATCCAACGCGTTTATTATTAGACGTTTAATATCGATTTTTAAATATTAGTCGATTGGCTGTTTATTTTATTAAACAGCCATAAAAAATTGTTTTTACACTCACGGCCTTCGGGCTATTAAGTTTAACTAAACAGATGGAAATAAATCATGAATTTGCATGAATATCAGGCAAAACAATTATTTAAAGAATACGGTTTACCGGTTCCTAATGGTGTCGCTTGCGACAGCGCTGAAGATGCAGTGAATGCTGCATCTAAATTAGGTGGCGAACGTTGGGTTATTAAATGTCAGGTACATGCGGGCGGTCGTGGTAAAGCGGGTGGCGTTGAATTAGTTGATTCAGATGAAAAAATCAGTGCATTTGCTAACAAATGGTTAGGTCAAAACTTAGTGACTTACCAAACAGACGCAAATGGCCAACCAGTTAATAAATTATTATTAGAAGAATGTAGTGACATTGCTAATGAGCTTTATTTAGGTGCGGTTATTGACCGTGCTTCACAGCGTGTTACGTTTATGGCGTCTACTGAAGGCGGCGTTGAAATTGAGAAAGTTGCTGAAGAAACACCTGAGCTTATTCATACTGCTATGATTGACCCATTGGTTGGCGCACAAGCGTACCAAGGTCGTGAATTAGCATTTAAATTAGGTCTTTCAGGTAAGCAAGTAGGTCAATTTACTAAAATTTTCCTAGGCTTAGCGACAATCTTTGAACAAAAAGATTTATCATTATTAGAAATCAATCCATTAGTTGTTACTGGTGCTGATGACCTAATTTGTCTTGATGGTAAAATTTCTATCGATTCAAATGCAATGTACCGTCAAAAATCACTTCAAGCGATTAACGATACAACGCAAGATGACGAACGTGAAATGCATGCTGCACAGTGGGAATTAAACTACGTAGCACTGGACGGAAACATTGGCTGTATGGTTAATGGTGCTGGTCTTGCTATGGGTACGATGGACATGGTTAACTTACATGGCGGCAACCCGGCTAACTTCCTAGATGTTGGCGGCGGCGCAACTAAAGAACGTGTTACTGAAGCATTTAAAATCATTCTTTCTGACGACAAAGTTAAAGCTGTTTTAGTTAACATCTTTGGCGGTATCGTACGTTGTGATTTAATCGCTGACGGCGTTATCGGTGCAGTTGCAGAAGTAGGTGTATCTGTTCCTGTTATCGTTCGTTTAGAAGGTAATAATGCTGAGTTAGGTCGTAAGATTCTAGCTGAGTCAGGTCTTAATATTATTGCAGCAACATCATTAACAGATGCTGCGCAGCAGTCTGTTAAAGCGGTAGGTGGAAAATAATGAGCATTTTAATTAATAAAGACACTAAAGTAATTTGTCAGGGTTTCACTGGTGGTCAAGGTACTTTCCACTCTGAGCAAGCGCTTGAGTACGGTACAAAAATGGTTGGTGGTGTTTCTCCTGGTAAAGGCGGTCAAACACATTTAGGTCTTCCTGTATTTAATACAGTACGTGAAGCAGTAGAAACAACTGGCGCAACAGCTTCAGTTATCTACGTACCAGCACCATTTTGTAAAGATGCTATTTTAGAAGCGATTGATGCAGGTATTAAATTAATCGTTACTATTACTGAAGGTATCCCAACACTAGATTTAGTTGCAGTTAAAATCAAACTAGATCAAGAAGGCGTTGTGATGATCGGTCCTAACTGTCCTGGTGTTATTACACCTGATGAATGTAAAATCGGCATCATGCCTGGTCACATTCATAAGAAAGGTAAAGTAGGTATCGTATCGCGTTCAGGTACATTGACTTATGAAGCAGTTAAACAAACTACTGATGAAGGTTTCGGCCAATCAACTTGTGTTGGTATCGGTGGCGACCCAATCCCTGGTTCAAGCTTCATTGATATCTTAAAATTATTCCAAGAAGATCCTGAGACTGAAGCAATCGTTATGATTGGTGAAATCGGTGGTACTGCGGAAGAAGAAGCAGCTGCTTACATCAAAGCAAACGTAACTAAACCTGTTGTTTCTTACATTGCTGGTGTTACTGCACCTGCTGGTAAGCGTATGGGTCATGCTGGTGCAATTATCGCTGGCGGTAAAGGTACTGCTGAAGATAAATTTAAAGCACTTGAAGATGCAGGCGTGAAAACGACTAAATCTCTAGCTGAAATCGGTAGCGCATTACGCGAAATCACTGGTTGGTAATCTCTTAACAGAGTGCTAATTACCAAGCCTCGCTTTTAGCGGGGCTTTTTTATGCCTGCTATTTATGTTGTGGTTAACCTAGCGAGTATTTTAGTAGAGTAATACAGAAACTACTGAAGATAAATTTAAAGCGCTATACCTTAAATGAAGAGATGCAGGCGTGAAAACGACCAAATCTCTAGCTGAAATCGGTAGCGCATTACGCGAAATCACTGGTTGGTAATCTCTTAACAGAGCACTAATCACCAAGCCTCGCTTTTAGCGGGGCTTTTTTATGCCTGCTGTTTCAACTTTAATACAATTTACGAGTCTATTAGCTCGGTAATATAGAAACTACTGAAGATAAATTTAAAGCGCTATATGTCTGCAAATTTTCACTGAATACAGATATGAAAAACTTTTTTGATCTAGGGACGCATGCTTTAGCTTGCAGTTTTTTTGTGTTGGGGGTTGTTATTTTGGTTTCGAATATAAAATCAACACACAACCTCCTGCAGGCTAAAGCCAGCGCCCCAAGGTCAGAGGATCAACATCAACACACAAAATCTGCAGACTGAAGTCAGTGATTCTAAGTCAAAGAATCAACATCAACACATAATTCCTTGCAGGCTAAAGTTAGTGTCCCGATACAATTTTCGGCAATCAGTTGATGTTTTAGTTTTTGATCTGGGGGCGCATGCTTTAGCTTGCTGAGGTTTTGGTGTTGGTTTTGGTGTTGGTTTTGATAGTTTTTGTCTTTTCAACAACAAATCAACACACAAAAAAACTGCAGACTAAAGTCAACGCCTGAAGTCAAAAGGCCGAAGTCAACACACAAAAGCCAGCGCCCCAAGGTCAAGAGGAGCAACATCAACACACAAAAAACTGCAGGCTAAAGCCAGCGCCCCAAGGTCAGAGGATCAACATCAACACACAAAATCTGCAGACTGAAGTCAGTGATTCTAAGTCAAAGAATCAACATCAACACATAATCCCTTGCAGGCTAAAGTTAGTGTCCCGATACAATTTTCGACAATCAGTTGATGTTTTAGTTTTTGATCTGGGGGCGCATGCTTTAGCTTGCTGAGGTTTTGGTGTTGGTTTTGATAGTTTTTGTCTTTTCAATAACAAATCAACACACAAAAAAACTGCAGACTAAAGTCAACGCCTGAAGTCAAAAGGCCGAAGTCAACACACAAAAACCTGCAGACTAAAGTCTGCGCCCCAAGGTCAAGAGGATCAACATCAACACATAAACCCCTGCAGGCTAAAGCCAGCGCCCCAAGGTCAGAGGATCAACATCAACACACAAAATCTGCAGACTGAAGTCAGTGATTCTAAGTCAAAGAATCAATATCAACATATACCCTTTGTAAGCTAAAGCCAGCGCCTCGAAGTCAAAGGATCATAATCAATCAATATAGCCAACATCAACACACAAAAAAACTGCAGACTAAAGTCAGTGTCCCGATACAATTTTCGACAATCAATTGATGTCTCATAGCTTAAAAAATGAAGAAATACTGGCGTGAAAACGACTTAATGGCTAGCTAAAATTGGATTCGATAGTCATTGAGATCGTAATCAACGTTATAAAGCAGATAAGGTCTGTCGAAATACTATGCATTATTATCTGGTTATTATTTACTTTTTTTATGTTTGTATATCGAATGATGTGTTTTAAATTAAACTCATTTTGCTAAAAGTTAATTTAGACCAATTTGTATTTTTAAAGCATTTCTTTTTATATATTAAAATGACTTTTAAAATTTAGGTCATTTACATAACTATTAAGCGAATAAAAAAGTGACAGATTTTTCTTAAGAGTTGATTTTATTTAATATAATAAATTCTCAATGTGTTGATGTTTTTTACAATAACTTCATTTTATTGTTATTTCATATCCTATCTAACTGTTAAACAAAACAAAAGTTATAGTGGCACGCTTGATGCAAAATCATAAGTGAATATCATTAATATTTTTATATTTTATGATTTCATTTTATTAAGCTTTTTATTTTTTTACATTAAAGAGGATAGAGGTGAATATGGATATATTTAAATTTTCAACTATTAAAAAAATAGGGCTCGCATTAGGTCTATTGTTTAGTACAAACTCTTTTGCGGGGACGATTGTTGATGTTGTCTATCAAGATCAAGCGCTTAGCGGGTTTGGAAATTCAATTTCTTACCAGCATGATATTACAGATGATGGATTTACATTTGGAAGTGCAACAAGTGCAAATTTAGCCATTCAAGTTAACAACCTTAGTTTCTGGGAGACACTGTTATTTCAAATTGATGAGTTTGATTTTGATTCGGGTGCAATTACGTTAGGCAGCGGTTATATAAACAATCTTGAAGTCAATGCATTAGCCGCTCTTAACAGTGATGGCTTATTAGATGTGTTTGTTTATGCTGGTCCATGGACTAGTGTTAGAGTTGGTACTTCTACTTTAACAGTACAAGTTCCAGAGCCAAGTACTATATTGATACTAGGGCTTGCAATCATCGGTTTAAGTTTGCGTCGTCAACGTAAACTATAATCTATCATCTATCATTTATCATTTATCATCTATCATACTTATGGGGGCTAATGATTAGTTTGTCCACCATTTTATGATTTAGCCTCGCTGTTCGTGTAATGCCGATCGGTTAAGGATCTAAGAAGAAAACTTGAACGATCTTGCAGATAGAACATAATCCCCACTCTTATTTAAGGTTGGGGATTTTTTTTTGTTTAATCAAGAAATGGAATTGGTGTATGAA
>NZ_CBRF02000028.1 GCF_000470315.2 Psychromonas sp. SP041
GGCGGAAATCCATCAGGGCTAGAGGCATCGATGATACCTCATAAAAAGCCGAATATATGGCTGCAATGTACTCTATTTCAACGATCTAAATTGTCTTGCAATCGGAGAGGGTCCATATATGGTATAATTACCTATCCTTAATAGCATTAAGTTAATGATAGGTAATTACATAGATTTCAGGGCTCAATCAAACTTTTGATCTGTATACGCTTATTTTTTCTATGTAATTATTAGAATACGTATTTAATGGTTTGTAATAACTAAACTGTTGGTTTGAAAATAAGTGACGTACCATTGATACAGTGAAGAATCTGTTTATTTATATAAAGTATATGGCCTAAATGACTACCACAACGTCGGCAATGAGACTCCATTACTTTATTTGCTTTAGGCTCGCCACGACTGTAATGTGTGAACAAATCTATCCCCATGAGTACTGTATCAGGCTTGCTATGTCTGAAGAAAACCCACCCTTTATCCAAAACAGTTTTCTCTTTTGATTCATAAACAGTTAATTCACAGCCTTTACAGTGGTATAAACCCTCACGTTTTTCTTTCCAAAGTGGGCTACTTTTTGCTTCTTCTGTTTCACCTTCTCGAAGGATGGTAAATTCAGCTTCAGTTAGGCGTTCCTTCCATTCTGCATCTGTATAATTAACTTCATATGTATAATCTTCACTCGTACTGACTTGGTCAGTCGTCGCTTTAGTTGTGGGCTCTGCTGCAAACGCTTTAGTCGCTATTTGGCTGACCGCGACGACTGCTGAGCTAGTTAGAAACTTTCGTCTTGTAATATTTATTTTCATCATTATTCTCCATTTTTAACTTTGTTTTTTTATAAATCAAACATAGAAATGTATTATTTCTAAAAAGCTTAGTCGAAATTTAATTACTTACCTATAATTTTAATGCTTTTTTGTTCTATAAGCATCGTATTTTTCTAAAGCCTGTTGAAGCATAAGAAGCATTAATAGGTTTTATATATATGCATATTGGCTATTAAGATAACGCAGTCGTGCTTTTCTTTGTCATTGTAGTCTCATATTTGTAAGCATAATTTGCTGAGATCTTACACAATGTTTTTTCTACTTAAATAATCAACTGATTTTTATCATAAAATTAATTCTTTCTGTCCAATTAGCTCTGTGCAATTCAGATTGCTTTCGCATAATGGCTGTTTTGAATTGTTTGATTATTCTTCATAAATTTTATACACCTTTAAAAAAGACTAAAGGTAGTTTATTAAAGACCGTTGAGTATAGTTATAAATTTCATATTTTTTACATGTACCACTTTTATTTTCAAAGTCGCATTTAAGATGAAGGTTTTTTTAGAAATATTAATGACGTTTATCATTATTTAACATTTAATTTTAGAGAATAGCTTTAAAAAATTAACATGAATTAATAGGCTTAAGCTATTTTAATTCAAAACGAAAATTATTATAAATTAACTTCATACGGTGATGCGGAAGTTCAATAAAAAAGCACTAAAGTAAACTAAGGTATTGTTTTAATAATTGATGTTGCTGAATTTTTTGTTGGATCTGTATACGTTGTTGTCGAACAATTATCTACCATAGGTGTTATGGCATTTACTGTCGAATAAGGTGCTGAAGTAAGTTCTGCTCATTTAGAAAAAGATTATGTAGATTTTTCTACTGTAAATTGAGAGACGCTAACTTTTCATAAATAATGCTTTATTTATAATGCTTTATTTATAATGGTTTAAGTATTGGTAGTGGTTTTGAGACGATGATAAATAGTATAGACACAGATCATTAGTTTCAATTCAAGTGTAAAGTATAAAACCGATTATACTAATACTGTTTTATTTATGTAAGTTATTGATTTAAATTGGTGTGATGATGTTTTCGATGATGGGCGCACTAAAGTTCAAGTTTTTAATTTAGAAGCTAATTATGCAAGAACTTACTTTTTATATAAGTTACATAGAACAATGTTTATAAAAAATGGGGTTGATTATCTTGATCTAGTTGATATTTAACAATTAGATAAAACAACTTTTATGCGGGTTGTTCTGTTACAGATGGTTTAGAAAAAGTTAATCGCTACTTTGTTAATGTGGTTTACACATTTAATAACAATGTAACGACTTATATTAAAATCGCCAGTGGTGGTTCAAGTTTTGGTTATGTGGACCTGTATTTAACTAAGTCTTAATGTAACTAAATATTTTTTTAATAAAGCCTTATGTATCATAAAGCTTGATATACCATCAAAAAATTGAAAACCTTTATTTAATACTGTTATCTACTTCGCTTACTTTTTCCTGTTATTTCTAATTTTATTTCATTTTCTCTGTCGTTTTAACATTATCTATTTAACTCATTTGTTTATATTGTTACCTATACCTCATTATGTGTATTTTTCATTTCTAAAAATAATGTAAATGCTTATTTTTTATGTTATTTTGATGTTGTTGTGGTTATCCAGTTCTCTTTTGATTTTTGAGGTATTTATGAGTTTTGTTGAAAAAGTTGTAATGGCGTCAGAAGGGCCTTCCTTTTCTAAGCTAATTCAAGGTTATTGGCGTCTAAATGATTGGGGAATGTCACCTCAGGCTCGTTTAACTTTTTTGAAGCAACATGTCGAATTAGGTATTAGCACTGTTGATAACGGCGCTATTTATAAAAATAGTGAAGTGCTATTCGGTGAAGCATTAAAGTTAGACCCTAGTATGCGTGATAAAATTGAAATTATTTCTAAGTTTGGCATTAACGGAATTACGCCTGCACCAGGAGAAAAGCGTGTTTCGCATTATGACAGTAGTAAAGCTGCTATTATCACTTCTACAGAGAATTCATTACGTCGATTAGGTGTTGAAAAACTGGATGCATTATTAGTGCATCGACCTGATTTCCTAATGCATGCAGATCAAGTTGCTTCTGCTTTTTATGAATTAAAACGATCAGGCAAAGTCGATCACTTTGGCGTATCAAATTTTACACCCTCACAATTTTCTCTTTTACAATCTCGCTTAGATAAACCTTTAATTACAAACCAAGTTGAAGTAAATCAAATGAACACTGAGAACATCGAAAATGGCGTCTTAGATCAATTACAAGAATATCGAGTACGTCCGATGGCATGGTCATGCTTAGCTGGTGGGGTTATTTTTAATGATCAAAGTCCTAAAATTTCACGTTTATGTCGTTGTTTAAATGAAGTTGCTAAGGAAATGGGAGCTACCGCTATCACACAAGTCATGTTTGCTTGGGTACTTAAACATCCATCAAAACCAGTTGCATTAATTGGCTCAGGTAAAATTACACGTGTGCATAATGCGGTTGCTGCATTAACATTGAAGATGAGCACTGAGCAGTGGTATCGCATTTGGGTTGCATCTAAAGGTTCGCCTGTTCTATAAATAACGATATCGTATTTAGTTAGTTTTGCGTCGTTCAAGGCGAATGATTGAAGCAATAATGGGTTATTGATAGAAAATTTAACGCAGAAATCCGCGGAAATAGCGGCATTGTATCGCTTTGCTTATTCAGAACGGAGGTTACTTAAACAAGTTCGATTAATAGTTTTACTGCAAATAACAATAGAACTAATCCCATCACTCGATCAAACCAATGGCCATGATTTAAGAACTTTTTTCTGACAGATTGCTGTGAAAATAGAAAAGACACTAAACAGAACCAAGCCGCCGTTGTCACAATGATCCATAATCCATAAAGTGATTGCACAGCAAGTGGTGTATTAGCGCTTACTACCGTAGTGAAAATAGCTAAGAAAAACAGGGTCGCTTTAGGGTTTAATACATTGGTCATAAAGCCAACCATAAACGCCTTCTTCTGATGTTTTTTGTTGTTATCAAGTGCGATAGATGACGATTGATTTGGTTTGGCTTTACTGCGTAATAAGTTAACGGCTAAATAAAGCATATAAGCCGCGCCTAATATCTTCGCTATCATCATTAAAGTCGTTGATTGAGATATCAAAATTCCCACGCCTAAAAGGGTGTATAGCACATGCACCGATATGCCTGCTCCTATCCCTAAACTGGTTATTATCGCTGTTTTACGACCAAAGCTAATACTTTGTCTCAGCACAATTGCAAAGTCTGGTCCTGGGCTCATTACTGCGAGCAGATGAATGATAGTTAACATAATAAATTCTTGAAAGTAGGGCATATTTCACTCTTAAGGCTAATTGATGAGGAGGCATTGAATCGATTATGATAACGTGTCTTTAATTATTTTCATAAGGTTAAATCATGACGTCAGTGACGAAATTCCCAGTACCTTTACTAGGCTTTGCTGCCTTTAGTGGTACGGGTAAAACAAGCCTAATCGAGCAGTTAATCCCTTTGTTGATTGAACAAGGTTTACGTATCGCTTTGGTGAAACATAGCCATCATGACATTGAAATGGATAAACCTGGAAAAGACAGTTATCGCTTACGTAAAGCGGGTGCTTCGCAAGTTGTATTAGCCGGGACACATCGTTCAATTTGCTTTCATGAACATGAGCAAGCACATGATAGTCAGTTAAATGAACAGCTCGCCTTATTAAATACAGATTGTTTAGATCTAGTGCTGGTGGAAGGTTATCGTGACCACGCTTTTCCTAAAATAGAGTTACACCGTAATGTGTTAGAAAAGCCATTTATATATCCAAACGATAGTAATATTATTGCTTTGGTGTGCGACCAATATGTTGACGCGGGTGATTTACCACTCTTTGACTTTACGCAATTACAATCGATGGTCACTTTTATTTTGCAACAGGTTATCGCTGTGCATAAAAGCGGGTCGATATAAAATAAGTAATTGGGTTGTTTCTCTCTTTCTCTATTTCTTTATTATTCTATACATCTATTTTTCTATACACGCGAAAGAAAGTGAGCCGGATAAATTTTAACTAAGTGTATTTGAGAAGAATATAGTTAAGGTTAATAAAGTTAAGTGGCTCATTTGGCGTTAAACCATCTTTGAGAAAATCATTTCGAGAAGGTTACGCTCAAAAAATTACCGCAAAGCAAAAGCTGATATTAAGCGTTGTTGGCAGTTCTCTTCTGGCAATTGTTGGCGTGACTTACCGAGCAAGTAGTTTTCTTTAAAAGTTGAAAATAATAACGTTAATAGATGCGCATTATCTATCTCACCTAAGCTATCTAACACTAAACTCGCTACTTCAGCGGTCGCTAATTGGTTGTCTTTAGTCGCTTTACGCATAATGTATTGCGATAGTTTTTCTGGTGAAAAAGACAAAACAGGGAATGCATCTAAGTATGGGCTTTTACGAAACATCTTCTTAGCTTGTGCCCACGTACCATCCAATAAAATAAACAATGGTCGTTTATCTTCATTTAAATGAGAAGCAATAGGCGATGACATTAATGTTCTCTCTGCTGTGGCATATTCAGCCGGAAATATAACGATCGGTTGCCATGTTGGGTCGGCTAATAACGCTAACATAGTTGGATTCGGTTCAGTACGAGACCAAATATAAGCGTGTGTGCCGGGAATAAGGTCTGCAATTAAGCGTCCTGTATTACTTGGCTTTAAGATCTCATCGTCATACATCAATAATAGAAATGCACTTTGGCTCTCGACCGTTTGCTTGATTGAGCATATACATAAGTAGGGTAATAACATGCAATGCTTACAGCGTGGAATACTTCCGCCACGGGCTAAAAAAGGGCGAGTGCTTTGACTTAAACGGTGATCGTATAGTGTATGAACGGCATGAATTCGCATAATTAACTCTGTTATTAAGAGGGGGGATTATACCCATCACCATTCAAGATGCAAAAATCAGCAAGTCGTGAGGTCAACAGATTCTAGGCATAAAGGTAAAGATCTAACGGGTTAAATTGAGACTTTATTCATTATACCAATCACACTAATTAACTGATCTATTTTACTGGTTAAAATAACTTATTTCTTCGTTGTAAATTTCGTAAATGGAACAACCATTTAGCTCAATTTACGCCTTAAACTAAGTCATTTTTCCTGCGCAAAATTTAGAACACTTATTTAATGTAATCGGTATTACTATGACAGGACCTGCCTCACAACTGCCCTGTGGGTCGAAAAATAGAAAACCAATACTAGGTGTAACATTCGATAAGAGCTCGCCATTAGCATAATGTAATGTCTTGCCTTAGTGTCCGAGTTAGCGACTGAATAATTTATATTGTTTCGTCACGGGTATAGATGCAAAAAAGTGACTATAAAGAACAGGTTAACTGTGTTTATTAAGCATCATGAGGGGAATAGGTGGTGTAAGAAGTAGAATAAAAAAGGGATGATATTAATCATCCCCTTCGATTTCATTTTGTTAGTGCTTAGTTTATTGGATGACGTTTACTGTTGATGTGATGGTAAGTCATTACTTTCAAATGAATCTGCAAACTCGTGGTTACGGTCACGGTGTTGTGCTTCATCTTCACGAATACGCAATACAACATCACGTAACAATGCATCTTGTGGCAACTTATAATAGTCTTTAGCAATTTTAGGCGCAGCAACATTTTCAACAACACCTTCATCTATTTTATCTAGAAATTCGGTATAGCTTTTACAGGCTTCTTCTTCAAAATAACCGACGACTCTGTGTGCTGTTTTAGACGATAAAATATATAAAAAAGTGTACACAAAGAGAAACGCGCCTTGCCCTAATAATACTAATGTACGTTCAATCCATGTCGGTTTAGCAATGTCTAAAAATATCATTAAATGCATGCGTTCATTTTCAGCTTCATCTAATAATTCTCGCACCCATCCTTCGTCATCACGCATACGACGCAATGCTTTTAAGTGGTTGAGCATACCTGCGACCATACCTGGTACAGCGGCAATCGTTTCTAAGATAACGGCACGTTTAGCGTACTTAGTGCCGTAAAAAAGGTTTAGTGTGAATTTCAATACCTGAGTGATTTTATAGGCGATAGACTCAGACATTTTACTTGGCTTTTGGTGCAGCAATTCAAAGTTTGACATAGTATCTCTCTCAGTAAGTTAAAAGTAATTCTACTGATAAATTAATACTAAATGTGATCTGGGTCAATGCATGTTCAGGTTGAAAAAAAGCTGATTTTTGTCATGTAAACAACCATTAACAAGTCTGGAAATAGTCCATTAACATTTGTGAATGATTTTGCATTTTAACTAATTGAAATAGGCTCTATTGTTCGCTATTTGTTAGTGTTTTGTAATTAAATTACTTTTTCAATAATAAAAATTATTGACGTAAAATTGACTTAATATGTTTAGGTTTACCATCAAAATAAAGATTTTTATCTTTTAAATTGGATATTTAGCTGTTTGAGTAAATATTTTGATGCAAGAAAAAGATGATATTTACATTTACTAAAATGAAATAAGGTGGCGGTAATAGCATTAGTTTAGATTCCGTGTCATGGTGGAGACGGTAATAAGAATCTATTTCTTAATTAAGAAGGGAGTGATGACTTGAATTCAATAACGAATATTCCAGATGATTTTGTGCATTATAAAACGACACCTCTATTTACTAAAAGTAATATCCCTAAGTTGTTCTTATTTGAACACAATACAAAGGCAGGCGTGTTTGGGAAAATATGTGTATCCTTCGGGCGTTTAAAGTTTTACGGCTTTAGTGAACGACGTGGGCTGATAGAACAAGAAATTGTTGTCCTCGCTGGTGAGTGTGCAATTTCACCGCCTGAGTATTGGCATAAAGTAGAGTTCTTAACTGATGAGACCGAATTTAAAGTAGAATTTTATGCACATAAAGATTCTGACACTGTTAAACAAAATTTATCAGAAAGAAACGCATGATTTAACGGTTATGTTTAACTTTCATGATTGAGAAAAACTATTAGCAACAATTATAAACAACAACTATTAACAATAACTATTAACAACACAGAAATAGAAATGAGAATGTAATGGCTGAGAAAAAACGTATTTATATCGCTTATACTGGTGGCACAATTGGTATGAAACCCTCTAAAAATGGGTTTATTCCCGTTGCTGGTTATTTGTCTGAAACGATTAAAAATATGCCTGAGTTCTATCATCAGGATATGCCTGAATTTGAAATACATGAATATGAACCATTGATTGATTCTGCTGATATTTCACCTCAAGCATGGCAAGTTTTAGCGACTGATATTCAACAGAAGTATCAAGAGTTTGACGGGTTTATCATATTACATGGCACAGATACCATGCCTTATACGGCATCGGCATTATCATTTATTTTTGAAAGTTTAAGTAAGCCTGTAATTATTACTGGCTCACAAATACCACTTTCACAGTTACGTTCAGATGCACGCGCTAACCTATTAAATTCTTTGTACATCGCTGCCCATCATCCTATCAATGAAGTGTGTATTTTCTTTAATAACCAGTTATTTAGAGGGAATCGTACAACTAAGCAACATGCTGATGGGTTTAGTGCTTTTGTTTCGCCTAATTATCCTGTGTTATTAGAAGCGGGAATAGAAATTAAAAATGTTGCCGGTAAAAAACAGAAAACTGTTAATACGCGTTTAACCATTGGCTCGATTGAGAAACAATCGATTGCTATTTTGCACCTATTCCCAGGGTTAGACTGGCAAGTGTTGGACAACTTATTAAAAAGCCCACTACAAGCGTTAGTGCTATTAACTTATGGCGTTGGTAATGCACAGCAAGATCCGCAATTATTAAGTACCTTAAAAGAGGCAAGTGATCGCGGTATTCTCATTGTTAACTGTAGCCAATGTTTAAAAGGCAGCGTTAATATGGAAGGCTATGCAACAGGGCATGCATTAAGTGAAGTAGGCGTGATCAGCGGGTTAGATATGACCACAGAATCAGTGATTGCTAAGTTACATTATCTCCTTAGCCAAGACCTAAGCTATAAAGTAGTGAAAGAGTTACTCACTACTGATTTACGTGGTGAATTAACGATTGCTGTTTAACCGCCATATTGAATAGCTGTTATTTCATGGTTTTTAACTTTAGGGCAATAACTCCAACACTTCTTTTAATAAGCCTGCTTTAATAGGCTTTCTTTAATACGTTATTTTAATACGTGAAGATAATCGTGACCATCGCCCTAACTTAATTTTCACTTATTATTAGCATTGTCTTGTTTTTCAACGTCTCAATTTCTAAAGGTCTCAATTAAGGTATCGATCATTTCCTGTGCGGCAATCGAAAGTGGGATTTTAGCTTTTGTGATGATGCCCACATGACGAGAAATTATTGGCTGTGAAATCGGTAAACAAATGGCGCCTTGCTCACGCATTTGCGCCTCACATAATGCAGGGACAACAGCGACTCCTAACCCCTGAGAGACCATTTTCCCTACGGTTGCTAATTGGTGAGCATCAAAAGCAACATGTAATTCCATTCCTTCTTTCGCTAACGCCATTTCTATTAAATTACGTACACTGGAAGGTTTTTGTAAGGTGATAAACTCACATTCAAGTATCTGTTTCCATGTGAGTTCTTTCTCATTTTTGAGCGAACAATTCTGATGAGTCACTGCAATAAAGCGATCATTAAACAAGGCTTGAAAGTTTAAATCTTGTGTATTTTCTGGCTCAAAAGAAATGCCCATTTCAATATTTCCAGAACGTACCATTTCCACAACTGTATCCGTTAATACATCGTGAATTTCGATGCTGATATTGGGGTTTTTTTGTCGATAATTCATCAACACTTTTGGTAATAAAGAGGCTGCAAAAGAGGGCATTGCCGCCAGTGCTATTTTCCCTCTATCTAATGTAAATCTCTGTTTTAGCTCATTTTCTACCGCATCCCATGAGGCAACTAAGGTCTTAGCCATGGACAATAGTTGTTGCCCTTCTGCCGTCAATAAAGTGCTTCTTGTTGTGCGAGTAAATAGACGCCCACCTAAAGAGTCTTCTAAGCTCTTAATCGACAAACTTACTGCGGGTTGTGACATGTGTACAAGGTTGCCTGCTTCGGCAAAACTTTGGGTCTGTGCGACGGCTAAAAATATACGAAGTTGTTTTACATTCATAACAAAACCAAATTAATAGATAAAAATAATAAATTTATTTAATGAATGAGTATGGGGCACACTGATAAAAATTAAAATGACATTGTATTTAAAGGTGGATCTATGGCTGGTTTTGACAAAGTAGTGACAACATATGAAGACGCTATGAGTGGTTTACAAGATGGTATGACCGTACTCGCTGGTGGCTTTGGTTTATGTGGTATTCCTGAAAATCTGATTGCTGAAATTAAACGTCTACAAACAAAAAATCTAACTATCGTATCGAACAATTGTGGTGTCGATGGTTTTGGTTTAGGGATTTTGTTGGAAGACAAACAAGTAAGCAAGATGGTGTCATCTTATGTAGGTGAAAATGCCTTGTTTGAAAAGCAACTATTAAACGGTGAGCTAGATGTTGAGTTAACACCACAAGGTACTTTAGCTGAAAAAATGCGTGCCGGTGGCGCAGGTATTCCCGCATTTTATACGGCAACCGGTGTTGGTACGCCAGTCGCAGAAGGTAAAGATACGCGTTTCTTCAACGGACGTGAATATTTGTTAGAAGAATCAATCACCGGTGACTTTGCGATAGTGAAAGGGTGGAAAGCAGACCGTTACGGTAATGTAATTTATCGTCATACGGCACAAAACTTTAATCCATTAGCTGCCACCGCAGGAAAAATAACCGTGGTTGAAGTGGAGGAGTTAGTTGAAGTAGGCGAACTTGACCCTGCTCATATCCATACTCCTGGTATTTATGTTGACCGCGTGATTGTTGGTACGTTTGAAAAGCGTATTGAAAACCGTACAACAAGCGAATAATGCTTTTGTAGTTAGATATAAACTGAGTTCAAGACATATTTAGTCCAATACATATTTCGTTCAATACTTAATTCAATACATGCTTAGTTCAATGCATATTTATAGGTGATTTTATGGCACTTTCTCGAGATCAAATGGCCATTCGCGTGGCACGTGAGTTACAAGATGGTTACTACGTTAATTTAGGAATAGGTATTCCAACATTAGTGGCTAACTTTATACCGGACGGTATGGACGTGATGTTGCAATCTGAAAATGGTTTATTAGGGATGGGGATGTTTCCTAGTGAAGCGAATGTGGATGCAGACATGATCAATGCAGGTAAACAAACCGTAACAGCAGTATCTGGCAGTTCTATTTTTTCATCAGCAGAGTCTTTTGCCATGATCCGTGGTGGTCATGTTGATTTAACCGTATTAGGTGCTTTTGAAGTGGATGTGAGTGGCAACATCGCCTCATGGATGATTCCCAATAAGTTAATAAAAGGCATGGGTGGCGCAATGGATTTAGTGGCGGGTGCCGACAACATTATTGTCACCATGACCCACGCTTCTAAAGGCGGTGACTCTAAATTATTAGAGGTTTGTTCATTACCCTTAACAGGTAAAGGCTGCATTAAAAAAGTCTTAACTGATTTAGCTTGGTTAGAAATTGAAAATGGGGCTTTTGTTTTAAAAGAACGAGCACCGGGTGTGTCGATAGAAGAAATTCAAGCTAAAACTCAGGGACGTTTAATTGTGCCTGACCATGTCCCTGAGATGGTGTTTTAAGTTATCAGTTATTTTCAGTAAAGCAGTTATTTTTAGCGAAGCTGTTATGTCTAGTAAAAGAGTTATTTTGAGTAAAGAGGTCATTATGGAAATTGTTATTGTTGCTGCGGGTCGTTCACCTATTGGGGCTTTTAACGGTGCCTTATCGTCATTAAGCGCAGTGGAATTAGGCCGTCAAGTGTTAGCGTCGATGCTATTAAAACAACCTATTTTAAAACAACATATCGATGAAGTTATTTTAGGGCAAGTGCTAACCGCGGGCTGTGGTCAAAACCCTGCTCGTCAAACGGCGGTACATGCTGGGCTCGCTCATTCAGTTTCTGCCATGACCATTAATAAAGTCTGTGGTTCAGGCCTAAAAGCAGTCCAGCTCGCCGCACAAGCAATAGCCAATGGTGATGCTGAAATGGTGGTTGCTGGTGGACAAGAAAGTATGAGTCAAGCTGCACACGTTTTACCACAAAGCCGACATGGCAAAAAAATGGGTAACTGGTCGTTAGTCGATACCATGGTAAGTGACGGTTTATGGGATGCATTTAACGATTATCACATGGGACAAACGGCTGAAAATATTGCTGAACGCTGGCAGTTTACACGCAGTGAGCAAGATACCTTTGCAGCGCAATCACAACAAAAAGCCGCACAAGCACAAGCCGCAGGGCAATTCGTTGAAGAGATTGTCCCTATTAGTATTCCTCAACGTAAAGGTGAGGCGATTATTGTTGATCAAGACGAGCAAATTCGTCCTAACAGTAGCGTAGAGGGTTTAGCTAAGTTACGTCCTGCTTTTGCAAAAGATGGCACAGTGACGGCGGGTAACTCATCAACGCTTAACGACGGTGCGGCGATGGTGATCGTCACCTCTAAACAAAAAGCACTGGCATTAGGGTTACCAATATTAGCAACCATTACAGCTTCAGCAAGTGCGGGTGTAGCGCCGGAAATTATGGGTGTTGGCCCAATCGAAGCGACTAAAAAAGCACTGATTAAAGCGGCATGGACAATTGATGACTTAGAGGTTGTAGAAGCGAATGAAGCCTTTGCCGTACAAGCGATGACGGTCAATAAAGAGCTTAAGCTAGATACCAACAAAGTGAATGTTAACGGTGGAGCAATTGCATTGGGTCACCCCATTGGTGCATCAGGTTGTCGTATTTTAGTGACTCTAATACATGAAATGAAGCGCAGGGAATTGAATAAAGGATTAGCTACGCTTTGTATCGGTGGCGGAATGGGCGTCGCGATGTTGTTGTCCCGCTAAATACATCGATTCAGCTTATTCGCGTTATTGAGTATGTCTTAACGCGAATAAGTTATTGCTGAAGAGTGTCGTCAGAAAGCTATTTTTTCAGAAAAGGTCGCTTTTAAAGCCAGTATTAGAAAGTCATTGTTAGAAGATCATTCTTAGTAATATAAAGTATGAAAGCACTGAAAAGTAATAAAACTCTTAGTTCAAGATCAGTTTTTAATTCAATTGTCGGTCGTTATTTTAACTGCCACGACATTCTTAGTAATTAGCTATCAATAGTTATTAATCAGCAATCAGCATAAGCAGTAATACAAATAAAATGTCGAATTCTATCAACGCAACTAATGGCGTTTTATTAGCGATCCTCGTTAATAGATCGTCAATACGCTAACAACATATAATAAGGAAATTGTTATGAATACCAACGTAGCACAACTCAGTCTATTACAAAGATTAAGCAAGTTTTTTGTGACGCTACTTCAGCGTTATCTCCCTGATCCCTTTATTTTTGCGATTGTATTAACCTTAGTGGTGTTTGTATTAGTGATGCCAAGTACAGGGCAAAGTCCAATACAAGTTGTTGATGCTTGGGCTGGTGGTTTTTGGAAACTATTAACCTTCTCAATGCAAATGGCAATGGTGGTGGTGACTGGGCATGCGATGGCGAGTGCACCTGCGTTTAAAAGTAAATTAGCGGTATTGGCTAGTATTGCTAAAACACCGAACCAAGCCATTTTATTAGTGACCTTTATTAGTGCGATCGCTTGTTGGATCAACTGGGGATTTGGTTTGGTAGTTGGTGCTATCTTTGCTCGTGAAATTGCGTCACGCGTAAGGGGCGTTGATTACCGCTTATTAATTGCTTCTGCGTATAGCGGATTTTTATTTTGGCATGCAGGGTTATCAGGTTCGATTCCTTTAGCCTTAGCAAGTGGTACTAACTTGAGTGCTGTGACTAATGGTGCGGTGACGTCACCTATTCCAACTTCTGAAACGATTTTCTCGACCATGAATTTGACAATTCTTGCGGTGATGTTAATTACTATTCCAATTTTGAATCGCTTAATGCATCCCGTTGGAAAGGATATTATCACCATTGATGCACAGTTATTAAAAGAACAAGCTGTGCTGCAAGCTAATGGGCAGGGTAAAGAGTCAAAAGGCAAAAACTTTCAAGGTAAAGAGTTACAGGCTGAAGCGTTAAACAATCAAGAATCGGAATCTAAGGAAAAAATGACGCCTGCCGAACGTCTTGAAAATAGTCGTATTTTATCATTGTTATTAGGTGCGATGGGGTTCACTTATATTATCTATTACTTTATTAACAATGGCTTTGCACTTAATCTTAATATTGTTAATTTCACTTTCTTATTCTCTGCAATTTTATTGCATGGTACGCCTAAAAGCTTATTAAACTCTGTCTCTCAAGGTGCTAAAAATTGTTCGGGGATCTTATTACAGTTTCCGTTCTACGCAGGCATCATGGGTATGATGACAGCAACTGGTGATTCAGGATCTTCACTGGCGGGTATTATCTCTGCAGGATTCGTATCTATTTCAAATGAGACTACTTTCCCTGTTTTTACTTTCTTAAGTGCAGGTATTGTTAACTTCTTTGTACCGTCTGGTGGTGGTCAATGGGCAGTTCAAGCACCGATTATGATGCCAGCGGGCGCTGCATTAGGCGTTGATGCTGCGAAAACAGCAATGGCAATAGCTTGGGGTGATGCATGGACTAATATGATCCAGCCATTTTGGGCTTTACCTGCGTTAGCAATCGCAGGTTTAGGGGCTAAAGATGTAATGGGGTATTGTATTATGGCGTTATTCGGTTCGGGCGTGATTATTTCACTTGGCTTGTTAGTGTTTTAATTAAGCCATTTACTCATTAAAACATTAAATCACTAACCTATGTCTACGGCGTTAAATTAGTTTATAAGCTTTAGTTTTAGCTTTTAACGTTGTAGGCATGATCAATCACTAACAACCAATCTCCAATAAACAATCACTAATAATTAATATTAAAAGTTGAGCATTAAACAAGCTACGATCTGTTTTTTATTGTTCTGTTATTTTGTATTTTATTATTCGGTATTAACTGCACCTTCATTGAAGGTACCTTGCATTAAGTGTGCAGTTACAAACTCAGTGAATACTTTTAAGCGAGAGGGCATGTATTTATTTTGTGCATATTGCATTGCTATCACACCTGCGTAATTACCTTTAATTTCCCAATCCGAAAGCACGTCAACCACTTCATTTTTTTGTAGTGCATTTTTAATCACAAAGTCAGGGAAGATGCCAATCCCAAAACCATCTTTAACACCATTTAAACGCATCTGAGAATGATTGACGGCATAGCGTCCAGAAACAGCGATTACATGCCTTTCCTCTTTTTTCATAAACTCCCATATATGGTCGATGGCCGTTTCACCTAAATACAAACAATCATGCTCTGACAATTGTTGTGGATGAGTCGGGCAGCCTCTGTTTTTTATATAGTCGGGGCTTGCACAGAGTTTTAAATGCACCTTACCGATCTCTTTCATTATCAACCCTTCAGAGGGTTTATCGGTTAAGCGAAATACCACATCAATGCCTTGCGCTATCATATCGATATCACCGTCTGACGCTCTTAGCTTTAACTGAATTTTTGGGTATCTAGTTAAAAAAGGAGTGACTAGTGGCTGCAATACAATAGTTAAAAATGCTTTTGGTGCTGCAACGGTTAACGTTCCAGAAGGCACGGTATGTTCTAAACTAGAGATATCAATGGCCTGTTGAGCGGCTTCAACAATGATCGTTGATTGTTGGTATATTTTTTTACCCGCGTCGGTGATCAATAAGCGACGCGTGGTTCGCTCAAACAACTTTACCGATAGTGCACTTTCTAAACGCGTAATCAATTTGCTTAAAGCGGAAGGTGTTACCCCTAGCTTTTTGGCTGCCGTTGTAAAGCTTCCTTCATTCACCACAACAATAAAAGTGGCTAAATCGGGTAATAAAGTAATTAGTTTATTTGTGACCATGATTCACCAATGGTTTTCCATTTTATAGGCTAATAGTTGTAATCGGTTTCAATTAGAATCTGTTTATTCGATTTTATTATACTTTTTATCAATAACATTTATATGTCGCATTCTTTATAAAAGGATTCTTTATAAAGAAAAATAACAGCTAAACGATAACCACTTAAAGAAGGAAATATGATGTCTTCTACATTTTATGCACAAATCAAAACACAAATAGAAACAGTAAAGAGCGAAGGATTATATAAATCAGAACGTATTATTACTTCTGCGCAAAAAGCCGCTGTTTCAATTTCTACAGGGCAGGAAGTATTAAACTTTTGTGCCAATAACTATTTAGGTTTAGCCAATCATGAAACGCTTATTCAAGCGGCAAAAGACGGCATGGATGAACATGGTTTTGGGATGGCATCAGTACGTTTCATTTGTGGTACGCAAGATTCACATAAAGTATTAGAGCAAAAGCTATCTACTTTTTTAGGCAAAGAAGACACCATTCTTTACACCTCATGTTTTGATGCCAATACCGGTTTATTTGAAACTATTTTAGGTAAAGAAGATGCGATTATTTCAGATGCGTTAAACCATGCTTCTATTATTGATGGTGTTCGTTTATGTAAAGCAATGCGTTTTCGTTATGCTAACAACGACATGACAGAGCTTGAACAACAATTGATTGCTGCCAAAGAAGCGGGTGCTCGTCATACCCTTATTGTTACTGATGGTGTGTTCTCAATGGATGGCGTAGTGGCAAACCTACCGGCTATTTGCGATTTAGCTGAACAATATGACGCATTGGTGATGGTTGACGATTCTCATGCCGTTGGGTTCATGGGTGACAATGGAGCAGGTACCCATGAATACCATGACGTGATTGACCGAATTGATATTATTACTGGTACGTTAGGTAAAGCGATGGGCGGTGCCTCGGGCGGTTATACCTCAGGCAAAAAAGAAGTTATCGATTGGTTACGTCAACGATCTCGGCCCTATCTTTTTTCTAACTCGGTAGCACCTGCGATTGTATCAGCGTCTATTCGGGTGCTTGATTTACTCGCTGAATCTGGACATTTACGCACCAAACTATGGGAAAACTCAACGCACTTCCGTACCCGCATGGAAGCTGCTGGGTTTACCATGGGAGGGGCTGACCATGCGATTATTCCTATTATGTTGGGTGATGCCAAAGTCGCTGCTGAGTTTGCTGAACGTGCATTAGTTTTAGGTATTTACGTGGTGGCTTTCTCTTTCCCTGTAGTGCCTAAAGGGAAAGCTCGTATTCGTACACAAATGTCTGCCGCGCATTCTCGTGAACAACTTGATACCGCGATTGATGCGTTTATTAAAGTTGGGCAAGAGATGGAGTTAATTGGTCATGAAAATTAAAGCGTTAGCTAAATTAAAGCCTGAACAAGGGCTGTGGATGACTGACGTTGAAAAGCCTGAAGTTGGGCATAATGATTTGCTTATTCGCATTAAAAAGACAGCAATTTGTGGCACTGACATCCATATTTATAATTGGGATGAATGGGCGCAACAAACTATTCCTGTTCCTTTAGTGGTTGGTCATGAATACGTTGGTGAAGTGGTTGGCATGGGGCAAGAGGTTCGCGGTTTTAAACTCGGCGACCGTGTTTCTGGAGAAGGACATATTACCTGTGGACATTGCCGTAATTGTCGTTGTGGTCGAACTCATCTTTGCCGTAATACAAGTGGCGTAGGTGTTAACAGAACGGGGGCATTTTCTGAATTTTTAGTATTGCCTGCGTTTAATGCTTTTAAGATTCCTGATCAAATTTCAGATGATCTTGCGTCTATTTTTGACCCTTTTGGTAACGCAGTTCATACGGCTTTATCATTTGATTTAGTGGGTGAAGATGTGTTGATTACTGGTGCTGGCCCGATAGGCATTATGGCCGCAGCAGTTGCAAAACATGTGGGTGCTCGTCATGTGGTGATCACTGATGTTAACCAATACCGTCTAGATCTTGCTAAAAAAATGGGCGTTACACGTGCCGTTAATGTGAAAGATGAAAAGCTAGAAGACGTGATATCTGAATTGGGTATGACAGAAGGTTTTGATGTGGGACTAGAAATGTCTGGTAACCCATCTGCGTTTAATAGCATGTTAAAAAATATGAACCATGGTGGTAAGGTCGCTTTGTTAGGCATTCCACCTTCAGATATGGCAATCGATTGGAATCAGGTTATCTTTAAAGGGTTAGTGATCAAAGGTATTTATGGTCGTGAGATGTTTGAAACGTGGTACAAAATGGCTAGCCTTATTCAATCTGGCTTAGATTTAACGCCTATCATTACACATCATTTTAGCGTGGATGATTTCCAAAAAGGTTTCGATATGATGCGTTCTGGTAAATCAGGAAAAGTGATTTTAGACTGGGAAAAATAGTGGATTTGTTGATTGTTAATACTGCTACTGGCTGAGTAATACTGGTCGATGTGGCTGCTTGAAACTGCTGCTGGTTAATACTGTTAGTTAATATTGCTGCTGGTCGCTGTTACTGGTTGTCACTACTCGTTAATCATGTTGCTGGTTGAAACTGCTGTTAGCTTATAGTTAGTCATAAGTACTAAAAGGTTTTCATTGGTCGAATACACTGAAAACTAGTTAAACATTGATACCATTCCGAAAAATCAATCGGAATGGTATCAGCTTAATGTCGATGTATAGTTATAGTCGTTATAGAAGTTATAGAAATTATAATCGCTATTGCCGCTATGTTTAAGCTCAGTTTATGAGAACGTTAAGCCAGGATCATCAGTATTACTAGTGGCGACTTTAAGTCGATCAGTCAGCTCTGTGTACTCTGAACTAAGAATCGTGTCGACATAATGCCATTGGCTTTCAACTTTCTCTTGAGTGAAGGTGAGGGTTAAAAAACCTCTATCTTTAGCATTTGAATATTTAAGCCCCTCAATTAAAGAAACAAAACCATCCTCTGTACTTTCGATTGCGTCATCACTAATATTTAAATAATACTCAAGTCCGGGTGACGAGATGGAAGCCGTTGCAAACTCAACACCGACAATTTTATCATCGCTATTAGATAACTCATTTGCCCATGCATTATGTGTATCACCCGCCACAACGACTAAATTTTTTGATGCGTCATTAAAGATGGCCAATACTTTATCTCGCTCTGTTGCATATCCATCCCATGCATCTAAATTATATGGTAGTTCAGGGAAGGATAATAAACTAAGAGCATCAGCAGTCAGTTTGTCTGCATTGGCTTCATAATAGGTCTGCTCATCGGTGGTTATCGTAGAATCTCCAGCTTCGATACGTGCTGCTAATAAAGCTAATGGTCCTAACTCTGCATAATCCGTTGTACTCATGGCATTTAATGCAATGGCACCAGGTAATTTCATTTCACCCATTAATACTTGTTGACCTAATAATTGCCAACGGCCGTTATTGACACTCACGCTATCTTCAAGCCATTGTAATTGCTCTGCCCCGAGCATGGTTCTTTCAGTTTCATAGAGATCTTGGTTAAACGTTTCCTCATCAAACAAAACACTACCATCAAAATAATTTGCATAGTTGAGCTGTTTTTCACGGGCTAAAACACGGGTATCTAGCATGTATAAATCAACAAGATCACCAAATGAAAATTGACGATAAATTTCTGCATAGTTACCTTCACTCCAAGGGCGGATAGGTAACCATTCAAAGTAAGCTTGCAAGGCGGCAAGTTTACGTTCTTCAAAACTACCTTCATCTTCGGTATGGTTTGCTGCGCCATCACTCCAAGTATCATCAGCGACTTCATGGTCATCCCAAACGGTGATAAAAGGCACTTTACTGTGTAATAGTTGTAAATCAGGATCGCTATGGTATTGAGCATAGCGAGTACGATAATCACTTAAACTAAAAATTTCAGTTTCGGGTAATACTTGACGATCTATTGCTTCAGCATTATCGCTGCCGTACTCGCCTCGACCGTATTCATAAATATAATCACCGAGATGCAAGATGGCATCTAAATCATCTTGTTGTGCGGCTAAGTTATACACATTAAAAAAGCCAGCAGGGTAGTTGGCACAAGATAACACGGCTAATTTAACGGAGTCAGGCGAGCCATCGGGTAAGGTTTTAGTGGTACCTATTGAAGAGGTTGTGCCATTACTGATGAAACGATAATAATAAGTAGTGCCGGCAGAAAGGCCAATAGCATCTACTTTAACGGTATAATCTCTTGCGTTGCTGGTGGTCGTATTACCTGTATTTACTAATTGAGTAAAAGCTTCGTCTGTCGCTATTTCCCAAGATACCGTAATTTCACCTTCGGTTGTTGGTGTTACGCGAGTCCATAAAATAATGGCATCCGTTAAAGGATCACCACTAGCGATACCATGATTGAAGCCAATATTATTGTTTGTTTGAGCGTCGTCATCATCGCTAGCACAGCCCATTAAACCATATGATACAACCGCGGCACCTGCCCCTTTCGCTGTTAATATTAGGAAGTCACGACGAGAAATAGATCCTTTCATTCACTTTATCCTTCTGCGTTAAAAATGTTTGCATTAAAATAGTATAGAGTGAGTTTGTGACAACTAAATGATAAAATAGTTAGCTATTTATCGTTTAAATATTATTTTATATCCCATGTAAAACGTAGACAGGTGAGTAACTTAGGTTATTTATTCTAACAATTACTGTTTACGTTTGGTTATAAGGGCAACGGTTTATTATAACGGTATGAATTATTCTGCAATTAAATTTTCAAATAATCTATCACAGCCTTTTTTTAATTCGAGCAATTCTTCCAAAGGCAATTTAGCCTTGCATAACATTTTTTCAGGGACGGTTTCAGCTTGGTTTTTTAAGTTAATACCTTGCTCTGTTAAAAAGATTTCACGTACGCGTTCATCATTTTCACCGCGTTGTCGTGTCAAGACGTGCTTACTTTCAAGACGTTTTAATAAAGGCGTTAAGGTACCGGAATCTAAATGTAGTATCTGCCCTAGATCTTTTATATTAATCCCATTATTACTCCAAAGTACAATCATCACTAAATATTGAGGGTAAGTTAAATCAAGCGCTTTTAACATCGGGCGATATGCTCGGACAATAGCATTCGCCGTGCTGTATAAAGAGAAACAAAGTTGTTTTTCAATTGCCAAGTTAGAACCAGGTTCTACTATTGAGCAAGAATGAGTTGAACAACTCTCAACTGAAGCATGATCGACCTCTTCACACTGGCTCATCTTTAAATCTACCTTATCGTTACTCATATTCAATCCGTTAAATAATTACATTGTGCACAATATACTTGCGTTATCGTTTCAATGCGAGATATAATTGACCCACAATTAAATTGTGTGCAATTTAATTTGAATGATAATAATTTAGATATGCGATATATGAGCAATATTTAGTTCATGTTTGATTCGTATTTGATCGCAACATAAAACTGAAACGTATAGGCACATGTTGTATAAACAAAGTCGATTCGCCGATGTAATGCATTCAAGTAAATCATTCTCATTAATACAAAATTTTTAATAAACGATGAATAGAATAAATCGTTTTAAAGGAGTAATAGATGAACAATTTTAGTTACCACAACACGACCGCAATCCATTTTGGTCAAGGTCAAATTGCAGCGATCACTAACAGTATTCCAAAAGACAAAAAAATATTAGTCACCTATGGTGGCGGTTCTATTAAGGGCAACGGCGTTTACGACCAAGTAGTTACAGCACTTGCTGACCATAACTGGGATGAGTTTTCAGGTATTGAGCCAAACCCACAATACGATACATTAATGAAAGCAGTTGAGCGTATTCGTGCAGAAGGTTTTGATTACTTATTAGCAGTAGGCGGTGGTTCTGTTGTTGATGGTACTAAATTCATTGCAGCTGCAGTGAACTTTGAAGGTGAAGAAGCGTGGGATATTCTTGCTAAGCAAGGCAAGATTGAAACTGCACTGCCATTAGGTTGTATTTTGACATTACCAGCAACGGGTTCAGAAACGAATTCAGGTGCTGTTGTTACTCGTGGTAAAGAAAAATTAGCATTTGGTAATCCACTTGTACGTCCTCAATTTGCAGTACTAGACCCTCAAACTACATTGAGCTTGTCTGAACGCCAAACATCTAATGGTGTTGTTGATGGATTTGTTCACGTAATGGAGCAATACCTAACGTACCCAGTTAACGCAAAAATCCAAGATCGTTTTGCAGAAGGCATTTTATTAACATTAGTTGAAGAAGGTCCAAAACTGATTGTTGACTTACAAAATATGGAAGCGCGTACCAACGTAATGTGGGCTGCGACTCAAGCACTAAGCGGTTTAATTGGTGTCGGTGTTCCTCAAGATTGGGCAACACACATGATTGGTCACGAACTAACAGGTAACTTTGGCGTAGACCATGGTCGTAGTTTAACCATCGTGTTACCAGCAGTCATGCAAGTATGTCGTGAAGAGAAAAAAGCAAAATTATTACAGTACGCTGAGCGTATTTGGAATATCACTGAAGGTTCAGATGATGCACGTATCGATGCAGCTATCGAGAAAACAAAAGCATTTTTCTCTGCAATGAAAACACCTGTGTCGTTAAGCGAAATCGACTTAACACAAACTGATGTAGATACAGCAATGGTAAGTTTAGAAGCACACGGTATGACTAAGCTTGGTGAAAACGGCACAATAGATTTAGCTCGTTCTCGTCAAATCTTAGAAACAGCACTTTAAGTTAAGCCACTATTTAAATAGCTAGTTTAATCATGTTGTTGAATAACATCAGAGTCATTAATGGCTTTGATGTTGGTCACTACTGAACTAAACTAAACTAAACTAAACTAAGCTAAATAAAATTAAACAAGTTTATCTAACGATATTTGAAACTTGAATCTGCCAAATAATATAAACGCATCTCTAAGCAATTAGGCATGCGTTTTTTTTTAGCCTCAATAGGCTTCTATTTTTTTGTTAGTCTTAGTCTTCTTCTGCGCTTTTCCGGTCATATTGATTTTTATTTACTGTGCTTTCGCCCTGTCGGCGACTCTACTTTCTTTGAACAGTAAAGAACCTATACCTATAAAAGATTCAAAGAAAACTGTCACCGATTCGCTTTCTTGCCCAAACAATAAAGGGCTTTCCTAACGCACCAGTTCATACAGCGCGTCCATGCGCTGAATGAACTTACAGCAAACGTCCTGTTTGCTGTCGCTGAAAGTCCTTCATTGTTTGGAAAAGCTCAACGGCGGGAGAGTGGTAGCTATTTTGAGTGTGGGTTCGTCTGCGCTCAACGAGTTACATTAATATTTCCAGCTTGGTTTTTCACCCTGTCGGCGACTCTACTTTCTTTGAACAGCAAAAAACCTATACCTATAAAAGATCCAAAGAAAACTGTCACCGATTCGCTTTCTTACCCAAACAATAAAGGGCTTTCCTAACGCACCAGTTCATACAGCGCGTCCATGCGCTGAATGAACTTACAGCAAACGTCCTGTTTGCTGTTGCTGAAAGTCCTTCATCTTTATTATGAGTTTTTGATGCCATATTTTAAAAAGGAAAAAAGTAAGATTTGACCCCATTCACTTTTTTATTTTTTAATTAATGATCGAAACACCATCGATTTCAATAACCGTATTAGCATCAGTTCGTTCAATTATTTTCACTAACGTCGATTGAATCGTCTCGTCTTCCCGAGCGTCATTTTCACTCAAAAACGTTTGGTCTTGTGGTTTAGCGTTCTCATCCGCAGTGAATGAAACAATGACTTTAGTTGCAGAATCCGACGTTTGACCAAAATACGCTAGTGAGATCTGAGGGTAGCCGTTAAATCCTTTTTTAACTTGCTTCGCGATACGTTTTTTTGCTTTATCTATATTCATCATTGAATCCTTATGACAGCCAAACCAGAGAAAATATAACGAGGTTTGTAGAGTAACTTATACCAGTCAATAGAGCATCTTGGTTTGTGGTGAATCTATAGTACGATTTTCCTTGGCTGCATACATCTATTTATTATTTGATAATCACACTAATTTATTAAAAAATTCCTTAATACAGAGCCATTCAGACTTGACCCTATTCACTCGCGTAATCATATGAGCAAAAGAAAAATAATGCTCTGAGTCGGTAAAATTAGCAAAAATAACGAATTATTCATTGCCTTTTCTATAGCCTTAATGGAATACTTTTAGCTCAACAATAGTTAGAGATAAAAGTATGTATTACAGTTAACTCTATATCTTGTATATCTGAATTAGTCTTATAACTTAAAACGAATATCAACACTTTGTTAAGTACTCAAAATAGTTGGTTAAAATGTATAAGAGAGAGCATAACCCATTATTTATAATTATTTATAGGTCCGCGATCCATTAGTACTTTTATATTTCTATCGCTATCCATTTCTAACTTAGGTCTATTTTCAGAGTTTGGGACGCTATACGACTCTAGGGCCTCAATAACAATCCCATTTGGAGTATTCGTGATGATACCGGGAACACATGTGTAGATATTGTTATCCTTACTTGCATTTTTAGCTGAAATACTAATTTCAGTTCCATTATGATTATCAATTAACATCGATACATTGTATTTATTAAATGAGCCTGAACCGTTAGATTGAGCTGAGTAAGCAACCGGAACCACTGCTTTAATAGTATCATCCAAACAGATCTTAATTTCTTCTTTGCATATTGTATTTTTAATCGAAGATTGGAAAAATCCTTTTTTCTCTGGCTTAGTTCCGACTTCATCGCCTAAGTGACGCACTGCGTTTTTATAACTTTGTAACACCGGAACACCTTTAGCGCCAAACATAGCTACATCAACTTGCTTTCCATTGGCAAGATAGACCAGTGCATACACATCATAGTCTGTATTACTGTCCCATGATATTGATACAGTTATTTCTGAAGTTTTCTCAATAAGAATAGGTTTTTTACCTTTAGACAGATCAACTTTACCACTAACTTTTTCCAAATTTATGCTTGGACTAACTTTCATTACTGGTTTAATTGCCTGTGTGACAACTGTTTTAGGTACTTGTTTGACTTCATTATCCACTTCAATGCCATAGTTCGAACATAACCCCACAAGGCCTGTCGAAAAACCTTGCCAAACGGCTCTTGCTTTAGTTTGTCCGTTTCGATTATATATTTCAGAAATAATGATCCCTTTTTCTGTATTGAAAGCAAGTGACGTTAGTTTCGTAACAGTACCATCACAATGAATTTCAGCCGTTAAATTTAGCCCATCAAAACCGATGTCATTATCTTCAGTTAAAGTGATCGCTATTTTAGCAATATCAGATACATAATTAAGATCAAAGTTGATCTGGTGAGTAGTAACACCATTACTTTCTATTGGTGTTATGAATTGTGCTATTTTATCAATATCACAAGGTTGGTTAAAAAATACCATACCATCGTCGTTTTTTACTTTTCCTGTGTCATCAAGTAAAAAAGCGGTTAGATTTATATCTCTTGTGGTTGATGAGGAGTGTTTAATTAAAATCGTGCCATTATTACGCGGCAATGTGCAATTACCACCTTTTATAAGTTCGGAACTCATTATTTTTTCCTTATTGATAGGTTAAATATTATACTCTCACTAAATGGAGGCTTGAAACTTCATCACAACTAAAAGTGTCTGAATTAGGTATATAAGACAAAATATCTTGAGAAATATTTATTCATAATTCGTGTAGATTCATTAAAAATTCGATAAAAATAGCGAGGTTGTAGAATTGCTTTCATAACTAAAAAATGAATTTTTGAAATCAATTTGAAGCCTTTTAAAGTATTAGAACATATATTTCCCTTCCATAAGATAGACTTTTTTGTCCTTGTAAGGTTTAATTTACACCAAGATTATATGAGACTGCGATAACATAAATGCTTAATAATACAGCCTAAAGACGATCAATTGTGTGTTTAACTTTTAGTTTGGGATGTGAAACACACAACCACACAGAGCGAATTGTGAAAATATTAAATAGGATTACAAGTGAAATAGTAATTAAATTTTTTAATGGAAGAGCAAAAGTGTTGTGCAGTCATTCATTGAAGTTAGTTCGAAAACCAAAAGGATCAATATAGCGATCAGTAATGCGTTTTTAGCAAGAAAAGGTTTGATGTCATTAAAGGATTTGTGGATTAACATTCACTATTTATCATAAGATGAACCGCCCTGTGTGGAGCCGCATACAGCGTGTTAGATACCTCCGGTTACCCGATTATATGCTATATATATCTAAACAACTTATATACGACAATTAAGCAGGAAGACGTGATCCCACCGAGAACAGTTGACACAATCAAAAACCATGAAAACCAAATCATCGATAGCTCAAACCAGTTAATAGTTTCTATACTATGAAACTCTTGTTGCGGATTGTGTTGCAATGCAGCATAAACAGCGGCATTGCCAGCTAAAAAACCTAGCAGCACAGCTACTACCCAACCTATTTTTAAAACTTTACTCAACCTCATATTATCGTTTACGTCCAATATTGTAATTTAAGTGTTTATGGCTATTTTCCAACTTTCACAAACTAGTGCGATTATAATATTCACTATCTAATGAGGAGCATATAACAGCTTTATTAACTCACAAAATGTCATTTTAACGGTGGAAATACGACAAGAGTTAATGATTAAAATATTATTATTACTTTACGTTGGTTTATCGATAAAACAAAGGGCTATAGTTCACTTGTGAATCTTTAATCATCTGAAAGCATGGGACGTTGCAATCTTTACGGTGCTAGAAAGTGTTGGACAGTCATTCATTGAAGTTGAGATCAGTAATGCGTTTTTAGCCAGACAAGGTTTGATATCATTAAAGGATTTGTGGATTAATATTCACTATTTATCATAAGATGAACCGCCCTGTGCGGAGCCGCATGCAGGGTGGTGTGGGGCAGGAGGTTAGATTTCTCCGGCTACCAGATTCAGTTTCTTTATCGCTACTACGTTCTTCTCTTGCTTTTTTAAGCTTCATGCTGACCAACATTGCCGCTGTTGCAACCATTACAGAAGCTAAAATAGTTAACGCTGGTAACGTCATACCAATCAACTCTTTGAACGGTGAAGAAGCTGAAGGTTTATCCAAAACGGTAGTTAGATCAACTATCATTGTTCCCATCGCAGAGGTAATGCCAAGGACAGAGCTCATTATTGCTGTTTGCTTACGTCGATATTCAGACTCAATTGACACACGCTCAACATCTAAAGTTGCACTTAACTCACCGACTTTTTCAGCCGCTACTAAGTGAGCTAACGTCTCACAATAATTTCTCTTTGTTTCTGAAGAAATAAAACTAGAATCCATAATTTCTTTGATCAACTCTTCGGCTATTTGCTTGGCTTGGTATACATCACCGTGCTCAACTTTATATCTACGTGCTGTTGCATTTATCAAGGATGACAGTACTTCATTATCAGGTATGTGTCCCTCGGGTATTCTAGGTCTAAGTGCGTAAATAACTTCTCTGTTTACAGTTGCAACTTTTTGGATGTATTCTTTGTTGTCTTTTTTGGAAAATAGATAGTGAGTAATTAGAGTTACAATAAAACCACTAAGAATCCCTCCTCCTATTCCGATAACCCAAGAATGATTGAATATATGCATTTACTCTCTCGCATTGAGCTGCTTGTTAAACCACTTTTATACAACTACAATGGACTCATTAAACGACCTAATAAGAGACCACTTAATGACCACTAGAATCTTAGCTGACGTTGCTGCCAGTATCACTGAGTTCAAAGCAAATCCAATGAAAGTTGCAACAAGCGCCTATGGCGAGCCTGTTGCAGTACTCAACAGAAATGAACCAGCATTTTATTGTGTACCTGCTGAAGCCTACGAAATGATGATGGACAAAATTGAAGATCTTGAGCTTTTAGCTTTAGCAATAGAACGACAAAATGAAAGTAGCATTTCGGTAAATATTGATGACTTATAATCTCGAATTCAAGAAAAGCGCATTAAAAGAATGGAATAAGCTAGGCGCTACACTCAAAAGTCAATTTAAGAAAAAACTAATTGAACGCCTAACTAATCCTCACATACCAGGGGCTAAGTTATCAGGCGCAGATAATATGTATAAAATTAAACTTCGCCAATCCGGTTATCGTTTAGTTTATCAAGTCACAGATAACATTATCACTGTAACTGTGCTTGCAGTCGGTAAACGTGAACGAAGCGATGCTTATAAAAAGGCGACGAAACGTCTCAACGACTGATTGTGGTTTAACGCCTCATTAAGAGGGAATTTATAGTTGGTTAAAATGTTGAACGCAGTGAAAAAAACAATTGTAAATTTTCCTGCTTTAAGAACAAAGTATTGAGCAAAGTATTGAAAAGCCACTCTTTGAAGTTGTTCATTGAAGTTGTCTTTTAAAATCAAAAACCGATTAACCACGAAAGAGAAAGAAGGTTAGGTCAAAAGCCTTACTATTTACTAACATTGTAACTTTTCTTCGTGTCCTTCGTGCAGCGTAGCGGCTTCGTGGTTGCTTTGGTCTTTTAAAATCAAAAGCTGATTAACCACGAAGGCACGAAGGGTGAAGAAGGTTAGGTCAAAACAGTATTATTAAAGAATATTGTGGGTTTTATTCGTGTGACGATATCATTGTTTTAATGAAGTCCACGTTTATCGGCAATGGCCAAAACTACGGACGAACTAGAGACCATTGATCAAACTTGGCGTAAGTGAACGTTTAGCTATTTCTTGTACCAGTAGGTTTATAAAAAGTACCAGTAAAGAACCTTGTTGTAGTTCGAAAACCAAAGGGATCAATATAGCGCTCAGTAATGAGTTTTTAGCCAGACAAGGTTTGATGTAATTAAAGGATTTGTGGATTAATATTCACTATTCATCATAAGATGAACCGCCCTGTGCGGAGCCACATGCAGTGTGGTGTAGGGGCTTGAGGTTAGATACCTCCGGCTACCCGGTTATGCCTTAACTTTCTGATTTACGCCAACCTTGTTTTTTTGCTTCTTCTTCTGAGCAAAAATATTTTTCACCTTTATTTTCATTTATTTTTGTTCTTTTATAATATTTCTGACCTTTTACATGGTAAATTTTCTCGCCAGTATTATATGAAATATTCCCTTTTATATTGCACACGCCATTCTCGCTGGAGTTAGCATTTAAAGACACTAAAGATATAGTGCTTGCAAAGATTACGATTAATGAATGTATTTTTATATTGTTTTTCTGCATGAATTAGAATTCCTTTTTATTATTATATTGATAATACGATATAGGCCTAACAGCTTTACTAACTCACAAAATGTCATTTTAACGGGAGAAATACGACAAGAGTTAATAATTAAAATATTATTATTACTTTACGTTGGTTTGTCGATAAAACAAAGAGCTATAGTTCACTTATGAATTTTTAATCATCTAAAAGCGTAGGACCTTGCAATATTTACGGTGGAAATGCAGCAGGTGAGAGATATATGAACTTATTGATTATTTGAAAGCATTAATACCAATCACACTAATTAACTGATCTATTTTACTTGTTAAAATAACTTATTTCTTCGTTGTAAATTTCGTAAAGGGAACAACCATTTAGCTCAATTTACGCCTTAAACTAAGTCATTTTTCCTGCGCAAAATTTAGATCACTTAGTTAATGTAATCGGTATAGCTCAAATAAAGTCAGGTGAATTTAACATTTCAAATTATAGACATAAAAAAACCTAGCAGTGCTAGGTTTTTACTATTCTACAATTTAATAAATCATCTTAAAAAGACAACTCAATCCTAGAACGGGATATCGTCATCAAAATCCATTGATGGCTCATTAAATGACGCTGGAGCTTGTTGCGGTTTTGCCTGTGGCGCTGGAGCAGGCGCTGGTGCCGGACGTTGCTGTGGAGCAGGTGCTGGCGCAGGTCGTTGCTGTGCAGGTGTCGGCTGTGGCTGATATGCTGGTGCCATTTGCGGAGCAGGCTGATGTGCTGGTGGTTGTTGCGGTGCATTACCCCAAGACTGTGCTGGTGCAGCAGCTGGTTGTGGCGCAGCGCTTTGGTATCCACCTGGCTGTTGCGGTGCTTGGTAAGGCGCTTGGCCTTGTCCTGCATTTTGATTACGCGCATCTAGCATTTGAATGTCGTTTGCAATGATCTCAGTTTTGTAACGATCTTGACCGTCTTGACCTTGCCATTTGTTGGTTTGCAATTTACCTTCAACGTAAACTTTTGCACCTTTTTTAAGGTACTGGCCAACCATTTCGCCAAACTTACCGAATACAACAATGTTGTGCCATTCAGATTTGTTTTCGTATTCGCCTGTTTGTTTGTTTTTCCAGCTTTCCGTTGTTGCGATTGAAAAGTTAGCTACTGCGCCACCATTTTGGGTGTAACGCATTTCAGGATCTTTACCTAGGTTACCTACTAGGACTACTTTGTTTACACTACGGTTAAACATGTTTTTACTCCGCTATTTCGAATTATTTATTTAAAATATTTAATAGTAATAGCAATGTTAACTATTATCTAAAATGTGTTGCGCTTGTTGTCGCTCAAAAAGCTGTGTATTCGCTTTGATATAAACTGCTTTTTCTTCCGTGATAATAACCACTTCTAACGCGCCATCTAATGCTGCTAATTGATTAATGAGTACATTGGCTTGCTGCTCGTTCTTTAGGTTCGATGTGAACGTAAAAGTTCGAATTTTACTTGGATTATGCATACCAAGGGAGAGTAAAAACCATACTATCATTAACCCTGCTAGGCATAAAAATAAGCCACTACTGCCTACTAGTTTATAGGATAACCCACCCACAATACCACCGATAAATGCACCAGAAAATTGATATGTGCTATATATCCCCATTGCAGTGCCTTTGGTGCCTGCTGGGGAAAGCATTGAGATAAAAGCAGGTAATGATGCTTCTAAAAAGTTAAAGGCGGTGAAAAACAGTAGCATAACAATAAACATGATAAGAATAGACTCATCAGTGAATGCCATAGCGACTAAGCTGAGCGACATTAAAACAATAGAAAAAAGGTAAAAATGTTTATTTTTTTGTTTTTTAGAAGAGACGATCAACATGGGGATGATCAGTAAAAATGAGATTAATAAAGCCGGTAAATATATTTTCCAATGTTCATTGGCAAGTAATTGCATGTGTTGTAGTTTTAATGGCAAATTAACAAAAATAGCCGTTAACGACAGATGCAATATAAAAATACCGACATTAAGGCGAAGTAGTTGAGGTTGTTTAGCCAGTTTTGCAATTAAAGAGGGGATGGCAATGGTGTCACCTTTAGGGGCTTTCGTGGTGACATGCGGTACTAAGAAATAAACAATGGCAATACCGACGAGTGCACCTGCCGCGGTGATTAAGAATAACCCTTTTAGCCCAATAAAAGGCGCTAACACGGGACCTGCTACCATTGCCATTGCGAACGCTAAGCCAATACTCACACCTATCATGCCCATTGCTTTCGAGCGTTGTTGTTCTCTTGTTACGTCGGCGGCTAAGGCTAAAATAGCACTGGCGATGGCGCCTGTTCCCTGTAAAGCGCGGCCTATCGTTACACCATAAACGGACTCTGAAAAAGCGGCGACTAAACTACCAAGTGCAAAAATGATTAAACCGCCGTAAATGATCGGGCGACGACCAAATCTGTCGGATAATATGCCAGCTGGTATTTGTAGGAGTGCTTGTGTTAATCCGTAAGCGCCTATCGCAAAACCCACCCATAGAGGCGAGTAACCAATCAGATCTTTTCCGTATATTGCGAATACAGGCATGATCATGAATAGGCCTAACATGCGTAATGCAAAAACTAATGAGAGGGAGAGAGCGGCGCGTTTTTCGAAAGGACTTAGTGCATCTGAAGACATGAACATTCCACTTTTACTGAAAACAGGGGGTATAGGTAATATATCTAGTTGGCTACAAATGAGTTCTTAAAGCCTTGGTTGCCATTACATTGTTTATTATATTGCTTATTACTACATTATTTATTACAGCGTTAGCTATTACTTAATTGGATATTACTATATTGATTATTACAACGTTGATGATGACGGTATGGAACTTGTCACTCAATTGAAGGTTATGTATTGAGTAACATTATCTACATCTATTAGGTTATAAAATCCTTCACTGCATGACTGACGTTATATTTTGAGGTGTCACACCCATTAAGTGAGGGCGGATAGTAACATGTCATGAATTATTTCTGTTTATCTTTTTCGCGCAATAAAACCGTAAAGTCTTTATACTGCGCCAGTTATTATTTTATTTTTTCTAGAACCTTTTTGGAGTTTTTTGTGCTGAGTTATCGTCATTCATACCATGCTGGGAATTTTGCAGATGTGTTAAAGCATACTGTATTAGCCTCTATCCTTGATTACTTATTGCAAAAAGATAAAGCTTTTTGTTATTTGGATACCCATTCTGGCTGTGGTGCTTTTCAATTAGATTCAGCTCAATCATTAAAAACAGGTGAGTTTAAAAACGGGATTGGTGCGTTATGGGGGCTTAAAAATTTACCGGTGCCTGTATCTCGTTATTTAGAGCAGGTTAAAGCATTTAATGGGGAAGGAGCGTTACTGTCTTACCCTGGTTCTCCGATGATTTGTAATCAAATGCGTCGTGATGATGATCGTATGTTCTTATTTGAATTACATCCTAATGAATTTACTAACATGCGTGGCAACTTCTCTGGTGATCGCCGCATTAAAATGGCGAATAGCGATGGTTTACAAGGCTTAATTGCTACTATGCCACCCAAAGAGCGTCGTGGTTTGGTGTTGATTGACCCGTCTTATGAAATTAAAACAGAATATGATGAAGTGGTTGACAAGTTAGTTGATGCTCATCGTCGTTTTGCGACAGGGACTTATGCTTTATGGTATCCCGTTGTTAAACGTACGTTGATTAATAAAATGGAAAGAGCGTTAAAATCGTCTGGCATTAAAAATATCCAGTTATTTGAATTGGGTATTGAAGCGGATAAAGAAGAACGTGGTATGACTTCAAGTGGCATGATTGTGATTAATCCACCATGGACGTTACAAAAAGAGATGCAACATAGTTTGCCATTTTTAGCGGAAGCGCTAGGTATTGACGGTGAAGGTTTTTACCGTATTGAAACGTTAGTGGCTGAATAAGCGTTATCTATTTATTTTAAGTCTGTAAGTCTGTAGGTAGATAAATAGATAAATAGATAAATAGATAAATAGGTAAATAGATAAGTAAATAAGCGTGTTTTAAGTATTGGCTAGTTATCATCAGTATCACTAGCCAATCAAGTTCTTGCTTCAACAATAAAGCCTCTATTATTAATACCTTCCTTAAACTGTCTTTTCTTTAAGCCGTCTTTTCATTCATCCGTTTCTTCATTAAGGCATTTTCTAAGTCGTTTCTGCATTTTATTTCGAGTTTTATATCTGTTGAAACGTTTAAAATTTACTAAAAAAATAATATTTATTGTCTGTAAAGTAAGATCTTTGAATCAATATAAACTCAACAAACTATTCGTATTGAATAGCCTCTGATTCCTTACGTTAGAGGTTTAACCGCAAATTGCCGATTCGCTTATTCATAAAGGTTATATTGAGTAATAAATAATTGCTATGAGGGCATTTATCGCTACTTTCACCAGCACCGTCAGCATGATATATTAGCCTCCATTTATTTTTCATCTATTTAGCGCTTAAAGACTCATTTTTTAAGAATACCTAAATTGACACTTTTACATGGAATAAGTCATGACTAAATCGACCGCTGATATTCGCCAAGGATTTATGGATTTCTTTGGTAAGAAAGGGCATCAGACTGTGAGCAGTAGTTCACTAGTCCCTGAGAATGACCCTACCTTGTTATTTACTAATGCAGGTATGAATCAATTTAAAGATACCTTTTTAGGCACTGAAAAAAGAGCTTATACACGCGCTACATCAAGCCAACGTTGTGTTCGTGCTGGTGGTAAACATAACGATCTAGATAACGTTGGTTACACGGCTCGTCACCATACTTTTTTTGAGATGTTGGGTAACTTTAGTTTCGGTGATTACTTCAAAGAAGAAGCGATTGGATTTGCGTGGGAATATTTAACTGACGTTCTGAAAATACCAAAAGAGAAACTGCTTGTTACTGTTTACGAAAGTGATGACGAAGCATTTTCATTATGGGCTGATAAAATCGGCGTACCAGAAGATAAAATCATTCGTATTGGTGATAAATCACCTGAGAAAAAATACGAGTCTGATAACTTTTGGTCAATGGGTGATACGGGTCCTTGTGGTCCTTGTTCTGAAATATTCTACGATCACGGTGAGCACATTTGGGGCGGTCCTCCAGGCACACCTGAAGAAGATGGCGACCGTTTCATTGAAATCTGGAACATCGTTTTCATGCAATTTAACCGTAGTGCTGATGGTTCAATGGAAAACCTACCTAACCCATCTATCGATACGGGGATGGGCTTAGAGCGTATTTCTGCGATTATTCAAAACGGTCATTCAAACTATGATATCGACCTATTCAAAGGCTTGATTCAGAAAGTAGCTGACATAACAGGCGCACAAGATTTACAAGATAAATCGTTACGTGTTGTTGCCGACCATATCCGCTCATGTGGTTTCTTGATCTGCGATGGTGTGATGCCGTCAAATGAAGGACGTGGTTATGTACTACGTCGTATTATTCGTCGTGCTGTACGTCACGGTCATAAATTGGGTGCAAAAGAAGTGTTCTTTTACCGTATTTATGAAGAGCTAATTAAACAAATGGGCGATGCTTACCCGGAACTAGGTCAGCAACGTGAATTCGTTGAAAAGATCTTACGTCTAGAAGAAGAGCAATTTGGTAAAACGCTAGAGCGTGGTTTACTGATTTTAGATAACGAGCTAGATGCGCTACAAGGTAGTGTTATTCCTGGTGACGTTGTATTTAAACTTTACGATACTTACGGTTTTCCAGCTGATTTAACTGCTGATATTGCGCGTGAACGTGAATTAACTATCGATGAAGATGGTTTTGATAGTGCAATGGCTGAGCAACGTAAGCGTGCTCAAGCAGCGAATAACTTCGGTAAAGACTATAACGACGTATTAAAAATCGAAGGCAAAACTGAGTTTATTGGTTATCAAGCGCTAGTAGGGTCTTCTACCGTGACGACGTTAATCAAAGAAGGCCAGCTTGTTGATAGTTTAGTCGAAGGTGATAACGCTCAAATCGTGCTAGCTAAAACACCATTCTATGCAGAGTCGGGCGGCCAAGTAGGCGATTCGGGCGTGCTTAAGTTCAGTAATGGTATTTTTGTTGTAACAGATACTAAAAAATCTGGCGATGCTTTCTTACATATTGGTTACGTTAGTATGGGCGCTATCAAGGCGAACGAGTCTGTTGAAGCTGAAGTTGATGCTGAACGTCGTAAATCAATTGCATTACATCATTCTGCAACTCATTTATTACACGAAGCATTACGCCAAGTGTTAGGTGAGCATGTGACTCAAAAAGGGTCGTTATGTGATGCTGAGAAACTACGTTTTGATTTCTCTCACTTTGAAGCTGTATCAGCTGAAGCACTTAATAAAGTGACTTATATGGTCAACCAAGCCATTCGTAACAACTATGAAGTTGTGACTAAATTGATGGACATTGAAGAAGCTAAAAACCAAGGTGCAATGGCATTATTTGGTGAGAAGTATGGCGATATGGTACGTGTTGTTCAAATGGGTGATTTCTCAACTGAACTATGTGGTGGTACTCATGTACAACGTACTGGTGATATGGGGTTATTCATTATCACTTCTGAAGCGGGCACTGCTGCAGGCGTTCGTCGTATTGAAGCGGCTGCGGGTGACGCTGCTGGTAATGTATTGCAAAACTTACGTGAGCAATTCAATAAAGCCTGTGATCTTGTTAAAGGTGATTCATTCACGTTAGGTGAGAAAATCCTGCAAACGCTAGAGCGTAATAAAGTGCTTGAGAAAGAGCTAGCACAACTTAAAGCGAAAGCGGCAAGTGAAGCAGGTTCAAACTTGACTGAACAAGCTATCGATATCAACGGTGTGAAAGTCGTTGTTGCTTACATGGAAGGCATTGACCCTAAAACGTTACGTAATAGCGTCGATGAAATGAAGAACAAGTTGCAATCAGGCATCGTGGTATTAGCAACGACGGTTGGTGATGACAAAGTGAGTTTGATTGCAGGTGTAACAAAAGATTTAACTAAAAAAGTCAAAGCAGGTGATTTAGTCAACGTTGTTGCTATCCCTGTTGGCGGAAAAGGTGGTGGTCGTCCAGATATGGCGATGGCTGGCGGAAACAATCCTGCCGCATTAAAAGATGCGCTTGCATTGGTAACTCCTTGGTTAATTGAACGTTTATAAAAATTAGGGGTCTATACCTTGGTTGTGTAGAAAGGAAAAGAAATGGCATTACTAGTTCAAAAATATGGTGGTACTTCCGTTGGCAATGTGGAACGTATCAAAGCCGTCGCTGAGAAAGTTAAAGCGACGAAAGAAGCGGGTCATGATGTCGTTGTTGTTTTGTCGGCTATGTCAGGTGAAACCAATCGTTTAATCGCGCTAGCTAAAGAGTTTAACGATACACCCACTGCTCGTGAGATGGATGTGTTGTTGTCCACTGGTGAGCAAACGACTATCGCTTTGTTATCTATGGCGCTACACAATCTAGGTGTTGATGCTGTTTCAATGACCGGTGACCAAATTCGTTTAAAAACGGATTCTAACCATGCTAAAGCACGTATTTTAAATGTAGAAACTGAGAACCTTCAGAAACATATAAAAGAAGGGCGTGTAGTCGTTGTTGCTGGTTTCCAAGGACGTAGTGAAAGTAATAATATTACGACACTAGGCCGTGGAGGCAGTGATACTTCTGCTGTTGCTATCGCTGCAGCATTAAAAGCGGATGAATGCCAAATCTATACGGATGTTGATGGTGTCTACACTACAGACCCACGCGTGGAGCCTAATGCTCGCCGTCTTGATAGTATTACGTTTGAAGAAATGCTTGAAATGGCTAGCTTAGGGGCGAAAGTATTACAAATTCGCTCTGTAGAATTTGCAGGAAAATACAACGTGCCACTACGTGTACTTTCTAGTTTTAAAGATGGTGGTGGTACGTTAATTAGTTATGAGGAAAATAAAATGGAATCTCCTGTTATCTCTGGTATCGCATTTAATCGTGATGAAGCGCGTTTAACTTTATCTGGTGTTCCTGATCAACCAACGGTTGCGGCTCAAATCCTTTCTCCTATTGGTGCTGCTAACATTGACGTTGATATGATCGTGCAAAATACATTAGGTGACGGTAAAACAGATTTTACCTTTACAGTACATCGTGATGACTACGATCAAGCAACAAAATTATTAAATGTTGTTTGTGAGAAGCTACAAGCTAATTCTGTTCAAGGTAATAATGAGATTGCAAAAGTATCTATTGTCGGTGTCGGTATGTGGAATCATCCTGGTGTTGCACAAAAAATGTTTGAAACATTAGGTGCAGAAGGGATTAACATGCATCAAATTGCTACCTCTGAAATCAAGATCTCAGTGTTAGTGGATAGTAAGTATTTAGAATTAGCTGTACGTGCCTTACATAAAGCATTTGAGCTAGAAACAGAACCAACGCAAGAAAAATAGAATTAGTGCTATATACACAATAAATAAAAGATGTATTTACTGTGTAATGAGCCATACTCATCATCTCGATATAATTAGAATAATTTAGGAGCTATATATATGTTAATTTTAACACGCCGTGTAGGCGAAACACTTATGATTGGTGACAACGTGACTGTTACTGTATTAGGCGTTAAAGGTAATCAAGTACGTGTAGGCGTTAATGCTCCAAAAGATGTGTCAGTGCATCGTGAAGAGATCTATATGCGTATTCAAGCTGAAAAGAATGCCGCTAGTTAATACTAGTTATTCTTAAAGAAAGAGCCTAAGGGCTCTTTTTTTATGCCTGAAATTTACTCAATGTAGATGAAATTTAAGCAGGTTGTTCGAATAGCGAGCAAACAGAAAGTTTTCTTTTAAAAAGTGTTTGACTTGTTTTCAGAAGACAGTAATATGTGCGCCAACAAGACGACGGTGGGGTGGCCGAGTGGCCGAAGGCGCTCCCCTGCTAAGGGAGTAACGGGTTTATAGCCTGTTCGAGGGTTCGAATCCCTCCTCCACCGCCATTCTTGTAGATTCTTAAAGCGGGTGTAGCTCAGCTGGATAGAGTACCTGGCTACGAACCAGGCGGTCAGGGGTTCGAATCCCTTCACCCGCACCATCTTTCTATTTGCACGAAAAGACGGTGAGCTTAAGAATTGAATAAAAACAAAAGAATATCGCGGCGGGTGTAGCTCAGCTGGATAGAGTACCTGGCTACGAACCAGGCGGTCAGGGGTTCGAATCCCTTCACCCGCACCATTCTTTATAAAGCTTACTTTTGTAAGTTTTTTGTTTTTAGAGCTTATTAATATTATTCCCAATAATATTAAGCACCATGCGGGTGTAGCTCAGCTGGATAGAGTACCTGGCTACGAACCAGGCGGTCAGGGGTTCGAATCCCTTCACCCGCACCATTTCTTCATTATCTGTTTTACCTCTTATTTTACAAATATCTTCTTATTTTGATTTTCATGCGTTTAAATAGAATAAATATTCATTTTTTCTGTTATTTTTTGTTTCATTTAATTTCTATTTTGCATAAATAATCAAAGCTGCCATCCTTGCTATACCTGTCTAGAACGGTCTTTTCTATTGTTTTATTCACTACCGCGATTTTAAATATAAACTCTGCAAACTAGGTCAACTTCCATTTCTTTCATTTTATAGGTCAAACCAGTACAATGGGCACCTGCGAAACACTATTCTACTAATAACGATATATATTAAAGAGTTATTGATCAAAGTAGTTTGGTGGTTGATGTTTATTATTTACATAGTTTTAACTGTGGTAGGTATTCAAAGCTCGCATCTTTGCAACTTGTTAAATATATATTGAATTTGAATAAATATTCATTTTCATGGGTCAATAATGAGTTGTCATGAGCATTTAGAAAAGGAAAGGATACATTTATGGATATTTCAGGGTCTTTAGTTACAGCGTTAATGCTACTGGGTCTCGGCATGGCATTTGTTTATATGTTTTTAGGGTTACTCTTTATTTGTATTAACCTAATGGCAAAATATATTCCTGCGGATAAACCCGTTATTACCCCTCAACGTAAAACCTCTGCAGCACCTAAAGCAGCTGGTCAAGCACAAGTAAGCCCTCAAGTTATTGCCGCTATCACAAGTGCAGTACAACAATACCGTAAATCCCAAGCAGTATGATGGATAAAGAATTAATAAAGGAGCAAGTGAATATGTCTAAGCCTCTCGCAATCACCGAAGTTGTTTTACGTGATGCACACCAATCATTATTTGCAACGCGCATGCGTATTGACGATATGTTACCCATCGCAGAGAAATTAGATAAAGTAGGCTATTGGTCTTTAGAGACTTGGGGTGGTGCTACTTTTGATTCATGTATTCGTTATTTAGGTGAAGATCCTTGGGACCGTATTCGTGCTTTAAAAGCAGCGATGCCTAACACGCCACAACAAATGCTGTTAAGAGCGCAAAACCTATTAGGTTACCGTCATTATGCTGATGATGTTGTTCAAAAGTTTATTGAACGTGCTCATACCAACGGTGTAGATGTATTCCGTATCTTTGATGCAATGAATGATGTACGTAACTTTGAAACAGCGATTAAGTCTGCTATCGACGTAGGTGCTCATGCACAAGGTACTATTTCTTATACGACTAGCCCTGTTCATACTATTGATGGCTGGGTTGATATGGCAAAACGCATGGAAGACATGGGTTCGCATTCAATTTGTATTAAAGACATGGCTGGTTTATTAAAACCGTATGTTGCTGAAGAGTTAGTGACAAAAATTAAAGCGTGTACCAATATCCCATTAGCACTGCATTGTCATGCGACAACGGGGCTAAGTGTAGCAACACAACAAAAAGCGATTGATGCGGGTGTTGATATTATTGATACCGCTATTTCATCGATGAGTATGACTTACGGCCATTCACCAACAGAAACATTAGTGTCTATTGTTGAAGGTACACCACGTGATACAGGCTTAGATTTACATAAGCTAGAAGAAATTTCTGCTTACTTCCGTGAAGTGCGCAAAAAATATGTGAAATTCGAAGGTGAATTAAAAGGGGTTGATCCTCGTATCTTGTTAGCGCAAGTACCGGGTGGCATGCTAACTAATATGGAAAGCCAACTTAAACAGCAAGGTGCTGGCGATAAGATGGATGAAGTATTAAAAGAGATCCCACGTGTTCGTGAAGATCTTGGTTTTATTCCTTTAGTGACACCGACTTCTCAAATCGTTGGTACACAAGCTGTTATCAATGTATTGATGGGTGAACGTTACAAAAACGTCACTAAAGAAACGGCTGGTGTATTAAAAGGCGAATACGGTGCAGCACCTGCTCCTGTTAATGCTGAACTACAAGCAAAAATATTAGATGGCGCAGAAGCTATTACTTGTCGTCCTGCTGATAATATTGCGCCAGAAATGGCATCTATTGAAGCTGACCTTAAGAAGTTAGCGGCAGAGAAAGGCATTAAGCTTGCTGAGAACGAAATTGATGATGCGTTAATTTATGCATTGTTCCCTGAGATTGGACTTAAATTCTTAGAAAACCGTAATAATCCTGATGCATTTGAGCCAGTACCAAGTGCTGACGATATGAAAGTGGCTGCTCCATCGAGCAAAGAACCTGAGTCTTACTCTGTGTCTGTTGATGGTCAGTTATACAATGTGCAAGTGGGTCCTGAAGGTAGTATTGACGGTATTACGCCAGTTCAAGCGGGAGGCAAAGTTAATGCAACGGTTTCTGCTAATACTGCTGCACCTGCTGTTAGCGCTGAAGGTGAAGATGTACCGGCTCCTTTAGCGGGTAACATATTTAAAGTATTAGTGAATAATGGCGATCACGTTGATGAAGGCGATGTACTAGTGATTATGGAAGCGATGAAAATGGAAACTGAAATTCGCGCTCCAAAATCAGGCACAGTACAAGCAGTTAACATCAGAGAGGGTGATGCAGTTACTGTTGGTGAATCACTGTTCGTAATAGGTTAAGGAAGATAACGTGAATGGATTAATGACACTGTGGGCTGATACCGGAATTGCAAATTTCGAATGGCCTGAGTTAGTAATGATGGCCGTAGGTGGTTTGCTATTATACTTAGCAGTCGTGCGTAAATTTGAGCCTCTTTTATTACTACCAATTGGGTTTGGCGCTATCTTAGCGAACATTCCTAATGCTGGTTTTAATGATGAAGGCGGTATGCTTTATTACATTTACCATATTGGTATTGAAACGGGGATCTTTCCGTTAATCATCTTTATGGGTGTTGGGGCATTAACTGACTTCGGTGCGTTGATTGCTAACCCTAAAACGTTGTTTTTAGGGGCCGCTGCTCAGTTTGGTATTTTTGCGACGTTATTTGGCGCTATTTTATTAAACCTAGTACCTGGTTTTGAATTCAGTCTTGCTGATGCATCTGCGATTGCTATCATCGGTGGTGCTGATGGACCAACGGCTATTTTCTTAGCCTCTAAATTAGCCCCTGACTTGTTAGGTGCAATTGCCGTTGCTGCCTATTCATATATGGCGTTAGTGCCAATTATCCAACCGCCAATTATGCGTGCATTAACAACGCAAGCTGAGCGTGAGATAAAAATGGAGCAGTTACGTCCAGTAAGCAAAAAAGAAAAAATCATCTTCCCACTTGCCGTTTTATTGATGACAATTTTATTCTTACCAGCAGCAACACCGCTAGTAGGTATGTTTTGTTTAGGTAACTTGATGCGCGAGTCTGGTGTGGTTGATCGCTTAAGCTCTACCGCTCAAAATGAGTTGATTAACATTGTGACTATTTTCTTAGGTTTAGGTGTTGGTTCTAAATTATCTGCTGATAAGTTCTTGAACTTAGAGACGTTAGGTATTTTAGGTTTAGGCGCGATTGCTTTCTCTATTGGTACTGCATCTGGTGTGATCATGGCAAAAATTATGGGGCGCTTCTCTAAGAGTCCTATTAATCCATTGATTGGTGCTGCAGGGGTATCAGCGGTTCCGATGGCTGCGCGTGTTGCTAATAAGGTGGGGCTTGAAGCTAATCCGCATAACTTCCTATTAATGCATGCAATGGGCCCTAATGTGGCAGGTGTATTAGGTAGTGCTGTTGCTGCTGGTGTGCTGTTGGCTATTGTTGGTTAACTAGCCCTAGAAGCTTTACTATTATTGATTAAGGCCACTTTTTAGTGGCCTTTTTTATGGTTAGTTTTTGTTTAAATTTTTGTTTAAGTTCTGTGATTTAAGTTTTATTGCTTACGCTTTATTGTTTTTTATAACTGACTTTGTATTTCTATTTCTATTTTAGTATTAATATTAAAACCTGTTTTTGATGGGATATTCTCGATGGTATTAATTTTGTTTAAGGGTAATGAATGACTGATTATTGGTTGTTGTTTAGTAGTGCTTTTATTTCATCAACCTTATTTCCCGGTGGTTCAGAAGTACTGTTTGTTTATTACCTTAAACAACAGCTTTCATTAAAATGGGGATTCTTGTTAGTGGCTATTATTGGTAATAGTTTAGGCTCTATCGTCACTTATTTGTTAGGTTATTATATTCATTTCGGGCAAGAAAAAGCGGCTAAAAAATATCCTAAAACATTATTATTCTGCCATAAATGGGGGAATGTAGCTTTGCTATTAAGTTGGCTACCGATTGTTGGTGATGTTATTTGCTTGTTTGCTGGGTGGCTTAAATTGCCTAAAACGACAGCATTTATTAATATTGTTATCGGTAAAAGTGTACGTTACTTATTTTTGTTAGGGTTCGTCGTATTATGGTCATAGGTCGATAGATTGATAAAACTAAATAGGTTTAGCGCTACATTACATTTATAAAATTAAATATACTGCTTTAAACAATTTCATGGATCAATTTAAACTTTGCTTAAAGTATCAATATATGAAGCGTTTCAATGAAATCCTTATTTAGTTCAACGAAGTTAGGTGTTAGAGTTAGCCCTCTAAAAATTTACTCTGGGGCTTACTTTGGCTAAAAACTTCCAACAACGCATTCATTTCCTTAACCAACATCCTGAGAGTCTCACTGAGTTTGGTCGTGGTATTGAGCGAGAAACACTGCGTGTAAACGTAGATGGTAAATTATCTCAAGAAGCACACCCTAGTGCTTATGGCAGTGCGCTCACGCATGCCTCAATTACTACTGATTTTGCTGAAAGCTTATTAGAGTTTATTACACCTGTCGCAAACAGTGTTGATCAGCTTTTTGACTATCTGAATGATATTCACCACCACGTTGTGTTGAACTTACCTAATGAACAATACTTGTGGCCAATGAGTATGCCTTGTTATGTACAAAGTGAAGATCACGTTGAAATTGCGCAATTCGGTACCTCTAATATTGGTAAAATGAAAACTACTTATCGTGAAGGCTTAAAAAATCGTTACGGTAGTATGATGCAAATTATTTCGGGTGTGCATTACAACTTTTCATTACCGGCTAGCTTTTGGGATACATGGGCTGAATTACATGACTCTCCATTAACAGGAAAAGAAGCTCAATCTGCAGGATACATGGGGTTAATTCGAAACTACTTACGTTATGGTTGGGTTATTCCTTATTTGTTTGGTGCTTCACCTGCGATTTGTAAGTCGTTTTTACAAGGAAAAGAAACTAAATTACCTTTTGAAACTACTGGTACTGGCACTATTTATTTACCCTACGCAACATCATTACGCCTTAGTGATTTAGGTTATACCAGTAGTTCTCAATCTGATTTGAATATTTGTTATAACAATTTAGATTCATATCTAGATAGCGTTCGTAATGCTTTATCTAAAAAAGACCCTAAGTTTACTGAAATGGGAGTTGTTAAAGACGGTGAATATGTACAACTTAATGACAATATTTTACAGATTGAAAATGAGTTATATGCCTCTATTCGTGCTAAACGCGTTCAAAAGAATAACGAAACACCATCTCAAGCATTAAAAGCGCGTGGTATTGAATACATTGAAATTCGTTCTCTAGATGTTAATCCATTTTGTAAGTTAGGCATTACTAAAGAACAGGCCCATTTCTTGGATTTATTCTTAACTTGGTGTGCAAGTGTCGAATCGCCTGAACTCTCACAACAAGAATATCAAGCTTGTGCAGATAACTTTAATCAGGTCGTTACTCGTGGTCGAGATCCTGAGCTTACATTAACGATTACAGAGCAAAGTCATGATGTTGCTGGTTGGGGTAAATGGTTAAATACACAACTTGCTGACATGGCTGTTTTATTAGATAAAAACAGTAAAGATGATTGTTATCAAAATGCAATGAAACATATTAGCCCGCGTTTTGAACATTCAGAAAATACTAGCTCAGCCCGAATTTTAAATTGTATTAAAGATTCTCAAGGTGATAATGGTTCTTTAGCGTTAAAACTAAGTAAGCAATATAAGGCCGAGTTAGAAGAGCAACCTTATATGATTTGGTCTGAGGAGATCTTTGCAGAGCAGAAGGCAGAATCAATCGATAAGCAAAAAAAGATTGAAGCGGCGGATACACTATCGTTTCCTGACTTTTTAGCTGATTATTTTGAAAGTGCTAAAAAACAGTAATGTTTAATGTTGTTGTTTAGCAGTGCTCATTTATATTTAAAGCCTTTAAAAATACATCACGGTTATTACTGCCAATAACCGTGATGTTGTTCCTTATCATTAAACGTTCTATTAACCCTTATTGCTCGCTCCATTAGCCTAGAGGTTTAACATTAATCATGAATTTATTTAAGAAAGTACTTACTCTGGCTTTTCCTCTTTCTTTAATGGCTTGCGCAACACCTCCTCCTGAAAATCCTGAAAATATTTGTGATATATTTTTTGAAAACAGAGATTGGTATAGCGCGTCAAAAGAAATGAATCAGCGTTGGGGGACACCAATCCATGTTCCCATGGCGATGATGTACCAAGAAAGTAGTTTTATACATGATGCTGCGCCGCCAATGGAATACTTTTGGTTTATTCCTATTGGTCGAATCAGTAGTGCTTATGGGTATGCGCAAGCACAAGATGGAACGTGGGATGATTATCAACGTGAAACAGGTAATAATTGGTCAGATCGAGACGATTTTGATGATGCGATTGATTTTATGGGATGGTTTACCAGTAAAACCAATAAGATAAATGGTATTTCCAAGTGGGATGCCTACGGACAGTATTTAAATTATCATGAAGGTTGGACTGGCTATAAAAAGAAAAGCTACAATAAAAAGCCTTGGTTGTTAAAAGTTTCTCGCAAAGTGGATACGCGTGCTAGACAATACGCTACACAGTTAAAAGGCTGCCAAGAAAATTTAGATTCAAGCTGGTTATGGCGATTATTTTATACATAACGAGCTTTATGTTATTGATGAGTATCAGTAACCAATAATTATTAATTAAGTAAAAAGGAAACCCCCGATGCCATTATTAGATAGCTTTACCGTTGACCATACTATTATGAAAGCGCCGGCTGTGCGTATTGCTAAAACAATGCAAACACCAAGTAAAGATACGATCACTGTATTTGACTTACGTTTTACTGCGCCTAATAAAGATATCCTATCGGAAAAAGGGATTCATACATTAGAGCATTTATATGCAGGCTTTATGCGTGACCATTTAAACGGTGATCAAGTAGAAATTATCGATATCTCACCGATGGGGTGCCGTACAGGTTTTTACATGAGCTTAATTGGCGCACCAACAGAAGACCAAGTTGGTAAAGCTTGGTTAGCGGCAATGCAAGATGTTTTAAACGTTGAGAATCAAAATGAAATTCCAGAATTAAATGAATTTCAATGTGGAACTTATGAAATGCATTCTCTAGTAGAAGCAAAACAGATTGCTCAAGCAATTATTGATGCTGGTGTTGGCGTTAATAAAAATGACGATATCTCATTATCAGCAGAGCAACTACAACAGCTTTAGTTGTTAACGCTGTCTGCTTCTTAATAAAAGGCTTCTATCATGAAGCCTTTTTACTTTCTGTCTTATATCTAACCTTTAACCTCTAATCTGTAAATTCAACCGTCATGTTCTTACTGCTTTTTACTGATAGGTGACTTTTCAATAAACCAATTTCCTAACCCGACGATTACAGCACCTCCCACAATATTGCCTAATGTCACTGGAATTAAATTATTAATCACAAAATGACTGATAGTTAAATCAGCGAAACTAGCCGCGTTATAGCCTAGTTCAAGCAATAACTCAGGTGAAAAACTATGTTGTAGGGCAATACCTAAGGGAACCATAAATAGGTTTGCAATACTATGTTCAAATCCACTGCTGACAAACATGGTGACAGGTAGAATTAATAACATTGCTTTGGTTAATACGTCTTTTGTATAAAATGTCATCCACACACCTAAACAGACAAGTAGGTTACATAAAATGCCTAATGAGAAAGCTTGTATCCAAGTGTGGTGAAGTTTGTGTTGTGCAATGAGCATTGCGTTGATTCCCCATTGACCGCCGTCTTTTAGGTGCATTTTTGCACCTACAATTAACAATAACATGATCATCGCACCGACAAAGTTACCAATATAGACTCGAACCCAACAGCTGATAAGTTGTTTGTTAGTGATCTTCTTTTGTGCCCAAGCGACACTACTTAGCACGGTACTGGTAAATAGCTCTGCGCCACAAACCACTACTAAAATAAGCCCTAAGCTAAAGGCAAAACCGCCAGCAAATTTTGTCATTCCCCATGAGGCACTTGAGCCAGTGGTCACTGTGATATAAAACACAAAAGCAATTGAGATAAAAATACCAGCAAAAATAGACAGGCCAAAAGATTGTAATAAACTTTTATGGGCTTTTTTATATCCGTATTCACTTGCGATGGAAACAGGGTTATCGAGGCTTTCTGAGTTAACAGATTTTTTATTCAAGTTGTTTAAGTTATTGATCGCATGGTTCATATAAATCACTAAGCCTCTATAAAGGGAATTAACTAATGAGCGCTTATTATTACAATGTTTTGAAAAGTATTCTTGATATGTATCAAAGGTGATCTAGTTCTATTTATAGCTGTTACTGTTCAAGGTGCTTTGTTCAGTCGTTAGTTTGAGCTCCGAATCGAGGATTAACATGATGATAATAGCCGAAGGTTGCAACACAGAGTTGATTTTCAAGCTAACGACCCAGAGTGCAAGCTATGAAGTAAACACCTTTGTTGTTAGATAGTGTCGATTTAACCCGTTATATTTTTCTCTTTTTACCTAACATCTGTTCACTTCACCGCTTGCTGAATTCTGCATCTTGAATGGTCACGAGTATATAATCACTTTTTAAATAAAATGTTTAAAACGATAAAATAGAGTGGGTGTTTTTTGAATGTTAAAGTGCTTCTCATTGATGGTATTTAGAAAAAAAAAGCAAACCAGGTGGTTTGCTTTTTTGTTATTTATGCACTTATTATTTGAATCCAAGATTTGTTTATTTATTTTAGTGAATTAACCGATTTATTCACTTTCCTCTGTATAGAGATGAGGAATGATTTTTACTAACTTAACCATGTTGTTTTCAACTTCTATTATTTCCATTGGGTAGCCACAGATACGTGTACTAACCGCTGATGTCGGAATTGTTTCAAGATGTTCAAGGATTAAACCATTCAAAGTACGCGGACCATCGGTCGGTAAAGACCATCCCATCTCTTTGTTTAAGTCACGAATTCCTAAACTACCTTCGATGATGTAACTATCATCTTGTTGTTTATGGATCTCTTCTGAACTATGTGGTTCACGTGTTGTTGTAAAGTCTCCAACAATCTCTTCTAAAATGTCCGCTAATGTTACTAGACCTTGAATATCGCCGTATTCATCGACGACTAATCCCATACGTTCTTTGTTTTGTTGAAACTTAATCAGCTGTGTATTCAGTGGCGTACCTTCAGGGATGAAGTAAAGCTCACGTACACTTCGTAATAATGTTGTTTTAGTAAACTCTTCTTTTAATAAGATAAGTAACGAATCTCGAGCGTGTAAAAAACCTATCGAATCATCAATGGTATCTCGGTATAACAAGGTCATGGTATGGGTACGATGTCTTAATTGTTTTAAAATGGTCTCCCAATCTTGATTGATATCGATCGCCGCTATTTCGTTACGCGGTACCATGATTTCATCGACAGTGACTTTTTCTAGCTCTAAAATACTCAATAACATTTGTTGATGGTGTTCAGGGATCATAGATCCTGCTTCGTGTACCACAGAGCGAAGTTCATCACTTGATAGTGCATTATCACTCTGGTTGTGCACACTGATACCAAATATTTTTAATAAGCCATTTGAAATACCATTAATAACCCATACTAATGGACTTAATATTTTTTGTAGCGGTGCTAATAATATGGAACTTGGGAATGCAATTTTTTCTGGATAGAGGACGGCTAATGTTTTAGGCGTTACTTCTGCAAAAATAAGGATAACAAAAGTTAGTACGCCGGTTGCAATCGCAATACCTGCATCACCAAATAAACGTTGTCCAATAATAGTGGCTATCGCGGAAGCGAGAATGTTAACTAAGTTGTTACCAATCAAAATTAAACCAATTAATTTGTCTGGCTTACTTAATAACTTTTCAACGCGTAGTGCTGCTTTGTTTTTATCTGTCGCTAGATGACGTAAACGGTAGCGGTTTAAAGACATCATGCTTGTTTCTGAGCTAGAGAAGTAAGCTGAAATAATAATTAAAATAACTAAGCTTATAAATAGTGCACTTATGGGTATGTCGTTCAAAAGTTCTCTCGATAGTTGCTATAAAAAAATTAAATATACTGAGTTTGATACTATCGAAGAAAAGCGGATATAACAAAGTAGATTTGTTAAAAATGCCTATAAAAAACTAATTTTCGATAGAAATTGTCCTACTCCTTATAATAATAGAAGTAAGCCTGTGTGTTCATTATATGTCGAAATAATCAGTTCATTTATATAAAAAATTAAATTAACTGTTTTGCCGCTTGTTAACATTTTAAATCTGTTGATGGTGAGTTATTTTTATGAAGGTTGATCTTACTCCAATAATCGCTAACACAATGATTTTATTTCATATAATGGCTTGTGTCTTCTCGACGTAAAATTAGATAATGCTCCTTTTTGTCTAATGGATCATTATTATCAAATCATTAATCGTTTTATCCTTATTACCTTTCTCATTATTAGTGAATGCAGAAAATACTCAAATACAATCATTTTCAAGTGCTAAAAAGAAGCTAGAAAAAGAAATTTATTTAACCTCACAAGAACGCCACACTTTATATTGCCAAGCTGAATTTGACAGTAATAAAAAGATTACGCCGCCAAATGGCTTCGAAAGCCTCAAATATCAAAAAAGAGCAAAACGCGTAGAATGGGAACATGTTGTGCCTGCTGAAAACTTTGGACGTAATTTTAGTGAATGGCGCAGTGGGGCTGAAGTGTGTGTTAATAGTAAAGGAAAGGCTTATAAAGGTCGCCGCTGCGCAGAAAAAGCGAACTCTGAGTTTAGGTATATGCAAGCCGATATGTACAACCTTTACCCCGCCATTGGCTCTGTTAATGCAAGCCGTAGTAATTATAACTTTGCTATGTTGGGTTCTATGGATAATAGTTTTGGTAGTTGCGCTGTCAAAATAGAAAGCCGTAAAGTTGAGCCGCCAACAGCGAGTCGTGGTGTTATTGCTCGTACTTATTTATATATGGATAATTTATATGCTAATTACAAGATGAGTAGCCAGCAACGCCAGTTAATGAATGCTTGGGATAAAACTTACCCTGTTGACCAATGGGAGTGTGAGAGAGCTAAGCGTATTCAAAAGGTTCAAGGTAACCATAATGAAATTCTAGAGCAAAGTTGTTTAAAAGCAGGTTTTAACTAATTTTGTATTTCTGATTCACTTATAGTGTTCTTTTGAATACTTTATTCAATCGCTTTTATGTTTTGATAAGAGGATATAGAAGGTGTTTAGGTAAGATTAAACCGCTGAAATTAATTCAGCGGTGCTAATAACCTAACGTTTTATAAAATTATTTCGCGTACAACACGGCTACCAAAATAAGCAAGTGTTAGTAATGATGAACCCGCAATCGTTATGTAGATAACTAAACGTCCACGCCACCCTTTTTTATAACGCCCCCATAATAATGTCGCATAGATAACCCAAGCTATCATGGTCAGTATCGCTTTGTGCCCACTTTCTGAACCAAACATATCTTGTAAAAATATAAACCCAGTGACTAAGGTGCCACTTAATAAGATAAAACCAATCAGAATAAGTTGAAACAAGCTTTTTTCAAGTGTCATTAATGGCGGCAGATTTAAACTGGTCACAGGTGATTTATGCTTCTTTAATCGATAGTCTACATAAGCGAGTTGTAAGGCAAATAAACTGGCTATCGTTGTTATTGCATAGGCCAATATCGCTAAAATAATATGGGAACCAATACCAGGGTGATTTTCTAAATGAGTAATGTAATGGCTTGGTAAATACATGACTGCGACAAAGTTAATAATGTTAAAACCATACACTATCGGTAACAGTACACCTGTATTGAGTTTTTTACTCATGAACAATGAGAGTGTTGCAATCACAAAACTGGCTAACGAGACAACATTAAGAATAGGGAGATTTTGACCCTCTATTAATAAAATATGTTGATATAACCAAAGTGCATGGGTTAATAAAGCCACGCTTGATAACGCAATGATTGGTAAACTTGACGTTGTTTGAGGGGAAAATAATTGTCGGCCAGCTAGTAAGCCACTTAATAAATAAAACACAATGCTGATAATTGCTAGTTGATCCATATATTGATACCTATTTTCATAAAATGAGTCTTTTAAGTGCCCACATTATAAGCTTTATTGAACGGATGAGAAGTTAATACTATTTTGAAAAAGCATAAATGCGTATAATGTATAAAATCCTAATAATTTATAGCGATGAGACTTAACTATGTTTGAGAATTTAACGGACAGATTATCGAAATCACTGAAAAACATCAGTGGTAAAGGCCGATTAACAGAAGATAACATTAAAGGCACGTTACGCGAAGTGCGTATGGCTTTATTAGAAGCCGATGTTGCGTTACCTGTTGTTCGTGACTTTATTCAAGCAATTAAAAAACGTGCCATTGGACAAGAAGTTGCCAAAAGCTTAAACCCTGGTCAAGCCTTTATTAAAGTTGTACAAAATGAACTTGAACTGGCAATGGGTGAAGTTAATGAAAACTTAAACTTAGCAACACAACCGCCAGCCGTATTATTAATGGCGGGTTTACAAGGGGCGGGTAAAACCACTTCTGTTGCTAAACTGTCTTTATTACTAAAAAATAAAGAAAAGAAATCGGTATTAGTAGTAAGTGCCGATATTTATCGTCCAGCTGCGATCAAGCAATTGGAGACATTAGCTGCTGAAGTTGATGTTGAGTTCTTCCCAAGTGATATTAGCCAAAAGCCAATTGATATTGCGAATGCTGCGATTGCACATGCGAAAAAGAAATTCATTGATGTGGTGATTGTCGATACGGCAGGTCGTTTGCATGTCGATGGCGAGATGATGGATGAAATTAAAGACCTTCATCAAGCAATTAACCCAATTGAAACATTATTTGTTGTTGATGCGATGACCGGTCAAGATGCTGCAAATACTGCACAAGCCTTTAACGAAGCATTACCATTAACAGGTGTTATCTTAACTAAAGCCGATGGTGATGCGCGTGGTGGTGCTGCACTTTCAATTCGTCACATTACAGGTAAACCTATTAAGTTTATCGGTATGGGTGAAAAAATTGATGCATTAGAACCTTTCTACCCAGATCGTATTGCCTCTCGTATTTTAGGTATGGGTGATGTTCTTTCATTAATTGAAGAACTTGAAACTAAAGTTGATAAAGATAAAGCCGCTAAATTAGCGAAAAAAGTTCAAAAAGGTAAAGGTTTTGATCTAGAAGATTTTCGTGACCAACTTGTGCAAATGAAAAGCATGGGCGGCATGATGGGTATGATGGATAAATTGCCAGGGATGTCGAATATTCCTGATGCAATGAAAAATCAAGTGAATGATAAAGCAACCAATCAAATGGAAGCGATTATTAACTCAATGAGCAAAAAAGAGCGTGCTAAGCCTGAGATTATTAAAGGTGGACGTAAGCGTCGTATTGCAGCAGGGTCTGGTACGCAGATTCAAGATGTTAATAAGTTGCTGAAGCAGTTTACGCAAATGCAAAAAATGATGAAAAAAATGTCAGGTAAGGGCGGTGGCATGCGTAAAATGATGAGCGGCATGCAAGGTATGATGCCTGGTATGGGCGGCGGTATGCCTGGTGCAGGTGGCGGTGCTGGATTACCACCTGGTCTAGGCGGATTCCGTAAAAAATAATCATTAGTAAATTCAATTACTAAAGTGATTTAAAAGCCCCGTTGAATAAGATTCAACGGGGCTTTTTGTTTTTTCAGACTTTGAATGATTTGTAAACTGTGATTTTGATTGTTCTTTTCTCAAATAAGAGTATAATTTTGCGGCTTTCTACAGAAGCAGGTGGTCAGAATTCACTGACTTTCGACGTTTAACAATATATATAGAGGACGATATGGTAACTATTCGTTTAGCTCGTGGTGGCGCTAAAAAACGCCCATTCTACCAAGTGGTAGTAACAGATAGCCGTAGCCCACGTGACGGTCGTTTCCTTGAAAAAGTTGGTTTCTTTAACCCAACTGCACAAGGTCAAGCAGAAAAATTACGTTTAGATACAGATCGCATCAACCATTGGGTTGGTCTTGGCGCACAGCTAAGTGATCGTGTAGCTAAATTAGTAAAAGATAACGCCGTAGCTGCTTAATTGCAGTTAGGTGAAGGAGATATTAGGTGAGCGAACAAGCAGAACCAATAGAGATAGGCAAATTTGGTGCAGTATATGGCATCAAAGGCTGGTTAAAAGTCCACTCCTACACCGATGACCTTGAAAGCATTTTTCAATACAAACCATTGTTAATGGAATCTAATGGGGCCTTCAAAGAAGTGATTATCACTGAATGGAAACGTCACAATAAAGGTTTTGTTGCAAAAGTAGCTGGTTATGATGTTCGTGAAGAAGTCCAAGCCCTAGTTGGCCTTGATCTTCTGGTTGATCCATCTAATCTTCCTGAATTGGAAGCAGACTACTACTGGCGAGATTTAGTCGGGTGTCAGGTTCACACTGACAAAGGTTATCATCTTGGTGTTGTCACCGATTTGATGGAAACAGGCTCTAAAGATGTGCTTGTTATAAAAGCCAACTCGAATGATGCTTTTGGTCAAAAAGAACGGTTAGTTCCGTTCATCGAAGAGCAAGTGATATTGAAGGTTGATATTACAGGCCAACTAATTACAGTTAATTGGGAACCTGATTTCTAATTACCCTAGGAGAAAAGTTATGTGGTTAGGGGTTATTAGCCTCTTCCCGGACATGTTTCGGGCCATTAGCGAGAATGGGGTAACAGGTCGAGCGATTAAAAATAACTTGCTCTCTATCGAGTGTTGGAATCCACGTGATTTTACATTAGATAAACATAGAACGGTCGATGATCGTCCCTATGGTGGTGGGCCTGGGATGCTGATGATGGTGCAACCTTTACGGGATGCAATCAACGCAGCAAAACAGACTGCAAGAGAAGCAGGGCACGAGGCAAAGGTGATTTACCTTTCTCCTCAAGGTCGACGTTTAGACCATCAAGGTGCTCAGTCCTTATCAAGCTCTCGAGCTTTGATATTAGTGGCAGGGCGCTATGAAGGAATAGATGAACGCATTATCGAAAGTTTAATAGACGAAGAATGGTCTGTTGGTGATTATGTGTTAAGTGGTGGTGAGCTGCCGGCAATGATTTTAATGGATGCTGTGGTACGTTTTGTACCGGGTGTTTTGGGTCATAGTCAATCAGCAGAGCAAGATTCCTTCGCGGATGGTTTGCTTGATTGCCCTCACTATACAAGACCTGAGGTGTTAGATGGAAAGCAAGTGCCAAGTGTTTTATTAAGTGGTGATCACGAGAAAATTCGTCAATGGCGATTAACTCAATCATTACAACGCACGAAACAAAGAAGACCCGATTTATTAAAAGATCTAGCTCTGACTGACGAGCAAGCAAAATTGCTTGCTGCTCTGAAAAGTGACTCCAACTAAACAGCGATGTTATTAGTTAACTAGAATTAAAAGGTATTAAAATGAGTAATATTTTACAAGCAATTGAAAACGAACAACTACGCACAGACATCCCTAAGTTCTCTCAAGGTGATACTGTTGTTGTACGTGTTCGCGTAAAAGAAGGTGAAAAAGAGCGTCTTCAAGCATTTGAAGGTGTTGTTATTGCTAAGCGTAACCGTGGTTTACATTCAGCATTCACAGTTCGTAAAATCTCGAGCGGTGAAGGTGTTGAGCGTGTATTCCAAACTCACAGCCCACTTGTAGGAAGCGTTGAAGTTAAACGTCGCGGTCTGGTTCGCCAAGCTAAACTTTACTACTTACGTGAACTTACTGGTAAAGCTGCTCGTATTAAAGAGAAGCTAGGTAAGTAATTTCATTCTTTCAGCTTAATTAATATTAGCTGGGAAATGTAAGTTGCAAAATTGCTATAATAAAAAGGTCTGCTTAATGCAGACCTTTTTTTTGAAATTTTTTTACCATCAACTAAAATAACTCAAACAGATAAGACAACTAAAAAATTAAGGCAAAATTTATGCGACAAAATTTAATAAAATATCTATTATTTGTTATTGCCTGTTTTGCTACTTTGTTAGGACTATTAGGTGTTATTTTACCTTTGTTACCTGCCACTCCTTTTTTTATACTCGCGTTATTTGGCTTTTCTAAAAGCTCTCCAAGATTTCAACAATGGTTATTAAATTTACCCGGTATTGGTGATGATTTAAGACATTGGCAAGCTCATAAAAAAATAAATAAGCAACGTAAACCAGCTATTTATTTGAGTATCGTGGTTAGCTTTCTAATTTCTATTTTATTGATTGGACAAACTACACTACAGTTGATGTTAGTTGTGCTGATGTTGATATTGCTTTTTTGTATGAAAAAGCTACCTGAGTATTAATTCTTATCTCTATTATTTAATTACCTCTCTTTTTTACCGATTTATTACGTAAAATTTAAAATACTAGGTTTTGAAAATGTGATTTTATAATGTCTGTGATAATCTTAGTCGATATACCGATTAGAGAATAATAAAATGAAAATTACCTTACCTGAATATGAACAAGCCAATGTATTAGTGGTCGGCGATGTCATGTTAGATAGATATTGGCATGGTCCTGTTACCCGTATCTCTCCTGAAGCACCTGTACCTGTCGTAAATGTAAAGCAAATAGAAGAACGACCAGGTGGAGCTGCCAATGTTGCGTTAAATATTGCTGCGTTAGGTGCGAGTTCAACCGTTGTTGGGTTAGTTGGTGAAGATGAAGCCGCACAAGCTATTCAAGATAGTTTACGCTCTGTGCATATAAAGACAGATTTTATTACGGTACCTAATGTACCTACTATTACAAAATTGCGTGTACTCAGTCGTCATCAACAATTAATACGCCTTGATTTTGAAGACTCATTTTCTGATGTGGATAGTGCCGCAATAATGCAAAATATGACTAAAGCGCTCACTGGTGAGAGCCCTGTTGTAGTTTTCTCTGATTACAATAAAGGTTCATTGTCTGATATACAGAATATGATCCAATTGGCCAAAAGTCGTGGCGCTAAAGTATTAGTCGATCCTAAAGGTTCTGATTTCGAAAAATATCGCGGTGCAACATTATTAACACCTAATTTATCTGAATTTGAAGAAGTCGTTGGTCATTGTAAAACCGATCAAGAGTTATTTGATCGTGCAACTCAATTGGTTATCGATTTACAGCTAGAAGCATTATTAGTGACTCGTAGTGAGCACGGTATGACATTAATTCGTGAAAACTCAGCGCCATTTCATCTACCGACTCAAGCACAGGAAGTCTTTGATGTAACGGGTGCTGGTGATACGGTGATGGCTGTCTTAGCTGCGTCTATCGCTGCAGGAAGTAGTTTTGAAGATGCTTGTGCATTAGCTAATGCAGGTGCAGGCGTAGTAGTCGGTAAAATAGGTACGTCAACGGTCAATACCATTGAGTTAGCTAATGCAGTTTATAGCCAACAAGAAATTGGTTTTGGTGTGTTAACAGAAGAGCAATTAAAGCTAGCCGTTAAGCTTGCACAACATCGTGGCGAAAAAGTGGTGATGACTAATGGCTGTTTTGATATTTTACATGCTGGCCATGTATCGTATTTAAATACTGCCAGAGAACAGGGAGATCGATTAATTGTTGCTGTTAACAGTGACCAATCGGTTCGCGATCTAAAAGGTGAAGGTCGTCCGGTTAACCCTGTTGACCGACGAATGCTTGTGTTGGCTGGGTTAGGTGCTGTTGATTGGGTGGTTGAATTTACTGAAGATACCCCACAACGACTGATTGCTGGTGTGTTACCGGATCTGCTAGTAAAAGGTGGTGATTACAAACCAGAAGAGATTGCTGGCGGTGAAGAGGTCATTGCTAATGGTGGAGAAGTAAGAGTATTACAATTTAAAGATGGTTGCTCTACATCAGAAATCATTAAAACGATTCGCAACGAGCTCTAATTCTTCTGCTGTTTTAAATGACGTCTATCATTATTTAGTAGCTGTTTTGATAAGCGTTTTTATAGCAATTACGTTAAGCATCTGATCTAAATTTGGCGCAGAAAAAATAATTCAATTCGAGGCATAAATTGAAGTAAATATTGCTCCCTTTACAAGATTTACAACAAAGAAGTGAGTTGTTTTAGCAAGCGAAATAGATCAGCTATTTATCGGAGTTGATATTAATACGCAAATAAAAGGGAAGCATCAGCTTCCCTTTTAGATTTTCAAACTATGGTTAATGACAATAAAAAATTATTTTTTTACTTCAATTAGCCCTGCTGAAATATCAAAAATATCTTGCTCAGATAATGTACCTGCAGATAGCTTTAGTTGAATCATATTGATGATGTAATCATAACGTGCATTCGCGAGTAAGTTTTCAGATTCGTATAAATTTCTTGTCGCATCTAAGACATCAACAATCGTACGAGTTCCTACTTCAAAGCTTGCTTCTGCTGCATCTAGTGCACTTTTTGACGAAATAACGGTTTGCTCGTAAGCTCGTATAGAGCTAACAGATGCTTGAACGTTGTTATAGCCACTATTGATTTCAGCTTCAGTGCTGCGGAAGCTTGAGACTAAGTCTTGGCTCGCCATTACATAACTGTACTGTGCTTGCTTAACTCTTGATGTTATTGCACCACCAGTATAAATAGGGACATCTAAACTAAGCCCAAAAACAGCTGAAGTACTAGACGTTCCACTAACTGAACTTCTAGCAGCGTTTTCATAATCATAGTCGTCATAGTTAACATCTATGGTGAAATCTAGAGTAGGATTATGCCCAGTTTCTGCTAGCTCAATATTCATTTTTGCTACATCTTTAGCAATGCGCTTTGCATGCAAATCTAAGTTATGCTCTAACGCTTTATTACGCCAGTTTGTCACATCACCTTCAAGTTTTTGTGGTTGAAATGTGTCGGTGTTTAGGTAGGCAACTTGTTTTACATCTTCGCCGGTTAATTCTCGTAAAAGGTAGTAATTGTTAGCTAAAGTATTTTCAGCCGTAATTAAATCAGCAACGGTTCTATCATATTCAGCTTGTGCTTCATGAACATCAGTAATAGCAATTAAACCAACATCAAAACGTTGTTTAGTTTGCTCTAGTTGGCGTTCAACAGAGCGTTTATTTGCAGCGACTGATTTTACTGATTCATTTGCCCTTAACACATCAAAATATGCTACAGCGGCTCGGTATAATAATGTTTGTGCTGCATAACCGTAAATAGTTGCGTATTCAGTTGCTTGTTTTTCAGCAATATCTGCGCTTTTCCAATACGAACTATTATAGATCGACTGTGTTAAATCTATACTTGCACCATAATTCGTATAATTATTAATATCATCGGTTGATTCAAGTTTACTGGCATCTAAGCCGAACCCTATTTGTGGTAATAAAGAAGCTTTAGCTTCATTGATTTGTTCAGAAAAAACATCATATTCAGCTTTGCTTTTTAGAATAACAGGATCTTTGTATTTAGCTGTTTCATAGACTTGTTTTAATGTGTCAGCATTAACGGCAATACTGGATAAACCTAATAATGTAGCGATATATAAGCGTTTTAGAGTCATGGTTATAGAATCCTATAATGTATATTTTATTCTAATGTATAGTAAGGCTAGTTAATATAAGGTTAAGCATATTATAAAAACATCATATAAACTATTTATTGTTACTTCCTGAAGCAAATAGAAAATAAAGAGAGTATTTATGTACGATAAAAACGATGTTCAGGTTTTAAATTCTGAACCACTTTACCAAGGTTTTTTTAAATGCAATAAATTTACACTTAAACATAAATTATTTTCAGGGGAATGGAGCAAACCCATTCAACGTGAATTTTTTGAAAGAGGTAAAGCGGCTGCATTATTGGCTTACGATAAAGAAAAAGATTCGGTGATATTAGTTGAACAGTTTCGCTTTGGAGCAATGGAAAGTAAACAGTCTCCTTGGTTATTGGAACTAATTGCTGGAATGATCGACAAAGGAGAGGACGCTCAAGAAGTTGCAAAACGTGAAGCTTTTGAGGAGGCTGGGTTAGTCATTGAAGAATGTCAGTTTATGTTAAGTTATTTTGTTAGCCCTGGAGGCACGACTGAAACATTAGATCTGTTTATTGCAAATGTTGATAGTACTAATGTCGGTGGTGTTTTTGGGCTTGATGAAGAAGGCGAAGATATTCGTGTTCATGTTGTTCCTCGAGAACAAGCTTATCAATGGGTCAAGTCAGGTAAAATTGATAATGCAGCAACAATAATTGGTTTGCAGTGGTTAGAGTTAAATTATAAAGAAGGGTTAAATATCTAACTTTGTTAATCAAATTTGATATTTCATTTAATGAAAGTGAGGCATTGCCGACATTTTTAGTTATTTTATTATTTTCATTTTTTTGACGATGGTAAAATAAATAGCTGAATTTTAATCAAAGCTACCACATTAGAGTAGTATTTTTAACTATAGAAAGAGCGAAATAGATAATAAATGAATGGTGTAAATCAAAGTGTCGCAACACTAGCCCCAGATCCCATAGGTGATATTAAGTTATTACAAATCACTGACACGCATCTTTTTGCTAATAAGGAAAAAGGGTTGTTAGGTATTAAAACCGTAGAAAGTTATGATGCTGTGATTAAACATGCGAGTAAATATGCTGGTAAATGCTCTGCTGTGTTATGTACTGGTGATTTATCCCAAGACCATTCTGCTCAATCTTATGTGGATTTTAGTGACCGCATTAAAACCTTACAAATGCCCTGCTATTGGTTACCTGGTAATCATGATATGCAAGAGGTTATGTTGCCTTCTTTACTTTCTGAAGGGTTAGCACAGGCAAGGCAACTTGTTAGTGAACACTGGCAAATTATATTATTAGATTCACAAGTATCTGGTGTTCCTTATGGGTATTTAAGTGAATCTCAACTTACTTTCCTCGAAGAAAAGCTAAAACAATACCCAGATAAACATACGCTAATTGCTGTACATCATCATGTTTTACCCGTTGGTGCCGCTTGGTTAGACCAGCACATATTAAAAAATAATGAACAGTTTATTGCCTTAATCAATCAGTACGATAACGTAAATGCAGTTTTATCCGGTCATGTTCACCAAGAGTTTGATGTTGAAAAAGAAGGCGTTCGTTATTTAACTAGCCCATCGACTTGTGTGCAATTTAAACCTCAAAATAATGAGTTCGCCGTTGATGATAAAGCACCCGGATATCGCTACTTAGTCTTAACAAAATCAGGTAAAATAACCACTCAAGTTGAGCGTATCGATATTGGTGAATTTAAGACTGATGTTAATGCGACGGGTTATTAATATATAAAGCTAAAAGAGGAAAAATGATAGAGCCTAATATAACTAAAGTGTTGCTTTCGTTACACGGTTTTCATAGTTCTCCTGCATCGTTAAAAGCGCAACAAATGCGTGACTACTTATTATTGAACCATCCTGATATTCATTTTGTATGCCCACAACTTCCGGTCTTACCCAAAGACATGTGGACCGTCATTGAATCAATTTTTAAGCAGTATGAAAATTGTGAAATAGCAGTAATGGGGAGTTCTTTAGGTGGCTTTTTAGCGACTAAAGTCGCACAGCAGTACGCAGTCAAAGTCTTATTAATTAATCCTGCTGTTACTCCAGGTTTATTATTAACACGATATCAGGGAGAGCAATTACACCCTTACCTGCAACAACGTTATGATATTAATGAAAGTTATATAGAGCAACTTATCGCATTAAATGTTGAAGACATTAATGAGACTCAAAATATATGGGTGCTCTTACAGCAGGAAGATGAAGTATTAAATTATAGAGAGGCCGCTAAAAAGTACGAGAAATGCAAAATGACCTGTGAGCAAGGCGGTGATCATAGCTTTATTGGCTTTGAGCGTTACCTTGCAGAAATAATTCACTTTCTTTACTAAATACATACAATCAATAAATATGTTCTGTGGTAACTTACGCGCAGAATTGACAACCACTAGATTTACAAATCTTAAATAGAATAACCATAGGTGCATGCATGAGCGAACAATATAATTCAGATTCCATTGAAGTATTAAACGGACTAGATCCTGTTCGCCATCGACCTGGCATGTATACCGAAACTAATCGCCCTAATCATTTAGCACAAGAAGTTATCGATAACTCTGTGGATGAAGCGTTAGGCGGACATGCGACTTCAATTCAAGTTATTTTACATGAAGACCAATCATTGGAAGTTATCGATGATGGTCGTGGGATGCCAATTGATATGCATCCTGAAGAGAAAATATCAGGGGTGGAATTAATTTTTTGTAAATTACATGCTGGCGGTAAATTTTCAGGTAAAAACTATGAAATATCTGGTGGTTTACACGGGGTAGGTATCTCAGTTGTTAATGCTTTATCGACTCGTGTTGATGTACAAATACGACGTGATGCAAAAATTTACCATATTGCGTTTGAAAATGGCAATAAAGCAGAAGAACTCAGTGAAATTGGTGTCTGTGGTAAACGCAATACTGGTACGAGTGTTCACTTTAGACCAGATCCTAAATACTTTGATAGTTTTAAATTCTCTGTTTCTCGTTTGCTGCATTTATTGAAAGCAAAAGCCGTGTTGTGCCCTGGGTTAAGTATCAAATTTAAAGACCGAGTGAATAAAAATAATTACGAATGGTGCTACCAAGACGGACTTAATGACTATTTATTAGAAACGGTTTCTGAAAATGAATTATTACCTTCAGTACCTTTCGTAGGTAAGTTTTCTGCAAATAATGAAATGGTTGATTGGGCGGTTGTATGGTTGCCTGAAGGTGGCGATTCGATCACTGAAAGTTACGTTAACTTAATCCCTACCTCACAAGGTGGTACTCACGTAAATGGTTTCCGTCAGGGGCTATTGGATGCAATGCGAGAGTTCTGTGATATCCGCAATATCTTGCCTCGTGGTATTAAATTAAGCCCGGAAGATATCTGGGATAAATGCAGTTATGTACTATCGGTTAAAATTAAAGAGCCACAATTTGCTGGTCAAACTAAAGAGCGTTTATCTTCTCGTCAATGCTCTGTTTTTGTTTCTGGTGTGGTTAAAGATGCTTTTAGTTTATGGCTAAATGCCAATGTCACTGAAGCTGAAGCATTAGCTGAGTTCTGTATTAACAATGCGCAAGTTCGTAACCGTAAAAGCAAAAAAGTAGCGCGTAAAAAAATAACACAAGGCCCTGCATTACCGGGTAAATTAACAGATTGTTCAACACAAGATCCTGAACGCGGTGAATTGTTTCTTGTGGAAGGTGACTCTGCTGGCGGTAGTGCTAAACAAGCAAGAGACCGAGAGTTCCAAGCTATTATGCCGTTACGCGGTAAGATTAAAAATACGTGGGAAGATGAATCAGATGTCATTCTAAGCTCAGAAGAGATCCATAATATCTCCGTTGCTATTGGTATTGACCCTGCATCAACTGATTTATCTGGTTTACGTTATGGAAAGATTTGTATCTTAGCGGATGCCGATTCAGATGGATTACACATTGCTACGTTAATCTGCGCACTGTTTGTCCGTCACTTTAGAGCAGTAGTTGACGCAGGAAATTTCTATGTGGCAATGCCACCTTTATACCGTATCGATATTGGTAAAGAAGTTTACTATGCTTTAGATGAAGCTGAAAAAGATGGCGTATTAAACCGCATCCAAGCTGAGAAGAAACGTGGCAAAGTTAACGTGCAACGATTCAAAGGTCTAGGTGAAATGAATCCATTACAATTGCGTGAAACGACCATGGATCCTAATACGCGTCGGTTAGTGCAGTTAACAATTGATGATGCTGATAAAATGCTTGAGATGATGGATATGTTATTAGCGAAAAAACGTGCTGGAGACCGTAAAGTTTGGTTAGAAGCAAGTGGTGATATGGCTGCTATTGATTAAAATAAACCCTGCTTTTTATCCAAAGAAAGTTTATTCATTAGCAGTAAAATAAAATAAAATAAAATAAAATAAAATAAAATAGAAAATGCCAATCATGTTGATTTAATGCCGATCGGTTAAGGATCTAAGAAGAAAACTTGAACGATCTTGCAGATAGAACATAATCCCCACTCTTATTTAAGGTTGGGGATTTTTTTTGTTTAATCAAGAAATGGAATTGGTGTATGAATCATTT
>NZ_CBRF02000029.1 GCF_000470315.2 Psychromonas sp. SP041
TGTAATAGTGAAACTCAATGAAAGACCAAGAAAGAAATTAGATTACAATACGCCAGCCAAATTAATGGCTGAACATATGGCAGCTATAGCTGTTTAGTCGTTATGCACTTCAGACTTGAATCTGCCTTATATTAATGATGGTGCATATGGAATTTATGAGGAAGAATGGATCTTTGGTGGTTCAGAATCATTTAACCCAAATCAAGGTGGAATAGTATTAGTACGAGTACCTGCTCCTAGTACTTCAATTCTATTTGCTATATTCTTAGCGCTTATTATTACAGCTAGATATAAATCTGCCGTTTAATTAGTAATGTTAGACTAATTAATAAGCAATATTTTAGTTGATATATTTTAAAACCACGTTTAGAGCGTGGTTTTTTTTTGGAGAAACAAAATGGCGTTAAAGCCTACTATTTTTAAAATGAACATTAATGTATCGAATTTAGATAATGATGTTTATGAAACGATTGCCATGACCGTCGCACAACATCCTTCTGAAACCACAGAACGTATGGTGACGCGTATCTTAGCGTTTGTATTAAACAATCAAGAGTTCTTAAGTTTTACCACAGGGTTGAGTGAAGCGGATGATCCTGATATTTGGGCAAAAAATTACAGCGATGAATTTTTACTGTGGGTTGATGTGGGTGAGCCTGCTTTTGATCGTATCAAAAAAGCATGTCGTCAAGCTAAAGTAGCTAAAGTGTATACGTTTAATACTAAATCTGGTGTGTGGTGGAAGCAGTCGCAAAAAGATTTCTCAACCATTAAAGCGGAAGTCTATCAATTTGAATTTGAGCAAATTCAAGCACTCGCGGCTTTGGTTGAGCGAACAATGGATTTTAGTATTACTATTACAGATAATGTTTTTTATATAGCCGCTAATAAAGGTAGTTGTGAAGTTAACTTTACCGTTTTACAGCAGCCTGATTAGTATAATCATTGCGCACGACCAAGTAGTGCGTATAATTCGCACTTCAAAATTTATACAGTCCTGAATCCAAGAGTGGTACCCATGAAATTTATCGTTAAACTTTTTCCTGAAATTATGATGAAAAGTAAACCTGTGCGTAAGCGCTTCAGCAAAATGTTACAGGGCAATATCCGTAACGTACTGACTCGTCATGATGAAGATATTAAAGTGATACTCGAATGGGATAAAATTATTGTTCGTAGTGAAAATGATGATCCTGATAATAAAGCAAAAGTGATCCATTATTTACAAAGTACGCCTGGTATTGCGTTTTTCTTGGAAGTGACTGAATCTACTTTTACTGATATTCATGACATATACGAGCAAACAAAAGCATGTTTTGGGGATAGTCTTGCAGGCAAAACATTTTGTGTTCGTGCAAAACGTATTGGTACCCATGACTTTGGATCAAATGAAGTTGAACGTTATGTCGGTGGTGGCTTAAATCAACACACTGATGCACTTGCTGTTAAATTAAAAAATCCAGATATAACAGTTAATATTGAAATCAACCAAGATAAATTATTTATGGTTGATCAACGTCATAAAGGATTAGGTGGTTTCCCATTAGGAACACAAGAATCTGTTTTATCATTAATTTCGGGCGGTTTTGATTCAGGTGTCTCTAGTTACCAATTATTGAAACGAGGCTCACGTGTTCACTATTGTTTCTTTAATTTAGGCGGCGCCGCACATGAAATTGGTGTGAAACAAGTCGCTTATCATTTGTGGGAGCGTTTTGGTGCATCACATCGTGTTAAATTTATTTCTGTTCCATTTGAACCCGTTGTTGCTGAAATATTAGAAAAAGTCGACAACGGTCAAATGGGCGTTGTATTAAAACGTATGATGATGCGCGCGGCGGCAAAAGTAGCTGCGAATTTAGAAATAGAAGGGTTAGTAACTGGGGAAGCATTAGGTCAGGTTTCAAGCCAAACCTTACGTAACTTATCAGTGATTGACCAAGTAACTGACACGCTTATTTTACGCCCATTAGTGGCTACTGATAAACAAGATATTATTGATTGTGCGCGTGAAATTGGTACCGCTGAAATATCTGAAACAATTCCTGAATATTGTGGTGTTATCTCACAGCGTCCGACTGTTAAAGCAGTGATGACTAAAATTCAGAAGGAAGAAGCTAACTTCGACATGTCTCTCATTGATAAAGTTGTTTTTGATGCAAAAGTCTTAGATATTAAAGATATTGCGACGGATGCAAAAGAGCAGTTGGTAGAAGTTGAATCTGTTTCTGCTTTTGAAGCTAATGAAGTGGTATTAGATATTCGTTCTGCTGACGAAAGAGATGAAAAACCATTAGAAATTGAAGGGGTTGAAGTACAACATTTGCCTTTCTTTAAATTAAGTAATCAATTCGAAACACTTGCACAAGAAAAAACCTATTTACTTTACTGTGATCGTGGTGTGATGAGTCAATTACAAGCGCTTTATTTAAAAGAAGCTGGATTTGATAATGTTAAAGTATACCGTCCTTAATTAGGATTGTATTAACTTACATAAGATTGTTCATTTCGAATGAAAAGAAACGGCTATATGCCGTTTTTTTGTACATCTAAGTTGTTGATTCACAAATTTTTTGAGTAATAATATGCCTTTGAAGTGAATAGTTGTATGCTGATTTCATTCAATAGGCTTCATACAAGGGGTTAATATGCCAAATTCAATTGAAAGTTATAAATTAATTACAGGTAAGGATGATGCTGAGTTCTGTAGCAAAGTCACTAAAGTATTAAAAGAAGGTTATGAGCTTTATGGCTCTCCTACTATGACCTTTAATGGTGAGAGTGTTATTGTCGGACAAGCGGTTATTAAAAGACCATCACAATTAGTTTAAAAATTTAAATTAAGGTATTTAGCGGTCATCGCTATCTTAATGTTAATAACGATATCAACATTAAGATTAAAGCATTAAAGCATTAAAGCATTAAAGCATTAAAGCATTAAAGCATTAAAGCATTAAAGCGAATATCAATATATTAAAACGCCTGTCATTGATTTGCTCATAGTAAGAGTAACGTCAGTAACAGGCTTTTTTATACCTAAATTTCAATTGCTTATACCAATGGGATTAAATAAGTGATCAGAGATTGCGCAGGAAAAATTAACACTAATAAGGCGTGAGTTGTAGGAGATAGTTGTTCTCACTTCAAAACTCACAATGCAGTTAGGGGTGATTTTAACCAGCAAGAATGGTCACCTTATTAATTCTTTTGGTATTATATAGATATTATCCTTGATCAAACGTTCACAGCGGCAAATTTTTGTTTCACTTAACCTCAATTCTGGTTAATGAAAGCGGAATTACACTTAACATCATAAGGTACTATTTTTTACTCTACAGTGCCGTTAGTTTTTCGTAGTCAAGACGAATTATTGAAGCAATAACTGGTTATTGAGAGATAATTTAACGCAGAAATCCGCGGAAATAGCGATGTTGTATCGCTTTGCTTAGCCAGAACTGAGGTTACTTACCTAATAAAAAACTATTTACTTAGAAGTCGTATTAGAGACAAGCCATTGTTGAAGTAGTCCTAAATATTCATGTAATGCTATTTGTGATTTATACAACTGATAAGCGGAAGGGATGTAATTGTATGAAGGTAATTCCTTTGAGTTCTCTTTTGCTAAGTACATTGCTGGTGCTGGAATAGGAGATTGTTGATATTTTTTAAATAGGGACATTGCGCGAGGCATATGTGTTGCTGATGTCACCAATGCCGCTTTCTTACCCTTAATGATTGCTGACATCTGCAGGGCTTCTTGATTGGTATCTTGAGCATTATCTAGACGAATTATTTTTTGTTCTGAGATATTGAACGCTAAGGCTAGTTGCTGTAAAAGCTGTGCATGGCTTTTACTGTCTCCAAAAGCGGATCCAGATACAACGATAGAGGCATTTGGATTGGCATAGTAAAGACGTAATGCTTCACTAAATCGGCTCAATGCTGTGGCTGAAAGCCGTCCTGTAATCGGTAATTTCTGGTCATTAATCCCTGATGAACCAAGTACTAAAATATAATCTAAAGATTGCTCGGGATCTAATAAAGGGGGATATTGCCTTTCAAGTGGTTTGGCTAGGTGGTAAGCGGTCGGTAATAGGCTAAAACCGAATAAAATTAAAAAGCTGAACAGTGTTAATGATTTCGCTAACGTTTGATGTTGGCTAAAAAAGAGCAATAATAGACTAACAAATAACAGTGCTAAAGAGAGGGGCAAGGGCATTAATAAACCTCCTAGCCATTTTTTAATTAGAAATACCATTCTTTAGCCTTTCGTTGTTTGTTATTAATGCCGTTTGTAAAATAACATGTCTTAATTGCCTATAGAGTAAGTAGGCTTATTATGAATAGATTTAATGGCGTTTAGCGCTTTATCTATAAAACCAGTCCGCCTGTTGCAAATTTGATAAAGCGGCTTCTGTTTAATAGGGATTGAACACTTCATTTAATGATGCCATACAATTACTTATTACCATAATCACATATAGCGAATTGACATAGCTAATTGGTATATTGACTTTAAAAATCGTCTTAGAACTTATTCAATGTAGGTTAATATTCAATAATAAGTCACGTATAATTAATATCTAACCTCAATTCATTCTAGTTAATGAAAGTGGAATTATATTTAAAACCATAAGGTTATATTTTTTGATTGTTTTTTTAATTATACAGTACCGTTAGTTTTGCGTAGTTCAATACGAGTTATTGAAGCAATAACGGATTATTGAGAGGTAATTTAACGCAGAAATCCGTGGAAATCGCGTGTTGTATTACTTTGCTTATCCAGAAGTTAGGTTACTTATCACCGTATTAAAGTAAATGAGAATATTAAGTGACTGACCATCATTTTGACCCTATTGCTCAAAAATTTGTTAACAATATTTATGGTAATCATAAAGGTGAAATTCGAAAAGTAATTGTGTGAGTTGCTTAGTTGTCTTCAATGTTTAAATAAACCAAGATTAAGCGTGTTAGATACAGGCGGAGGGCTTGGCTATTTTAGTCAAAAACTAGTTGCATTAAAGCATCGAATTGTATTGTGCAATATTTCTGATGGATTTTTATCAATTGCTAAAAAAAAGTAACTGATAAACCTTATAAAGACAATATATAAATAATACATTGCTCCATTCAGACGCGACATAATCATATTGATGGACAGTTTGATCTTATTTTTAATCATGCCGTATTGGAATGGCTAGTAGAGCCTAAGCAAACATTACACTCTTTATTAGATTAGTTAAATGTTGATGGTTTAGTGTCATTAATGTTTTATAACAAATAGACACAACGTTTTTTAAATCTTGTCTTTGGTAACTTCAATTTCGTTGAATTGGATATACTACGTGAAAAAGTAGCGTGTTTATCGCCTACTATTTGTTGTTTGAAGCAGACCTGTTAGCTTGGCTAAAAGAAGGTGATTGCAAGTTTTTGTAAAAACAGGTGTATGCATTACATAGTTATAACTACATAACTACATAACTACATAACATAGCTACATGAAATCAGTTGATTTTGCAGCAGATAATGTTGAATAACTGTTAATGATGGAGAAAGAGTATTGTCAACAAAAAGCCTAGGCATCATTAGGGCGTTATACTCATTTGACCATGGCTAAAGAGGTATTATGAAATCCTATTATTTTAGAATAAATATTAGTTATCAAGAGTTTGAAAAATTATACAGAACACCTAATGTCGCAGTGAAAGTTAGAAGTGATCAAGGTGCTATGATTCAATTGCCTGCAATGCGTTTTGTTCCTTTTTTTACACAGTTGGGTGTGCGTGGTTATTTTGAACTACAATTGAGCGATGAAAACAAGTTTCAACATTTAGTTTGTTTGCATGCTTAATATATTTTTGTGTATTACTTTTTATATCTAATTCAATGTACTTATCGTGCCGATATTTTAAGTAAGTGGTTAACTTATAATAAATAATATTGTGTAAATGATTTAAATTTTGTAATTTATATTTTTTATATAAAATACAAGGGTTTCAACGTATAATCCGGAGTCATTCTAGTACGTGATCGAGATGATAAACTTAAGTTTATCTATTTATGAGTAATTAAATGCCGCATGAATCTCTCGTTACTTAAACCTATTAAATATCGTAATAACTTGTAAGGCTATTCAATGAAGAAAGTGTTAACCGTGTTCGGTACACGACCTGAAGCTATTAAAATGGCTCCATTAGTGCACAAACTTGCTGCTGAAGCAGGAATTGAGAGTAAAGTTTGTGTGACGGCTCAACATAGAGAAATGCTAGATCAAGTTTTACAGCTTTTTGATATTATGCCTGATTATGATTTGAACATCATGAAACCAGGACAAGATCTGTTTGATGTTACTGAAAATATTTTAAGTGGCCTGAAAGGGGTACTTGATGATTTCAAACCCGATGTAGTGTTAGTTCATGGTGATACTACAACGACTTTTTCTGCGTCTTTAGCTGCCTTTTATAAGCAAATTAATATCGGGCATGTCGAAGCAGGGTTACGTACTGGCAACTTATATTCACCTTGGCCTGAAGAAGCTAATCGAAAATTAACTGGGGTATTGACTCGTTTCCACTTCGCTCCGACAGACTTATCGAAATCAAACTTATTAAAAGAACAAGTACCGCAAGATCGTATATTTGTCACTGGTAATACGGTGATTGATGCTTTGTTATGGGTTAAACAAAAACTAGAATCTGATACTGGTTTGCAAGACTTACTCGATAAACAATTTCCATTTTTAGATAAAAGCAAAAAAATGGTGCTCGTTACTGGCCATCGACGTGAAAGTTTTGGCGGCGGTTTTGAACGAATATGTGAAGCGCTAGCGAATATCGCAAAAGCGCAACCGGATGTTCAAATTGTTTATCCAATGCACATGAATCCAAATGTAAGAGAGCCTGTTAATCGCTTATTAAGTAAGTTGGATAACGTGTTCTTGATTGAACCTCAGGATTATTTGCCGTTTGTTTATTTAATGAATCGTTGTTACTTGATTATTACCGATTCAGGCGGCGTTCAAGAAGAAGCGCCTTCATTAGGCAAGCCAGTATTAGTCATGCGCGATACAACAGAGCGACCTGAAGCTATTGAAGCGGGAACCGTGAAACTAGTGGGTACCGATGTACAGCGTATTACCTCTGAAACCATTTTATTATTAACTGACCCTACTAGCTATCAAACCATGGCCAAAGCTCATAACCCTTATGGCGATGGTTTAGCATGCACACGAATTGTTAAAGAATTATTAAAGGATTAATTATGCCATTTCAAACTGTTTCTGTTATCGGCTTAGGCTATATCGGATTACCTACTGCTGCTGTGATTGCATCTCGTGGTATCGACGTTATTGGTGTCGATGTTAATGAAAATGCCGTGAATACGATTAACGCTGGGCAAATTCATATTGTAGAGCCTGATCTAGATATCGTAGTACGAAGTGTTGTAACTACTGGGAAATTACGAGCAACCACCACTGCAGAGCCTGCTGATGTATTCATGGTGGCTGTACCGACACCTTTTAAACAAGATGCGAGTTCATCTCATTCTCCTGATTTATCTTATATTGAATCTGCTGCCAATATGATTGCACCGGTATTAGTAAAAGGTAATTTAGTTATCTTAGAGTCAACATCTCCTGTCGGAACGACTGAGAAATTAGCTGGATGGCTAAAGTCAGCGCGCCCTGATTTGTCATTTCCACAGGATAAAGGGGATGCGGCTGATATTAAAGTAGCCCATTGTCCTGAACGTGTGTTACCTGGTTATGTATTACAAGAACTCGTTTCAAATGACAGAGTTATTGGTGGTATGTCAAGTGCTTGTAGCCAACTTGCTACTCAGCTATATGAAAAATTTGTGCGTGGTGAATGTATTGTTACTAATGCTCGCACCGCGGAAATGGCTAAATTAACAGAGAATTCATTCCGTGACGTTAATATTGCATTTGCTAATGAACTGTCGGTTATTTGTGACAAGTTAAAAATTAATGTGTGGGAGCTAGTTAAATTAGCGAACCGTCATCCACGCGTTAATATTCTTAATCCAGGCCCTGGTGTGGGTGGTCATTGTATCGCTGTTGACCCATGGTTTATTGTTGATAGCTGCCCTGAAGAAGCCAATATTATCAGACAAGCTAGATTAACCAATGATGCCAAGCCTCATTACGTTGTTGAACAAATTTGTAAAGCGGCAGATGAGTTTAAACGACCTGTCATTGCTTGTCTTGGACTTGCTTTTAAAGCAGATATTGATGATCTACGTGAAAGTCCTGCGCTAGAAATAGTAAAAGACCTAGTTGCGAAAGAAGTCGGTGAAATAATTGCAGTAGAGCCTAATATTAAGCAACTGCCTAGTGCGTTGTCTGACTCAGGTATTACATTAACGTCACTTGAAGATGCGTTAGATAAAGCGAATGTAGTCGTAGTGTTAGTTGACCATAAGCAATTTAAAGCAACAGATCGTACACAATTTGCGACTAAAGTTGTTATTGATACTCGCGGAATAATTTAATTGAAGTAAGCCAATCAATAGATATTGCTTGGCTTACCTTAATGTTGAATTTTTAAAGGGATTTAAATGTCTGATCAACACTATGTTAAAGATAGTGAAAATGCGTATTCGGCATTGTGCCGCTGTATTGATTTTTTTGTTATACAAGTAAGTTTATTTTTTATACTTTATTTTCAACATGAAGAGTTAACCAATCTTTACCTTGTGGTTGGCTTGATTGCCTCGATAGGATTTGTTTTTGCTGCCGACAGCCATAACCTTTATCGTTCATGGCGTCTTGGTGAGTTTTCTCGTGTCGCAAGCTATACTTTTTTATGCTGGGTTGCTGGCATATTCAGTGTTGTCATTTTTTTATTTTTTAGTAAAACTAGTCTTGATATCTCTCGCTTAGTGATTGGTGTTTGGATGTTGTTTAATTGCATTGCATTAGCTGGCTGGCGTTTGTTGTTTTATGTGTTTTTATTTAAACGTCGTCGAGCAGGGTATTATACTAAAAAAGTGGCTATATTCGGTTTAACGTCATCGGGGGAGTTGTTAGCAGATCAGTTCGTTAATAAACCCGAAACAGGTTATACGCTGTCTGGTTTCTATGATGATCGAGCTGATACTCGGACAGAAAGTAAATATACAGAGCAGGTATTAGGTGGTATCAATAAAGGGATTGAATTCGCTAAAGCAGGTGATATTGATGTTATTTATATCGCATTACCATTGGCTGCTCAAAAACGTATAGAAAGTGTATTAAGAGCGTTAGGAGATACAACGATTGATGTGTTTCTTGTTCCTGATTTCTTTACGTTTAACTTACTCAACGCGCGTTTATCTCATGTCGGTTCGATACAAACGATTAGTGTTTATGAATCTCCTATGACTGGACCATCAAGATTACTTAAACGTATTGAAGATGTAGTAGGGGCCTCATTAATATTATCTATTATTGCTTTGCCTATGCTGATTATTGCGTTACTGATTAAGTTGGACTCAACGGGACCTGTTTTATTTAAACAGTTACGTTATGGATTAGATGGCAGAGCCATTAAAGTTTGGAAATTCCGTTCTATGAGTTCAATGGATAATGGCGATGTTATTCAACAAGCAGTGCAAGGTGATAGTCGTATCACTAAACTTGGTGCTTTTTTAAGAAAAACATCATTGGATGAATTGCCACAGTTAATTAATGTATTGTCTGGCAGTATGTCATTAGTAGGGCCTCGACCTCATGCGGTTGCGCATAACGAACAATATAGAAAGCTGGTGGATTTTTACATGTTACGCCATAAAGTTAAGCCAGGTATCACTGGATGGGCTCAAATTAATGGTTGGCGTGGTGAAACAGATACATTAGAAAAAATGGAAAAACGCGTTGAATTTGATTTGGAATATATTAGAAACTGGTCAATTAGTTTTGATCTTAAAATACTAGTCTTAACGGTATTTAAAGGGTTTATTCACAAGAACGCCTATTGATAACAGTTAATATCATGAGTCTTGTTTATGTAACAAAACTCATGATGTTAATGGCTACTCATCAAACAAATTTTTATCGATAATTAAATCTCTTGGTAAACTATTTTTAACTCTATTATCTAACGACTTCCCTAAACCAATTACATGGCCTTGATAACATAACATGACTTCACCTTTTGAGTTGTTAGTATCAATGTCATGGATATCTCGCCCTTGGTAATACTCTCTTGCTTGGTGCGCTAATAACTCTATTGCTAGAGGACTTTGTTGGCCAAAACAAGTGGCAAATTCGTGAGTAGATTTAAAGCCTGACTTACGTCCTTTACCAAATTTTTCTGCTATCTTTATACCTAATCTAGAAAAGCGTAATTCATTAATTAAAGGGATAATGTTTTCTGGGAATAACCAAAATTCATCATCTCTTTGATACAGCACCCCTGTTAATTCTGTTATAGAGAACTGGTTTTCAAAGTAGTCATATAAATTACTCCTCACTGTTTGTGTCGTTGGCTGAAAAGGAAATTTTCTGAGTCGTTTTTGTGCAGGTTCAACTGCTACTTCAGCCGTTTTTTTAATAGCAGCAACAAAAAAGCCTTCCGTATCGTAAATTTGTGGCCAAATATGTAAAAAACCTTCAGGTGTTAAGGTTTTATCTGCGTCTTTAAATAAATTGTTTAAAGAAAGGAATTCAACGCTATCAGGGTAAGCTTGTTTCAGATGCAAACAAACATCTTGGTTTTCTTCTAGGCTTAAAGTACAAGTCGAATAAACCATTACCCCACCAGTTTTAAGTGCTTTAAATGCACTTTCTATTAATGTTTTTTGTACCGTTGATATTGATTCTATTGCGGTTTGATCCCAGTTCTTCATCGCCTGTTTATCTTTACGTACCGTGCCTTCACCAGAACAGGGCGCATCGAGTAAAATAGCATCAAAGGTGTTGGGTAACCATTGCCCAAAGACGGCCGCATCAAAATGCGTGAGGGCAACATTTTTAATACCACAGCGTTGAATATTTGAATGCAACATCTTAATTCTGCTAGACGAATACTCATTCGCAATGATTAAACCTTGGTTATCAATAGCCGCTGCGAGTTGCGTTGTTTTTGAGCCAGGTGCTGCCGCTGCATCTAACAGTGTTGCATTATCCGTTGCATTATCTGTTGCTTGGAAATAATGTAACAGCGCAGAGACAGGCATCATTGAACTGGCTTCTTGAATATAAAATAGTCCTGCTAAATGTTCAGCACTGTTGCCTAAAGGAGAGGTTTCGTTGTCTGTTGCATTACCTATTTCAATCCAAAAACCTTCTTTACACCAAGGAACAGGAGTTAATTGCCAGTTTTTTTTATCAGCGATAACATGAAAGTCTTCAATGTTAATTTTTAGTGTATTAACACGAATAGCACGACGTAAAGGACGTCGACAAGCGGCAACCAGTTCATCGATATTTAAATTATCAGGTAAAATGGTCGACATTTTATCTATAAATGCTTGGGGTATAAAAGTATTGCTATCCATTTGGATCCTTACAAAAACGCGCACTGAAAGTGCGCGCAAGATAACATAAAGTTAAATTAATTACTTTTAGGAATTTTCAGTTTCCATTGTAACCAATCGTCGTCAAATTCTGATTTTAATTTAAACGTTGAAAAAGACTGGCTCTGAGGTTGTAAAGCTTCGTCATCTGGAGTGCTCATATTAATACCGCCTTTGATTAAAGAGGTAAGAGAAGTCGATTTTAGGGAAGCACCTGTTATTCCTATATCTAAGTTAAAGCCAGAAGCTGGCCAAAAGATACTATTAGCACGAATCAAATGAGTATATTCAGGATAAATGTTAATCACTATTTCAACACCCGATGCATCATCATTTAAGCGTTTTTCAGTGACTTCACCAATTTGTATTTGACGATGATAAACCGGGCTTGCAGTATCAGTAGAGCCTGCATTATTCGCCGCTAAAATAATAGATAAACCTGTTTTATGTTGTGCGAGTATTGGTGCGTTACGTTCACCTTTAAACTCAATATTTTTATCGCCATTGCCAGTTTGAATATTAATAAATACTCCGCTGATCAAGGTTGATAAGTTTTTAGCACCAGACAATGAAATCTCACTTCTTACCACCCAAAAGCGACTGCCTTTTTTTGCTACTTTATCAAAATACTCTGGGGCAATATCTAATGTCACCATTATTTTATTATTTTGATTAAGGGTTAGTTGGCTTACTTTACCTACTTCTAGTCCTTTTAACTTTGCTTTGTTACCGACTTTTAAGTCAGATGCATCATCATAAATCAAAGTAATTTGCTTCGGTGGTTGTGTTGCTTGTTGGTAACTATCAAATAAACGGTATTGACCTTCGCTAGTGATGTTAGCGGTGGCCGATGGAGAAAACTCTAAAGCAATACCGCCAGTGGCAAGTGCGAGTAATGATTCTGTATTTACTTTTATGCCAGAAAGGCCAGCATCAATTTCAAAACCACTCACATTCCAAAAGATAGTTTGTTTGCTAATTAAATGTTTGAATTTAGGATTAATGTTAATGCTCGTTTGCATTAAGCTAGAGTTATGTAATCGCAAGTCACTGACTTCACCAACCTGTAATTTATGATAATAAACGGGAGAACCGATACTAACAGAGGGTAAGTTTTTACTTAGTAACTTTAAATTTAATGGTTCAGCAAAGGCATCTTTACCTAGTTTTGCCATCTCTTTAGACGCGTACAAATAGAAAGGACGTTTGCTTTGATAAAGTGTTTGAACGTTTTTCTTTGTTATTGGCGACTCATTATAAAGTGCAATACCACCTTGAATAATATTCTGTAATGGTTTGCTATCCACTTCAATGCCTTTTAAAGAGGCTTTAAAGTTAATACCGCTTAATAGGTGGAATTTACTGTTTTTATTCACTAAGTAACTAAATTTTTCATTTATGCTTAAAGTCGCTTTAATATTCTTGCTATCTTCAGTTAATGTTATCGCGTTGACCTTACCGATATTAAGTCCTTTATAGCTGATTGGGGCTCCATCAGTTAATCCGTTTGCATTATCTGCAATTAATTCAACTGATAAACTATTATCTTCCAGAAAAGATTGTTCTGTCTTTATTACAAATTCAGTACGTAACTGTTCTTTCTGATAATTGTCGCCGTGTGAAAAACTAATGTAATCACCAGTAATCAGGTTACTTAAGTTGTCAATTTTAGAAAAAGAAAAAGAGGTCTTTTCAATCCAAAATCGAGCACTTTCTGTAATTAAATTGCTAAATGCTGGATTGATTGTTGCTTTTGCAATAAAAAGTTGGCTTTTCGAGTCATAATTGATGGTATCAATACGTCCAATACCGTGTCCTTTAAATAAAATACCTGCACGCTCTGGTAAATTATTGGTATTCGTTAATTTAAGAGTAATACTTAACCCTTCTTCACTGGCATCGATATCATTATACAATTGATATTGTTGTTTTTCTAAAGAAGCGGGAGAGGAATCTGGGCTACTGAAAGTAACCCCGCCTGCAATTAAAGTTGTCAGGCTATCGAGTTTAAGGTCAATACCTGTACGTGATATATTTGCATTCAAACCACTAATGTTCCAAAACTTACTTTGTTGTTTAACTAAATGGCCGTATTTACTCTCAATAAAGGCTTGGATATTGACAAATTGACCTGTTTTATCAAGACGTACTCGCGCTATTTCACCTACTTGTATTTTTTTAAAAAAGATAGGGGTGCCAATATTTATAGAAGCGGCATTATCGCTTTTTAAATTAATTAATAATGCTTTGTCTGGAATAGTAATAGGTTGCTCTCTTGTCGCAATAAATTCAGTAGCTTCTTCACCTTCACCTGGTAACAAGTTAATGTAACTACCTGAAAATAAAGTATCTAAACCAGTAATGGAAGTTAAAGAGGCTTTTGGCGAAACTAACCAAAATTTACTTTTATCTCTTAATAAAAAAGTCGCATGAGACTCTATTTCTGCAATGACATTAACGCCATCGACTTCATCTAATTCTATTTTCTTTACGGTCCCTACAATCACGCCTTTATAACGAACTTTGGTTTTATCAACGATAATACTCCCAGCATTCGTAAAGTGGATATTAACCCGCATATTTTTATGAGTGATATTTTGAAATAAGATCCAAAGAGCTAACAATGTAGCAATAAAAGGTAGAAACCAAACAGGTGAAATATACTTTGATTTAGTTACGATCGGTGTTGTAGAAGGGTTATCTTGCATCGGTATTTGCGTCCCATATTAGACGAGTATCGAAACTCTGCGCTGCGAATAATGTAGTAATAACAACCACCGTGAAGGAGGTTGCTGCGATCCCTGGGTAAACGGATAAGAAGTTTCCTTTATCGAACACCGCGACCATTATTGATATAACAAATAGGTCTAATACTGACCAACGACCAATCCAGTCGACTAACGTAAAAGCAATAAGTTGTTTTTTAGGGTTAAATTGCCATTTAAAATGAACGGCGAGTGAAATAAAAGCTAACACAACAATTTTTAATATAGGCACGACGATAGATGCGATAAAAACAATAAATGCTATACCAGACATGCCGCTGGATAATAAGCTTACAATACCTGAAAAAATAGTATCAGGGTAACGTGTCCCATTTTTTAATAAGTAAGTAATAGGGTAAAGATTAGCAGGAAAGATGAAAATAAATGCCGTGAACAATAATGCCCATGTTTTTTGTTGGCTGTTTTTAATGCGGGGTGAAATAGGACTGCCACAATAAGGGCAACATTCTTGATTATCATTGATAGAAGAATGCCTTTCACAAATTCGGCATAGTTGCCTGCCTTGTCGTATCGCACTTATCCCTGCTATTAGTGGTTTATTCATTAAGTAAATATTTCCAATTTTGAGCATTATCATATTCGCTGATCATAGTCATATTTAATATTAAAAATCCGACTAGGAAGTACAAACCACTATTAAAATAAAGTTCTGCATAACTTGTTAATTTAAAAACGGCGACCATAAAGCTGACTAAATAAACTTCCAACATAGACCAATGAATGATGATGCTGGTTAGTTTAAGCACATAGTTAAGTAACCAAGGGCGCTTTTTAAACATCATACACGCACTGCTAAATACGATACAAATAGTTAATAGCGTAGGCGCAACGACCGCACAAAATAACACAACAAAAGAGACTACAGGGGCTATATCAATCATCATTATAGCACCTTGTAAGAGGTTGGTTTGTTCTGTTATGCCTAATAAATGGATTGAAACTAGTGGAAATAAAAAGGCGGGAATACAAACTAATAGTGCTGCCAGAGCCAAAGCAAAAATCTTATTAGGTTTACTTGTTATGCTTTTGCAAAACACATGATTACAACGAGCACATTTTGCAACGTAGCCTTTTGGTATATTAGGTTGTTGTGAAACCATGTCACAATGGCTACAAATTATCGTTTTCATTCTTACTTATCAGTAATTTTACAGGGTTATAAGATAGCAAACTAATTATAGTCTGACAAAAGTTGCATTATCACATAAGCAGTAGTACTGTATGTAAAACCATGTTTAATTTGAAATTAAAAAGAGGCCACCGTGGCAGTCATCATTAAATACATTGTAGAAAGAAAGGGTGTTGAGAAAATGACCTTTACCAGTAAAAAAGAAGCCGATGCATACGATAAGATGCTAGATAGCGCCGATCAAATCGCATTATTCTTAAGTGAAAGTCCTGTTTCTCTAGATGATCAACAGCTTGAAGAATTAGGGCTGTATGTCGCAAGCAATAAAGATGTGTTGCAAAACCTATTTAAAGGGCAAGTGTTTAACTCAGAAAGTATCGATAAAGTAGAGCCATCAGATAGTTAAACCTCATTAAATAAATAGGAGTAACAATAAATTAACCTTTAGTGTCTTTTATTGTGCTCCTTAATGCAGTAAAATGCGCTCCTCTTTTTAATTAATACAAATGCTTTTTGGTTGGAAGCATCACTGTGAGGAATTCGCATGCCAATTATTACTCTTCCCGATGGAAATCAACGTCAATTTGACACTACTACTTCAATTATGGATATCGCAGCAGATATCGGTCCTGGTTTAGCGAAAGCTTGTATTGCAGGTCGCGTTAACGGACAACTTGTAGATGCTTGTGATCCTATTGAAACTGATGCAGACGTATCAATTATCACCAATAAAGATGATGAAGGTCTAGAAATATTACGTCACTCTTGTGCGCATTTGTTAGGTCATGCAATTAAACAATTGTACCCAGAAGCAAAAATGGCAATAGGACCAACCATTGATAATGGTTTTTACTATGATATTGATCTTGATGTAACCATCAATGATGAAGAGTTAGCTAAAATTGAAAAACGCATGCAACAGTTGGTAAAAACAAATTACCAAGTGGTTAAAAAGAAAGTATCTGTTGATGAAGCAATTGCGGTATTTAAAGAACGTAACGAACCTTATAAGTTAGAAATATTAGAAGGTATCGATAAAGACGACCGTCCTGGTTTATATCATCATGAAGAATATGTTGATATGTGTCGTGGTCCACACGTACCGATGATGAAATTTAGTCAATGGTTTAAATTGATGAAAGTATCGGGTGCTTATTGGCGCGCAGACTCAGACAACAAAATGTTACAGCGTATTTACGGCACTGCATGGGCTGATAAAAAGCAATTAAATGCTTATTTAAAACGCTTAGAAGAAGCCGCTAAACGCGATCACCGTAAAATCGGTAAGCAATTAGATTTATACCATATGCAAGAAGAAGCACCAGGTATGGTGTTCTGGCATCCAAATGGTTGGACTATCTTCCGCGAGCTTGAAAGTTATATCCGTGAACAAACGGTTGCTTTCGGCTATCAAGAAGTAAAAGCACCACAAATTTTAGATCGTTCTTTATGGGAAAAATCAGGTCATTGGGATAAATACAAAGACGGTATGTTCTGTACTTGTAGTGAAAACCGTGACTATGCAATTAAACCAATGAACTGTCCGGGGCATGTACAAATCTTTAATCAAGGTTTGAAATCTTACCGTGACTTACCATTACGTTTATCTGAATTTGGCTCATGTCATCGTAACGAACCATCAGGTTCATTACATGGATTAATGCGAGTTCGTGGTTTCACACAAGATGATGCACATATATTCTGTACAGAAGCACAAATTCTTGAAGAAGTTTCTGCTTGTATCAACATGGTCTTTGAATGTTATAAAACATTTGGCTTTGATGATATCGTGGTTAAATTATCTACTCGTCCTGAAAAACGAGTTGGTGATGATGCAACGTGGGATAAATCTGAAGCAGCTTTAGCGAATGCATTAGATGAAAATGGTGTTAAATTTGAGTATTTACCAGGCGAAGGTGCTTTCTATGGTCCAAAAATAGAATTTACTTTGTATGATTGTTTAGGTCGTGCATGGCAATGTGGTACAATACAGTTAGATTTTTCAATGCCGGGTCGTTTAGATGCCACTTATGTTGGTGAAGACAACGAACGACATACTCCAGTAATGATTCACCGAGCTATTCTTGGTTCGTTAGAGCGTTTCATTGGTATCTTAACTGAAGAGTATGCGGGTATTTACCCAACTTGGTTATCACCTCAACAGGTGGTTGTGATGAATATTACTGATAAACAGTCGGATTTTGTCACTGAAGTTGTAAATAAATTGAAAAAATCGGGTATTAGAGCAATTTCGGACTTGAGAAATGAGAAGATAGGCTTTAAAATCCGCGAGCATACATTAAAGCGTGTTCCTTACTTATTAGTTATCGGAGACCAAGAGGTCGAAGCAAACGAAGTAGCAGTAAGAACTCGTAAGGGTGATGACCTTGGTAAGATGCAGGTTGATAATTTCATTGACTATGTAAAACAAGAAATCATCACACGTTCATAAATAACTTGGAGGAATTTGTTATAAAAGGTGCAAAAAAAGCCCCGCAAACGGGCAATAAACATCGTTTAAACGATGAAATAACTGGTACTGAAGTACGTCTTTCTGATTCAGAAGGCAAGCCAGTTGGTATTGTTTCTTTAGAAGAAGCAAAAAATATGGCATTTGACGCAGATTTGGATTTAGTTGAAATTAGTCCAAATGCTGAGCCGCCAGTTTGTCGCATCATGAACTATGGCAAATTTCTCTTTGAAAAGAGTAAATCCGTTAAAGAACAACGGAAGAATCAGAAACAGGTTCAGTTGAAGGAAATAAAATTCCGTCCTGGGACTGATGATGGCGATTATCAGGTAAAACTACGCAGCCTGACTCGCTTTCTTGAAGAGGGTAACAAAGCCAAAGTAACGCTACGTTTTCGTGGTCGTGAAATGGCGCATCAATCACTTGGGATGGAATTATTAAATCGCGTTAAAAACGATTTAGTTGAAATCTCTACTGTCGAATCTTTCCCTAAACTGGAAGGTCGTCAAATGGTGATGGTACTTGGCCCTAAACGTGCTAGCTAAGGCATAAAGTAGTATTGATGTGCGAGTATGAAAATATTCGCACTATTTACTCGCCTTACTGGTTTAATTTAAATTTTAACAATGCGGAGTTCGCAATGCCTAAAATGAAATCTAACAAAGGTGCTGCAAAGCGCTTTAAAAAGACTGCTTCTGGTGGTTTTAAACGTAAGCAATCTCACTTACGTCATATCCTTACTAAGAAATCTACTAAACGTAAACGCCATCTACGTGCTCAAAGCATGGTAGCTAAAGTAGACGTACCTAGTATTAACAGAATGTTACCATTCGCTTAAGTAAGGAATATATAAAATGCCAAGAGTAAAACGCGGTGTACAAGCTCGTGCACGCCATAAAAAAGTCTTAAAACAAGCTAAAGGTTATTACGGAGCTCGTTCACGTGTTTATCGCGTAGCGGTTCAAGCAGTAACTAAAGCTGGTCAATACGCTTACCGTGACCGTCGTCAACGTAAACGTCAGTTCCGTCAACTATGGATTGCACGTATTAACGCTGCATCTCGTATTAGCGGATTATCTTACAGCCGTTTCATCAATGGTCTTAAAAAGGCTTCTGTTGAAATCGATCGTAAGATCCTAGCTGACATAGCTGTATTTGATAAAGCAACATTTGCTCATTTAGTAGAAGTTGCAAAAAAAGCGCTAGCTTAATCATTATTGATTAACAGTATTGAAGAAGGAGGCATTTTGTCTCCTTTTTTTTGATCTGAAATTTGCTTTAATTATTCTTTAAACCCATCTTAATATTCGCGCTTATTCAAATTCTGATTATTTGTCATTAACCTTATTGTATTTTCCCTTAATTATTTATACCCAATGGATTGTTTTAACTCCCCCAAGTTGATCATTTTTACATATCATTAATATCATTAATATCATTAATATCATTAATATCATTAATATCATTAATATCATTAATATCATTAGGTCCTTAACTCTATCTGCTCGAACATCCTAAATATCACTATTATGACAGCTGTAATATTACTGTCATAAAAGAGTCCTATAATCTTTTCATCAATTATGTTGGAGATAGTAAATGGAACGTGATTTAGCGACCACGCTGCAAGCGAATAAAAAGCGAGTAGTTAAGGATAAATTAGTTAAATATGGTGTAACAATAGGCGGCACGTCAGTGTTAGTCACTTTGTTATTAATTTTTGGGTATCTTTTATATGTTGTTTTACCCATTTTTGCACCTGTTAGTATTGAACAAAAACAATCTTTTCAACGTCAAGATTCAACACCGATTTATGCTTTGGGTATAGATGAGCAGAATGAAGTTGCTTATCAGATGGACGACCAAGGTTTATTAAGTTTTTATTCTTTAAGAGAGGATGACTTAGGTAAGTCGCTTCTTAAGTATCAAGCATTTACAGAGACACATAATATAACTAAAACGATGCCAGTGAACGGTATGTTTGCTTTAGCCAATAATAGTGGTGAAGTGAAAGTTATTAAACCTAGTTTTGTCACTTCTTATCCAAACGATAAACGATTAATTACACCAGAGGTTAGTTTTCCACTAGGTGAAGAACGTTTTGTTGTTTCTGAAGATAAACAAGCGTTAACTCATTTGTCATTTGAAATGAATTCAGAATATGCAGGTATTGCTGCTGTTAAAAGTAATGGAGAAGGTGTGTTTCTTCTCTTAACTGCAGAAGAAGACTTCATGACTGATGAGGTTGTTTGGCAACAAGAGAAGTTCAAGTTACCTTCATTTCCTAATAAAGTTGATCAGTTGCTGTTAACACCAAACCTAAGTAAGTTATTTGTACGCAGTGGTAATGATTTACTGGTCTACGATATCTCTGAGAGTGACGATATCCATATTTCATCAGTATTTAAAATTAATGCTACAGGTAGTAATGTTAATGATGTGCAATTACTGACGGGGGCTAGTTCATTATTAGTCGCTAATGAGAATGGTGTTATAAGCCAGTGGTTTGAAGTGCTCAGTGAAAATAAACGCGAGTTTACTTATATCCGTGACTTTAAAGCACCAGCGGAAGTCACAAGTATTGTCCCGGAGTTTTTCCGTAAAGGTTTCTTAACAACAACCAAAGCTGGCGATTTATCTATCTTCCATTCTACGGGTGAAACAGAACTATTAACTGAGTCGATTTCTAAAGTTGGCTCTTTAGTGATTGCTATCTCTCCTCGTGCTAATGCTATTTTGGTTGCTGATAAAGATGTGATTAAACTTTATCACGTTGATAATGAACATCCTGAAATAACGTGGTCTGCGTTATGGCAAGAAGTTTGGTATGAAGGATATCCTGAACCACAATATGTTTGGCAATCAACTTCTGCGAGTGATGATTTTGAAGCTAAAATGAGTCTTGTTCCTATTTCATTTGGCACAATCAAAGCCGCTTTTTACGCGATGTTATTTGCTGTACCCATTTCTATCTCAGCCGCTATTTATACTGCGTATTTTATGGCACCAAGTATCAGAACCTATATCAAACCAACTGTTGAAATAATGGAAGCATTACCGACGGTTATTTTAGGGTTCTTAGCAGGTTTATGGTTAGCACCGATTGTTGAAAATCAATTACCAGGGATTATCTTATTATTGATAAGCCTGCCGGCTAGTGTACTCGTTGCCGCTATCATTTGGACTAACTTACCAACATCATTAAGTGAAAAAGTAAGCGAAGGTGTATTGCCATTAGTATTATTGCCAATTCTTATTGCTACTGGTTACTTTTCGATGGCATTCAGTGAAACACTTGAAATTTGGTTATTTAATGGTGATACCCGTATGTACTTAACCAATGAGTTAGGTATTAATTTTGACCAACGTAACTCGTTAATTGTTGGTATCGCAATGGGGTTCGCGGTTATTCCAACTATTTTCTCAATTGCTGAAGATGCCATATTTAGTGTACCTAAGAGTTTAACCATGGGGTCATTAGCATTAGGTGCAACACGTTGGCAAACACTCGCTAAGGTCGTTATTTTAACGGCTAGCCCAGGTATTTTCTCTGCTGTCATGATGGGCATGGGACGGGCGGTTGGTGAAACGATGATTGTATTAATGGCGACAGGTAATACACCAATCATGGATTGGAACATCTTCGAAGGGATGCGTTCTCTATCAGCAAATATTGCAGTGGAAATGCCGGAATCGGAAGTAGGCAGTTCACATTACCGAGTCTTATTCCTCGCTGCATTTGTGTTGTTTCTCTTTACCTTCTTCTTCAACACCATTGCTGAGTTTATACGTCAGCGTTTGCGTGAAAAATATTCAAGCCTATAAATAGGAGTTAGTTATTATGGGTAAATGGTTTAAATCAGGCACACCGTGGATTTGGATGACAGGTGGTGCTGTAAGTTTGAGTTTGATTGCAGTTATTGGGTTATTTCTACTGATTGGTTGGAGAGGGTTAAGCTTCTTTTGGCCTGCGACAGTGTATGAATTCTCAATGCAAAATGAGCAAGGTCAACAGTCAGTGTTAATTGGTGAAATTTATGACCAAGAACATGTGTTAAAACAACAGTTAATTGATGGTGGTGTGACGGGATTAGAAGACTATCCTGAATCATTAGAACGTTTTTTAATTAAAACGGGTAACCGTGAATATGTTGATTTAGATTTCCAATGGATTTTAGAAACGATTATTAAAGGGAAGAAAGTTGCCCACGACGTTGTTGTTTTTGAAAGAACTAAAAATGGTAATTTTTATGGCTATATTGATTCAATCATCGAAGGTGAAAATAAGCTCAATATCACTAAAAGTGATTTACTTAATGAATTAAATGGTCGCCTTGCTCGTGCCCTTGAGTTTCGTGATAAGGAGCATGGCTTACTAACGGGTGATATCGGTCGCATTAACAATGATTTAGATCGTATTCGCTTAAAACAACGTAAATTAGAACTCGATGGTGAGTTAACAGAGCAAAAGATTACTGAGTTTAAAGCAAGCAGTGATGCGTTACGTGCCGAATACTTAGGGTTAGAAAACGAACTATTCGGTTACCGTGACCAAGCAAAGCGTGACAGTGTGGTAGTGAAAGATATGACAGGGCGTTTAGTGACGATGCCGTTATCTTATATCTTAGATTTCTATCAACCCAATGATATGAACTTTATGCAAAAAGTAGGGCATTGGTTCCATCAAGTTTATAAATTTGTCAGTAGCGACCCACGTGAAGCCAATACAGAGGGTGGTGTATTTCCTGCTATTTTCGGTACTGTATTTATGGTGATGTTAATGGCTGTGATTGTGACGCCATTTGGTGTGGTTGCTGCTATTTATTTGCATGAATATGCAGGTAAAAATAACATTACTAAATTTATTCGTATCGCTGTAATCAATCTATCTGGCGTACCGTCTATTGTTTATGGTGTATTTGGTTTAGGTTTCTTTGTTTATATTCTAGGTGGCAGTATCGATCAGTTACTTTACCCTGAAGCATTACCATCACCGACATTTGGTTCACCTGGTGTGTTGTGGTCAGCGTTAACATTGGCTATTTTAACCTTGCCAGTGGTTATTGTATCGACGGAAGAAGGGTTAAGCCGTATACCAAGTACCTTACGTGAAGGTTCATTAGCATTAGGCGCAACAAAGTCAGAAACGTTATGGCGAATTGTTATTCCAATGGCAAGTCCTGCTATTATGACTGGTTTGATTTTAGCCGTTGCACGTGCAGCTGGTGAAGTGGCCCCGTTAATGCTGGTCGGAGTGGTGAAAATTGCACCGACATTGCCCGTTGATGGAAACTTCCCGTTCTTACATTTAGACCGTAAGTTTATGCATTTAGGTTTCCATATCTATGATGTTGGTTTCCAAAGTCCAAATGTTGAAGCAGCACGTCCATTGGTTTATGCAACCTCGTTTTTATTAGTTACCGTTATTATTGGTTTGAATTTAGCAGCCATTGCTATTCGTAATAACTTACGTGAAAAGTACCGAGCACTAGAGCACTAATATAACGCTATATGTTAAAAGTGACATATTACGAATTGAATATTATAAATCCGCGCACCTCAGTGTGCGCGAATAAAGATTAGGAAAGACAATGATTGATTTTTCAAATATAAATCCGAAAGGTGCTGATTTAAGTGAGCTAACTGCTGAAAATACGGCATTAGAAATTAAAAACTTAGACTTATTCTACGGTGATAAGCAAGCCTTACATAATGTATCGATGAAGATACCTAAAGGTAAAGTGACGGCTTTCATCGGTCCATCTGGTTGTGGTAAATCAACGTTACTACGTTGTATCAATCGAATGAATGATTTAGTGGAAATTTGTCGTGTTGATGGGAATATCGAACTACAAGGTATTAACATCTATGATAAGTCAGTTGATGTTGCTTCGTTACGTCGTCGTATCGGGATGGTATTTCAACGTCCGAATCCTTTCCCTAAGTCTATTTATGAAAATGTCGTGTATGGGTTACGTCTACAAGGTATTAATGACAGACGCACATTAGATGAAGCCTGTGAAACATCACTGCGTGGTGCTGCTTTGTGGAATGAAGTAAAAGATCGATTACATGATAATGCCTTTGGTCTTTCTGGTGGTCAGCAACAACGTTTGGTGATTGCACGTGCCATTGCCATTGGCCCTGAAGTGTTATTATTAGATGAACCTACCTCGGCGTTGGATCCAATCTCAACGTTAACGATTGAAGAATTGATCACTGAACTGAAGAAAAAATTCACGGTTGTTATCGTGACACATAATATGCAACAAGCGGCTCGAGTATCAGATCAAACTGCCTTTATGTATATGGGTAAATTAATTGAATATTCAGATACTAATACCTTATTCACGTCTCCAAAACAAAAACAGACAGAAGATTACATTACTGGCCGTTACGGTTAAATAAGGAAATAAAATGGAAAACTTAAATTTAAACCGTCATATTTCAGGGCAATTTAATAATGAGCTTGAAAGTGTGCGTAACCAAGTTATGCAAATGGGCGGGCTGATAGAACAACAATTAGCAGATGCATTATCTGCTATGGCTGAAAATGACTTAGAGCTAGCACGTAAAGTTATTATTAAAGACAACGAAGTCAATGAATTCGAAACCAAAGTAGATCAAGATTGTTCGCGTATTATTGCGAAGCGCCAGCCAGCTGCGTCAGATCTACGTTTAATTTTAACGATCATGAAAACGGTGACTGAACTTGAACGAGTAGGCGACAGTATTACTGCGATTGCTAAAACAGTTATCGAAAATCACGGTAAAAAAGTACCATCGTTAATCGGCCTAGAGAATATGGGGCAGATCACAATGAAAATGTTGCATAATGCGTTAGATGCCTTTACTCGCTTAGATCTTCATGCAGCTATTGCAGTACATAACGAAGACAAAAAAGTAAATCGTCAATACGAAAGTATTTTACGTGAGCTAATGACGTTTATGATGGAAGATCCTCGTTCAGTACCGTTTGTACTTAACGTTTTAGCCTCAGCACGAGCAATTGAACGTATTGGTGACAGATGTCAAAATATTTGTGAACAAATTGTATATTTAGTGAAAGGGATTGATGTCCGCCATGCGACTGAAGAAGAGATTAATTCTTTAATTGAATAACGGTTAATAGGTTATTTAAAGCGTCTCTTATAAAAAGCCTAGATAAATTTATTTATCTAGGCTTTTTTCATTTTATCGAGAAACCTTTGCAGCCTATATAGCATCAGGTATACTGCGCGTTTTATTGAGTGGAACTGTTACATGAAAGTTGCTGATTTTTCTTTTCACCTTCCTGAAGAATTGATTGCGCGTTACCCAATGCCAGAACGTACGAATAGTCGCTTACTTTCATTAGAGGCTAATTCTGGTGAATTAAGTCATTTAAACTTCACCGATATAATTGATTTAGTAAATCCAAATGATCTACTTGTTTTCAATGATACGCGTGTTATCCCTGCGCGTTTATTTGGCACCAAAGAAACCGGTGGCAAAATTGAAGTACTCGTCGAACGTGTATTAGATGAAAAAAGCTTCCTTGCACATGTACGTAGTTCTAAATCACCTAAGCCTGGTTGTAAATTACTGCTTGAAAATGATGTCAATGCGGAGATGGTTCAACGCCAAGGTCCATTATTTGAAATCAAAGTCGATAGCGAAGAAACCGTCTTACAAATCTTAGAACGTATTGGTCACATGCCGTTACCGCCATATATTGATAGACCTGACGAAGATGCTGATAAAGAGCGTTACCAAACCGTTTATAATAAAAACCCTGGTGCAGTCGCTGCACCAACGGCTGGTTTACATTTTGACCAAATAATTTTAGATAAGCTCACCGCTAAAGGAACTGATTTTGCTTTTGTTACTTTACATGTTGGTGCGGGTACTTTCCAGCCAGTTAAAGTAGATAATATACTCGATCATCAAATGCACAGTGAGTATGCAGAAGTCTCTCAAGAAGTAGTTGATAAAATCACTGCAACCAGAGCGGCAGGCGGGCGTGTTATTGCAGTAGGAACTACCTCGGTACGATCTATTGAAAGTGCGGCTAGTGTTAGCTTAGCAAAAGGCCTTGAATTAGCGCCTTTCTTTTCAGAAACCAGTATCTTTATTTACCCAGGGTATGAGTTCCAACTGGTTGATGCAATGATCACGAATTTCCATTTATCAGAATCAACCTTGTTGATGCTGGTAAGTGCTTTCTCAGGCAAAGCAAATATTGATCATGCTTACCAAACTGCCATTGAGAAAAAATACCGTTTCTTTAGTTACGGCGATGCCATGTTTTTAACTAAAAAAACAAATTAGACTGCGATATAAGCAGTATTTTAAAAGTATTAAGTCTCAAACTAATTTAAAATCTTTTAAAATTAATCATTTAATTTGAAAAGTATTAAATCTCAAACTAATTTAAAATCTGTTTAAAATTAATAATTTAAATAGTTAATTTAAGTAAAGTAGAATATAAAGCCTAAAGAGTTGATGAAGATCAATCGACATCATTTAATTAGCTTTAATAATTGTTCAATAAAGAAATCAGACTGTTTCTCTGATAAGGAAAACCATGAAATACGAATTAATAACAACTGATGGTCGCGCTCGTCGTGGTCGTTTAACCTTTGACCGTGGAACGGTTGAAACGCCTGCCTTTATGCCTGTAGGTACTTACGGGACGGTAAAAGGGATGACACCTGAAGAAGTTGATGCAACCGGTGCTGAAATTTTATTAGGCAATACCTTCCATCTTTGGTTACGCCCAGGACAAAACGTCATTAAACAACATGGTGACTTACATGACTTCATGAACTGGAAAGGTCCAATTTTAACTGACTCTGGCGGTTTCCAAGTATTCAGCCTAGGTAAAATGCGTAAAATCAAAGAAGAAGGCGTTTATTTTAGAAGCCCTGTTAATGGTGATGAAGTATTTTTATCGCCGGAAATTTCAATGGAAATTCAATACGATCTTGGATCTGATATCGTGATGATTTTTGATGAATGTACGCCTTACCCAGCGACAGAACAAGAAGCGGATATCTCGATGAAACTTTCTTTGCGCTGGGCTGAACGTAGCCGTAATCGATTTAACGAACAAGAAAACCCAAATGCTTTATTTGGTATTATTCAAGGTGGTTGTTATGAACATCTTCGTGATGTGTCATTAGCAGGGTTAGAGAAAATCGGCTTTGATGGTTATGCGATTGGTGGTCTGGCTGTTGGTGAGCCTAAAGAAGACATGCATCGCATATTAGATCATGTCACTACTAAAATTCCAGCAGACAAACCACGTTACTTAATGGGTGTTGGTAAACCAGAAGATTTGGTGGAAGGCGTTCGTCGTGGTGTTGATATGTTTGACTGTGTTATGCCAACGCGTAATGCGCGAAATGGACACTTATTTACGACTGATGGCGTTGTTAAAATTCGTAATGCAAGACATCGTGAAGATACCAGCCCGTTAGATGCAGAATGTGATTGTTACACTTGTAAAAATTATACACGTGCATACTTATATCACCTTGACAAATGTGGAGAAATCCTTGGAGCTCGCTTAAACACGATCCATAACTTACGTTATTACCAACGTTTGATGAAAGGTTTGCGTGATGCGATTTCAGCAGGTACATTAGACGAGTTTGTTGATTTGTTTTACAAACGAATTGGAAAAGAAAAACCAGTTCTAAATAATTGATAACACAATACTATTACCATACTATTAGATAATTTATAGATAGTTTAATTTTTATACAATAAAGGATATAACATGAGTTTATTTATCTCTCAAGCACACGCAGCAGCAGAAGGCGCTTCAGCTGACGGCGGCGGCATGCAAATGATTTTTATGTTAGTTGTTTTTGCAGCTATTTTCTACTTTATGATTTACCGCCCTCAGGCGCGTCGTACAAAAGAACATAAAAACCTAATGGATAACATTGGTAAAAATGATGAAGTGTTAACAACAGGCGGTTTGATTGGTCGTGTTGCTAAAATTAGTGCTGATAGTGAATATGTTCAAGTAGAATTAAACGAAAATAACATTATTCTAATCAAAAAAGATTTTATTACAGCGGTACTACCAAAAGGTACGCTTAAATCAATCTAAATAAAAAAGGCAGGTTATCCTGCCTTTTTGATATACCTTCATCGCTTAATCGTTTTTTAATTAAGTAGTGAAGGTATTTTTATTACCTTTAGCGTCAAATAAAGGACATTATCGTGTTAAATAAATACCCTCTTTGGAAGTATCTACTACTAGGGTTCATAGTTTTATTTACTTTAGTTTATGCCGCTCCAAATCTGTATGGCGAAGATCCTGCTGTACAAGTTTCTGCTACTCGTGGTGCTACTGTTGAACTATCTACTTTAGATAAAGTACAAGACATCCTTAAGCAAGCGAATATCTCACCAAAATCAACTGTGCTAGAAAACGGTCAAATTTTAGTAAGACTGTCTTCAAGTGAAGAACAATTAATTGCACGTGAAACAATCAGCGCACAAATAGGCGATGGTTTTGTTACGGCATTAAACTTAGCAGCCGCAACCCCTGCTTGGTTAGAAGCGATTGGCGGTAGCCCATTAAAACTAGGTCTTGACCTTCGTGGTGGTGTTCATTTCTTAATGGAAGTGGATATGGAAGAAGCGATCAGTAAAGAACAAGAACAAATGGTTCAAGACTTACGAGCTGATTTAAGAGAACAAAAAATTCGTTACCGTGGTATCGAAAAAGCGTCTACAGAAACGGGTGTCATACTACGTTTTACGTCGCAAGAAATTCTAGACAGTGCTGTTGATTATTTGAAACCGATTAATCCTGGTTTTACATTTGACGAAAAAGAAACAAGTGGCTCTTTCTACTTAACTATCAGCATGACTGCAGAAAAGTTAAAAACAGCAAAAGAAGATGCACTACAACAAAACTTAAGCATTTTACGTAACCGTGTTAATGAACTTGGTGTTGCTGAACCATTAGTACAGCGTCAAGGTACTGACCGTATCGTTGTTGAACTGCCGGGTATTCAAGATACTGCTCGTGCTAAAGAGATCTTAGGTGCAACGGCAACGTTAGAATTCCATGCTGTTGACTCTGATACTGATGTGTCTGATGCATTAGCAGGGCGCGTTCCCGCTTCTTCTGCACTTTATAAAGAGCGTGATGGTCAACCGGTTGTTGTTAAGAAAAAAATCATCTTAACGGGTAATCATATTGTTGATGCACAATCGAGTGCTGATGAGTATGGCCGTGCACAAGTAAACATCTCTTTAGACTCGCAAGGTGGCAGTAAAATGTCGCGCTTCACTAAAAACAATATCGGTAAACCAATGGCAACATTGTTTATTGAATATTTACCAACGGGTAAAAAGAAAGCAAACGGTAAATCTGAAACTGAAAAACGTATTGAGGTTGCGAATGTTGCAACGATTCAAGCACAGTTAGGACGTAGCTTCCGTATCACTGGTTTAGATAACACTGCTGAAGCACATAACTTAGCGCTATTATTACGTGCAGGTGCACTAACAGCACCGATTCAAATTGTAGAAGAACGCACTATTGGCCCAAGCTTAGGTCAACAAAACATCGACAACGGTATTAAAGCCATGGTTTATGGTTTATTAGCGGTTGTTCTGTTTATGTTTGTTTATTACCGTAAGTTTGGTGTAGTAGCGAATACCGCATTACTATTCAACATCGTAATGATTGTTGGTTTAATGTCGTTGATTCCTGGTGCGACCTTAACGCTACCGGGTATTGCAGGTATCGTATTAACAATTGGTATGGCAGTTGATGCCAACGTATTGATATTTGAACGTATCCGTGAAGAATTAAATGCTGGTAAATCAATTCAGCGTTCAATTAATGAAGGTTACTCAAATGCATTATCAACGATTGCTGATGCGAATATTACTACCTTTATTACCGCGGTTATCTTGTTCGCAGTTGGTACTGGCCCAATTAAGGGTTTTGCAGTAACGCTTGCACTTGGTATTTTAACTTCAATGTTTACTTCTATCTTCGGCACACGTGCGATTGTTAATGCACTGTGGGGTGGACGTAATGACATTAAAAAACTTTCAATCTAAGCAGGGTTAACTATGTTGGAATTAATTAAGTCGAAGCATACTATTAGCTTCATGAAATATTCAAAACCTGCAACCTGGTTATCAATGTTGTTATTGGTTATCTCTTTAGGGTCTTTGAGTATTAATTGGCTAAACTGGGGGTTAGATTTCACCGGCGGTACGTTAATCGAAGTTGGATTTGAACAACCTGCAAACCTAACAGAAGTACGTGAAACATTAACTGCAGCTAACTTCTCTGATGCAGTAGTACAGCATTTTGGTACAAGCCATGAAGTGATGGTACGTTTAGCACCTCGTGAAGGCGTTAAAGGACAAGTCATTGGTAATCAAATACTAGATGCTTTAACAGCCGCTGATTTTGGCAATGTTGATATGCGCCGAATTGAGTTTGTTGGTCCTAATGTAGGTGCTGAATTAGCAGAGAATGGTGGTATTGCTATTATCATCGCGCTTATTTGTATCATGCTTTATGTGAGCATGCGCTTTGAGTGGCGTTTAGCAACCGGTTCAGTGTTAGCTTTGGCGCATGATATTATTATTACGTTAGGTGTGTTTTCGTTATTTCAAATCGAATTCGATTTAACGGTTTTAGCGGCGTTACTTGCCGTTGTCGGTTACTCGTTAAACGATACAATCGTTGTATTTGACCGTATTCGTGAAAACTTTCGTTCAATGCCTAATTTAACGCCTGAAGAGATTGTAGATAAATCGTTAACACAAACCTTAAGCAGAACAATTATTACGTCGGGTACGACTATTTTTGTATTAGTTTCATTGTTTGTTGTTGGCGGTGAGTTGATTCACGGTTTTGCTACGGCATTACTCATTGGTATCTTCGTTGGTACTTATTCATCTATCTATGTTGCGAGTGCATTAGCGATTCGCCTAGGTGTTGAACGTGAACACATGATCCCTGAAGTAATTGAAAAAGAAGGTGCTGATCAAGATCCATTGATGTAACTATCAATCCTTAGCACATTCTCATCTTATAAAGCACTGCATCGCAGTGCTTTTTTGTTGATAGTCATCAGCAATGTCAATTTAAGTTCTTTTTTGGCTTCAACTGTCGATTAATTAGTTAAACGAATTGCTAAAACTTTACATTATCATAGATATAGTACACTCTTGAAACTCTTGTCTAGAAGGGTTAAATCATGCGATTATCATATAATAAGTTACTTATAGTCCTCTCTTTTGTCACTCTTACTGCGTGTTCAAATAATCAAAGTCAAAATGAAAGCTATACATTAGCTGCTACCGGCTATGGCAGTTCTGTCTTTCCTCTTGCGACACCAATCCAAGTTTCCTACCAAGATGAAGTTAAACTTTTACGCATCAATCAATTGATTGCTGATAAAAGCAAAGTCGATGATAAACAACGAGCGATATTATTATACGAACGTGGTTTGATTTACGACAGAATGGGGCTTAATGCAAATAGCCGTTACGACTTTACGCAATCAATCAGTCTTGATCCAACACTGGCTGCATCATACAACTCATTAGGTGTTTATTTGTTAATGGGCGAAGCTTATGATGAAGCCTTTGATGCCTTTGACTCTGCAATAGAGCTGTCAGACCAGATGGATTATAGTTATCTACATCGCGCTATTGGCTTATCGTTAGTCAATCGTTACGACGGTGCACAGGCAGATATCGAACACTTCTATGAGCTAGATAAAAGTGACCCATATCGTTCATTATGGCGTTATATTATTAACTCTCATGTTGATTTAAAAGCAGCAGAACAACAATTAGAAACCGCACAAGCAACAGAAGAAGATAACCGTTTTGCTTGGGCCATTGTTGGTGTAATGAATGGTGACATCTCTGAAAGAGACTTTTTCGATAACATTGGAAATGGTATTAAGTCTAATGAAGAACTAGCGCAGCGTTTATGTGAAGCTTATTATTACTTAGCTCACTGGTATATGAATAATGATAACTTAACGAAAGGTATCTATTACTTAAAACTAAGTGCAGCAACTAATGTGAAAGATTTTATTGAATATAAATATGCGTTAATTGACCTGAATAATATTCAAAACAAATTACAACAGCAGGCTTTAAAACTACAACAAGCTCAGCAAGCCAATAATCCAAGCAGCTAAGCTGAATTAAAAGCTCACTCCGGTGAGCTTTTTTAGTTTTATTGTTCTGTTTTATGCCTAGAATGATAGGATTATTTGGCAAATAAGAAGTCAGTAACAAAGCGGTTAAAGGCTAAACTATCTATCTTAATTGCTTCTGTTATTGTCGCTGCTTCAATTTTATCTTGTTGAAATATATCTAAACCCATCGCTCATACTCGACATCCATGTATCGAAATAAGCTAGCAACGGCAAAGGGCACGCAGAGGTTAGCTCGCTCATTGTATTATGCTGTCCCATAATTAGCTCTATGCCTTTACTTGCTGAAGTCAACAATTGATTCAGAAAAACTCAACGGGAGAGTTGTCGCAGCCACATTGAGTTTCGTATTATATTGTTAACTAATTGATATAATTAAATTTATAAAGTGACTGTCCAACACTTTTCGGTGGATAGACTGAATCCGTCAGGATCTGGTTTTTTTGGTTTCTCTTTAGCACTGTTTAGGTTTACTTTAGTTCGTCTACGCTCGTCAGGGCATTATTATATTGATCAACAGTGTTTTCGCCCTGTCGGCGACATACTTTTTCTTACCAGAAGAATAAAGTAAGCAAAAAGACTGGCTCCCAATTCATTTTTTAATCTGAATAAATTACTGCCTTCTAAACGCACCGTTCATACGGCGCGTCCATGCGCCGAGCTGAACTAGCAACGGCATCCATGCCTTAAGCTTGCTGAAGTCAGTAATTGATTCAGAAAAAAATCAACGGGAGAGTTGTCGCTGCCACGTTGAGTTTCGCGTTGTATTGTTAACTAATTGATAAGGTTGGGCTTATAAAGTGGCTGTCCAACACTTATGTCTCGAAATTAGCTAGCAACGGCTAAGGGCACGCAGAGCTTAGCCCGCTCATTGCACTATGCTGTCGCATAATTCGCTCCATGCCTTAAGCTTGCTGAAGTCAGCAATTGATTCAGAAAAACTCAACGGGAGAGTTGTCGCTGCCACGTTGAGTTTCGCGTTGTATTGTTAACTAATTGATAAGACTGGGCTTATAAAGTGACTGTCCAACACTTTATTTCCAAAATTTTATTGGTGTGGGGGCTGGAGGTTAGATACCTCCGGCTACCCGATTAGCCGTTTTTTATGAAAGCTAGTTTTGAGCCAAAAGCAATAAAAACGACTCCTGTAATTGAGTTTAACCACACTTTAAACTTTGCTCCACTTGTAATGCCTTTAACTTTTGAAAGCATTATAATCATCATTGAAAACCATAAAAAATTAACAATTGCATGAGTAGTAACTAGAGTATATGCACTGAGTGCTGTTTCACTTGCAGGCATAAATTGTGGAAATGCAGCTAAATAAAACATTGATACTTTGGGGTTTAATACATTGGTTAGAAAACCTTCAAAAAAGGCTATGCGCATTGAAGTGTTTTTGCTGAAGCTTTGATGAGTATTTTCAGTAGAGCTTTCAGTTTGCTTGAAAGCACCAATAATCGCTTTAATACCAATCCAAATTAAGTAAGCCGCACCTAACATTTTAAAGATAAAAAATGCTTGAGCAGATTGAACTAATAGCACAGAAATACCAAAAATTGATAGAGTGCCATGCACATAAAATGCTGCTACGAATCCCCATATATTAGCAAAACCTGCTTTCCTACCTGAAACAGGAACAGTTTTTGCTATAAGGAACCCGTTAGGTCCAGGTGAAACAACAAGTAATGTGGCTACTGCTATAAAAGTTAAAATATTATTTATATCCATATACATCTCCTATTTTAAAATGATGAACCTATAAAGACGGCTAACAGCTTTATTAACTCACAAAATGTCATTTTAACGGTGAAAAAACGACAAGAGTTAATGATTAAAATATTATTATTACTTTACGTTCATTTATCTATAAAACAAAGAGATATAGTTCACTTGTGAATTTCTAATCATCTAAAAACGTGGGATGTTGCAATATTTACGGTGGAAATACTGCAGGTGAGAGAGATATCAAAAAAGTTTTGGACTGCCATTCATTGAAGTTAGTTCGAAAACCAAAGGGATCAATATAGCGATCAGTAATGCGTTTTTAGCCAGACAAGGTTTGATATCATTAAAGGATTTGTGGATTAATATTCACTATTAATCATAAGATGAACCTTCCTGTGCGGAGCCGCATGCAGGTTGGTGTGGGGGCTGGAGGTTAGATACCTCCGGCTATCCGATTAGGTGAATTTATACTTGTACCATATAGAAACAGTTTTCCAGTGGAATTTCTTCCGGATAATCAGCCATAAAAAAGCCAAGTTTTGTATAAGCTTGAATTGCACTTTTATTGTGCCCTAATACAAATAGTGAGCATGAATCAGTTTTTAACTCTGTTTTACCCAGAACACCCAACTTTTGTATTAAGTGGGAAGCGATACCTTGCCCGCGAAAATTAGGGTTAACAATTAATCGACCAAGATGACACTTATCAAGTCTTAGATAATATTGCCCAAATGCCAATAAATTTCCTTCAACCGAAACCAGAGAGAATGACTTTAGTGAATCAAGTTTTAAGTCACTCTTAAAAGAACTTAAATCAAATGGATATCTAAAACCAGGTCCAGACCAAATACTTAATTCTTCCTCGGTCGAAAACCAAGACATGATTTCAATAAAATTTGCATCAGAAGGTTGATTTAAACGCATATTCACCTAACAGCTTTATTAACTCACAAAATGTCATTTTAACGGTGGAAAAACGACAAGAGTTAATGATTAAAATATCATTATTACTTTACGTTGGTTTATCGATAAAACAAAGAGATATAGTTCACTTGTGAATTTTTAATCATCTAAAAGCGTAGGACGTTGCAATATTTACGGTGGAAATACTGCAGGTGAGAGACATATCACAAAATTTTTGGATAGCCATTCATTGAAATTAGTTCGAAAAATAAAGGGATCAATATAGAGATCAGTAATGCGTTTTTAGCCAGACAAGGTTTGATATCATTAAAGGATTTGTAGATTAATATTCACTATTCATCATAAGATGAACCGCCCTGTGCGGAGCCGCATGCAGGGTGGTGTGGGCTGGAGGTTAGATACCTCCGGTTACCCGATTATACAAATTTTAACAATGTGTGAATATCGCATTTTTAACTTGATTGATTAACTCATCAAAGTCTTCTCTAGACTTTCTATTTTTATCTATTGAACCACGATTACCAGATATCTTAGTTATAAAAAGTGTATATTTTGCGCGTAACATAAAACCTAAAAAGAAAAATAAAAGCATACAACTAGCGCTTATATATTCTTGTGCATTCTCAACGCCAGAGATGGAAAATAATACCGTAAACAAAAAGCCAGGCATAAAAGAGAATACAAGCCCCCAAAAACTTAATGTTAAACCTGCAATACACTTTTGCTTAAATTGAGCTTCAACAACTTCTAAATCTGCAATGTTTTTTAGGTTTTCTGTATGCCCCTGATAACTAAAACTTTCATTTGTTAGTTTATACTTTCCTTTTTGGTACAGCACTTCATCGGTCATCAAATATCCTTATTTGTATAACAGCTTTATTAACTCACAAAATGTCATTTTAACGATGGAAAAACGACAAGAGTTAATGATTAAAATATTATTATTACTTTACGTTGGTTTATCGATAAAACAAAGAGATATAGTTTGCTTGTGAATTTTTAATCATCTAAAAGCGTGGGACGTTGCAATATTTACGGTGGAAATACTGCAGGTGAGAGACATATCACAAAAATTTTGGACAGCCATTCATTGAAGTTAGTTCGAAAAATAAAGGGATCAATATAGCGATCAGTAATGCGTTTTTAGCCAGACAAGGTTTGATGTCATTAAAGGATTTGTGGATTAATATTTACTACTCATCATAAGATGAACCGCCCTGTGCGGAGCCGCATGCAGGGTGGTGTGGGCTGGAGGTTAGATACCTCCGGCTACCCGATTATACAAATTTTAGCAATGTGTGAATATCGCATTTTTAACTTGATTGATTAACTCATCAAAGTCTTCTCTAGACTTTCTATTTTTATCTATTGAACCACGATTACCAGATATCTTAGTTATAAAAAGTGTATATTTTGCGCGTAACATAAAACCTAAAAAGAAAAATAAAAGCATACAACTAGCGCTTATATATTCTTGTGCATTCTCAACGCCAGAGATGGAAAATAATACCGTAAACAAAAAGCCAGGCATAAAAGAGAATACAAGCCCCCAAAAACTTAATGTTAAACCTGCAATACACTTTTGCTTAAATTGAGCTTCAACAACTTCTAAATCTGCAATGTTTTTTAGGTTTTCTGTATGCCCCTGATAACTAAAACTTTCATTTGTTAGTTTATACTTTCCTTTTTGGTACAGCACTTCATCGGTCATCAAATATCCTTATTTTTATAACAGCTTTATTAACTCACAAAATGACATTTTAACGGTGGAAAAACGACAAGAGTTAATGATTAAAATATTATTATCACTTTACGTTCATTTATCTATAAAACAAAGAGATATAGTTCACTTGTGAATTTTTAATCATCTCAAAGCGTGGGGCGTTGCAATATTTACGGTGGAAATCCTGCAGGTGAGAGACATATCGCAAAAGTTTTGGACAGGCATTCATTGAAGTTAGTTCGAAAAATAAAGGGATCAATTTAGCTATCAGTAATGCGTTTTTAGCCAGACAAGGTTTGATCTCATTAAAGGATTTGTGGATTAATATTCACTATTCATCATAAGATGAACCGCCCTGTGCGGAGCCGCATGCAGGGTGGTGTGGGGGCTGGAGGTTAGATACCTCCGGCTATCTGATTATGGCTGTGTTTCTAGTGCAGACATAGAATCAAGCCTCAACTTAATCGCTTGAGCTAATTTCTTAGAGTGATAGTGATAATTAACTGATATTTGGTCAAACTCTCTTTTTGCTACTTCGGCTAGTTGGTCAGTCGATTTGATACTGTCACCCGTTGCTAATAATTGCATCAATTTGAAAGATGACTTATGACAAGTTAGAGCACTTTCATAAACTTCATTATCGATAAATGGATAAACATTATTCGTAAGAGCGCCTAAATCACAACGCATTTCATGAAGAGTTTGGAAAGTTAAGTACAATTTTTCAGGATCATTTACTCTTTTAATGGCAGAGGACATCAATGAAGAAATTTCACTTGTAGCCTCCCATATTTTGCGGTAACGAGAAAATTCGAATTCAGCTTGCTCTCGATTAATGTGAACAACTGGCTCATTTTGAGCAGCTAATACTGACAACTTTGAGTCGACCAATTCTTTGAGTTTTGTAGTTTCTTTGGTTTCAATGCGTTTAGTCGCTATAGCGCCCAAAAATGCACATAATCCCATTAAAATAACGTTACCTTCAAAATATACAAAGAGATCTTTTAATATCTCGAACAATTATTATCTCCTAATTAAGGTATAACAGTGTAACTAAGCCTAATTATTCCGTATTTACGGCGGAAATACGGAATAGTTTAATTTGATAAATTAGAGGTTACTTTAGTGTAATAAAGCATTAAATCAATCAATTAAATAAAAACATAAAACCTTTCTCATGTGGAAAGGCGGAAAAATTCTATATTTACGGCAGAAACACGGAATTGAGTTTTCTGTAGATAATAAAATATTACTCAACGCGGCCACAATTCTCCACCGTTGAGCTTTCCCAAGCAATGAATACCTTTCAGCAACAGCAAACAGGACGTTTGCTGTAAGTTCATTCGGCGCATGGACGCGCCGTATGAACTGGTGCGTTAAGAAAGGTATTTATTGATTGGATTAGAAAGCGATTCGGTGTCAGTTTCTTTGCCTACTTTCTTTTCTGATAAAAGAAAGTAGAGTCGCCGACAGGGCGAAAATACTGCAATTAATAATCTAAATGCCACAACGAGCGAAGACGAGTTAAAGGGCAATCAAATCAGTCAATAATATCGTAGAAATATGAATTCCCACGCGGAGCATGGGAATTAGGAGATCCCCACGTAGGCCATGGGGACTAGCAACGCTGGAGTACGGGAACTAAAAAGCAGTACCATTCCTGCGCTGAATTCTTATCTCATTATCTCCCTAATGTCGCTTTAAAATCCTCATAGCCAAACTCATTTAATACTTCAATTTCACCATTAATTCTTTCAAAATAAATACTCGGCATTTTTAGACCATTAAACCAATTTAGTTTCACCATGGTATAACCAGCACTGTCTAAAAGGTGTAGCTTTTGACCTATTTGTAACGGTTTTTCAAATTGTGTTTCACAGAACTGATCCCCCGCTAAACATGAACATGAACCAATCACATAGTTATGTTCAGCGCCTTCGGTTGCTTCTTTAACTGAGGCTGGTTCGTTGTAAATTAGCGTGTCTAAACGATGAGCTTCAGTGGCACTATCAACGATCGCGGTCTTTTTGTCATTTTCAACAATATCAATCACACTAACCACTAAATCTGCAGTACGTGTAATGATTGCTTCCCCTGGCTCTAAATAAACTTGTACGTTATGTTTTTTAGCAAATGCTTTTAACGCTAAGCCTAGCTTTTCTATTGGGTAATCAGGGTAAGTAAAAAAGATACCGCCACCTAAACTAAGCCAAGTTAATTGCTCAAGATATTCAGTGAAGGTCGTTGATATATGGTCGAGTACTCGAATAAACGCATCGACATCTTTGTTTTCACAGTTCATGTGAAACATAAAACCATCGACTTTATTGAGAACGTCTAAGTTTAAAAGATCTTGTTTAACACCTAAACGAGAATAAGCACGAGCTGGATTGGCTAGGTCTTGCCCTGCAACACTCATTTCAGGGTTGATGCGTAAACCTAATGAGGCACTGTCTTTACAGTTATCGTAATGTGCTTCAAGCTGTGAAAGAGAGTTAAAGATGATTTTATCTGAAAGGGGCTTAACTGCTTCAATATCCGCATTGGAATAACCCACGCTGTAGGCATGCGTTTCACCACCAAACTTTTCATGCCCCAATCGTACTTCATAAGGCCCTGAGCTTGTTGTGCCGTCTAAATAAGGTTTGATGGTATTGAATGTTCCCCAAGTTGAAAAACACTTTAAAGCGAGCACTAATTTAGCGCCTGAAATCTCTTTCAACTGTTTCGCTTTTTCTAGATTATTAATCAAAGCTTGTTCGTTGATCATAAAGTAGGGCGTATTAAGATTTTCTTTTTGTAATGACATGTTAGCTACTCGGTTCTTATTTTTATATATAGGTTTTATATCTATATGTCTTATATATAGTTTTATATGTATAGGTTTCTATAAATAGGTTCTGAGATATAGGTTCTAGGATACAGGATCTTATGTATAGATTTTGCGTTATAAATACTAAGACATAAAGACTATAAACAAAAAAGGCGAAGCCATTAGCTTCGCCTCAAAATGATGCTATTGCTAAAAACTATTCAACATCAAGTTCCATGACTTCCCAACTAAGGCCAATTTTAGGCATTAATGCTAAGAAATGGTCTGGGTTTAGTTGCTCAACGTTGTATAAGCCTTTGTCGCTCCATTTACCTTGAAAGTAAAGTAATGCCGCAGTGATCGCTGGAACACCGGTTGTGTACGAAATGGCTTGATGCTCTACTTCATTGTATGACTCTTTATGGTCACAAATGTTGTAGATAAAGATGCTTTTCGCGACACCGTCTTTTTTACCGCGTAACCAAGTACCAATACACGTTTTACCCGTGTAGCCAGGTGCTAAAGAAGTTGGGTCTGGCAAAATAGCTTTCAATACTTTAAGCGGTTCAACAGTAATACCATCGCAGGTTGTTACAGGTTTGGTATCTAATAAGCCGATAGTACGCATTACGTTGAAGAAGTTTAAGTAGCTGTCTGAAAAGCCCATCCAAAACTCAATACGTTTAGCGGGAATAAATTCTGCCATTGAACGTACTTCATCATGTGCCATAGAGTAAACTTTTTGTTTACCGACGACTGGAAAATCAAATTCCATCATACGGCTATGGCAAGGAACTTGATTCCATTCGCCATTTTCATAATAGAAAGAGTCGCCTTGAATTTCTAACATATTGGTTTCAGGGTCAAAATTAGTCGCAAATTTTTGACCGTGATCACCGGCATTCACATCCATTACATCGATACTATCGATCTCATCGAATAAGTGTTTATGAGCGTAAGTAGCAAATACGCTGACGACACCTGGATCAAAACCTGCGCCTAAAATACCCGTGATACCGGCTTCTTTAAATCGGTCTGCAAAAGCCCATTGTGGATCGTATGCTTCAGGTACTTGTTGTCCTGGACTACAAAGGTCAGTAGCAACTGATGTATCTAGGTAAGCTGTTTTCGTTTGCACGCAAGCTTCCATAATGGCAACGTTCACCCATGGAGGGCCTGCATTAATCACTAAGTCAGGTTGTACTTGTTTAATGAGTGCGACTAGCGCGTCGATATCGTCTGCATTGATAACTTGTGCGGTAATCGTTTTGCTAGTGTCTTTAAGGTTGTTACGGCCTTTAATTGAGGTAATAATTTTTTCACATTTAGATAAAGTACGTGAAGCAATAGTAATATCACCAAATACATCATTATTTTGAGCACATTTATGTGCGATCACCCATCCTACGCCACCGGCGCCAATTTGTAATACAGACATTTTTCATTCCTATTCTTTAATTCTTAATTCGTATTTTTTAGCTAACTACTACTTAGTAACCTTAAGTCAGTGTTAGTAATCTCATTTGTCGTTAATGTATTGATTTAATCAATTAACGACTCTTAATTAATCTTAGTGCTGTATCTTCAATTTTTGCGATCAGTGAATCAAAATCACTGATGCGTAAACATGGGTTTAATAAGGTAAATTTTAGTACTAATTTACCATCCACTTTTGTTTCTGCAATAACGGCTTCGCCACTGGTTAACATCGTTAAGCGTAATTGTTGATGTAACTGATTAAACTCAGTGTCACTTAAATCACCTTGTAATAATGGTGATAAACGGAACAATACCGTTGATAATAATGGTGTGCAGCATAGTTCAAAGTGTTTGTTCTGCTCAAATTTGCTCGCCACTTCTTGCGTTAGTAATAACAGGTAATCGTAAAACTCACCTAATTGCTTTTCACCGACTGCTTTGAGTGTCATAAACATTTTTAGTGCATCAAATCGTTTGGTTGTTGCAATACTTTTATCAACTAAATTAGGTAATTCATCACCTTCTCGATTCAAGTAATCGGCATGATGTAGTAACGTATTAAAGTTAGCTTTATTTTTGATCAATAGGGCACCACAGCTGATTGTTTGGTAGAAAAGCTTATGGAAATCAACACTGACTGAGTCTGCTAATTCAATCCCTTTAAGGCGTGATTTATGTTGTTGGCTTAACTGTAATGCTGCACCGTAAGCACCATCAACATGAGACCAACAACCTGCTGCTCGAGCAATGTCAACGACGGCGGTTAAATCATCAATCGCACCATGATCAGTGGTACCTGCCATTGCAACAACCGCGAAAGGTAATAAATCCTGTGCTTTTAAGGCATCAATCGTTAACTGTAGTTCTTGGACATCAATTTGCCCTTGAAGATTGGTTTTAACTAAGACAACACAGCGTTCACCTAAGCCCATTAAAGAGGCTGATTTTTGTACGGTAAAATGGCTTTTGTCAGAACAAATAATACGCATTTTTTGTGCATATTCAGGTAAACCATCTTGTTGCACATCATGTTGAGAACGGTTAGCCGCAAACCAATCACGCGCTAACAATAAACCCATTAAATTGCTTTGCGTACCACCACTCGTAAACACTCCGTCAGAGCGCTCACCAAGTTGGTAGGTTTTACATAACCAATCTACCATTTGCTGTTCTACAAAGGTGGCAGCCGGAGCTTGGTCCCATGAGTCCATTGACTGGTTTAACGCAGCAATAAAATGCTCAGCAACAATCGATGCAATGAGTGGCGGTGTATGTAAATGCGCAATGGTATGCGGATGTTGTACTAACAATGAATTTTTGGCGATAAGCTCATTAGTGCTTTCAATCACTTCTTCTAAAGAAGCGGGTTGTGAAAAATCCACCGCATTAATTTGTTGTTTTAATAAAGCAGGTTCAAGCCCAGAGTAGGGCTTGTCTGTATTTTTAAATAAACTATTTATGGCTTGTTGAGTTTGCGCTGTCGCTTGCTCGAAAGCTTGGTTTTCACCAAGCTGAGCAAAGTAATGTGACCAGTTATTACCTTGAGTCATTATTTTGCATCCACCGCAATAGCAATTGCTTTTGCCATTGTTTCAGCAACAAAGTTAATTTGTACTTCACTGATGATTAATGGTGGTAAGAAACGCAATACGGCACCTTGACGTCCACCTTTCTCAATGATCAAACCTAACTCTAACGCAGCACGTTGAATTTTAATGGCTAATTGAGGATCCGCTTCTGCTTGACCTAGTGAATTAAATTCACCAGGTTTTACAATTTCAATACCGTTCATTAAACCACGGCCACGAACATCACCTATTTGAGGGAAGTCAGTTTGAATTTTACGTAATGCTTCACGTAATTGTTCACCGCGTTCAGCTGCATTTTGCGCTAAGTTATCACGTTGAATAATTTCTAATGTTTTTGCACCACTTGCCATTGCTAATTGGTTACCACGGAACGTACCCGTGTGTTCACCGGCATTCCAGCAGTCAAATTTTTCATTATATAAAATAACTGACATTGGCATCCCGCCGCCAATCGCTTTAGACAAGATAAGAATATCTGGTTCAATACCTGATTCTTCAAAGGCAAAGTGATCGCCACTACGTGCAATACCACATTGTACTTCATCAAAAATCAACAAAATACCATGTTCAGTGGTGATACGGCGTAACTCTTGTAGCCATTTTTTCGGTGCAGGTATTACGCCGCCTTCACCTTGGATTGGCTCAACAATAATGGCTGCAGGTTTAGTAATGCCTGACTCGTCATCACATAATACAGATTCGATGTAACGGATGCTTTGTTTAGCGCCTTCTTCTCCGCCTAAACCAAATTTACAACGGTAATCGTATGGGAATGGCATAAAGTGCACATCAGACATTAAACCAGTGCGACGGCTTTTAGAGCCAAGGTTACCAGTCAGTGCTAACGCACCATTGGTCATACCGTGATAAGCACCGTGGAAAGACATCATGGTATTACGTTTAGTGTATAATTTAGCTAATTTAATTGATGCTTCAACGGCATCAGCGCCCGATGGACCACAAAATTGAATACGTGCTGTTTTAGCAAAGTTAGCCGGTAAAAATTGCATCACTGCTTTAATGAATGCGTCTTTACTTGGCGTTGTTAAATCTAACGTTTGGTACGGTACACCAGTATTAATTTGGTTGATTAATACTTGGTTTATCTCACTGTGATTATAACCTAGCGGTAATGCACCAGCACAGGCTAGACAGTCAAGATATACCTGGCCTTTTGTATCTTCAATGATAGCACCGCGACCACTTTTAATAGCGATCGGTAAACGTCGTGGATATGAACGAACTTCAGATTCATAGTGTTCTTGACTTAATAACACTTCATCGGGTGTTAAATCATATGGAGAAGTCACAACAGGGATTTCTGAATCGTTTATTAGGTGACATTCTGGTGCTAAATTTAGGACGTTTGGCATTTTACGCTCCGCTAAATTGGAATAAATAAAGTACATCATTCTATTTATAAAAATATAAATAAAATCGATAAATAAGGGTAGCAATAATTGTAATTACAGATAATCGTTAGTGAACTAGGGCTAGATGAATTGGTTAATTCAAGGTTCTACCGCACGTTCTCGACATTGTATTAAATACTGATCTTGAGGAGTAAAATAACGCTTTAGAGGTTTAGATGAGTCAATGTAAGTGTGTTGCATTGTAATAAGCCTCCGTAATAGTAAGTCGTTATAATAAAATAGGTTGAATTGGAAAACGCGCGCATTTTATCATCGTTATTAGTCAGTGCAAGCTTAAAAAACACCTTTATTTAAATTAAACGAATAGTGGCAAATAACTAACTGATACTTATATTATTATTGATTTAATTGTTTGAATATTAATCTGAGTGTTTATGGCTTGATAACCACTATTTTGTCATAGTTTTGAGCGTTGACTCGATACTTGAGCACAAAACTATAATGAATAATGTCCGCTATAACTTATTTGCTTTAAAATAAGTGCCATAAACAAAAAAATCATTAAATGGTTAACTTTCAAGTAATAAGCGAGTGAATGTGGACAATACAAAGCAAATATTAGTGGTTGATGATGATAAATCAATACGTGAATTATTATCTGAATATTTAGCTAAAGCAGGCTTCTCAATAATTTCTGCCGAAGACGGTATTGAGATGACGCTGAAGTTGAAAGACAACCAACCAGATTTGATTATTTTGGATGTAATGATGCCCGGTGACGATGGTTTTACCTTATGCCAACGTATTCGCCAAACCTCTAATGTGCCTATTATTATGTTAACGGCAAATTCAGATGAAGTAGACCGAGTCTTAGGCCTTGAGATTGGTGCTGATGATTACATTGCTAAACCTTTTAGCCCGCGTGAATTGCTGGCTCGTATCAAAGCGTTATTACGGAGAAGTAGTTTTCTTAAAGATGAATCAAAATCTACTCAGCTTCGCTATATTAAGTTTGCGCAATGGAAGCTAGATACGCTTCAACATAATTTAGTGAGTGATTTAGGTGAAACGTTGACCTTGACCGGGGCTGATTATCAATTGTTGATGCTATTTTTAAATCGTCCTTATAAAGCGATCTCCAGAGATGAGATCTGCCAAGCGTTACATGGGCGTGATGCTTTTGCTAACGAACGTGGCATTGACGTGCATTTAAGTCGTTTACGTCAAAGCTTAGGAGATAATGCTAAATTGCCTCAGATTATTAAAACGGTGCGTGGCGCGGGTTATACCTTCATTGCTGAAGTTCAGCATTTAGCCCAATAAGTGCTTTAGTTTTTTAATCACCTATTTCAATGTAAAAATATCAGGCGTGTATGGCATATATTAGAAAACTGTTCGGTTCATTAATCTCGCGAATGTTATTACTGACGATTGTGTCAGTGGTGCTCGCACAAAGTATTACCAGTATATTTTGGGTAACGCAGATTGCTGACAGTGAAAAGAATGTGGTATTAACCAATGCTGAAAACCTTGGTAATAGCGCCGTCAGCACCATTTCATTTTTTCAAAAATTGCCTAATACCTATCGACATTTAGTCTTAGAGCAATTACGAGATCTAGGAGGCTCACGATTCTTTGTGTCACTTAATAAACAAATGGTAGATATTAACCCCATTAACGATAGTGAATTAAAACAACAAGTTCTCACCGATATTAAAAGCATTGTTTATAAAAAATTAGGCGACCACAGAACATTGTTGTTAGAGTTTTCAAGCCCTGACGATTTACATGTTATCAACAACAATATTTTACTTAAAGATTTACCGCCATCATGGGGGGCTTATAACCTAATTATTCCCTCTGTGAGTTCGCCTATTTTAGTCTTACAGATGGAACTTGCTCAAGATGAATGGCTTTACTTAGCTGCTGTATTACCACCTCCCTATTTACTCGATGATTTACCTGTTATTTCCGCTCAACAGTTTGTGTCTATCATTTTTACTACATTGATTTTGTTGGTACTGATTTACATCGCATTTCATTGGCAAACCAAGCCATTAAAGAATTTAGCATCCGCAGTGGGGGAGTTTAGTATCGATTTTACTAAGCCACCTTTACAAGAGAAAGGAGCAACGGAAATTGTGGCCGCCACGCGTGCTTTTAACCACATGCAACAAAAGCTACAAAGTTATATTAAAGACAGAGAAGTACTGTTTCGTTCGGTATCTCACGATTTAAAAACACCGATCACTCGCCTTCGACTTCGTTCTGAACTGTTAGATGATGAAAAGCAAACCTCTGCATTCAATGTCGATTTAGAAGATTTAGAGATGTTAGTTAAAGCGGCATTACAAACAGTGAAAGATACCGATATTCATGAGAACATTGCTGATATTGATATTCAAAAATTATTGTTACAAATAGTCGGTACTCAGCAAGATGTTGTGACGTTGCATATTAATACGCACAATAATTTCAGAGGAAAACCGCATGCACTTAAACGTAGTTTATCGAACCTAATTGATAATGCGGTTAAGTATGGTGAGAAAGTGGATATCTATGTTAAAGATTCAGCACAATCACTAGTGATTGTTATTAAAGATCAAGGCCCAGGGATTGCGGAGTCTGCGCTATCTTCGATTTTTACTCCTTATGTGAGGTTACATGATGATCAAGAAGGGCATGGTTTAGGTTTGGGGATTGCACGTAACATCATTCAAGCTCATGGTGGTGATATTCGTATATTTAATCATCCTAAAGGTGGCTTAGAAGTCTGCGTCATTTTGCCAAGGACATACCGATAATGAATCATTTATTTTGCAAAACGTTTAAAAACTACGCTTTACCCGTGTTGACGGTATCTTATTTATGGTTAGCTTCCTGCCATCATGCTAGCGCTTTACCTTTTGAAGTCTTGCATTGGTGGACAGAACAAGGCGAGTTAGAATCAAAACAAGTGCTCGTTGAACATCTAAAAGTGAACGATATTGAATTTGAAGACTTTGCGATTGTAGGCAGTGGCGGCGGTGGCGCGATACACGTTTTACAAATGCGCGCTTTATCAGGAAACCCACCTGAAGCTGCGCAAATTAAAGGGCCAGATATTGCAGAATGGAACAACTTAAGTATGTTAGTGGGGATTAATGAGTTAACGGATACCAGTACTTGGCAGCAGTTTTTACCTAAAGTGGTGTTAGATGATGTTACCGTTGAAAAGCAATATATGGCGGTACCCATCAATATACATCGAGTTAATTGGTTGTGGTTGAATAGCAAAATATTTAAACAATATGGTTTAGCTGCGCCAACCACTTGGAAACAATTTTTCGCGGTTGCCAATTTTTTAGCTTCTAAAGGGGTAAAACCTGTTGTCTTTGGTGGCACACCTTGGCAAGACGCATTATTGTTTGAGTCGATTGCAATATCTGAGCTTGGTGCAGAAAAATATAGACAAGCTTTTGAGGCGTTTAATCATGACGTTATCTCATCTGATGAAATGATTAATACCTTTAAATTATTTAAACAACTTCATCATTATGCGACGCCTGAACAACAAGGGCAGGACTGGACTTGGTCTTCACAGGCTTTTATTAATAATGAAGCCGCTATGTTGTTTATGGGGGATTGGGTCAAAGGGAGTTGGACTGCTATTGGTAAAAAAGCGATGCAAGATTATCAATGTGTTCCAGTACCCGGTACAAAAGGGGTTTTCAGTTACAATATCGATAGCTTTGTTTTATTTAAAAAAGCACATTCTCCAATCGATCAGCACAGCCAAAGTATTTTTGTCGATACACTTATGTCGCCTGCATTCCAACAAGACTTCAGTAAGTTAAAAGGATCTATCCCTGCTCGCAATGATCTTGATTTGTCAGAGTTTGATGAATGCTCACAATTATCTTCTAATGATTTTAAACACGATATTAAAGTCCCTTCTTTTACACAAAACATGGCCACAAGTAGCCATCAAAAAGCACAAATCATTCAACTGATCAGTGATTACTTTAATAGTGATTCATTAAGCGCAGAGGATGCAGTAAAACAGTTGGGCGTGATGGTTAAAGCGTTAACCTCAAAATAAAAATACTTTGATAAGCAAATACCTAGATAAGAAAGTACCTTGATAAGAAAGTACCTTGATAAGAAAATAACTAGGATATATTGATTGTGTATTCTTATCATTCATTAATGCACAATCATTATATCTAACGGCTGGTCAATGAGGTTGCTATTAAGGGTTGTGTAGTTTTATCCTTAAATCTATTTAGTACTATTAAACTTATTTAGTTATTTAGTTATTTAGTTATTTACTTATGCACTCTTAATTAATAAGTTATGATCATGCACTGCATTTAGGCATTATTACCCGTGCTTTTCCATTCAAGTCAAATGCTGCTTTTAGTACTTTATCACCATGAATATTCACTAACACTGAAGCGTTTGCTATTTCATTGCCTGTGACACGTATATTACCCAATTGACTTGTGCTTAATGTATCGTCAACATCAATAGTAAAACTGGCAAAATCATTAGCAGCTATTGCTTTTATATCCAACGATAATTGTGTATCACCGTCATTCACTTTTGTCGCTGTTTTAAGGGCTATTTGTCCTCTGGTCACTTCAAAAAGTTGAAATACTTCAACGCCTTTGCCCGATTCCGATGTATCAAAAATTAAACGTCCTGTACTTTGTAACAAATCGATGGTCATCGATATATCTTTTACATCACATGTACTGGTATTTTTTATTACAAACTCATCTTTAGGTGCGCCGTCTTTAAAGCTGATTTCGATATCCGCATAGACATTCGCAGATAGCATGGAGATAAGAAGTGTTACGAATTTGATTTTAAACATTATTTTATTCCTTTAAATGAATATTCCTTGAAGCTACATTTATTACACAAATTAATAGTGCCGCGATGGGGATTGTTTTAATCGATAGTAAAATTATTTTTATTTAAATATACACAAGGATTACGTTTATAAAAGCTGATGGGATCAATATGTAAGATAATGCAGGATAAAACATTAGAGTTTTATTCATAAATGTAGGAACAAGGAGTAATAGGCTGATATTTTTAGTGTCTTTAATATTTATAAAAGCGACATAATGGTGTTTCTACTCTGTCGCTGTTTTATTTATTGTTGAACTGCTTATGTAATATGACCGTAGATGCTGTGAAATTTAAAGTTATTATCGTCATTATTTACGCAAAGACTCTACTATCGTTATTCCTGTTGATTTAAAGAAAGAAAAAAGAATTGATACTGAAATGCCTATAAAATCTGGTGAAATGGCGGTGTGGTATTGAGCCGCGCTGATATCGAGAAGCAAGTCGAAGCTCATTGACTGAACATTATTATTGAGCCTGAAAACGTTATACCAACATGCAATGAGTAATAATGTGTGAGTCATTATAAAAAAACTTAGTCATACGCGTTTAAGCTGATAGTTAATTTAAAATCCTATCGGATTGTAGTGGTCAAGTAAAACTGCTCGTCTAACATTAATAGTTGCTGCAGATTTTAAAGTTAGATATTAATACAAGTGGTTGAGTGTATTAATTTATTTGTCTCATTGTCTCATTGTCTCATTGTCTCATTTTATGGTAATACTAACCTTATTGCTGAATTCAAGCTCCCATAGAAATAGTGTCTATTAATCTATTTTATTCATTTATGTTTGTATCAATATCAATATCAATATCAATAACATTTAAAAGTATTGTTAACGGAAAGGGTCAACATGCAAGTACATTTATTACAATCTAATTTAGAGTTAGGAAAAGTAGCGGAAGTTCTTTTGCAACTTCGACCTCAATATGATCTTCAAGGTTTAAAAGCGCAAATTGAAAAACAACAAGAAGCTAGCTATCAAATCGCTTATGTAAAACAAGGTGAAGAAATATTGTGTGTTGCAGGTTTTGTTGTCGGTGAAAAATTAGCATGGGGTAAATATATTTATATTGATGACCTCGTGACTAATGAAGCAACTCGCTCAACAGGTGCGGGCTCTCTTATCATTAACTGGTTCAAACAATATGCTAAAGAAATGGGTTGCCAACAATTACATCTAGATTCAGGTGTGCAACGTTTTTCAGCGCATCGCTTCTACTTAAGAGAGCGTTTTGATATTGGAAGCCATCATTTTTCAATAACAGATATTTAACCGATTAAAAGCCATTAGTAGAGGGATTGAATCTCTCCTCTTTGTTGTCCATTGTTAGATTTTCCTCATCCTAAGATAAATGGAGTTATCTATGAATATTGCTATTTTAACCTTCGAAGGCTTCAATGAATTAGATTCATTTATTGCAGCAAGCATAATGAACCGTATGAAAGAGTTTGGTTGGAATGTGCAAATAACCTGTCCATCAGAATCTGTTACTTCGATGAATGGTGTTACTGTAATGGCTCAACAACCACTTGAGTTCGCTAACAGTGCCGATGCTGTTTTATTTGGTAGTGGATTACAAACACGCGATGTGTCGAAAGACCCTCGTATTTTAAATCGTTTATCTTTGAATCCTGATAAGCAATTAATAAGTGGGCAATGTTCCGGTACGCTGTTGTTATCTGTCTTGGGCTTATTGAACGATATTCCTGCATGTACTGATTTAACCACAAAACCTTGGGTAATTGAGTCTGGTGTTGAGGTGTTAAATCAACCTTTTTTTGCAAAAGGCAATATAGCAACCGCTGGTGGATGTTTAGCCTCGCAGTATTTGGCAACGTGGGTGATTAGTAAGTTAGCAGATAAAGCCGCTGCAGAAGCTGCAATCCATTATGTTGCGCCAGTTGGTGAAAAAGATGAAACCGTTAAACATTGTTTATCAGTTGTCTCTCAATACCTTTAGTATTGTGGCTTAGCTTAACGTTGCATTTAAGTTTTATTAGCTTAAGCACAATTGCTCAAGCCTTTTAGCTAACTCGTTTACCTCTACGTTTTATATCGGACAGATTCAACCTTTCTTGTCTCTCTTAGTTACCTATTCTGAAATCTTTTAACTTATATTTTTTCTCATGATAACAATGAGATAGGAGATGTATTTATTTTTAAATTGATTTGTAAGTTACAATTTAATGATATAGGTTAGAGGTTAATCTTATTTTCTAAAAATTTGATTGAGTATTTATGCCCGTTTAACGTAACCATAACGGTATTTAATTTATCTGTAACAGGAAGAACATGATGAAAAAAAAACTATCAAGGATATTTTTAGCAACTTCAGCGGTAATGATGCTAGCTTCGTGTAATGACTCTGATGAGACGAGTGTTGAAGCCTCAGTAAACTGTGAAATCGATCAAGCTAATCCTGAGTGTGCCTCTGGTTTTGAAGAAAGAACGGCGGTTATTGCTAATGATTATATGGCTGTCACTAATAATCCCTTAGCAACAGACGCTGCTTACGATGTACTTAAAAACGGGGGAAATGCTATTGATGCTGCGATTGCCGCACAAATGGTCTTAACATTGGTAGAACCTCAGTCATCCGGGATCGGTGGTGGAGGATTCATGCTTTATTATGATGCTGACACTAAGAATATTGTTCATTTTGATGGCCGAGAAACGGCACCCTCAGCAGCAACGGGTGATATGTTTTATGTTGATGGTGTTGCGCCATCAGGTTACAACGGTTTCTTTCAAAGAGTGCTTGGAGGAAAGTCAACGGGCGTTCCTGGTACCTTAAAAATGTTAAAGAAAGCACATGATGAGTACGGCACTAAAGTCTGGAGTGATTTATTTACACCCGCTATATCACTTGCAGAAGAGGGTTTTGAAGTCTCAGAAAGGTTAGAAGCTTCGATAGAAGGTGATGCTGTTTTCTGTAAAGATTCAGATAATGCCTCTGATTTTTATGTTGACCCTGATGCGAATAGTTATTTCTGTTTAACAGATGAAAGCGGTGAATATACCATTCCTTTACCGGCGGGCTACCTTCTTAAGAATCAACCATTAGCCGATACATTTAAAGATGTCGCTAATGACGTTGAGCTATTTTATACCGGAACTTATGCGACAAATATTGTGACTAAACTGTCTCAGAATCCTATTCCTGGCATTTTAACAACAGACGATATTGCAAACTATGAAGCCGTTAAAAATGAACCTGTTTGTAGTGTTTATAGAGGCTATACGGTATGTGGAACACCTCCTCCATCGTCAGGAGGGATAACAGTTGCACAAATTTTAGGTATTTTAGAGAATCATGATATGAGCCAATGGTTACCAACGGATATTGACCTTAATGGTGGACAACCTACGGCGAACGGTATTCATTGGTTCTCAGAAGCCGCTAGACTTGCTTATGCTGATCGAGGCCTTTATATCGCCGATACCGACTTTGTTGCTCTACCTGGTGGTTCTTGGGAAAGCATGATTGACCCAACTTATTTAACTGAGCGATTTAGCTTAATCGACGCGCAAAGTAGCATGGGGACTGCTGAAGCAGGGAAGCCTGCTGGTGCTGAAAACTGGTCTCCAGATCAATCTCCAAATTTACCTTCAACAACGCACATGTCGATTGTTGATAAAGAAGGTAATGTTGTGTCTATGACGAGCTCAATTGAAACTGGGTTTGGTTCACATCAAATGGTTGATGGATATTTATTAAATAATCAACTTACCGATTTTTCTACGGAATATCAAAGTGCAGATGGAACACTTATTGCCAACCGAGTCGAAGGTGGAAAGAGACCGCGAAGCTCTATGGCGCCAACTATCGTACTAGATGCGGATGGTCAGTTCTTTATGGCAACAGGTTCTCCTGGTGGCTCAACTATTATCACTTACGTAGCGAAAACATTAGTAGGTGTATTAGATTGGGGGCTCGATGCACAACAAGCAACATCATTAGTGAATTTCGGTTCAACGAACGGTTCAACGTTTATTGAAGAAGAACGACTTACTGATGAAGCAACGATTGTAAGTGAGCTGGAAGCAATGAATCATACCGTTGATGTCACTTCTAGAGTGAGTGGTATTGCCACTATTGTTAGTGATAATGATGTATTTGTTGGAGGTGCTGATCCACGACGTGAAGGTGTTGCAAAAGGCGAGTAATAACTTGTTAGTGTAAAGCCAATAAAAGGTAATCATTTCATTCAATACGTTACATGAATTAATGATTACCTTTTTTATTTAACTATTTTAGTGAATAAATAGTTTTTAATTAGACGTGTTTACTTCCCTAAAAAAGCTTCCATATCTGTTTTTAAGTTGTCTGATTTAGTCCCAAAGATAGCTTGTACGCCGTTACCAGAAACAACAACGCCAGCAGCGCCTAATTTCTTAAGTCCAGCTTGATCAACAAGTGCAATATCATTAACGCTAATACGTAGACGAGTGATACAAGCATCTAAGTTATCAATATTTGCCTTACCACCAAATGCAGCGACTAATGCAGAAGACATCTCTTCGTTGTTCAATACAACAGAGTCAACTTGCTCTTCATCTTCACGACCTGGTGTTTTAAGGTTGAGTGCTTTGATTACGATGCGGAATAAAGAGTAATAAACAACCGCGTAAATAAGCCCAATGATAATGAAGTAAGTGATTTTTTGAGCGTTAGCTGATAGCACTAAGAAGTCAATCAAACCGTGTGAGAATGACGTGCCGTGAACCATACCTAACATGTTTGTTACAACAAATGCAGAACCCGCTAATAATGCGTGAATTGCGTATAAAACAGGGGCAACAAACATGAATGAGAATTCAATTGGTTCAGTGATACCTGTTAAGAAAGACGTTAACGCAGCTGACGCCATGATGCCCATTACTTTTGCTCTATTTTCTGGTTTAGCAGAGTGTGCAATTGCAATCGCAGCAGCAGGTAGACCAAACATTTTGAACATGTAACCGCCAGCTAGTTGACCAAAACCATTGCCAGCAGTACGACTTGCATCATCTGCAGATAAGTAACAAGTTAAGATACCGTGTAGTTCTTTACCGTTAGCATTAACACAATCACCTGCCTCGAAGAAGAATGGTACATTCCAGATATGGTGTAAACCGAATGGAATTAATGAACGTTCTACCACACCGTAAATACCAAAGGCAACGGTTGGATTTTGGTGAGCAGCCCATTCTGAGAATGCTGAAATACCAGCACCAATTGGAGGCCAAATAACAGAGAGTATTGCGCCTGCAATAATAGCGGCGAAACCCGTCATTATTGGTACAGCACGTTTACCTGCAAAGAAACCTAGGTAGTCAGGTAAGGTTATATTATAGAAACGGTTAAACATGGCAGCAGCAATACCACCTGCAATAATACCACCTAGTACGCCTGTATTGGCACCTGGGGCTAATGTCTCGATGGTTTGCATCATGATGTAATAACCAACAGCGGCTGCAAGTGCTGACACGCCATCGTTCTTAGTGAAACCAAGTGCAACACCAATCGCAAATAATAATGCCATGTTACCAAATACCGCACCACCTGCTTGTTCCATTAATTGTGAAACTACATCAGGCAATATACTAAATTTAGCAGCACCGACACCCAGTAGTATCCCTGCAATAGGTAATACAGACACAGGTAGCATTAATGACTTCCCGACTTTTTGTAAGCTTCCAAATATATTCATAAATCACTCCGTTGTGGTTTTTAAGTATTAGTTCGATTAACTCGATGGCGGGAGTGTAACGGTCATGATGTATAAAAAATGATAAAATGCTCACATAAAAAAAGAAGTTACATTTACTTACAATTGAAGATGCATTTTTACAAAATATTACAAATTATTGTTGGAAGCGTATTTCAATATGATCTAAAGGAAATTTCTTTTTCAGATTCCGTACAGTGAAGCTGTATATCAGCCTATTCTTTTAGTTCTAATTAATGTATGACTGGTGCTTTGTTTGAAATTAAAATTTGGGTAATAAAAAGGTGAGATTACTGAAGATACTTTTAGTTACTTTAAGGCTGTAGATCATTGTTTAAGCTGAAATTATGCCTCAAATGTGGTTTTGCTATGTGCCTCGAAATCAATCTAATTTATTAGTTTTTTGTATTGAAAGAAGGTGTTTTTTGATTTTTTTGTCTATAGGGTTTTGGTTGCAGAGGGTATTGTGTAGAGAAGAAATATTACCAGTTTAATTTGATCAAATTAAACTGGTAACTGATGTAATGGTTAGCCTCTTACAACCATTACTCGGAAGCTTCTACCTTTTAGCTTTCCTTCACTTAGTTTTTTAAAGGCAATTTTAAGATGATCTCGTTGTACAGCAACGTAAGACCAGTATTCAGATACTGCAATTTTGCCCACTTGTTGGCCTGTAATGCCATCTTGTCCGGTTAATGCACCAACAATATCACCTGGGCGAATTTTTTGTTTTTTACCACCTTCAATACGTATTGTTATCATTTCAGAGGCTGCTGGTGGTGTATCCAATAATGAATCATCAGGTAATGGACTTGGGCTGATATTACGGTCAAGAATATCTTCTAATAACTTAATTCTATGGTCGTCTTTATTGCTGTAGAAAGTAAATGCTAAGCCTTTGCTGCCTGCACGACCTGTACGACCGATACGGTGTACATGCACTTCTTGGTCATGTGCAACATGGAAGTTAAATACCGCACTTAAGTTATCAATATCTAACCCACGCGCCGCTACATCGGTTGCAACGAGAATACGCGCACTTTTATTGGAAAAGCGGATTAATGCTTGATCGCGATCTTTCTGTTCTAAATCGCCATGAAGGGCAATCGCACTGTAACCGCGGTTTGCAAGTTCTTCAGCAACTTCTTGTACTTCACGTTTAGTGTTACAAAATACTACACTCGATTCTGGTTGATGGCGGTTTAATAATAAACGTAACGCTATCATGCGATCTTGGTTGTTTTGTACTGAGTAAAACGTTTGCTCAATAACGTTGTTATCGTGTGTTGCTTTTACGGTAACTTGCTTTGGCGCATTCATAATACGTTTTGCTACTTTTTCAATTTGTTCTGGGTAAGTTGCACTGAATAATAGCGTTTGGCGTTGTTTTGGGCTGTGTTCGATAATGCTATCAATAGCATCTTGAAAACCCATTTCTAACATACGGTCAGCTTCATCAAGTACTAACACACTTAAATGCTCAAGTTTCAATGAACCACGGTTGAGATGATCTTGAAGGCGACCCGGTGTACCCACAATGATATGAGCTCCATGCTCTAAAGAAGCCGCTTGTGGGCTAAGTGGTGTACCGCCACATAACGTCATTACTTTAATGTTATGAATAGAGCGTGCTAGTTTTCTAATATCTACAGCGACTTGATCAGCTAATTCACGAGTTGGGCAAACAACTAATGATTGGATTCTAAATTGCTTAACATTTAATCGGTGTAAAATGCCAAGTGTAAAGGCAGCCGTTTTACCTGAGCCTGTTTTACCCTGTGCAATGACATCTTCTCCATTTAAAATTAATGGTAAAGATTGTGCCTGTATTTCAGTCATCTTTTGATAGTTTAAAGATTCTAAATTAGTTAAAAGACTTTTTGATAAAGGTAAGGTTGCAAAAGAGGTGTCGCTCACGATAATAACTTCCTGATAGGCTGTAAAAATAGGGTGGTAATAATGGACGCTACCATAACAGTTTGTATAGCATCTAACAAAAAAATGTTATGCGCAGAGACTAAATTAAAAGGTTAAGTCTTTACGCTGATAAATGCTTAGTGAATGATTTTTAACAAAGTAACTGAAATATAAGTTAATAAGTTAATTTTATTCCTGCCTAAAAATTTTGTAAATCCTAAAATGTAGTCGTTTACTTTTGTAAACACGTCTGACTACTGACTTTTGTAAACACATATTGAGTTAACACAATCGTTCCCATCAAATAGTTTAGCTCCTACCTACTATTCTACAAATTTATATTTAATTTTTTATTAAATTATCATTTTTTAATTAAAAAACTGTGATTCAAAATGGGTATTTTAATTATAATGTTTGTTTTTTATTGATAATAAACTACTTTTAAAATAGTAGATTACTACTTTTGGAGTGCTTTATTTAAGTAATTATTACAAATATATGTTTTTATTATTTTTTGATGTTATTCTGATTTTATGCTCTTAAGTAGCTATTAATGAGTATTTGGTCGAGGTGGTTTAGCTAGGTTTCTGATTTTATTTAGATTGTTATCAGTAAGCAGCAATTTTTAAACGGTAGCTTCATTAATATTTATTAGATGTATGAGTCAAAATGGAAAGATAAACGGTGTGGTTAGTTTGCTTTTTTTGATAAGCAATAATCAAATTTTTAAAAATTAAAAAATGATAAGGAAATAATATGGCTGTTAAAATTAATCGTTGGAAGGGTATATCAATATCATTACTAACTGTTTTAGTTGTCAGTGGGTGTTCCGTTACACCAAAACCATGGAAGAAAGGTGAAATAAAAGAAGCTTCACAAAATGATTTTATGGCTATCAACTCAAGTGAAAAAATAGAAGAGCCAATTTCATTAGAGGATGCTATCTATCGAGGTATCAATTATAACCGTCAAAAGCGCGTTAAAATGTTGGAGTCAGCATTAGCTGATAAACAACTTGATTTACTTCATTACGATATGTTGCCTGAATTAACAACAAATGCTGGTTATTCAGGAAGAGATAATTATGCTGCATCAGCTAGTACTATCTTTGAAGATGGAAGACCAGCGGCATTATCAGACGATCCTACCTACACTATTAGCCAAGATAAAAGACAGCTATCTGCAGATGTTACTTTTAGTTGGAATATTTTAGACTTTGGTCTTTCTTATGTGCAAGCACAACAACAATCTGATCGTTACCTTATTTCAAAAGAAGAAGAGCGAAAGGTTATTTTTAATATCGCCCAAGAAATTCGCAAGTCTTATTATCAAGCCATTACTGCACAAGCATTGTTGAAAAGAATTCGTCCTTTAATGAAGGAGGTACGTATTGCTTTACAAGATTCGGACAAAGTTAAAAGCTTGAGATTAAAATCCCCATTAGATGCTTTAACTTATCAACGAGAGCTCTTGGATGTATTAAGAGATCTAACAAGCTTAGAGAAATCTTTAATATTCTCAAAAGTTGAATTAGCTGAATTAATGGGCATTAAACCGGGCACCAACTTTAGTTTAAAAGACAAAATACAAGATGCTTATGACCTGCCAACTTTGCCATTTAAGTTATCTACGATGGAGAAAATTGCGTTAGAAAATAGACCTGAAATATTAGAAGAACGCTATAAAGAACGTATTAGCCAAAAAGAATTGTCAGTAGTGATGTTAAGCATGCTACCTGGTATCAATTTATCTGCTGGATATAACTTCAACGACAGTGATTATTTATTGAATAATAACTGGTATAGCCTTGGCGCAAATGTAACTTGGAATCTTTTCAACATATTTAAGTATGGAGCAATGAGTGACACTGCTGATGCAAAAATTATGTTAGCGAAAGAGAGAAAATTAGCAGTTGCATTAGCGGTTGTGACACAAGTTCACCTTGCCGACATGAGATACAAACAAACTGTTGGTGAGTATAAATTATCAAAAGATTACTTAAATGTATCGAAAGAAATTTATGAACAAGCGATGAATGCTAATCAACTAGGTATGAATAGTGATCTGCTTATTATCAAAGAAAAACTGAGCTACCTTCTTGCTACGTTAAGACATTCTGCTGCTTACGCCAATATGGAAAATAGCTATGGCAGAGTTTATGCGTCGATGGGGATCATTAATGAATCTGAGGTTGAGTATGAAACAGACAGACCATTTTATGAATATGAAGAAAATCTGACTGTTATTGCAGAGCCTATCAGAGAGTTATCTAGTAACAAAGCAGTTGTGATAGAGCAATTACAACCATTAAATACTTCGACTTTGAGTGATACTTCTAATTATTCCGGAGCATTGATTTATATAGAGGTGGGTGAAACGTTAATCATTAATGGCGAAAATTATATTGTTCAACGTGGGGATACTGTTTCAGAACTGGCAAATGATAACAATGAAACAGTTAAGGAAGTTGTTACTAACAATCCTTGGTTAACCACTGACAATAGAATTAGATACTAATGAATAACACAAAAAAACTATTAATGTTAAGTGCGTGTTTTTATCTAATGCCAGGTCATGCAGAGGAGACCGCGAGAGCGGTCATCTCATCATTAGATAGGACAACTATTTCAACAGAAGTCGCTGGAAAAATACTTTATTTACCTAGTGGAGAAGGAGACAGTTTCAAAAAAGGGGCTGTCTTAGCCAAAATAGATTGCGACCTTTACCGAGCACAGAAAAGAAAAATACTATTCCAAAAAAATATTGCATATCAACAGTTTAAAAAGAATGAGCAACTAAATAAATTAAACTCAATTGGTGCATTTGAAGTATCGATCTCTAAAGAAGAATACAACAAACAAATTGCAGAATTAGATATTGTTTCCGTTAACGTTAAACGATGCAAAATCTATGCACCTTTCACTGGCCGTGTTGTAGAGAAACTGGCTAATCAATATCAAATAGCAAAAGCACAACAAGAAATTCTTGAAATAGTGGGAACAGGCAACATAGAAGCCAAGATAGTTGTTGATGCAACTTGGTTAAGTTGGTTAAAAAAAGGTGATGGATTAACGTTAGTTATTGATGAAACCCAAACTGAAATCAAAGCCACAATAAATGAAATAGGCGCAGTCGTTGATCCGGCTAGCCAAACCGTCTTAGTCAGAGCAAATCTAATTAAACCTTATGACAACATCGCCCCCGGTATGAGTGGCACGGCAAAATTTAATTCTGAGAAATAAGAATAAGGATCTAACAATGAAAAAGCCAAATAGAATCAAACCAATAATCAGTGCATTAGAGCCGAGAATATTATTTGATGGAGCTGCCGTAGCAACAGCGGTTGAAGCATTAGATAATTCCAATTTTGATACCGCATTGTTAGATCAAAATGTAACGCCAGCCGCAGTCGAATCACCAACAAGAGATAAAAATGAAATTGCTTTTATAGACAGTGGCGTTGATGGCTATGAAAGTATTGTTGATGATTTAGGTGAAGGCGTTAATGTTTACATTCTTAATGCTGATTCTAACGGTCTTGACCAAATTGCTTCTATTTTAGAAAATTTAGATGATATAGATGCAATTCATATTATTTCTCATGGTGATGTTGGTGAAGTTACTTTAGGTAATACAATTTTAGACGCTGACACAATGGCATCTTCATTAGACGTATTAGCAAGTATTGGCGAGAGTTTAACTGACAGTGGAGATATTTTACTTTATGGATGTTCAGTTGCAGAAAACGGTGATGGAGAATCATTTGTGGATGCCATTGCTGACGCTACTGGAGCAGATGTTTCCGCATCAGATGATATTACTGGTGCTGAGTCATTAGGAGGGGATTGGAGCTTAGAATATGATTCTGGCACTATTGATGTTGCTGATTTAAGTGCAGTTAATTATCAAGGTCAATTAGGTAGTCCTTCTATTTCTGGCTTAGACGATACAAATATTTTTGTGGAAGGTGGTGGACCAATTGTTATCGATAACGATGTGTTGTTTAGTGGCGGTAATTCATATACTGAAGGCGGGCTTTTATTTTCATTAGATAACCCTGATACCACTGAAACATTAACATTAACAAGTTCAGATAACTTTAATGATGCAGGCGAAATATCATTAATTGGAGATGAAGTTTACCTTGGGAATGGGACTGGTCGCGATAGAATTGGTGTGATTGACAGTACATTTAATGGCGAAAATGGACAAGATCTTAAGATACTTTTTTCTATACCATTAGATAATGGTAACTTTGAAGATGGCGATGCATCATGGGACATAGTTTCTGGAGAATATAGAGGAGCCGCATTAGAAGATAATCTTGACCTAGATGGTTATGCCATTCCTCTTGCAACAAACTCAGATAGTGATTCGACCTATACAGGTGGAACTGGCACCGTTAATCTTCAAGCGCAAAATTTAAATAGAGGCGGCGTTGTTTTTACGGGTGAGGTCGTTAGTGATGAAGGTGATAATGCCTTGTTGTTAACAAGTGATGGGCGAATTGTTAATGGCGATCAAGACCCTAGTCAAGGTGGCATATTCCAAGATGATGGATTTGGTTCTATTCATGGTTCTTATGCAACGAGTAGTGTGGTTGATGTAAAAGATGGGGACTCTATTTCATTAGATTTTAAAGCTGTTGGTTCAGGTGATGATTACGAAGTATTTGGTATTTTAAGGAAAGTTGATCCAATTACAGGGGCTTTTCTAGATACTGCAAGTTATGGTACGGATAATACTGAAAATAATATTATTCTCTTTGCTGAACGAGGAGCTGACACTAATGGGTATGTTACAGTAGGTTATGAAAACCTATTAGAAGGAACTTATAAGTTTCAATTTGTTGGAGGAACTTATGATGCATCAGGCGGTAAAGTTGTAGGGTCAAATTTATATGTTGATAATATAAGATTGTTCTCATCTACAGTGATAGATGATGCCGTCGTCAGTAAAATTGCACAACAAGTTACTTACGATACAACAGCAGCAGCTATCTCAGAAGTTCAAACAATTACAATTACAGCAACATCTGAAGAAGGGTTAAGTGATTCAGATTTTATTATTATAGAAATGGATACACTAGAGAATGATGCACCGATACTGAGTGATGTCACTGAAACAATAACTGATACGTCTACTACAGATGTTTTTGCCGATATTACAGGTAACCTAACAACATCTGATGTCGATGATGATACTTTTACTTATGATTTTTTAGATGGTTCTACAACACAAACAGGTACTTACGGCACATTAAGTTTATCTAATGATGGGAGTTATACTTTTGAACCTAATGACGATGCGATTAATGCATTGTCAACAAATACAACTGAAAGCTTCACTATTAGAGTGACCGATAGTGGAGGGGGTGTGTTAACTGGTGGAGTATTAGGTACAACTACAGAGAGCGATACAGCAACATTTACAATCGAGTTAATAGCTGTGAATGATGCTCCCATAGCAACCACTATTCCACCGCAAACAAAATTCGAAGACTTTGCTGATTACAGCATTGATTTAAAAGAATACTTCTCAGATGTTGAAACCTCAAACGCAGACCTAACTTACACGGTGAGTGGCAACAGCGACATTGGCGTGACGATTGTGGATGGTATTGCAACGTTTACGAGCGCTACCGATAATTTCAATGGTGTTGAAAATATTAGCTTCACGGCGACTGATCCAGGTGGTGAGTCAGTGACACAAACGATTGTATTTACTGTTAACCCAGTGAATGATGCACCGACGTTAGCGGATGTGACCACTGCCATTACTGATACAGCGGCAGCCGATAGCTTCGATGCAACTACAGGTACATTAACCGCAACGGACGT
>NZ_CBRF02000030.1 GCF_000470315.2 Psychromonas sp. SP041
ACATCACAAAATAATTCCACTAAGTTATCCATCTGCCCACCTTATGTTGCTTTCAAATCGTTCTTGGTCGAAAGATCTGATCGCTAGGTGGGCATTTAGTTCAATTCCTTAAGCAGAATTGAGGTTAACTAGACTCTTTTTAATATTTCAAACAGAAAAGTCATTTAACAGGGAAACTTTCAAACTTGTAGGTAATAAAAGGGGTTTTATCTATATCAACATATAAAGTGGATAACACTTTTTTATTGTGCGCAACCCAATACATGTGACCGTGATTATTTAAGGTAACTGAAACGGTATTAATACCATTTTTAAATAACGATTGATTTATATGAATATGTTTACCATAAATCCGTTGAATTTTAATACCATTAACATAAAGATGAGCATGCCCTTCAACAAAACCAGATTTTTTATTGATACTGGCTTTCATTAATTCCATCATCGATGAAACACCCTCTGGTGGCGGTATAAGGGTATAGCGTTGTAATTGTAATGTTAGGTTATAACCAGACATTGCATCTTTTACGAGATGCAAACTCAAAGCTGGCGTCGCGATATTATCAGGAACGTTAATAGGCAGGTGAGAATGGTCCATGGCTTCTTCTTGTGCCATTACATTAAACGTATTAAAAAATAAAAAAATAAAAAGGTAAATAATCTTCATAAGGAGATTCCATTAAAACTAAACAAAAATACAAACGTATTTTATAAAAATAAAAGCGGTTAATCAGTTTATTAAATATGTGTTATTTTACTTTTTCAATACTTTGTATGGCTTTAACAGCTGAATAAGTTGATACTCCATAAGGAACAAAGTAGGTCAAGACAATCTGAAAGAGCCGACTAATGTCTAAGTCCATTAGTAACATAGCACTCCCATGATTTATTAGAGCCAGTAGTGTTCCTACGAATAAGGCGACTTTCAAGGCGGGTTTTACGACTTTTGAAGTGAGGGCTAAATCTAGAAATCGGGGAACTTGCTTCGTCATGATGGATAGTCCTAATTATTTAATATTTAGGAATAATACACAAAATATTCAAACCACATAGTTTTCTTATAATATTTATAGATTTAATAAATGAATGAAATAGATAGATAAACATACTTATATCAAAAATAATCAGTGTTTAATTTGACTAGAAAATAAAAAATTGATTTTATAAAACGAGTAGAGAGTTTAGGTTAACCAATACAACCTCCCTGCCCATTAATTATTAATAATAACTGACTAAATAACTTACTTTCGTTTGAGCCAATTAAATTAGCGCATAACCTAAACCTGCAATAAAGAAGGTAAGGATGAGTTGTACTCCAATACTTATCCCAGCAAGTACAAAGCCTGTCACTGTATTAGTTTTGAACAGCCAAGAAAAGAAAATGCCAGTAATAATGAAGGCGATAACACTAGGAAATACACCCTCACCAATAAATAATGTCGCTAATATACTTGCTATAATTGAAAGTATAACGGCGATGATACAAACACCTATTGTAGCGCCTTCAATGTTTAAAATATTGGCACTAATTTTTATGGGTATCGCTGTAAAGATAAAAAGAACAAAAAAAGCGATAAGAATAACTAAAATATCCATATTTAACCTTATTTAAAGAGATAGAAAAAATAACGTCGTATAACTAATCTGATTGTTAAGTCATTATTATCACACAAAATAAAGTGAAATATAAATCAAAAATATATTTAAAATAAAAGTATACGTTGCAGTATTGAATACCCAAATACAAATGAAGCATATAAAAAAACCGAATCATAAAGATTCGGTTTTAAAGTTATTTTTATTAAAGTAGTTTATTAATAAATAATTTTAATAAAGTGTTAAACCAGCAAATTGTAATGCACTATATCCACTCAAAGTACCAACAGGGCGTACTTCAACATTTAATTCACCTTCAAACTCAATATCTACTTTCATTCTTTTCCAAGAATAACCAGAAGACAGTTCTATCAATTCACTTTGATCATTGATGATAACCTCTATTGTAGAAGTTTCAGATGTCCAAGCTCCTGCGGAGAAGTATAGTGATGCAATATTAGTTTGAGAATCACCACTTTGCAGTTGGACAGTCATACCATTATCTTCGTTCCAACGTATAAATTTATATCCAGCGTAGCTATTACCATTTTGGTTGATAAAGTTATAAGTATTGCTATAGGTTTTGCTATCGCCATAAAAAGATAAATTTATTACGCTGGCATCTGAAAAGTCATCATTACCTTTTTGCATACTGTGCGTCATAAACTCTATATCAGTAACATCGATTGAAGTTCCAACACCTGTATCAACAGAAAGTAGTGATGCATATTGAATGACCTCTTCTGCTTCTTCAACAAGTGCATCATTAAATACAATACCCGCGAACATTAATCCACTATAACCACCTTGATTAATATCAGTGGTGATTGTAACAGGTGTGTTTCCGTCAAATGTAATATCAACAGAAATATACTGCCACGAATAACCTCTTGGCAATGTAATATATTCCTCTTTATCCCCTGCAGTAATTACAACAGACGAGGCTTCATTACTCCACACACCAGCTTGCATATATAAAGTAGCCGTTTGTGTAGCCCCGTTAGATTCCATATCGAATGATAGTTTGTTGCCACTGTTAAACCCCATGCGAGCATAACCATTAACTAACTCATTACTATCTTGTTGAAAACTAAAGTAATCACGACTATATTCTTTGACGCTTCCACTTTCAGCATAAAACTCAGCATTCTCGATGCTACTGTCACTATAAGATTCATTATAAGTTTCATCACTTTTGAATGAATACAGTTTTTTATCTCCAAGTTCGATAGTGCTTGGTTTACTAATAAACTGATGTGAAATAGAGATATATGTATATTCTGGAGTAGATGGTTTACTTCCTGTTTTAGGAGTAATGGCTTCCACTTCATCTTCACCAATAACAGCTAAACAAGATTCTTCAGATGGGCTTTCTCCAGCTTGATTATACGCAACAATACGATAACAATATGTTTCATCGATGATAACGTCAGAATCAGTATAGGTACTCGTATTGGCAGAAAGTGTTGAAATAGTTTCAAATATTTCATTTGCTAAAAGACGTTTTTCAATCATAAAACCGTCTTCATTTGAAGAACTGTCTAACCAGTTTACTTGTAAGGTTTCTGCAAATACAGGGTTACTTATTAAGACAGATGAAGTGATAATAAGTACTTTTCTTTTTACACCAATAGATTTTTTGTTCATTTTTTCCTCCACTAAATTATCACTTGTTTCTGCTATATTGCATAGATGTAAAGTGGAGGAAGATAATAGGTATCGCCTCGGTAACTCCGCTGCCATGGACATTTAACTGTCGATAGGCCGGTGGTTTTGCGTGATAAGGTTTCCCTTATTTTGCCTTTTTCTAGCTATAACATGCAAACAAATAAATGATATATTTTTTACATATAAAGATTTTTAAAATTCAACTAAATACCCCTAAAAAGGTAGTTTAGAATAAATGATTTGTAAAATGAATTGTTCAATAAATTTATGTATCAAAAATAATTCATTTAATACAATGAGTTAATAAAAAGTAATGATAAATAAAAAAACCTTGGCAACATGATGTAGATAGGGAAATCGAGTGACTTAATAAATTATTAAAGTATTTCTTACTAAAATATTTTTTACTGCTTGACTAAAATAATGAGCTATAAGCGCTATTTTTGACTTTAACGGCAGCTAAAATGAATAAAAACACAATGAATTAAGGGAAAGATCAATTATAAAAGTAAGTAACTTCCTCTTAATAAGTTTAAGAATTAAAATATATTATTAATTCATTCTAAATTAATTGTTAACAACTACCTAAATGATACACTACCTACTTATGGTTATTTAACGAGTCATTTCCTTACATAACCAGCAACATATTCCTTTTTCTAATTAGCTATGATTTAAATAGCGATGATCTAAGTACTTATATCTATAAGTGCAAAGACTCTTAATTTATTTTGTTTTATTAAGGCTGTTATGCGTTCACTTTCTATAAAAAACCGATTAATTCTTAGCATCTTACTGGCTGTTTTTGTCTCTACAAGTGTGATTTCTGTTGTCTCACAAATGAAATCGCGTGAGCTATTGCTAAGTCGATTAGAAAATTCAGAATTACCGAACTTAGTTCAACGAGTATCGCAGACCGTAGATGGTGAAATAGCAGAGATGAAAGCAATCACAAAAGCCATTGCTAATAACCCTTTTATTTATAGATTAATTGATAATAATGATTCAGATGAAACAGATCGTTTACTCACTGAATATTTAAGTGGTATAGCAAAAAATAATGCGTTAAGTAATGCATCGTACATTGAACGAGATTCTGCTAAATATTGGAATCAAGATGGGTTTCTTCGTGCGTTAAAAAATGATGATCATGATGCATGGTATTACAAATTCAAAAATAGTGGTTTAGCAGAATCAGCGAGTACTTATACTGAAAGTGATGGCACTATTAATGTTTTCGTGAATTACCAACAAATCAATGGTCGCGGATCTTCAGGTGTATCAAGAACATTTACTGACATTGCAAATTTATTACGCCAATTTAAAATAGAAGAAACAGGATTTGTTTATCTAGCTAATCAAGATGGCCTAGTGAAAGTACACAAAGATCGTGACTTTGCAGAATCTAAAAATGTAAGTGATATTTATCCTGAATTAGATAAACAAGCATTGTTTTCACAACAACCTTTTGCATTCCAGCAAGTTGGTGATTATGTGATATCAACGAGTTATATTGAAAGTTTAGATTGGTATATCATTGCTGAAGTCCCTAAATCAGAACTATATGCGCAGCTTAATCAATCGCGTAATAATATGATGATCATCTTCATTGTGATTCTTGTCATCTTTGTTGGTCTCAGTATCGTACTTGCCGATCAACTCGTATTACCGCTTAAAAAAATGGCAAGTAATTTCCGAGTATTAGGTGAAGGCGAAGGAGATCTCACGAGTAAAGTTGATGAAAATGGTGCTTATGAAATTGCGGAGTTAGCCAAGGGATTTAATGCATTTGTAGGCAATATTCGCACTGTCGTTCAAGATGTTAAGAAGACGTCTTCAAATATTAAAGAAGCATCTGAAAGTGTGTATCAAGATGCGAACATATCAAAGCTTTCACTTGATAAACAACGTGATGAAGCACACCAAGTGTCGGTTGCGATCAATGAAATGGGTAGCACTATTGCTGAAATTGCGAATAATGCAGCCGTGGCAGCACAAACAACCAATGAAGCAACGAACATGACATCGCAAGCACAAATAGTTGTTAATGAATCAACGCAAACAATCAGCCACATGGCGGAAGATATGGAACATGTTTCATCTAATATTGAGATATTAGCGAAACGTAGTGATTCAATCAGTAGCGTGCTTGATGTTATACGTGGCATTTCTGATCAAACGAATCTACTCGCACTTAATGCGGCGATTGAAGCGGCACGAGCAGGTGAATATGGTCGAGGTTTTGCAGTTGTTGCTGATGAAGTAAGAAATCTTGCGAAGAAAACCCATGATTCAACAGATGAAATTCATAAAATGATTACTGAACTTCAAGATGGTTCAAAAATGGCGGTTGATTCGGTACATAAAAGTCGTAAACAAGCGATTTTGGGGCTTGATGCAGCACAAAAAACGAATACAGCATTGAATGATATTGTTCAAAACGTCCAACATATATCAGATTTAAATACGCAAATAGCAACGGCAACAGAAGAGCAATCTGCCGTTATTAATGAAATTAATATTCATGTGGTTAATATTAGTGACCGTACGGAAGAAAGTGCTGAAGCCTCTAAGAGTATTGAATCTTCAACTGATTTATTAAAATCAATGGCATCACGTTTAGATAGTTTAGTTAATCGTTTTAAATCTTAACAGTTCAGAATCATGCCTTAAACAGGTATAAAACGAATGGTTATTGAAGTAGTAATCAGGTTAATAGAGAGGTAATGAATGACTAAGTAGCCGATTAAAACTTAACGGCTATTTTGTTAAACAGAAATCATAAAAAAGCTTTGTTAATTATCGACTTAAACTTAAACTTAATGTCGATGTCGATGTCGATGTCGATGTCGATAATATAAACAAAGCTTTTACATTGAGTACTTACTCTTACTGCTAATTAACGACTTATTCATCAATACATATTAATCAATGATTGTTCTTTTAATTCCAGTATTTTTAACAGAACTATTTACGTTTTTCAGTTAAGAATAAGAAAACACCTAATGACGTTAATAGTAATGCAGTACTTATTATAATTGCCACTGGATAATAAAGGTTGCCAGCTAAATCTAACTGGCTGTATTTAATCACCATGATCAACCCTTCCAATGCTAAAGCGACGCACACAGTGCCAATAAAACGAGGTAATGTTCCACGTAATGTTTCTATTGCATCTTTTTTATTGTCGTCCTCAGGTTCAGAATATTCTTTATGAATAATTAACGCTAATTCAAAAACGGCCAATGCGATAATCCCAGTGTTAATCCCTTTTAATAAAAGCTCAGTAAGGTCAACTTGGTTAATAATGCCATCTATAATATGTTGAAATAAAGAGAAAATAATCGCAGCCGCTAGCCCAAAAAAGATAATAGTAAGTACTTTTGAGAAGAAATTTCTCATAAATGTAGCAATCGTATTGTTCATTGTATCCTCTAATAAAACATAAAATGTAAGTTGACGTTAATATACGTAAAAAGCATTTAATAAGATCTTAATTAGTTTTTATTAAACAATGAAGAGTATTAATCAGCTCTGTACCTGGTTTGGACGAGCAAATAATAGATAGGTTCATATTAAGCGTTTAGTAAGTAGGCAGTCGCACACTATAACGACATACAATATGCTCCATAAGATTTGATGTATAAGATCCGAAGTATAGATTTTAGAGATAAAAAGAAGAGTGAAAGTAAATGATATTTTAGTCGTTTATAGAATTTGTTGACCAAGAATCGTTTATAGATGTTTATTGGCTAGGTAATCTAAAGCAGGTAGTACTTTTATTAAGACTAAATACTAAAAGCTTAAATAAATAAACTCGATAATGGTTACTTAGCTTCAATATTAATAAGTAGAAAATAGACCCTGTAAATCATAACGAGTAATAAGCGACTTTCAAACAATGTAAAACCGTTTAAAAGCAGCTTATACCAATGGAATTAAGTTAATGATAGGCAATTACACAGATTTCAGGACAGGCTCTATTATCCGCCTATCCCACCTTTGGTTAATTTAGTTGGATCTAACAACACCATCAACTCTTCTTTTGATAAATCGGTGTGTTCATCTGCAACCTCTATGATTGGACGCCCTTCTGCATAAGCAATTTTTGCAATCTTAGCCGCTTTTTCATAACCAATAACAGGGTTTAAAGCAGTCACTAAAATAGGATTTCTGGTTAATGCTTCTTTTAATTTTTGTTCATTAACAGTAAACGTTTTAATCGCTTTGTCTGCCAATAAAACACTGACATTAGCCAATAATTCAATACTAGACAGTAAATTATTAGCCACTAATGGCAACATCACATTTAATTCAAAGTTACCTGACTGACCCGCAACAGTAATCGCAGCGTCATTACCTATCACTTGTGCTCCGACCATTGCCGCAGCTTCTGCGATGACAGGGTTAACTTTACCAGGCATGATAGATGAACCCGGTTGAAGTGCTTCTAATTCTATTTCACCCAGGCCTGCTAATGGGCCAGAATTCATCCAACGTAAATCATTGGATATTTTAATGATGGACACAGCGGTTGCTTTTAATTGTCCTGACAATGAAACGGCAATATCTTGAGTACCGATATGAGTAAAAAAGTTATCTGCAGGCGTAAAATGAACACCAGTCATGGTTGATAAGTTTTGATTAAAAAGTGCAGCAAATTGTGGATCCGCATTAATACCCGTTCCCACTGCAGTTCCACCCTGAGCTAAACTTTGAATGCTCGTTTGTAATCCTTTCAAATGTACTATGTTAAGTTCTATTTGTGAAGCCCAACCATTGAGACTTTGACTTAAGCGAATTGGCATTGCATCCATTAAATGAGTTCGCCCAGTTTTAATATGATGATGGACAGTCTCTGCTTTGATACGAGTGGTGCTAGCTAATCGCTGTAATGAAGGGATTAAATGTTCATGTAATGCTAATGAAGCACTCACATGGATAGTCGTCGGTATCACATCATTACTGCTTTGACTGCAATTGATATGGTCATTCGCTCCTACTTTTTCTCGGTAGATGCCACTAGCAATGGTTGCCAACACTTCATTTGCATTCATGTTAGTGCTCGTACCTGAGCCTGTTTGATAAATATCAACCGGAAAATGTGTCATTAATTGAGGATCATTGAGCAGCTGTTTTACGGCTTGTTCGATAGCATCCCCCATTTTTGGAGGTATTTGGCCTAATGTGACATTGGTTTTTGCTGCGGCAGCTTTAATTAATAATAAGGATGTTATAAATGACTTGGGTAATTGATTACCACTGATTGGAAAGTTGTTAATTGCACGTTGTGTTTGAGCGCCATAAAGCGCTTCTGATGCGACTTCTAGCTCACCCATACTATCATGTTCAATACGCGTATTTTTCATTTTAATGGTCTCTTATGGCGATGTTTCGATAATATCGTTTTATTTCTTTTATTTCTTTTATTTCTTTTATTTCTTTTATTTCTTTTATAAGACTAAAAATGGTTCATTAAATTCAAAATGGTTCATTAAAGACAAACTGAATCAGCCTAAGTATCACAGATGGTTATTTTTAATTTAAAAATCTATAGACTATGCAATAAAGACTGATTAATCATTTTAAGCTCAGTAAACAAACCTTTAACCTGTTCTGCACTGTCTTCATCATCCACTAATCGCTGTAATGTAAATAAAGGTTTATTAATATGGTCTAAGCATTGAAGGCGCCAATGCATGGGAATACTTTGATCTGATAATGTAACCAATAACAACTCAAATTGTGCTAATAAACAGGCTCGTTGTTCAGTTTTAGTGACTAGACACTGCTCATGCTCACCATCATTGTCGATATCAGCATTAAAGTCAGTGCTGAGAAAATGTGAGAAGAGTAATGGATTATCTACTTCTTCTGCGTATCTAATCTTTCTATGAAGTGCGTCCATCTAACAGACTCCTTTATGATTAATAGCTGTCTATTAATGCATTAAAATAAGTAACTTAACGATTAATGCATAATAGATGATTTATTATTTTCACTGTAAAACAAGGCTTGTTCACAAATTTTTCGTTGTTTGTCACTTAACTGTAAACCGTTCTTCCAGTAACCCAGTGTTAATGCGGTGCGAAATTCTTTGCATATTTCATGAGGTAAATTTAAAGACAATTGTTCAAACAAACTTAACCACCCTATGCTCTTTTCCGATAATGTTTCATGTTTTATCCAGTTCAATGAATTATTAACAAAACACTAATGCAATTGATTATCATTTGCAAATGTTTTTTGGTTAATCAACTAAGCCAGAAGAGAAAGACAATAGAAGTGTGAGCGTTATAAGCATTGCATGAAACTAAAGATAGAATATCAAAAGGCATAATAAGAAGTGAAGTTGGGACAGTAGTTATAGGGTTAAAGTTGAAGTTAAGGTTAGGGTTTAAAAGATCAGTAAGAGATGAAAAAATTCCACCTCTTACATTAAAATATTATGCTTCTAATGCCATTGAAGCCATTTTCATCGTACTTTCAAAAGACTCACAGCCAGCAATAAATAAGCCGTTATGACAAAACATTGCGTCATCAATGCCAGTCACATCTTTAAGTGCTTCATCAGACAGTCCAGCCCAAGGAGCAGGTAATGACTTTCTATCTTCAAATGATCCAGGCTCAACAGGAACCGTTTGAATTCTCCATTGCCCTGTTGATGAAGGATAAACCATATACAGCGCTTCTTTAGATAAAGCGTGTACCGTTCTTTTCCAAGGAATGTATTTTTCTAACACAATCACTCTTGCGTCTTCTGCATTATCAATCGCGGCTGCCACGATTGTTTTCGCACTAATACCACCACTCGCAGAAGCAATAAATCGAGCTAATACACGTGATGCAAATTCAACGGCTTCATCAAAACAAGTATCAAAATGACTGTCTTCTTGCCAAGTAGGGTTAAACATTGAAATAGTTTGACTCAAGCTAATACCTTGAGCAACACCTTCAACATGACCGCAATCAATCGCATCGATGGTAGACACTAAACCTGAATCAATAGATTTAGCGAGGTCTTCGTTTCCTTCACAGATCTCAACACCATATTTCTGCCAAATAAGGCCGAATGATGAATACGGAATACCATTTTCACGCTGACCAGCACCGCCACGTTGATGATGATCAAAACGTCCTGCATCAGCGTCATATATTCCACCAACATCGATCACAAGATCCGCTTTATTAATCACTTCTAAATCACGTGTACGTATCAGATTAATAGAAGGAAAAATATTTTTAAGAGCTGCGATGCTAAAAACATCATCAGCATGAAAGTTACCGTTATGCGTTGCTATAGTTGTTTGAGTCATTTTTTATGTCATTTTAGAAAGAGATAAGAAGTAGTCACGAATGTTGAATTGATGGTTTTTAAATAGTTAATAAATAAAAATTACAAAGTGGATTCTATACTATGATAGCTAACAAAAACAGGCAGCATTGTTAATCAACAAAGATGCTTTAAATAAGCCGTTATTTTAATCGCTATATGAACAATGGTTTATTCAAATAGCAGTGAAAGTAAACCAGTATTCAAGCATCTTCTTATAAACCTTTATTCAATAACTTAAAACGAGATGAGCATAGCGCTTTTATCCTGTTTAAAAACGATAAATCGAGTAAGATAAGCACCTTAATTTTATCAAGGAGTTACAAATGAATATGCTGGATGAGGTAATTAAGATCCTAACGTATTACCATGGGGAAAATAACTTTAACATGAACCCTCTTGTACCACGTGAAATCGAGCATTATGCACGTGCGGTACTAGACATTCCCGATGATGAATATGTATTGGCAGCAATGCGAACCTCTTTTACTCAGTTCCATAGAGGTTTAATCATTGGTCGTGATGCGCTTTATTGGAAGAATGATCATAAAATTGAAACTACCGTTAATAAACTAACGTGGAAAGAATTAAGTGAACGTAAAAGTCAATTCCGTCCTCGCCGTAGAATTGTTGAATTAGGTGATGGCGCCGTCTTTGATAATATAGGTTCACACAACAAACCTAGTACTATCGTTAATCTACTTGATTTGTTAATCGATAAATATGAATCCCAAGAAGGCGAAAATGATGGGTTCATTTTCGATGAAGAAAGTTTAACGGATATGATACGTGCAATCCCAGAGAACAAAAAAGAAATTAAAGCAGAAAGTGCTGCTAGTTCAGCAGATGCTGAAACAGTCAGTTTTATGTCGATTATTAGCAGTTTATTGAAAAAGTTAGTAGGTAAATAGTTTAATAATTGAATAGGTAAATAGATAAATAGATAAATAGCAGTCAGATTGATTTAAAAAAGTAATTAGCTGTCGAGATAAAAAGTAATTAATGTTTCTCTAATCATTGCGTTTATTTAAAAATCCCCCTCTATTTACATAGAGGGGTTATCCTCAACAAAGTATAAGCCCACGTCAATAAGTACTTAACTTCTTTTCTAATACTGTCTTTACACTTGCTCTTCTAAATCAGAAGCTAATTGTGGTTGAGAGCGATAAGTCGCTCCAAGAAGCGCAATTAGCGTTACGGTCATCATAATTAATACAATTGGCCACAATGAATCATGGCTTAATATTGCCGCAACAGCACTAACAACAGCACCTAATATGTATTGTGTCGCTCCTAACGTTGCAGCCGCAATGCCAGCATTCTTCCCAAAGTAATGCATAAAACAGGCACTAGCGTTAGGTATAACGCCGCCAATTGTTGCAGTCGTAAGTACAAAACCTGCCACAGTAAACCATAAATTATCAGGAAAAAAGACAGTCGCAATAACTAAAACAGCAATACCAATTAACTGCACGCTTAAGAATAATGTTAATAATTGATTTGGCTCATAACGATGTAATAAATGATGATTAATTCTATTCACAATCGATACACCCAATACATTTAAAATTAATAAGCCTGAAAAGAAAGTTTCGCTCACTTGAAAATGTTCTATGTAAGCAAAAGGTGCATTGGTTAAAAATGTCATTAACACAGAGAAACAAAAGCCTTGTGCCACTAAATAGCCTAATGCCCTTTTTTCTTTAAAGACACTTAAATAACCACCGCCTTTAATGTTATTAGTCGCTTTAACGTCTTTTGGCATAATAATCACAACCGCGATTGTAACAATGACTCCCACTACGGATAATGAAGTAAAAATCCACTCCCAATTTAATGCTTTTAAAATAAGAGTTCCCACAGAAGGTGCAATAGAAGGTGCCAACATAGTGATCAGCATAATTAATGAAAACAACCGAGCTGAATCTTTGCCAACTGTATTATCACGGATAATAGCAGGCACTCCAACCACAGCAACACCACCACCGATGGCTTGAATAATTCGAACCACCCATAGCATTTCTAAAGAAGTCGCGTACGGAATAAAAAAACTAGCAATACTGAATATGACAAGTCCCAGTACAATAATCGATTTACGACCAAAGCGATCTGATAATGGCCCACCCATTAACTGCCCTATTGCTAAACCGAAAATATAAAGGCTAACCGTAATGGATACCATCGAGATATCTGTATTTAAATCTTTTGCCATCACTGGAATCGCAGATAAGTATCCATCTGTAGCAAATGGAGTTAATGCAGAAATACCCGCTAATAAAAATAATAATGGTGCTGATATATATTTGTTCATAAAACCTCTTAACTCACTTTGCATTTATCGATTAAACTGTTTGCTTATTGATTCTATTTTGCTTTCTAGAAAGCTAATAATAAGTGTATTTTACCTTTCTAGCAAGGTATATTGAATAAGTAAAAGAGGTAACCTTATGATCAAACGAACACCTGTTAGTGAAATATTAATTAAAACCAAAAATAATTGGCCCGATTCAAATGAAGGTTTATCACCTGAAATATTACGTATTCATAGAATTAGCACTTATTTACACCGTAATCTTGAACAAGTATTAAGTCATTACACTATACAGCCGGCTGAATTTTCTGTACTAGAAACACTAAGGAAAGAAGCCCAGCCGCATTGCTTAACACCCACAGAGTTATCTACTGCTATGTTGTTCAGTTCAGGCGGGTTAACTAAAGTATTAAATCGTCTCACCGAGGCTGGTTTGATCATACGTATTGATAACCCTAACGATAAACGCGGAAGACTCGTTCAATTAACAGAAACCGGTAAGCGCTTAATTGATAAAGTTATTGTCGAATTACATACTGATGAACAAAAAAGAATGTCAATATTAAGCGAAAATGAAAAAACACAATTAAATACGTTATTAGAAAAAATCATCAATGTTTGGGAGTAACTTAATGGAGCATAACTTAATGTACCTGACCTAATAAAAGTAAGTTGATGTAAAGTAAAGCAATAAAAATAAAATGATATGAGTAAATATCAACTTTAAAACCAATGAAATAAATCAAGAAGAGAGATTTATGAAAAGAATAGACTTAAGTAATACGGTGTTATTCGCAGCAGTCATTTGTCTGTTAATCGCGGCATTAATGGTATTTGGATCTTCAATTGGCTTATGGGAGCCCATTGTCGGTTTTGGTGCAAGTAGAAGCTATAACAATATATTAGGTTATATCGTCATTGTTTCGGCAACCATTTCATTAGTATTCACTCTATATGGTAAGCAATTTAAATCAGCGGTAAAGTCATTAATAGCGTTGGTATTAGGGTTAATGATCTTAGGTCCAGCGATAGCGAATATTATAAATGAACCAACACGTTATCCGCCTATTCACGATATTACGACTGATACTCAAACACCACCGCAGTTCATCTTTTTAACTGATCAACGTCCAGGTTCAAAAAATACCTTAGTGTATGGTGGCGAAGAAATTGCTCAACAACAATTAAAAGCGTTTCCTAATATTAAACCACTTATCTCTAACCTCTCTGCTGGACAGGCCTATGATAAAGCGGTAACAATTGCAAATTCAATGGGTTGGCAGATTGTCGCTAAAAACGCAGATCTATATACTCTCGAAGCAACAGCAAGAACTGCATTTTTTAATTTTGCAGATGACGTTGTTATCAGAGTATCACCCGAAGAAAGCGGTAGTCGTATTGATATTAGAAGTGTCTCTCGTATTGGACGTGGTGACAGAGGTGTTAATGCAAAACGTATTACTGAATTTACAAAAAAATTCTCTAACTAACTGCTAATTAAAATCTAATTACATACAAAAATGGTTACGCTAACCGTGGCCATTTATCTCATGTAATTAAAATAATTACCTAAACCATAAAACAGCGAAGATAATATTCATTTAATCATCATGTTAATAACTGACCTCATCTCTGGATAAGCAAAGCGATACAACACCGCTATGTCCGCAGATTTCTACGTTAAATTATCTATCAATAATTCGCCTTGAACTACGTAAAACTAACCGCTATCTATAATAAAAAATATAACTTTATGGTTTTAAATATAATTCCACTTTCATTAATCAGAATTGAGGTTAACTATAGTTGTGATGGCTCTTACTTAACTTGTAGAAAGTCACCTTTTACATAGTCATCTTCGCTATATAACACCATATAGCGCATCGATCATTCTTATATTATTAAACATTTATTTTTATCGCATTAATCAATATAAACAATCTGATATAATCCAGTTAAGATCAATATAAAACTTAAACTCATTAAAATAAATTATTTTTATCACAGGAAAAATTATGTTCAAAAAACTTATGATCGTAACAACAGTAACTATGTTGACAGCTTGTAGCGTAATAAAAGATTACGTAAAACAACCGGATGTTAACTATAAGTCATTTGCGATTGGTGAAGTGTCGATGGACCGTATTGAGCTTAACCCGACATTTAATATTGTAAACGGTAATGCATTTTCGTTACCGATAAATAGCGTGACTTATGAACTTTCATTAAACGATGAAAAGATGTTAGATGGTGAAACTGATGCCATTGGTACATTACCTGCAAATGGAAACAAAGATGTTAGTCTGTCACTTGCTTTAACAAAAGAAACATTAACATCTTTACAGCAGCTTTTATTTAAAGAAAGAAAACTAGATTATCAGATTAAAGGTAATGTAAATTCATTAGGTATAGCGATTCCTTTTGAACGTTCTGCAACCATCTATATCCCAGAAGTTTCAATTGCCGATCTTAAGGTTGTAAACGCAAGCTTTAGCCAATTAGATATTATATTAAGTGTGGATGTTGATAATCAAAATGATTTCAGTTTGCCGTTAGATGATGTTAATTACTCTGTGTCTTCGAAAGGTAGTGAGTTATTTAAAGGCGCATTAAGTAGCCAAAAAATAACGAAAGGTAAAAGTAACCTTCAATTACCATTAACTATTAAACCAAGTGATATGTTCAGTAATGTCTTCGCATTATTGTTGAGCCCTGAGTTACCATTACACTTTGAAATTACATCACCGTTGTTTACAAAGTCTTATGATCAAACAATTAACTTATCGTCATTTATTCGTTAAGTAACAAAATAACCAGAGAGTGTCGATATTGCAGCTCTCTGGTTATATAGTTGTATGGTGATGGCAGTATGAAATCACTAAACCGACTAAACATAGCTTATCAACCTACCTCTCGCTCAAACGAACATCTACTAACAACGATAAAACATCTAGCAGATTCAGGTATCCCATTCTTTGCTTCATAAAGGGAACCACCATTAAAGCATTAACCTCATTTAGTTAAATCTTCGACAGATGATTAACAGAGTGAATCTTCGAAAGGCCTCAACTTACATCTTGAAATAAATCATTTTTCTGCGCAGATTTAGATCACTTATTTAATATAATTGGTATTAATTGAGTTAATAAATAATAAGAACAACATAAAGTATAAAGTATGAAGTATGAAGTATGAAGTATGAAGTATGAACGTTAAGTTTCACGCGCACTTATGTTAAGAGTAAAAAGCTCAACTCAGTTAGAATAAAATCATAAATTAAGCTGGTGCTTAACTTAAGATGTTAATGAAAAATAAACCCTTTCACCCGAAAAAATAAAGCGGTTGTTTATTATGATAGCTATAGTCATGCCAATGGTCATAGCAATAAACAGTAACATCAGTCAGCTTGCACAAAAGAGCCATATAATGCCAGGCTTCATGGCTAACGTTCAGCGTTATACTCTATGACCTATACCTTAATTTTCATTATATTGATTTAGTAAATTTAGGTGGGTTTAGAAGCCAAGGCGTTAACTCACTAGCAGGCTTAGGTCGGCTGATGAAATACCCTTGTGCTAATTCACAATTGTATTGAGCTAACCATAATAATGAGAACTCATCCTCAATACCTTCTGCAACGACTTTAAGCCCCATGTTATGTGCTAAATCAATAGTAGATCGAACAATAATTTGATCATCAATATCATGTTCAAGGCGTTGAATAAATGATTTATCTATTTTTAACTCATGGACCGGTAGTTGCTTAAGTTGTGCTAATGAAGAGTAGCCTGTTCCATAATCATCAATGGAAATTCTAAAACCGTAGTCTTTAAATTTACCTAATAATTTTATAGCAGATTTAGGGTCATCTACAACAGAACTTTCTGTTACTTCGAGTGTGATTTGTTGTGGTTTAATGTTTTGAATTGTCATCATTTTACAAACAAATTCATAAAAATCAGGTTCTTTTAAATTCTCAGCAGAAATATTAACAGAAATATTAATATCAAGACCTAATTTATTCCATTCAGTACATTGCATCAATGCCGCGACAAATACCCAACGAGTTAGCCCTTCTATCTGCCCTGTTTTCTCTGCAATGGGTATAAAATTATCTGGTGGAATCATACCAAGTGTTGGATGTGTCCAACGCACTAATGCTTCTACATGCATTACTTTTAATGAATATAAACATAACTTAGGCTGGAAATGAAGTTCAAATTGGTTGCAAGGAATCGCTTGTCTTAAATCGTTAATCAAATTTAATCGTTCAACTGAATTAATGTCTAAATTAGGCTGATAGACTTGAATTAGACTGCCGTTGTTTCGCGTATGATGTAAGGCAGTATCTGCCATTTGCACTAATCGAGTGACATCTGAAGTATGTTCTGGATAGAAAGCAATACCCATTCTCACTTGTAGTTGAAGACTAATACCTTGAAAGCAAAACACATCTTCTAACGCTTTATTAACTTGAGCACTAACCCCATTAATTTCCATTGTATCCAAAATTAATATAAATTCATCAGCGCCTAAATGTACTAATAATTGAACATGCTGCTGTTGAGATATAGCCTGTAAACGAATAGCGAGAGTTTGAATCACAAGATCACCTACATCGTAACCCAATGTTGCATTAACATCTTTCAAACGGCTTAAGTTTAAATGCACCATCATAAAGTGCTCATTTTTCAATTCAGACAACACTTCATTGAGTCTATGTCTATTAGGTAAATCGGTTAGAAGATCGTGATTAGCAAGACGAATAATCGCTTCTTCACGCTGTGCAAGAGCGAGTTGCATATGATTAAATTCATTAGCAAGCTGCCCTATTTCATTCTTCTCTGTGAACGTAATCTTTTGTTCGAAATGGCCTGCCGCAATCTTTTTTGCATGAGCGACTAACCTGTTAATTGGTTTACTGATAGAAGCAGCAATTAAATAAGCACCAGATAATGAAGCAAAAAGTGTTAATGCTGCCAACAACAAAATCTGTAACCATTGCTCTTCTAGTAAGGAGACAATATTCTCACGTAAACTATACATATAAACCCCTAACTCTCTCTTATTAAACTGAGAGATAGTGGTATACGTTGCAATATATTGCTCAGGGGTAATATTTTGATTAACTAGCTTAGCTAATACTAGTTTTTCTTTATTACTCATTTTAACATTTTGTTTTGAAGAAGCCGTGAGCGTAAATTCACCCTGTTCTTTTAAAATGAAATCAGTTTGTAAATGAGTAATACTTTTAAATTCATTTGCTAATGCCTGATTAACTTCAAAACCAAAAGCCAACCAGCCAACATTTTTGGAGCCCGATTTAATCGGTGAGATACTGATCTGATAAAGCACATTATCGATAATATATATCTGAGATTGTTGACTAGAGGTTAGCCAGCTTGGATAACGAAATTGAAGACCTAATTCATGCCCTGCTTGAATAGTACTTCTATTAGCAGATTCGATTATTTCAGGTGAAGGTGTTGAATGTATAAAATGTCGCTGTAATTGACCAGTAATAACACCATCAACAGAAATCGCCATTGCAAGATCGGTATTAATACGTTGTCTATTATTATTCAAAGAAAGTAATAAATGTCGAATATCTTCGTTATCAAATACTTTTTTTACACCATGATCATTTGCTGCAATATGAGTAAAAGCTGACAAATAGGCTAAACGTCGATCAAATAACTCAGTAAAAATAGTTATTCCCATGGTTAAACGGTTTTTAATTTCAGCATCTTCTTGATTTTTATTGGCGTGGTATAACGTCCAAAATGCAATTCCCTGAACCATTAATAATATAGAAACAAATAACAAAAATATTTTGTTTTTAAGACTCTTCATTATGTATTTATTTCCATATATTTATATCGTGTTAACAACCGAATGCTCAGATTTGGACTTTATTATTTCTTTACCCACCTCTTAAATTTACTTATTAAAGAATATTTAAAAAGGCTAAGACGGATTAAGTTGTATTAATAATCATCATCTTAGTTTGTTTTATACACATATAAAGAGCAGTAAATTCAGTCTATACTAATTAATTAACAATCAATAGAGGCCAACATGTGGCCTTTGTCATATTGGATATAAATCCAACTTATAAATTATATATATTTGACATTAAATATAATTGTAAAAATTACCTATATTATCAAAATGTTATTTACTTCCTTCAACTCTAAATGAAAGTAATGATTAACAATTTGCTTTTAATCATACTCTTATTGTAAACAACCTAGATTTCTTCAAAAGAAGATAAATTAAAAATGTCATATAAAAGACTGTTTTTATGCCCTTTTAGGGTGCGATTTTCAGATGGTTTTTTAATAAAATATAAAGATATAAAATTAAGTTAAATAATATCAATAAGATAAGAATAATATTTATATTGGAATAATTGTTGCAGTCATCGTAATCATTCACAGGAAAGAAGTTGTTTAATTTAATAAAAAAGGAAAGTTATGTCTTATTTAACCTCTTTTGAATTTGTAACAAAAATAGCCAATATTGTTGAATCTAAAAGGCTCATTTCATTACGCGACAAACTATTTCACTTTTTTATTATTGGAATAATATTATTATTGGCGACAGTGTTCAGAATTTCAGCGGCATTAAAAAACTCAACATCTAAAACTTAAAAATAAGTCATTAATTCAATTTAATGAAACCTCTTAGTTTAGTGTAGCCATACTTGTTAATATAAAATATAGCTTTTTGTCGTTAATTTAACACTCGTTAAAATTGAAAAATATTAAAATTAAAAAAGTCTTAAATTTTCAATAAAGCTTTTCAAAGGAATGAAAAATGTCGACACAATTACAGATTTCAGTTGGGGAATATTCAGATAAGGGATTAAAGCCAGTCAATCAAGACGCTTATGGTATTTACATTCCACAAGAACCTATTTTAACCAGTAAAGGTATCGCCATTGCAATTTCTGACGGCATCAGTAGCAGTGACGTTAGCCAAGTAGCCAGTGAAGTAAGTGTTAAGTCGTTTCTCGAAGACTATTTTTGTACTTCAGAAACCTGGTCGGTGAAAAAGTCTGCACAACAAGTTTTAGTCGCCAACAACGCCTGGTTATACTCACAAAGCCAAAAGAGCCATCACCGCTTTAATAAAGACAAAGGATACGTTTGTACTTTTAGTGCGCTTATTATCAAGTCAACGACAGCCCACCTTTTTCATATTGGCGATTCACGTATCTACTTACTGCGTGATAATAAACTGCAGTTATTAACGGAAGATCATCGTCATTGGGTGTCTAAAGATCAACATTATCTATCCAGAGCAATGGGAATAAGTGCTTATGTTGAGATGGATTATAATATCGTAAACCTAGCAATTGGCGATGTTTTCATTCTGGCGACAGATGGAATATATGAGTACAATAATGAAGCGTTTATGATTGAAACAATTAATAGCTATAAACAAGATTTAACGAAAGCTTGTGAAATAATTGCAGACAATGCACTAAAGCAAGGAAGTGACGATAATCTAACCCTTCAAATAATTGATATTGTTAATCTACCAAGTCAAACTTCCGATGAGGTTTATGCACAACTCACTGAACTGCCATTCCCCCCTACTTTACACGCGCGTATGCACTTTGATGGCTACGAAATTATAGATACATTGCACGATAGTAGCCGCAGCCATATCTACTTAGCCATTGATAACCAAAGCCAACAAAAAGTGGTAATCAAAACACCTTCAACGGATTTATCTTCTGACCCCGCTTATTTAGAACGCTTTTTAATGGAAGAGTGGATAGCGCGTCGCATCGACAATGCACATGTATTAAAGCCTTGTTTACAAATACGTGAACGTCATTTTATTTACGTCGCTAGCGAATTTATTGAAGGTCAAACGCTCACGCAATGGATGATTGATAATCCAAAACCCGATTTAGAAAGTGTCAGAGTCATTATTGAACAGATAGCGAAAGGTCTATTAGCTTTCCACCGACAAGAAATGATCCACCAAGACTTACGACCAGAAAATATTATGATCGACAACAATGGTTTAGTAAAAATAATTGATTTTGGTTCAACTAAAGTGGCTGGCCTAATGGAAATAAATTCACCATTAATGCATCAAGATAACTTAGGGACAGCTCAATATACTGCACCTGAATACTTTCTAGGTGAGCTGGCGGCAAGCAATGCAGACATCTTCTCATTAGGTGTGATTGCTTATCAGATGCTAACAGGAAAGCTTCCCTTTGGAGCTGAAGTTGCTCGCGCTAAAACCAAATCAGCACAAAAGCGCCTACAATATCGTTCTGTTCTTGATGATGACCGTGAAATACCAGCCTGGATAGACGATACACTTTGGAAAGCACTTAATCCTAACCCACAAGATCGCTATCATGAATTATCTGAGTTTTTATATGATTTACGAAACCCTAGTAAAGCATTTTTAAATAATATTCGCCCGCCTTTATTAGAACGAGACCCATTATTATTTTGGAAAGGTCTATCTGCCGTACTGAGCGCTATTATCTGTATTCTTTTATTTATATTGAATGGGTAATCATAAGCAATTTGCAATAAACGTTATTTATGAAATGAATATAGTGAAATAAGTATAGTGAAGCGTTAATCAAAATATTGAGGCTATTTCTACACCCTACTCCTTTAGCAATACACAGTGTTGTATAGCTAAAAGTAATGTATCCATAAGCTAAAAAGTACTGAGAGCTCCCTTTAGCTTGTAGATACTAATGTTGGTATGCTTAAAATAACGCCCTGTTTATTTATTTTTATTATCACTTTTATTGCTAAGGTCGGCTTCATTATTATCTGTATTATATTGCTGCTCAGTTAAGCTTTCTTCGCTATCTGCACACATGTAAATACGGCTAGAACAGAACGGTGTTAGCGGTAAAGCAGAGGTCAGGTTTAGATCCTCTTCAGTATTGTTATTAATTTGTTCATTCATCCCTAATTTATTCAGGATGCGTTGTGCCCAGAACCATGAAATCAGGCCGAATAATACTGCCCCTACTGCTTGGCCAGCAACCACCCCTAAAGCACCAAACCATTCACCGCCAAAATAAACAAATGGAATGGTACCAATCGTTGCTTTACCTATATTCATGACGGTAGAAGTACTCGGGTATCCTAAATTATTAAAGGTGCCGTTAGCAATGAACATCACACCGTTAAATATAAAGACAATACATAACCAAGTGCAGTAAAAGTCGATCATTTCTGCGGCATCACCCTGTGCCCCAAAAGCACTAATAATATAATTTTTAGATAGACCGATAATTGCCGCTATCACCACTACATAAGCGGCGGTGAATTGCAGTGCTCGTTTATTAGTAAGACGCACACGGTCATATAATAACGCACCAAAATTTTGTCCAATAATAGGGCCCACCGCACCAGAAATAGCGAAGATCATACCAAAAGCAACCGGTAATAAACGTCCTATAACAGCCCAACCAGCAACATAACTATCTCCGAATGAGGCAATCATCATGGTGACATAAGCATTACCTAAAGGGGTCGCGATATTGGTGCTCATCGCAGGAATAGCCACGTTAAATATTTCTTTTTGATCCGCCAGCCACTTACTATAATCAAATTTCCCCATTAATTTATGAATATGTGTAACACCGTATAACGCCACCCAAGCAACTGCAAACCGAGAAATAACAGAAGCAATAGCAGCACCATGTAAGCCTAAGCCAAAAGCAAATATAAACAGTGGATCTAATACCGCATTCACACCACCGCCTGCTAATGTTGAATACATCGCAAGTTTGGCATCACCAACAGAACGTAAAGCAGCACCGGCACTCATCGCTACACACAACACAGGTAAAGAAGGCAATAGAATACGTAAATAACTTACTGCTAAATCGTGCGTTTCACCTTGAGCACCAATTAAGCTAACCAATTCAGGTGCAAAATACCAAGTTAACCCCGCAATAATAACGCCGACGATAAAACCTGAGACTAAAATGTTAATCACTAAACGCCGGGCTTTTTCTCTATCTTGTTGACCTATCGCCCTTGATACTAAAGCAGTCATCGAAATAGATAAACCAATGCTGATAGACGTTGTAAAGAAGGCAATTGTACCTGCATAACCAACCGCAGCAGCGAGTTCTGTTTCACCCAGCAAACTAATGAAGAAGAGATCAGCTAAATCAACAATAAACAACGCCGTTAATCCGATCGCATTCGTTGATGACATAACAATAATATGATTAAAAATATTACCGCTAACAAATTTTCCTTTCGCCATAAGCTAAATTCCAAATACAAAACAAGAGAGTATGAAAATCAAAAGGCTCAATAGTAAAACGATATTGGGTTGAGCGGCTCGTGACTAAATAATAGAGAAATTATATAAAAATAAAGTTAAAGCAGATGAGTATAGTGGATATCAAACAAGGTGACGAGGCTAGAAATGAAAAAAGCCAGCAAGATGCTGGCTTAAATGAGGTTAAAAAATTAACTAACTATTATTTTTTGTATTCATCATGTGATGTTTTAATTTTGTAGAAAGTAGCTTGTACAAAATCTTCTGGGTCACCTGTGTTGTTTTGGTTGTATGCACCTACTTTAAAGTACATGTAACGACCACCTTGGTCATAACCGCTTTTACTCATATCAACAACTTGAACTGCATCATCTTTTCCATCACGTTTTACTGTAACAGTCATTGTGTTGCCTTCAACTTTAATTTGGTATGAGAATACTTCACCTAACGCAATACCATCATCAACTTCACCACTTAAATCGCCTACTAAACTAAAGTAGTTATCTGAACCTTCAAGTGTATTTTCATGTGCAAAGTAAACTGAACCTGTGTCTCTGTTTGGTAATTTACGGTAATAAAGGCGGATTGGCTCATCATCTTGATCATGGATTTGACCAATAATGAAACGACCTACTTGACCTAACTCACCTGTAGAAGTTGTACTATCTACTTTCATTGTTACATCTAACGTACCGTCTACACCACCAGCGGCTTCAAGATCAGCTTCTGGCGCACTACCAAATACCCAGTTGTTTTTGTTAACACCTTTAGTAGAGATAGACTTATCTCCTCGGCGTAACATTTCACGCATTTCAGTACGTGTGTATTTAGTATTTTTAGAGGTACGAGTTCCTTTAATGAATGTTTTAATCACTAAACCGCCATCATCACCCGTATAAAATAACTCAGGTTGTTCGTAACCTTGGTTTAAGTACCATTCATCAACATTATCAGGCTTGCCATTTTTATCGTGGTCAAATGGTTGTGATAAATACCATGTTGTTAAGTCAAAGTTCTCACCTGGTTTATTACCTGCTAATGGTACCGCTGGAATTGTTGGTGATTTTAGTGGCACATCCCACCATGTTTTTTTACTACAATCAGAAACTGCTGAATCACATTTCAAAGGAACATGCGTACCGAAGTCCCCTAAACGCAATGCTTTCATTTTAGCTTTTTCTTTTGCTTTTTTAGCTTTTGCTGCTTTATCTAAGATTTTGTTTTCTGCTGCATTGGCTGCAATAACATCATCAGTAATAAATTCATTTGGAAGACAAGTATTAACGGCACAATTTACTGCATAAAACTCAGTAACACTGTTCCACATGTTTTTAGTGTTACCGTGACCGACGTATTTAATATAACGCGCTTTAACGGCAGTAAATGGGAAACGTTCAATTGATGTAACTTTACCTGATGACGCCATACCTTCAAGAACAGTTGTCCATGTTTTGCCATCTTCACTCACTAAGATATCAAAATTACTAGAACGTTGATGACCTTTAGAGAAAGCGATACGCACTGCATCAAATTCAGCAACTTGACCGTAATCTAAAGTAGCGTAAGCATTATCACCACTTGCTGACCAACGTGTTGAAATGTCACCATCGATTAAACGATCTGGGCCATTTCCGTCATGAACACTAGATTCTGTAGCAACAACGGTTAGTGCCGCTTGAGTACCTGCTAAGTTAATTGGACCTGTTGGCGCATCTGCTGTAGTAGCACAACCCGATAATGCAACAGCAATAGAAGTACTTAAAAATAAACTTAATTTTCCGTGTTTCATTGGAACCCTTATTTATATTATTTAATGATGTAACAAATGCAATTTCAAGCTGTATAAAATCATTGTTTATATCGACTAAATCTGCAGATGGTGCTCTTTATTTCTTGCTTATAAGCCTACATTAAGTTTTTCTAGTAAGTATTGAACATTGTCAGAAAGTCTAAACTAGATCTCAGTTTGAGCATAAAATTCGCAAGAAGTTAGATCTACTGAAAGTTTAATTAAAAAACCTAACGCCTATATATTAGGCACCTAGAGCGATAAATCATAAATTAGTTCGTCGGTTTTTAACTAAAATAGGTTATTCGGACCCATCCTATTTTTTGTTAAAAATACCGTTTATATTTTCAAATAGAATACGTTCTAAAACTAATCTATTTTTCCATCGTCATTTGTTCCCAAGAAAGTAGTTGTAAAAGTAAATGCAAAATACAAAGGGATTCATTTGTATTATTAAAATGCAACGAACACCATTATTAATAGCCACTTAATATTTCCCCCTCTACACTTATTTACTTTAAATCTTTATATGGTTAATGACATCGCTTATAGCATTAACTTGTGGCGTTAGTTTCCAAAGTACATTTCGTACTTTCTCATTACCATTTTGGTTTTTACCCTTTAAATTAATTAGATAGTTTTATGACTTCCCCTTAAATTTCTAGCCTAATATGTTAATGTAGACTGACTGAACTTAGCGTTATTCATCAATTTATTAATGGAGAACTTCTAATGAACAAGTCGACACAATGCTTACAACAAATTGAAATTAATGGCGAAACTTGCCACTACTACAGTTTTGAGGGGTTAGCAGATAAATATGACCTTTCTCGTTTACCCTTCGCCGCAAAAATCCTATTAGAAAATTTATTACGTCATGCCGATAGTGATTTCGTCCAACAACAAGATATCGATACCCTCGCAAAATGGGATGTAGATAATTGGCAAGATACCGAAATCGCCTTTGTCCCCTCTCGCGTTATTTTACAAGATTTCACAGGCGTCCCTGCCGTGGTTGATTTAGCAGCAATGCGTGATGCTATCGTTAAAATGGGTGGGCAAGCTGATAAAATAAACCCTTTAAATCCAGTCGAACTGGTTATTGACCACTCTGTCATGGTAGATGTCTTTGGACAGGCAGATGCCATGCAACAAAATACAGCCATTGAGTTTCAACGTAATAATGAACGTTATCAATTCCTACGTTGGGGACAACAAAGCTTTGATAACTTTAAAGTCGTACCACCAGGACGCGGTATCGTCCATCAAGTAAACTTGGAATACTTAGCAAGAGTTGTCTTTAACAAACCTGAGCAAGATAACTTATTATATCCAGATACTTTAGTCGGGACTGATTCACATACCACCATGATAAATGGATTAGGTGTATTAGGTTGGGGAGTTGGCGGCATAGAAGCAGAAGCCGCGATGTTAGGCCAACCAGTCACCATGTTATTACCTGAAATTGTAGGTTTCGAATTAAAAGGCCAGTTACCCGCGGGTACAACCGCGACCGATTTAGTCTTGACCGTGACAGAACAATTACGTGCAGCAGGTGTCGTTGGGAAGTTTGTAGAATTCTTTGGCGCAGGCGTTAATGAACTCACTTTAGCAGATAGAGCAACCATTGCTAATATGGCCCCTGAGTATGGTGCAACTTGTGGTATTTTCCCTATTGATCATCAAACCATTGACTACTTACAATTAACAGGACGCGATGAAAAACATATCGACCGTATTAAAATCTATTTAAAAGCAATGGATATGTGGGGAACAGAGTCGCAACAGAATGCGGTCTATCATAGTCGATTATCATTGCAGCTAGAAAATGTAGTGCCTTCTATCGCAGGACCAAAACGACCACAAGATAGAATCTCATTAGATACAGCAGGCAAAGCTTACCGAGACTGGTTAGATTTGCAAAGTAACGTTAAACAGATAAATTATAGTCAAGATAAAAATAGTTTTGAAAGTGAAGGAGGCCAATCTTCGACGTTATTACCCGCGGATAATGGAGATTCCGGTGTCCCTTGCCAATACGACGGTAAAGACTTTGTACTCAAACATGGTTCAGTGGTGATTGCCGCCATTACCAGTTGTACTAATACATCGAACCCATCAGTGTTAATCGCCGCAGGGTTATTGGCGAGAAATGCAAGACAACGCGGGTTAGACGTTAAACCTTGGGTTAAAACCAGTTTTGCACCCGGTTCACAAGTCGTTACTGATTATTTACTTAAATCTGGATTAAACGAAGACTTAGATGCCCTTGGTTTTCAATTAGTCGGATACGGTTGTACCACCTGTATTGGTAACTCTGGTCCTTTACCAAAAGAAATCAGCCAAGCAATCCATCAAGGAGATTTATCGGTCACATCGGTATTATCAGGTAATCGTAACTTTGAAGGACGTATACATCCAGAAGTACAAGCCAACTACTTAGCGTCACCGCCTCTTGTTGTTGCTTATGCATTGGCAGGTAATATGAAAATAGACATTGCCACAGAATCTTTAGGTAATGACGCTTCAGGTAATCCCGTTTACTTAAAAGATATCTGGCCAAATAATCAAGAAATTAAACAATTCATTGAAAAGTCCATCGACAGCGCTATGTTTACCAAACGCTACTCAGATGTTTATAGTGGCAATAAAGATTGGCAAGCATTAGACGTCATTCAAAGCCAAAAATATGATTGGCCAGATTCTACTTACGTCAAACTACCACCGTTTTTTGATGGTATCAGTGCGCAGATTCCAGAAATTAACGATATCAACAATGCACGTTGTTTATTAAAACTCGGTGACAGTGTCACGACTGACCATATATCACCTGCAGGCTCTATTGCACTAGATAGCCCAGCTGCTGAGTACTTACAGAATGAAGGTGTTTCTCCTAAAGACTTTAACTCTTATGGCTCTAGACGAGGCAATCATGAAGTGATGATGCGAGGTACTTTCGCTAACGTTCGTTTACGTAACTTACTGGCACCTGGCACTGAAGGTTGTTGGACACGAATGATGCCATCGGGTGAAGAAATGAGTGTGTTCGATGCCGCTATGCAATATAAAAAACAAAACATTGCTTCAATTGTATTAGCAGGTAAAGAATACGGAACGGGCAGTTCTCGTGACTGGGCAGCTAAAGGGCCTGCACTATTAGGTGTTAAAGCTGTCATTGCACAGAGTTACGAGAGAATTCATCGCTCTAATTTAGTCGGAATGGGGATATTACCACTGCAGTTTATGCCTGACGATAGCGCTGATTCATTGAATCTGACGGGTGAAGAGCAATTTAGTATTCCAGCAGTAAGTGCAGGCCAAAAAACGGTGATTGTATCAGTGGTTGATAAAGATAATAAAAAACAATCTTTTGAAGTCAAAATTAGAATTGATACGCCGAACGAGTTTAGTTATTACCAAAATGGTGGAATATTACATTATGTATTGCGTAATCTAGCAAAAACAAATTAAAGTGCTCAGACTAATCTTCTTATAAGATCGATTTTCTAAGACTTATGTTAGAGAAAATTTGTTAAAGATCGCTTACTTGCCACAATCATTGCTAATTAAAAGGACAGCCCATGTTATTGGTCTGTCCTTTTTTCTTGATACCAAGTTATAAAGAACCTTAGAGTTCGGTCTGACCTCGGGCCGCTGGATTAAACCGGTAACAAAGTTGAGATTAGATTTCCTGTATTGACCTAGGGGCGCTGGCTTCAGCCTGCAGGGGTCCTGGTGTTTGGTTTATTCTTTTAAACCTCTACCTTTCTCATTTGACCTCAGCTCGCTAGATTAAGCCAGCAAGAAAGTTGATATTAGATTTATTGTTTTGACCTCGGGGCGCTGGCTTTAGCCTGCAGGGGTTCTGGTGTTGGGTTTGTTATTTTAGATCTATGACCTTTAACCTTAGCTATTAAAGTACAAAGACATACATAAAAATCAACACAAAACATCTGCAAGCTAAAGCATGCGCCCCCAATTCAAAACATTGTTTCGTGACATGTTGAACTTGATACCAAGAGACAAATATCATTTGACCTCAGCTCGCTAGATTAAGCCAGCAAGGAAGTTGATATTAGATTTATTGTTTTGACTTCGGGGCGCTGGCTTTAGCCTGCAGAGGTTCTGGTGTTGGGTTTGTTCTTTTAGATCTATGACCTTTAACCTTAGCTATTAAAGTACAAAGACATACATAAAAATCAACACAAAAAACATCTGCAAGCTAAAGCATGCGCCCCCAATTCAAAGCATTGTCTCGTGACACGTTGAACTTGATACCAAGAGACAAATATCATTTGACCTCTGCTCGCTAGATTAAGCCTGTAAGAAAGTTGATATTAGATTTATTGTTTTGACCTCGGGGCGCTGGCTTTAGCCTGCAGGGGTTTTGGTGTTGGGTTTATTATTTTAAATCTATAACGTTAACCCTTTAACCTTAGCTAGTAAAGTACAAAGACATACATAACAATCAACACAAAAAACATCTGTAAACTAAAGCATTTGGCCCCAATTCAAAACATTGTTTAGTGAAATATTGAATTGGATGCCAATTACCCGAAATATTAATAATCAAGCTAAGCGTTCATCAACCAAGCATTAACGGCCAACCTGACAAACGCCCACACAATAAAACCTTATTGAACAGTAATAACATCAGCGGTCGATTCAGCAAGTGCTTTAGTCACCTGACTATGTTGCACTAATAGCATCGCCGTTTCATGCTGTGCGTGTACAAACGAGTGAATAGCAAGATCGGCTAACTGCTCTTTCTCATCCAAGGTATTAATCTTAACCACCAAGTTTGCTTGAGGATGATATTTCAATACAGACTCACAAATGATCTTAATATTTCTAATCGAATTCACCGTTAAAATAATACTAGACGATAACTCTATCTTGAGTGACTCCAATACAGGTTGCTTGTCTAAATGACCGAAGTAAGCGTGATAACCTCTTTTTCTCGCAATCAACACATGTTGCAAGTTATCCGAGATAATTAAGAAGTTTTTATTTTTACCTTGTAACTCTTTAGCAACGATTCGTCCTAAGGTATCGAAGCCACAAATAACCGTATGATGGTCTACCGTAACAGGCGTAATTTTATCCGCCTCAAAGAACTCTTTAACAAACAAAGAAGCCAATTTATAAATATTGTTAACCATAAAAGGAGTGATAATCATCGACAGCACAGTCACCAAAATAAGGAAACCGCCTAGCTCCTCTGATAATAGGTTTTGACTGGTTGCTAAAGCAAAGATTGCAAAAGAGAACTCCCCAACCTGACAAAGTGCTAATGCAGATTTTATCGAATCACTTTTATTCGATTCTTGTCTTATCAAAAAGTAAATCACAATCGCTTTAATCAACATCGCAGACACTAAAACACCAGCGACTAAATGCAGATGCATTAAGAAATACAACACATCTATTTTTGTACCAATAGAAAAGAAAAAGGCCCCTAATAATAGGTCTTTATAAGAAGCAATATCCGACTCAACTTTTACATGGAAGTGACTTTCGGCAATGATCATACCGGCAATAAAGGCACCTAAAGAATAAGTGAATCCCATTTCATGAGCCAATAACGACGCACCTAAAACGATGGTCAAAACAGAGCCAAGGAACATCTCCTCCATACGTGCTCTGCTTGAAAAATGTAATAACCATTCAATGATTTTTTTACCTAACGTGAACATAAATGCAATCACTAGACAGGCGTAAAGCGCAGTTTTTAATAAGACATCGCCAACCGACAACCCTTCTTTTGCTAAAAAACCAATCAACAATAAGATCGGGATAACCGCTAAATCTTGGAAGATTAAAATCGCTACCGACTTTTCACCATAGGGCGTCACGATATCTTTAGATTTTTTAAGGTACGTCACCACTATAGCGGTAGACGACAAACTAAAAGCCAAAGCAATAATTATCGCAGAAGTCGTATCTAAGTGAATCAAGTAGAACGCAATTAAAAAGATGATCACAGAACTGGCAACCACTTGCACAAAGCCATTCACAAAAATTATTTTTCGCAGTTTTTTCAGTTTAGAAAAAGACATTTCCAAACCAATAGTAAACATCAAGAAAACAATACCAAACTCCCCTATCAAATCGAGAGAAGAGAGATCCGCATGGCCATTAAAATCGAAAATATTACTGATGATTGTACCCGTGATGATGTAACCCACGATGTGTGAAATAGCGAATTTAGTAAGCACAATATTAATAATACTTGCGATGGCTAATGAAATAGCAAGGATAATAAGTATCGAGTCCATGAACGGCCTTAGGTAAGAGTGTTAGTTGTCAATAATATATAGTGTAGATCACATTTCATAAACTCTTTTCTCACTCTTTTATTAGAAATATAAAATCAAAACAATTGACTAAAAAGCCGAAAGCATTAAATATTTTTAAGATAAATAATCAATATTAACAACAACTTAAAATTACTTAAGAATAATAATTAAATAACTTATGTCGTTAAGCCTCCATAAATAAAAGGATGCGCTTTAATAAATAAAAAGATAACCACAAAAATGTAGTCTTAAACCCATCTTTTAAGGCACTCTAATTGCTTAAATAACGAATTGCTTAAATAACGAATTGCTTAAATAACGAATTGCTTAAATAACGCCTTCTTAATGTATTCACATTTTTTATTTCTACCGGATTTCCACTGTACACGTTGTAAATCGATGTAAATAAGCAGATTATTTAAATAATCATACAAATAGACAATATATTGACCGAAGATAAGGTTTTAAACAAAAAATCGATTAAACTTTTTAATATTCAGATGATTAACGCCAGCACGATTTTTCTCAAAAACACCATAACAACGCGTTAAATAACGCTTAAAACAACAATGAAAAATCGATCAGTGCTTATACAATTTTAAAGGGGATAAAATGACCACAAAAATAGAAGGCGCACAAGGTATAATACATGCCGTTGACTTAGCCGTTAGACCATTTGGTTGGCTATTATTAACCATATTCGTTGTCGGTTATTACTTTATAGCCGCGGAAGAAAAATACCATATCAACAAAGCCAAACCCGCCCTGTTCACCGGTACCTTTATGTTTATGTTACTCGGTGGATATTACGCAGTAAACGGATTGGATTTCAGAGCATTCGATACTGAAATCGCACATCTTATATTAGAGATTGCAGAGATATTCTTCTTCTTGTTCGTTGCCATGACCTTTATTGAAGCGCTGATTGAAAGAAACGTATTTGATGCATTAAAAGAAAAACTCCTCAAATCTGGTTTTAACTATAAAAAACTGTTTTGGGTAACTGGCGGTCTTGCTTTCTTTATCTCACCCGTCGCAGATAACTTAACAACCGCCCTTATCCTTTCCACCGTCTTAATCACCATAGAAAAAACCAACAAAGCATTCCTTATCCCAGCTGCTATCAACATTGTTGTCGCTGCTAACGCGGGTGGTGCTTGGTCGCCATTTGGAGATATCACAACGTTAATGGCGTGGTCAGCAGGTAAAGGTACATTCATTGACTTCTTGTTCCTCTTTCCATCAGCTGTTATTGGTTGGGGCATTACAGCGTTCTTACTGTCTCGATTTGTACCAGACGGCTCACCTGAAAAAATCGAAGGAGCGGAACCCGTTAAGATTCACAAAGGCGGTAAAGTGATCATTGGTCTTGGCGTTTTCACTATTGCATCAGCTGTATTAGGTAAACAACTCATGCATTTACCGCCAATGTGGGGCATGTTATTTGGCCTTTCATTATTACAACTTTACGCATACACACTTAAAAAATATCATAAAAATGATATTCAAATTTATAAGTCTGTTTCAAAAGTTGAAAATGACACCTTGTTATTCTTCTTCGGTATCTTAGCAGCGGTTGGCGCACTTCACTTTGCAGGTTTCTTAAACCACGCCGCTAAACTTTATACCCTATTTGACCCAATGTACGTCAACATGGGTGTCGGTTTCTTATCAGCGATTGTTGATAACGTACCTGTGATGTCAGCCGTCTTAAAATCATCACCGGATATTCCATTAGCACAATGGATGTTAGTAACATTAACCGCAGGTGTCGGCGGTAGTATGATCTCTTTCGGTTCTGCTGCGGGTGTTGGCGTAATGGGCAAGCTAAAAGGTATTTATACATTTAGTGCCCACATGAAATACTCATGGACAATCGTCATTGGTTATTTTGCTTCCGTGGCCGTTTGGTATATTCAATTCGAAGTGCTTGGACTTTATATAAAACCAGCAGTGCAAGCTATAGCGGGACATTAACTTAAAGCGACCGTTATCACACTCGCGATATCGGTCGCTTTAATGACAAAAGAAAAAACAAAACAATAAACGATCGAAGTAAATAGTGGCAATGAATAAATAGAGGAGGTAAATAGCGACAATAAATAACTGAAGCAAATAGTTAATATTTTTTAATTTACTATTGCAATTTATACCACTCAGCGTAAAACGTATTCTTTCACTGCTCTTCAAAGGAGAAGGCAACAAATGGCGAAGCACAACAAAAAGGTTAAAGCACAATCACCAACCTTAAATTCAACACCAAAACAAACTGACCTAGCGCGTGGCACCATCAACCATTCAGCAATGGCTGCATTAGTGACAAGCAAGATTTTTTGCATGAGAGTCGTTAAAGCGAAAAAAGGCAAAGGTTCATTTAACCGTAAAGTAAAACACTCGAGCAAAGAGTGTTATCAAATAGCGGCTTAAGCGCCATTATCTGATAGCACTTTTTATATCGAAGAGAAGACATAACCTACAATGCTTAAGGCAGAACATAAGCTTGATAAAGGCTGCATATACATTACAGCCGTATTTTAAAGTGGTTTAATCAGCCTAAAGGTGAGATTAATTCTAGGTGCAATACTGCGTTGAGTTTTAGTAATACAGTGTTGCCAATGATGCTGTAATACGCCATGCATTAACAACAAACTATTATGTTGAAGCTCGCAAGTCACTTTTTGTAGCTTGTCTTGATTATGTTTTAATATAAAGCGACGAGTTTCTCCCAAACTGTATGATGCTATCACAGGGTTTATCCCTAATATCCTTTCATTATCAGCATGGTAGCCAACCGAATCTTGCCCATCTCGATACAAGTTTGCTAATACACAATTAAAACGATACCCCGTCATAGTTTCTATTGTAGTTTTCAACGCTAACAAACGTGGGGTGAATTCTACTGTTTGGTATAACTTCTGATAACCACCGTCAGCACTGACACCATAATCTCCAAACCAAGCGGTTAAACGCGGTTGTAAATGACGTTGTTCGTAGACTGTTATCGACTCCTGTCGCCAAATACATGCAGCTAACAATTCATCAAATAATGAAGTCGCCTCACCTTCTGGCAATAATTGTTGCCAACAGGTAACCACACCATCACTATTAATCAGGTCAATTGGTGGTTCATCGTCAAATAAGGATAATGTCATGGGTGTTCCGAAGGTATAGTTAAAATATGATGAATGAGCCTTACTCTACTATTTGCTAAAGTATTCGCATCGATTTAAATTGAGTTAGGCTGGAACTTGTCACAGACTTAATAACACAAAGAAAAATAATAGATCTCATCGTGATTAACTTTGAATCAACTGACATTCATAAACAACCACTGAATAAATGAATTCATTAGGAATAGTTAAACAACTTGCTAACGTTTGTGTGTGTTTATAGTTCTGATGCAATGGGTTTTGAAATTTCCCAGTGTATTTGAAAATCTTTTGCGTCCACTGCTTTTGTTTGGCACTACCAAAAATACAGCCTTTCATATTTTTAGTTTCAATCAAAAACAAGCCAAACTCAGACACCACAATATGGTCAATTTGTGTTGTGCCATCATCAGTCGGTAAAGTAATATTTTTGATTAACGTATATTGCTCTTTTGGTAAGAATTTGGTTAGTAAGAAGTTAACTAAAAATTTGCCTTACATGCCTTTAAACCAAGCCGACTTTAATACAACAGGCAAAATGAAAAGTGGCAGAATAAACCAGTACAGAGATAATGCGTTAAAAATTTGTATCGTTAAATCCATTTAAAACCTTTTTTGTAGCTCGGTATTTTTCATCAAAATATTCTTCGAAAAAATTGAGATGCGTGTGATAGATAAAATTATTTCTTTTACTTACACGCTAATTTTTTTTCTGCAATGAGATCTTTATTCTTATTCCCCATTGTTTTTAATATCAATACATTGCACTTTTTCTCTCTGTCACGTTCTTCTGTTGTAACCTTAGGGTTAGATATACTAGCAGCGAAAGGTTGGTAATTAATAGAGGCATTACAGTACATTTTTTTTAACTTTTTCATTTTCCAATTTGAATGATTTCTCTTAGTCAGTTCTTTACACATATCAGTAAAGAAAGCTTTCGCTTTGATTGTACACTTAGAGTAATTTGGATCTCCTTGATTATAAGAAGTACATATCGTCTTATTTTTTATATTCCACATTTGATGCTGAAATGAAATATTCATATTTTCGTATTGAACAAACTCAGTTTTAAGTTCGGTTCCGTATATATCTAAAACCTTTTCATGTACGTTTGAACTTACTACAGAAAGGTATGAAGCAATAAAAATTGAAACTGGGTCGATCATATATTTTCTTCTATAAAAATGCTTAATGTTCCATCACGACCAAGACAAGAACTCATAGTAAGCGCTCTGAGCTTTCACAATCACCACAATCCAGAAAATAAGTTTCTCCTGATTTTGATACTTTTGCGTTTGTGCTTTGGCAATGACCACATGGCATTTTCATAGCAGTATTTGTTTCACATTTTCTGCATTTTATATAATAACCATAGCGACCACTTAATGCGGAATAATCCGATGTTTCACCACACCTTTTACATTTTAAACGAGATGTAACTTTTGCAGTAGATACACTATAATTAGGAATTTTTTCTTCAGCCACAAGAACCTTTTCTATACGCTCTTTTGGCTGTATTTGAGCCTGAGACATCAAAAAATCTGTAATAGATACTAACTCAGAATTACTAAAATCAGGACGCATATCTGTAAAATTTAATAAACGAACAATTGAGTTCTTTAACTTCATTATCTTATTTAACTTCTCAACTAAGAACTCGCTCTTTACCAATTTTTGAGAAACTTCTTTAGGCATAGTTTCTCTCTCAATGATTGCATTGCTTGAAACAACACAAATATTATCCCAACGCCTAAAGCCAAAATATTGTTGAAGCCCTAAGACTTTAGTTAATATTTTATGACTATTTTCAAACAATATTTCTCGAAGCAACCTTTGTTGTAATTCAACCTGTTTGATTGGAGATGCCATACCACTCCATTTTCCATTAAAACTACGAGCCCATTCTCCGAAGCTATTAACCTTCACTTCACCAGTAATACTTTTAGACTCCACTAAAACAAAACCAAAAGGATAAACAATTAAGTGATCTATTTGAGCAGTTTCATCATTGTGCGTAAACTTAAAATCATTAATAACAAAAACGCTAGGATGATCTTTAAATGCCCTTCTTAAATAAAAAGCAACATTAGTTTCCTGATCTTGTCCTGCTTTAGCAGTTGGTGAAATTGTATTTTTTAAAGTGATGTCTTTGAGGATCATGTTAATAATTTTCCAAGTAATATTATTTCTAAATCTCATACGTAAAAATGACCAAACTGCAAGTTCCTATACTCTGTATACGAATTCAGAGTTATCAAGTTTGTGTGCAATCAAGTGTTATGCATTACCAAGCAGAGCGTGGGAACTAGTTCTTATCTAACGCCTTAATATACGAATTTTATTTTTGACTTCCAGTGAAATTAGTTGTTTTAATATAAATTAAACCAATCACCATTCCCTCAACTGCTGCATTTCCTTCAATCGCCCTCTTTGTAGTAATAAAGCGTCAAAAAGATCATCGACTGAATCATTACTTAATTCCAAATCTGGTAGAGCAATATTAGCTTCCGCAAAAAATCGTTTTTTATTCATCTGGCTACTAATATCAATTGAGTCCTCTGCTAACCAAGCATCTTGCCACCAATCTGTAATACGTGTTTTCGCATTTTTCATCTTATGTTCTGTCGGTAAACGATCGCTTTTTTGTCCGTTCGCAGTGACATCACTAGGTAATAAATTCCATAGGTCGTTATTAGGCCAACGTGCAAATGGCATGCAATGATCAATCGCGTATTTTTTATTTAAGGTTTTATTTGTCCAAACACAGTTATGTTGGCTATTGTTCTGCTTTTTAAGCGTTTCAAAACGGTTTCGGACTTCGGTGGTACTTCGTTTTGCTTCTAGCCAATTCAATGCGTTCACTAATTTATGTTGTTGCTCTGGTGCTTGATATTGTCGATTGCCTTGATAGCCCGCCATGGTTTTAGTCCATTCGGAAACTAATACAGGTTCAATCCAACAGGCATAACGGCTAAAAGCAATCCATAGGTATTCAGGTAATGAAAATTCGCCCCAATGTTTTAAGGTAGTTAAGTCTAAGAATAAACTGTCTTTAGCGCGCACTGATTTACTGCTCACTTCAAATACACTTTCTGCACTATTAGGAAAAGTGATGAACTTACAAGGCATGTTTTTGATGTTAGCGACGCTTGCAGATAGCATTTTATGCATTGCTATTGCTTGATCGCCTTGGAACAAGTTCCCAATACGGTAATCTGATGATGATAAATGTGTTAATTTATGCCAACCATCTTCCTTCATGAAACCCATGTTGTTATTTTTGTTAGGTGTTTGAAACAGATGATGTTTATCGATTAAATCTTTATATTGATGTGCCCAATACAATGCCACTAAGCCCATTGGTAATATGACGCGATTATCTTCACGTCGAATAACAGCACCGGGGTGTCCGTCAGCTATACGTAATAACACGCGCATTAATGCGAGTTTATGTGTTGCAGACTTGCCGTCGTTCAATGCAACATGACGAATAAATGGAAATGCTCCGCTACCATCATCAGGTAGTTTGAGTACAACCGTTTGCCATGAGACATCTGCTCTGCCGATCACATCAGGCTTTTTATCTGTGATTAATAATGGAGATAGGCCGAGCTTTGTAGACATTTGTACTAAAGCATCGCTAGAAACCTCATACATATTTCGTTCATCGCCACTTTCACCATGACGTAATGAAATAACTAATAACCCACCGGGCTTTAATAAGTTAGCGAGCTTTCGTAATGAACGAGTGCGCTGCGCATCTGGTATATGCATCCAAACGGCACTTAATAGAATGAGGTCGAAACTGATTTCTTTACGTGTGACAGCAGTGAGCTCGGGAAGTGAATCTTGCAACCAGTTAATGTTCAAACCTTGGGTATGTTTTTTACCGAGTTCAGCTAACATTAATGCGGGCTCAATCGCAGTGACAGAGATATTATTAGCAGCACCTTGCTGTGCAAAATATTGACTATCTCTCCCTGCTCCAGCCCCTATATCTAAAATACGAGCCTCTTTTTTATTCAAAATAGGCGTCAGGTAACTAAGCCAGCTTTCGTGTACTTGCTCAAAGGTTTTTGACAGATACATTTCAGCTAGTTTACTGGCATTTTTATTGTAAAAATTAGCCGTCATACCCATCCTTATTTAAGGTATAAAAAATAGATGAAAGACAATGTGTCATTGTAGGGGTAGAAATGTATTAAATAGAAGCGATAAGTACTTAATATTTATGATATTAACACTTAGTAGTTATTTATTAAAAGTGAAAAGTTGATGTTTTTGAGTTTATATTCTTATTTTATATATCTATTGTTTTTCCTTAGCCGTTAATAGCTTAGTAAAATTGCCTTAACTTTCACACACTCTCTCTATTTAGTCTTTGATACGTGGCGTGGATAAACGAATATAATGAAGTTTGAGGAAACTGATTTAATAGAGTAAGTTTCCTCAAACTGATGAGAATAGTAAATAAAGAGCGTGTTAAATTGATCTTAAAAAGGCGAGCAAAGTATTTCGTTGTTCTTCTGTTAGTTCAACAAATGCTTCTTTGGATGCTTGTGCTTCTCCGCCATGCCAGAGTATGGCAGTGTCTAGATCGGAGGCTCGTCCATCATGTAAGAATCTACTTTTACCATCGCCTTCTATCAAGCCGAGTCCCCATAATGGAGGTGTGCGCCATTCAGTCGGTTCAGCGCCCGCTTCTTTAGCACCATCACTGAGATCTTCTCCCATATCGTGAAGTAACAAATCAGTATACGGGTAAAATACTTGGTTACTCAAAATAGGAAAACGTTCAATATCTCCTGTTTGTAGCGTTTCTCGATGACAGGCATCACAACCAGTCGATTCAAATAAGGCCTTTCCTGCCATGAACTCTGACTCATCATCAATACGCCTTTCGGGTACGGCTAAAATAGTCAGGAAATCGTTAATGGCTTCAAGTGAATTATCTGATACTTCAGGCTTTCCACCAGAAGGATAAAGCGCACAGACACTTTGACTTTCTGTACAAGGTTCTAAGGCATTAAGTGTTGTTGTGAGCCCCATATCTTGCTGAAAAGCACCTGCTACTTGTCCTTTAAGCGTACAGTGAATGGCTTTCCAACCAAAACGACCGATACATTCACTCTGTTGATTGGCTCTACCTGAGATGCCGTCCATATCACTATCATTGATATCTTCGTATTCAAGAATAGTTGATTCAGACACTAGATCTAACAATCCCATTCCCACTAGTTGAGGTGACAGTCGAGGTGCTAAAGCGACACCGTCAGCAAGTGAATATTGGTTATTATTAAGGTGAAATAGTACTTCTTTGTTGCTTCCTTCAGACCAAGTAACAGTCCCTTCTGGTATGTTATCTTCAGAAAAGGTTTGAAGTTGAGGCCCTAATAATGGGTCTTCATTGCCGTCTTCGTCTCTTAATCTGAATAATATGCCGTTGCCAGTACTGCCATCACTTTTTAGTGATTCGGCTCTTGCTGATGCTTCATGGCAATTTGAACATGAGTCTGTAATGGCAAGTGGTCCATACCCGTCTAATAAATCGCGATCTCCTGGTGCTGGAGACCATGTTGCGATAAATAGTTCTCTCCCTTGTGATGCACCATGATAGTCAGAAATATCTAAATCAGGAATGAATTGTAAGAAGTTATTATTCTCGCTGTATTCTACGGTAGCAACACCACCAGCCGGCCCTAGATCAAATACTGTATCAGCCCCTGTTTCGGAAGCGCTATTATCACTACCTCCGCCACCACAACCTGCCAGCATAAGGCTCAATAACAAATAAGTTTTCTTGTTCATTATTCGCTAAGCTCGATTTTTTGTGGAAGTGAATAACCCCAAAAGTTAATGGGATCGTTAATGCCTAATGATCCTTCAAAACTCCAACCCCAGCTAAACAGTCCATTATCATTACGCAATGCAATGGTATGCAATGCACCAGCACCAATATCTAAGATACCATCAAGATCTGTGATGGCGATGGTTGGCGCTATTGGGTCTTCATCTGATTCTAAACCAAGTGTCCCTAACCCATTAAAACCCCATGGATAAATTAAACCATCTGCTTTCTCTACAAAGCTTTGGTTACCATTAGCCCAGATAGCGAATGCTTCTGTCACCCATGGTAACTCTGTTGGCACGTAGATATCATCAGCCCATGTGTCTTCTTCTGTATTACCAACTTGGTTACTTGCGTTTAACCCCCAACCATAAACTTTACCACTTACACCCAGTGCCAGTACATGTGCTTTGCCTGCTGCAACTGAAGTGATTGCCTCAGGTAGAGGTACTTGAATTGGACTCGTTATATCGTCAGTGTTGGTCTCTCCTTGGCCTAATTGACCATCGTTATTTTCACCCCATCCCCACAAAATACCATTTACATCAATTGTATAGGTGCTGTCAGAGCCTGCAGCGATCATGATAATATCACTTAGTGTCACCAGTATAGGATAATCTGAGTCTTCATTTGAGGTATTGCCTAACTGTCCTTTATCGTTTTCGCCAAAAGTATATACGTTGCCATCTTTATCGAGAGCGACAGAGTGATCATAGCCACGAGCAATTGAAATAATATCTTTTAAAGAACTTATTTTTTGAGGTGTATAGAAGTCATCTTCTGAAATAATGTCATCGTTATCGCCTAAGCCTAATTGACCACCGTCTCCATCACCCCACGCCCAAACATTACCTTCGCTATCAAGCGCAATAGATGCATTTTGATTAAACGCTAATGAAGTAAAAGTAACTAACTCTCCATCATCATAAACAGCTAATAATTGTGGTGTCGTTGGATGGTTTTCATCGCTAAGAGTACTCGTATAACCAACACCTGTTTGACCAATGTTGTTCCTTCCCCAAGTCCAAATTTGTCCGTCTACTATAGCGCCTGAATGTGCACCACCAGCTGAAACTTGTTTACCGTAATAAACTTGTTTAGTAATTGATGTTGTATTGCCTAACTCATCTTCTGCTATCAGCTCGTAATTATTTAACCCTGGCGATAAAGTAAAAACAGCGTCAAAGTCTGCTCCATTGAAAGTAACGGGCAGTGCTTGATCGTTTACTTTTAGTATGACAGAAGTGACTTCATCGGTGTCTGACACACTGCCGTTAATGGTAAAAGTGGACGAATTTACACTTCGGTTGTCTTCAAGTGAAGAGGTAGAGACCTCTGGCGCAATACCATCGTTAATAATAGTAGAATCTGAATCATCAGATCCACACCCTGTAAGTAATGCCACAACATAAACTGATAATAAACTACGTTTAAATTTCATAAACCCTCAAATGATAATAATACTGATAATTAATATCATTATTAATTTAAGAAAGAATAATTTCAAGTTTTTTATGACAAATTAAAGACTTATGGTTTACTTTAATTTCTTTTAATCATTGTATTTAAAGAAATAATATTAAAAATGAGTATTAATCAAAATAATTCTCAGAATATGATGACATTACATTGTTAGTTATTTACAAAGCGCATGTCATTAGAAATGCCATTATTTTATTTGGAGGGTTAACATTAACAACAATAATAATAGGGATATAACCCATCGTATGTGTAGGTTTTGAATCGAATAGGCATAGTAAGGGATAATGCAGTTTTTTCATTTTAAATTATATGAATAGCGATGTACTACATTTTTCCTATAACCTCCCTACTCTATTGTTACGCATATAGACATCAATATTAGCCATTATTAGTCTCTTTCAATTGGTCCAAAGTAGGTAAACCTGTGTCTGTGACCATTAACGATTTATTGAATAAGTTTAGGATCCGCTCAACCTTTCTTAATCCAACATCATCGTAATCTCCACGCTCAATTTTACCAATTGTTGTTCTATTAAGCCCTGCATAATCAGCTAATAACTGTTGGCTCCATTTTCGCTGCTTTCTTTCAGATAAAATAATTTCTGAAATTTTAGATAAAGACTTCATACAAACCTCAAAATTGTTCACTATAATCACCAAAAAATTCATATCAACAAAATAAGGTGACTTTAATCACCCAACTATATCGTTATAAGTCAAAATATGCAAAAGAGTTAAACTAAAAATACTCATACTTATTAACCCCATGAAGATCTTATTCCAAAGAATTCAAACATGATATCGTCGTACTACTGACAAAGTAGAATTATGAAGCAGCTTAAGTGACTAGAGACTAAAAGTAGGCAATAAATTCTTAGCTGTTTAATTAGATAGTCATACATTTAGAGGGAATGGCCACTGTCAAATTAAGTTTTTTTAATATTTTTAACCAAAAAAACTTTTCTGTATTTAAACATAAAGCGGTTTTCTTAATGTGGTCGGAGATAGATGGAGCGAATAAGCGACAGCTTAGTGTCTGAGCTATCTTTAACTATTAACAAAATCTAGACGAAAAAAAACCGCTTCTGTATCTAAACATGAAGCGGTTTTCTTAATGTGGTCGGTGATAGAGGATTCGAACCTCTGACCCTCTGGTCCCAAACCAGATGCGCTACCAAGCTGCGCTAATCACCGAGTATTTTTATACGTATTTTGTAATTGTGGGTCAAACCCTCTGGTCCAACTCTTTTCCAAAACACTGGAGATGCGCTACCAAGCTGCGCTAATCACCGAAATTGTTAATATCTAATTAGTCAGGGATTGTAATTAACTAATTGATATTATTGTTTAAATGGTGCGGAAAGAGAGACTTGAACTCTCACATCTTACGATACTAGAACCTAAATCTAGCGCGTCTACCAATTCCGCCACTTCCGCAACTACTTAAACATTTACTCTTTTTAACTATTATCATCTTTAAAAAATGGGGCGAATGACGGGGTTTGAACCCGCGACAACCGGAATCACAATCCGGGGCTCTACCAACTGAGCTACATCCGCCACTGCACTTTTAAAAATGGTACGCCCTACAGGATTCGAACCTGTGGCCTACGGCTTAGAAGGCCGTTGCTCTATCCGGCTGAGCTAAGGGCGCAAAAGCTGGACTTATATCTTACAACGATTACTCATTGTTTTCAAAATGTGGTCGGTGATAGAGGATTCGAACCTCTGACCCTCTGGTCCCAAACCAGATGCGCTACCAAGCTGCGCTAATCACCGAGTATTTTAGGTTATTAAAGAATAATTTAAAAATATTCTAAAACCAAGGAAGATAACCGTAAAGCTTGTTAACTACCGAAACGTTGAAACACTTAATGCCTGTCAACGAGGCGAGATATTACTGAGTTGAGTGGACATCGTCAAACTTTATTTACATATATTTTTTTGCTTGCTGAATAATTAGTCGCATTGATTAATATTAATTCATATCTCGTTATTATTTGTTCTTCTTTGTTGTTTTTAATACGCATTTCTATGTTCAATAAAATGATATTTATTATATTAAACAAAATATGTACACAATTTGTTCTACAATTCAGATATAGTGAATTCATTGTTGATTTAATATAAGAGATCAGCAAGTTATCTATTTTTATAAAGGAGTAATTTGTCTATGGCTTATCCTGACTTACCTAAAGAAAAACCTTATTCATGGCTTAATATCATTCTTATAGCAATTTGTGTTTCTATGTTTGGCTATAGCATTTTTTATTTTACTTACCCTAATGAACATCATCGATTAATGGAACGTTTGGGTGTCTCCAATGATTTTAATTTTGATTTCCTGAATGAGCCAGTAGTCGCAGAGAAACCTATTATTGAAGAGGACGTTATTGAGGAAGCGGTTGATGTTATTGAACCATCTGAAGTCACCACGCTTTTATCTGCTGCACAACCAACGGAAGTGGTTGAAGAAGTAGAAGAGGAAAACCCTTTACCTTTATTAGATGAGTCAGACGATCTTGTTTTATCTGCTATTGATGAGTTTAGTGAAACAGCATTAATAACGGACAATTTATTACAAAGCGGTTTAATACGCAGTACGGTCGTTTTTATTGATAATTTTAGCCGTGGAGATTTAATTACAAGCTTTAGCCCTTTGTTTCCACCTAAAGAACCTTTTAAAGTAAAAAGAAGCGATGGCAAAATTTATGTCTCAATATACGGATATAAACGATACGACGATTACAGTAATTACATTGCTTCACTGGATAGTCAACAACTGGTACAGGCGTACAATACATTTAAGCCATTAGTTGATGAATCTTATGCTGAAGTTGCACGTGAAGGGACTAAATTTGACGATGTATTGAATGATGCAATCGACATGGCGTTGAGTGTACCGGTTATTAATGGGCCAATTACGTTGAAGTCCCCTTCTGTTATGTATTTATTTAATAACCCTGCTTTAGAATCATTAAATGACGCTCAAAAATTACTATTGAGATTAGGGCCTGATAATTTAACTAAGGTACAAGATAAGTTAAGAAGTATTCAAGCTGAATTGGTTAAACAAAGTATGGAAAGTGACGAAGTTTATTCATCGTCAACACTAGAAAAAACTGGTGAGCCCGCGCTATTAAGTCAAGAAGACTAAAATGGTTAAGCAATATAATACTATTGATAAACCATCAGTAAAAAAAGCCACTATTAGTTGATATCTAATAGTGGCTTTTTTATGAAGTCATTTTTATTAAGTAATTTCTTATAAAAGATTACTTATGAAATACGTTACTTATCCAAACGGTTTGATAAGGCGCTAATGTGATCATTTCTTGTTGCATGTCTAGCTCAGCACCTGAAATCAATTCATACCAATTATCTGTCATGATTAAATTTAAATCATGAATCGCTAATTCCATTTCGTGATCGGTAATATTGCTAATACAAAAGATACTTTGCTTTCTATCTTGGCTCTGTCTCCAGAAACCAAACATTTGTAACCCTAGATGTAAGGTAAACTGAGTGGCATTAGGATGAAAAGCCGGTTGTTTGATACGTAGGTCAAGTAAACCTTTAAGCGAACTTAACACAACCGCATGATGATTCTCACTGTCAGATAATTTCCCCTGTAGCTCTTGGTAATCCCAACGATGACGATTAATAGAACGATTTTGTTGTGTATTTTCTACTTTTTCATAATCATTTTGTGTGCCTAACAAACTATGAATATAAACACCTGGAATACCTTCTAATCCAAACATAATGGCATGTGCACAGATAAAGCGTTGTAGCCCTAAGCTATCTCTACCTTTGGTTGTGCCCTGTAACGCATCATATAACGCGATATTGATTTCATAGGCTTTAGGTTCACCTGTTTCAGTGGTGCGCCAAGACACTTTACCGCCGAACTCCTGCATGGTTTCTACTAAGCTACTTAGCTCATAATCATTTAACAGCCCTTCTGCTGGTCTTAACCCAATCCCATCATGCGAGGCAATAAAGTTAAAGTAGAAGGTCCCATTTTGCGAGGGCGGCATACTCATTAACCAACGTTTAAGGTACAAGCAATTACCAGTCACTAAACTGTTAATTAATAAAGGAGGTAGAGAGAAGTTATAGATGGCATGTGCTTCATTAGCATTACCAAAATAAGTAAGGTTTTGTGTATTGGGAATATTGGTTTCAGTGATAATAACCGCATCACTCACCGCATGCTCTAACAGTGTTCTCAGTAAACGCACGACTTCATGGGTTTCTGGTAGATTGATAGAACTGCTATTTAGCTTTTTCCATAAGAAAGCAACGGCATCAAAACGCAGTATTTTTACACCCATGTCGAGATACAAACGAATGATTGAAACAAAGCTTTTTAATACTTCAGGGTTTCTAAAGTCAAAGTCGACTTGGTCATGGCTAAAAGTACACCAAACATGTTGTGTGCCTTTACCAGTATCTGTTTCTCTTAATAGGTCAGAGGTTCTTGGTCTAACCACCTCTGACAAATCATCATCTGGTGATGCGGTATAGAAGAAGTCATAGCCAATGCCTTCGCCTTTAATGAAGTTATCAAACCACGCACTTCGACTAGAACAATGGTTAATCACTAGATCAGACATTAACCGACGATCTTTGGCTATGCTTTGTATTTCTTTCCAACCACCTAGTGAGTCATTAACGCTTGAGTAGTCGATCACTGAGAAGCCATCGTCTGAGCTATAAGGGAAGAATGGGAGAATATGAACGCTGTTAACACTGTTACCGATGTGATTGTCTAGAAAGTGTTTTAACGTCTCTAGTGGCTTTTCATCGGCTTTTAGTAAACTGTCACCATAGGTGATCATGATAACGTCTTTTTGTGACCAATGGTTTTGATAAGCGACAGGTGTATGGCAGTTTTCGTCTAATCGCATCAACGTTATTAATTGATCGCTAAGTTCATCATAATCAACGGGTTGATCGACGTCTTTGTAAATAAAAGTAAGTTGTTGTATTAATTTGTTTTTTAACACAAGCAACTCATTTTCTTCGGCATTCTGTTCTGCCATAACATTCCCCTTATTAATTGCCAATTGTTCACTTTTTGTAGAACAAATTGACAATGGTTTTTTATTTACAATTCATTATTTAGAGCTTCTTAACTCGCCAACTAATTTAACTAACTTGACCTACTTATTAAAATAAATGATCAAATAGTCGAATAGATGAATACTTACATTCAAGTGTTCTTATTATTCACTAAACTCTTGATGATCTAATTCAACCGCTTCTTTCAATTGTTCTAACACATCTGGCATCGCACTGATCACACGGCTCCAAGAAGGAATAAATGGCGTATCCATTGGTTTATCTAAGAATATCTGCCCTGCTGTCATCACGTTTTCAGCAAACATTTCAATGGCTTTTTCTTCATTGTGGATATCAAGGTTCAAACCATTCATCATCGCATCACCACGATACATTTCTAAATAATCAAGCGCGATACGGTAATAAGTTGCTTTTAACGTACGGATGCTTTCAGTACTGAATGTTTCACCTTGTGTGGCTAATTTACGGATGAATGCCTTAGTAATATCAACTGACATTTTCGATAAACCACCATCGACATTATCTAACGATAGATCTTGGTGTTTATGGTCGTAAGCGTCTGAAATATCTACCTGACAAGTACGGTTACTCGCATAGTTACGATGCATTTCAGACAGTACGCCAATTTCTAATCCCCAATCGCTTGGAATACGTAAATCGGTTAATACATCTTTTCGGAATGAGAATTCGCCCGCTAATGGGTAAAGAAAGCTATCAATAAAGTCTAAGTACTCGTTGTGACCAATAGTCTTTTTCAACGCTTTAACCAACGGAGTAACCAATAAGCGCGATACACGACCATTGATTTTGCCATCAGCAACACGAGAGTAAAAACCTTTACAGAATTCGTAGTTGAACCCAGGGTTAGCAACAGGATAAATTAAACGCGCTAATAATGCACGGTCATAAGTGACGATATCGCAATCATGTAATGCCACTGATTCCGTTTTACCAGAAGCTAAGGTATAGCCCATGCAATACCAAACATTACGCCCTTTACCGAGCTCTTTCGGTGCTACGCCTAATGCTTGTAATTTAGCATCAAGTGCTTTTAATCGAGGGCCTTCATTCCATAATACACGGTGATGTTGAGGTAGTTTTTTGAAAAATTTAAGGGCATGTCGGTATTGCTCTTCACTTGCTCGGTCTAACCCGATGACGATTTCACTTAGGTAAGGCACTTCGCTAAGGTGGTCAACAATATCTGGGAAGGCATCACCTTCTAGCTCAGAGAAAAGAGAAGGTAATATTAAGCCCATCGGACGCGTTTTTGAAAATGACTTTAGCTCTTCTTCAAGGTTTTCATTACTGCGTTGTCTTAAATTATGCATTGTAGTCACAATGCCATTTTGATAAAAATCAGCCATTTGTCAGTTCCTTAATTCAATAAATTAATTTCGATGATAAAATTTTGTTTAAACATTCCGCCCACCCAGCAGGACCATATAGGCTGCTTTGAAAAACATGTTCATTCCTTGTTAACTCAGGGAAGTCATGGACAGGTGAACGAACTTGTACCGCTATTGTTGCTTGTTCAAGCATAGCGATATCATTTTTGCCATCGCCTAGTGCGATGGTCACAATTTGATTAGGCAATGACTCTAAATCGATGGACATTTGGTTATGCTTATACTGCTCAGTTAACCAAGCTTGTGCCTGGCCTTTATCACAGTGGCCGCTGATGTGTAAGAAACGACCTCCTTGCAAAACGTTTGCACCTAACTTAACCATGAGATGAGTGAATTTTTCTTGTTGTTCTTCACTTCCCAACCAATTTAAAGGTTCTCCATATTGGCGCTGCTTAGACAATGCTGCATTTTCAAGGCTTAAACCGGTGAGTTCTGCTAGTTGTTCTACTGTCATGCCAGAGAAACCTTGGAAAGCCTCTTTGAATGAATCTGCGTTATTTTTTAACAGTGCTAGCCAATGATCTTTATTTGGACAAAATGATTTAACCCAAAATCCATTTTCTAGTTGGGTATCTGCAGGTTGTGTTGGAAAGTAATTAACAGGGATGTAGATGGCCGCGCCATTTTCAATAATAAAAGGAGAGTTTAAGTTGAGTTGCTGACGAATTAATTGAATTTCAGGAAGTGTTTTACTGCTGTTAGGTATTATCGCAATATTATTCTGCTTTAACCTCATTATCATGTCTGTTGCGTCATCAGTTTGATAAGTATAATGGTCCAATAATGTTCCATCTAAATCGGTAAACACCAATATTTTTTTATTCATCTATATTCCGTTTATTTGATGAGATACTTTGAGCTCTTTTACCTTGTTCGATATATTTATAGCACACTATTTTGTACAAAAAAAAACTATTTACTTTTGTTTTTAACTATTTAAAAAAACTAAAGGTTATATCATTCACTACAATTCAATATTAATTCCATGCTAAGTATTAGTACTCATTAATATTAAAATGAACCGTTTCATTTCCTATTAATGCGAATAAATCTAGCTAATAAATAAAAAGTAAGCTTTTCTACAATACATTAATTACGCAAAAATTAAACAATTTGTATTAATTTCCTGCATTTCAAATGTATTACTTAATGACTTAGATTGAAAAACGACCAAGCAATACCTCATTTACCACATAAGGACATCACTTAGTCGTCAATTGAAAATAACGGTTAATAATTGATTTGAAAATACATTTAGTCTTATTCTTCAATTCATTTACATCAAAAAATAAATTAAAAAGAATAAACTTGTACTCGATATCACTGTCGCATTGACCAACTCGTTAAGATTAAATAAGCGCTTAATTACCATTGTAGAATTAGTTGAATTAGTTGATTTAATCATATTGATTCCCTTAAAGTGAGTAATTTGAAGTAGACGTTAATAGTGATAAGTTACTAATTGATGACACTTGAACACTTTCTAATAGAATCTCATTCCCCTCTTTTTTATTATTCACTTGTTCATCTGAATTGAGTTCATCATTGTTTGATTTTAACTGTTCATTCGACTCAGGTACTGTCGTTTCATCTGCTATCTTTGAAGAGGTTTTATTCAGTTTAGATTGGCTTAAGTTAGACTGACCTAAGTTAGACTGGCTTAATTTAGAATGATTTAAGTTAGCGTCTGAATTACCTTGTTGATCAAAACCTAAGTTAATTTCATCTAACAATAAATCGGTATTAACTTGCACGGTCTCAGGATCGTTAACGTACATATTAATTGGTGTGTTTTTCTGTTTCTGACCTACTGCCTTTTCTTGCTGTTTAGCAAACAAAGTTGTTTGTTGCTCTTGCTTTTTTTGTTCATCTTTTCTTCGCTCAATTAATGCTATACGTCTTTGTTCTATTTTCTCATTACGCTTTTGCACCGTGATTGCCAGTTCCTGCGTTTCTGGCTTGTATTCCATGACACGCACTTTTCTTAACCCATAATTGTAAGTGCTGTTAGCTAATTGCATTGCTTCGTATTCACCTAAAGTGATTAGAGTCAGTTGATTTTCTGCAACACCTTGATTAACTAGAAAATCAGCTACTTTTTTTGCACGCTCTTTTGCAAGTTTTAGATTATAAGTTGCACTACCCGATTTATCTGTATTCCCTACGACTTGCCACTGTTTAGTCTCTACTTGAGACTTAATGTGCTCTGCGACTGATACCAACTCCAGCTTATATTCAGGTGCAATCACTGAAGAAGAGAGAGCGAAATACACATCAGTGACGTCATTTTTATTCTTTTCTAAACCTTTTAAACCTTTATTATCAATTTGTGCTTCTTTCGATGATCTAAGTTTCGATGAACTAAATTTTGAAGAGTTAAGTTCTGCTGTGCTAAGTCCTACAGCGCTATGCATAGAATTTTCACGTTCCGATAATAAATTCTGCTCTGCAATCGCAGCTTGTTCACTAATGTCTGTTGTTAATAGGCTGTCGTCTTGAGTACGTTTAAAAAAAGCGGCATTATTGCGTTCACCATCAAGACCATTATTATTTGCTTTTACTGGTACCGTGTAGCGACTCAAGTGTTCAGAAAATTTCATTGCTTCTTTATTAGAACGGTAATCTTCTAATAACAACAACCCTCCCGTTAAAGCAGAAAGCGCAATAACACCAACGAGCGTGTTTTTAAGATGAGATGATTTTTTTGGTAATTGAGTATTCATAATGTTTACCCCTTTTGAGATTAATAATGCAACTTCGGCTGCTGTTTAGATGTCAGTATTACAACAAACCTAAATGGCAAAATTAGGGAGTAAAAAAGGCAAACTAATGATCAATTATGTTCAAATAATGGCAAAGGGTTTATTTGATTGTTTTTACGCTCCACCAGCGCCACAATGAATCACTAAAATAAGTAAATGAACCAATAAATAGGAATGAAAGCGAACATGAAACGTATTGCAATTATTGAAGATGACCAAAGTATCCGAGAAAACTATACCGATCTTATGACGCGTTATGGTTATCAAGTAGAGGGTTACGAAGGTAGAGAGCAAGCAATGCAGGCATTCACAATCCGTTTACCTGATTTAGCCATTATTGATGTTGGTTTAGGCCATGAATACGATGGAGGTTTTTTATTGTGTCAGCAATTACGTCAATTATCGGCAACGATTCCTATTATATTTCTAACCGCTCGTGATAATGATTTTGATAGTATTTCAGGATTGCGTTTAGGTGCAGACGACTATTTAAGTAAAGAAATTGGTTTAGAACATTTAATGGTGCGAATTAGTGCCCTATTTAGACGCACAGAATTAAGTCAATCAGTCCAAACTACAGAGTCTTCTGTTTTAACACGTGGTGCTTTAACCATTGATAATGACAAAATGCAGATTAGCTGGAATAACCAACTGCTTGAAGTGACTATTACTGAGTTTTGGATCATTCATGCGTTGGCCAATAAGTCAGGTGTCGTCAGAAGTCGTCAACAATTAATGACCGACGCCAATATGGTGGTCGATGACAATACCATCACTTCTCATATCAAACGTATCCGCAAAAAATTTATACACATAGACTCCGCGTTTGATGAAATAACCGCGATTTATGGCATGGGCTATCGTTGGGATATCTCCCCAGAGGCACAAGCGTAATGAGGTTTAAGTGGGGGTTGCGTAGTAAGTTATTAACACTCAGTAGCTTATTGTTATTGCTGCCTTGGTTTGCCTATCAATTTGTTATTGAAATGGAAAACTTCTTACGTTTAGGCCAACAACAAACCTTACTCGGCACAACCAGCGCAGTAGCAACTGCCTTGCATGAACGCCCTAGTTTATTTAATGAAGATGACACACCAATAGCTGATTTTAAGAAAGGTCATGATCTTTATGTTTACGATTTAAAAGATCCTATTTTACTTGATGGTAATATAAAGGATTGGGCTGCTATTAAGACGCTTAACAACACTTATTCAAATGCTACTTACTCAAATACCACTAGCGAGGCTACTCAACATAATCAGGATGATGTTCGTTTCAATCAATGGCTAGGTAAACAAGGCGGTTATTTATATGCCTATTTTGAAGTGTTTGACCCCCAACCCGTTAAGCGTGAAAGTGCTAGTTCAAGCATAACGGACAATGATCACCTCATTATTGCCATGAGTTCCCCTCAAGGTGAGTTACAACGTTATATTATTTCCGTCGCTGAAGACGGCTGGTTCAATGGTTATCGATATCCTCAACACAGTATTTATGCGACAAACGTAACGCGCGAAAAATCTATCCAAGGTATTTGGAAGTCGACTCCACAAGGCTATAACATCGAACTACGTCTCCCTTTGTCATTACTAGGCGATAAGTTAGGATTTCAATTAAATACGAGTTCAACTCTCAACAGCGGTAATATTGATAACAGCATCAGCACTTCTAATCTATTAGACATCAATAAACTCGGCAGCGTGTTAATCCCTTCTCCTGAAATTGAGAATATATTATTAGCCATGAGCCATACCCGTTCTCGATTGTGGGTGGTTGATAGGCAGCAACGCGTGATAGCAAAGACCGGTGATATTCACCAAGCGACAGGCACCTGGCCTAGTGACTACTACTCTGATGGCAATAATGAGACTGAAAAAAATAATGGGAATGAAAAAAACAATAGTTCTGATGGCAACGGCTTTATTTCCAATAAAAGTGAAGAAATAAACGCCCCTTACAGCTTTTGGTCAACGATAGAATCATTAATATTATCGCCACTCTATGATTTACTCTTAGACAAACCCGACAACAGTTTTGTAGATGCAGCAAAAAATGCCACGCAACTCGATTATGCATTAATTGATGAAGCCCTCACGGGTAAAGCAGCGACACAATGGCGATTGAACGCAGATCAAAAAGTATCGATTTTGAGTGCGGCACATCCGATCTTCATTAACGGTAAAGTTGTTGGTGTTGTACTTGCTGAAGAAACAAATCACGGGATTTTAACGTTACGAAATCAAGCTTTAGAGAAAATGTTTAATGTGTTGATTGCTATCATTTTCATTGCCGGTATTTTACTATTTTTGTTTATTTCTACCGTGGTAAAACGCATTCGGCTATTACGCGATCAAAGCGAACATATCCTCGATAACAATGGGCGTTTAAATGGAGAATTCAACGCAAGTCAACACAGTGATGAAATTGGAGATTTATCACGTAGCATGGCAGATATGGTAAAACGATTAGGCCAATACCATCATTATGTTGAGCAATTGTCAGCACGCCTATCTCATGAATTACGCACACCCGTTGCTGTCGTCAGATCTTCTCTTGAGAATTTAGCGTTATTACCTGCAAACGATGAACAAAAAAAGTACATACAGCGCTCTCAACAGGGAATCATCCGACTTAATAAAATACTGACCAGTATGAGTGAAGCGAGCCGGATTGAACAAAGTTTAGAACAAGGTGAAAAACAAACTATCGGTCTAAAAATGCTGATTAATAGCTGTTTACAGGGTTATGACATGATTTATAAACAATCAAACTTCATTGAGGATTTAGGTGAAGATAGTTTATTGGTTAATGCCGATCCTGACTTTTTAGTGCAATTACTGGATAAAATCGTCCATAACGCCGTTGAATTTTCCTCTGATGGTAAAGCAATAAGTGTCCGCTTAACTAAAAAAGACAGCTCTGCGGTGTTAACCATTGAAAATACAGGTCCGTTATTAGCAACAGATCAACAACAAGACTTATTCCAATCAATGGTGTCTATCAGACCTTCATCGCAACAGCATGATACACATTTAGGCTTAGGTTTATACATTGCGAAGATGATTTGTGATTACCATCAAGCCACGCTATCTATTGACAATAATCATCAATTAACTGGGGTGATCGTCACTATTCGCTTTCCCTTATTGGCGCTATAAATTAAGATGTTTGGTTAAATAGACTGATTATACCAATCACACTAATTAACTGATCTATTTTACTGGTTAAAATAACTTATTTTTTCGTTGTAAATTTCGTAAAGGGAACAACCATTTAGCTCAATTTACGCCTTAAACTAAGCCATTTTTCCTGCGCTAAATTTAGACCACTTATTTAATGTAATCGGTATTACATTTATAAAGCTAGATATTTACATAGCTAACACTATATCAATACAGGATTTTCAATGCGCGTATTCGCCACCTCAGATGAAGCTCAATTTGCATTAACTCAACTCAGTAAAATACAATTTTATTTTGTAGAAAAATTAGAAAAACTATCCACTGGAACAAGCTTTAAAAGTGTAGAGTGGCTACGCGATAACGGCTCTCATGGTGGTGGTAAGCGATTTGAAGCCAGCACTAATACCATATTTAATCGAGCGTCAGTGAATGTATCGCAAGTACAATATGAAGATAGACCTGACAAAGCTTTTCTATCTGCTACTGCATTATCAACAATTATCCACCCTCAACATCCGTTAGCTCCTTCAATACATATTCATGTTAGTTGGACAGAACTTAAAAACGGCAAGCAATTCTGGCGCTTAATGGCAGATTTAAACCCAGCAGTTGAAGACACAAACGATAATGTTTTGTTTAATGATATGTTGAAAAAAGTCAGTGGCGAGTGGTTTGATAGCGGTGTAGAGCAAGGCGATCAATATTTTTATATTCCTGCCTTAAATAAACATCGTGGTGTGAGCCACTTTTATTTAGAAGGGTTTACTGGGAACGAACAAACCCCAAAAGCCTTTTCTATTGATTTTGCCACTGAAGTGATTGATTGTTATATCGCATTGCTAACAGAGAAATTTAGTCGTTTAGCACCCCCTTCTGATAGTGAATTACAACAACAACTTGATTACCATACGTTGTATTTTTACCAGGTATTAACCTTAGACAAAGGGACTACTGCAGGCTTATTAATACATAATCAAAACGATGTAGGCACACTAGGTTCTTTACCTGCTTATATAAACCGAGACTTGTTAGCAAGTTGGATAGCGCTGTCCGATGAAGCACAACAACCATTAGTTCAAGCATTAGTTGATACTCTACCTAAGCAAAAAAGTGTTCACATCACACCAGAAATAAAAGCAAATATCGCATTAGCTATTCGCCAACATTACGCAACCTTAAAGTAATCACACTTTAACAAAGAGTTATGTCCCGGTGTTGAGCCTTTGACTTTAGGCCATTGGCTTTAACCTGCAATCAGTTATGTCTTAATGTTGATCTTTTGACTTCGGACCACTGACTTTGGCCTGCAGAGACTTATGTCTTGATTTTGATCTTTTGACTTCGGGGCGCTGGCTTCAGCCTGCATTTTTTGTGTGTTGGCTTTAGATCCTTTGACTACGGGAAACTAACTTTAGCCTGCAGTTTTTGTGTATTGACTTTGATCCTTTGACTTCGGGAAACTAACTTTAGCCTGCCGTTTTTGTGTATTGACTTTGATCCTTTGACTTCGGGAAACTAACTTCAGCCTGCAGTTTTTGTGTGTTGGCTTTAGATCCTTTGACTATGGGAAACTAACTTTAGCCTGCAGGGGGTTATGTGTTGAATTTATGTTAGAAAGCCGTAGATGACAAACCTCAACACCAAAAATCCTGCAAGCTGAAAACAGGACTCGCAGAGCTCCTCCGCTCATGACACTAGGCTGTCGCTTAATTCGCCATGCGCCCCAAATAAAAATCATAACATCAAAAACTCTGCAAGCTACAAACAGGAATCGCAGAGCTACTCCGCTCATGACACTAGGCTGCCGCCTAATTCGCCATGCGCCCCAAATAAAACCAAAACCTGCAAGCTAATAACAGGAATCACAGAAAGCCTTAAGTCAAAGCAGAGAAATCAATTTATTGTTGAAAATTGTTTAGCGGAGCTAATTTTAGCCTGCTGTTTTTGTATATTGACTGTGAGCCTTTGACTTCGGGGCGCTGGCTTTAGCCTGCAGGGGGTTATGTGTTGAATTTATGTTAGAAAGCCGTAGATGACAAACCTCAACACCAAAAATCCTGCAAGCTGAAGCATGCGCCCCCAAATCAAAATCATAACATCAAAAACTCTGCAAGCTACAAACAGGAATCGCAGAGCTCCTCCGCTCATGACACTAGGCTGTCGCTTAATTCGCCATGCGCCCCAAATCAAAGTCAACACAATAAAAAGCGGTGGGCTAAAAATATTTTGTTAATTAACTTCAGACAAACTCTTTCCTTTACATAACATTTTATAAAATATTCCCGCTTACACTTCGTCTTTTACGGCACGACTTTATCTACATTCCCTCTATATCCGCAACAACCTTAACTAGACCTTTACTTACCCTTTTGATACTTCTAAAATCGTTGCAATTCTTTTCCCCCCTTTATTATGCGGAGCACTTTATGAGCAGCAAACTAACGATTACCCGTCCAGACGATTGGCATGTACATTTACGCGATGGCGAAGTATTGAAAGATACCGTACGTGATACCAGCCGTTATATGGGTAGAGCTATTGTAATGCCGAATTTAGTGCCTCCAGTCATGACAACTGAAAGCGCATTAGCATACCGTGAACGTATTTTGGCAGAAAAGCCAACAGCCACATTTACGCCATTAATGGTTATCTACTTAACTGATAATACAAGTGCGGAAGAGATCAAAAAAGCCAAGGCATCTGGCCACGTTTATGCAGCAAAACTTTACCCTGCTGGTGCAACGACCAATTCAGATTCAGGTGTAACAAACGCAGATAATATCAAAGCGGCATTACAAGCAATGCAAGAAGTGAATATGCCATTACTAGTACATGGTGAAGTGACCTCACATGATGTCGATATCTTTGACCGTGAAGAAGTTTTCTTGAAAGAAGTACTAGCACCGATTGTGGCTGATTACCCAAACCTTAAAATCGTACTTGAGCATATAACTACTGCAAATGCAGTAGATTTTGTAAATAAAGCAAGTGATAACGTGGGTGCAACCATTACAGCCCATCACCTAATGTTTAACCGTAATCACATGCTAGTAGGTGGTATTAAACCTCACTTTTATTGCTTACCAATTCTAAAACGAAATACTCACCAAGCAGCATTAGTAAAAGCGGTAACAAGCGGAAGTAAAAAATTCTTTTTAGGGACTGACTCTGCACCTCATTCAATTGGTGCAAAAGAATCAGCTTGTGGTTGTGCTGGCTCATATACTGCCTTCGCAGCATTAGAATTATATGCAGAAGTCTTTGAAGCAGAAAACGCATTAGATAAATTAGAAGGTTTTGCTAGCTTTAATGGTCCTGATTTTTATGAATTACCACGTAACACAGATACTGTTACTTTAGAAAAACAATCTTGGACAGTACCTGAAACATTAGTTTTTGGTAATGATGTTGTTGTACCTATCAAGGCAAACGAAGAGATGACTTGGAAAGTAGTTTAAATTAATAAGTCGTTAATAATAGTAAGTAGTTAATATTAAACTGTTTCAAAAATTTTTAAGTAAAATCAGCTAATAAAAAAGGGTCATATTACATAATGTAATATGACCCTTTTTTATATATAACCATCTTTTTTTACTTAAAGAGCGTAGTAAATAGCCGGATTATTTATCTTCAAATAATGGCATTTTCTTTAAGTAAGTTGTTAACAGTACAATACGAACACCGTTAACACGCCCTTCAATATGCTCAGGATTATCAGTTAGTGAAATATTACGTACAGGTGTGCCACGCTTAGCCGTAAAGTTACCACCTTTCACTTCCAAGTCTTTAATTAGCGTAACGTTATCACCCGCTAATAAAACCACACCGTTAGAATCACGAGTTGGTGCAACCGCTTCTATTTCGTCTGCAGCAACCCCATATTCAGCCCATGCTTTTTGTTCGTCTTCCATGTACATCATATCTAATAAATCTTGAGCCCAAACTTCACCCACTTTACTTAAGCGTGTCAGTAAACGAAAAGCAGTAACTTGAACAGCAGGAACTTGGCTCCACATACTATCGTTAAGACAACGCCAATGGTTATTATCCATCTCTACTGTTTTTTCAATTTGAGGTAAACAAGTAGAACACACTAATACTGATTTATCTGAATTAGGTTCTTTAACAGGTGGCACTTCAAAAATAGACAGTTCATTGGTAGATGAACATAATTCACAGCATCCGTTACTACGTTCTGTTAAAGCGGCATTGATCGGCATAATATGACCTTATAGTTAGTAGGGTAAATAAAGGGCGCTATTATGCACCCTTTTAACCACAATAAAAACCACGAAATAGTAGGCTTATTATTAATAGCAATTAATCACAAATATCATTCGGTCCACCGGCGACTTGCCAATCAACCGCGGCTAATATCGAATAAAAATCCCCTTCTTCAAAATAGTCTTGTTCTAGTGACGATAATATTACTCCACCTGCAAATGACTGTGCATATTCAGTTTTATCATTGACCGTTGGAATGCCGTTATAGTTAATATCATCAAACCGATTACCATCTTCATCTTCAACGTTAACTGCTTCATCAACACAGACATTATCAAGGTCATCATCAGCTATTTCGCGAAAACTTAACACTCCATCACCATCTGAATACAATGGAATAGCTAATACTAGCTTATTCTTTACTACACAACGATCTGTCCAATATTCTATTGCCTCTTCGGCATCTTCTAGAGACGAGTGTAAGTCGTCATTGTCTGTTGTATTTAATGCCATCACATTAATAAAATCTGGGTAATCTAGCGTATCATCTTGAACACCGTCATCTGTTGCATCATCATCTTGGCCTGTATCAACAACAAAACTAAATAGTACGCCTTGATCTTCCGCTACTTCAGAAATCTCTTTAACGAGATCTTCAAAAAGGTCACCTTCATCATCATTTTCGGGAAATTGCCAATTAATATCAACACCATCTAAATCGTATTCTTTAATCAGGTCTTCAACATTATCGGCAAAGTTATCTAAAGCAGTATCACTCGCTGCAATCGCATTAAAAGCAGAGTCACTTGAATTGCCGAATGAAACCATTGCAAAAACACCAGCATTTTGTGCTAATTCAATCATCTCTTCAAATTCGTCTAAATCGTCACCTGTTGGTAAAATCAAATCACCATCAGATTCCACACCTATTTTGCTATAGATAATATGAGTAAGCATGCCAAAATCTATATCATCAAGTGTTTCTTCATCACTAACAGACCAATAAGCAATTTGCTTAAAATTAACTGTTGTAACATCCTCTCCACATGCTGCTTCATCTGTGCCATCAATAATATCTTCTATTATGTCATCAACTTGATTGTCACAAGCAGCTAAAGCGAACAATGGAATACACATTAATAGTGTTTTTATTAGTTTATTTGAGCTTATAATTTTAATCACGAAGCGTCCTATTCTTATTCATTTTAGGTATGGTCGATAATATCACTTACCTTAAGCGGTCAAGCAAGTTAAAATGGTAAATTAACTCTATATAAATTACCAAATTAGGCAAAAGCTATGAATGAAGCATTAATAATTGCAGATAAAACTTTAATTTTACATCGTCACCCGCGTCGTAAGAATGAAACATTACAAGCGTGGGATTCAGCAGATGAATACCTGATCAATCATTTCAATGAAAATGAACTTGGTAAATACGTTACTGAAGATGGGCAGTTATTAATCATCAATGATGGTTTCGGTGCATTAAGTTGTTATTTTAATGAAATTGAAAGAACCGTTGTTTCGGATTCTTTTTTATCAGTTAGTTCAATTAAACTGAATATGCAGCGTAACCATTGCACTCCTGAGACACTATTAATTCAAGATAGTTTGCAAGAACTACCAACTAATGCAAAAGTTGTGTTAATTAAAGTCCCTAAAACATTGGCATTTTTAGAATATCAACTACAACAATTAAGTGCGGTTATCGATAAAGACACGATTATTGTTGCAGCAGGTAAAGTCGATGCTATCCATAAATCTACGCTAGCTTTATTTGAAAAATATATCGGTACGACTAAAACATCACTAGCGAAGAAAAAATCACGCTTGATCTTTAGCTTGCCAGACCAAAATGAAATTCCAGAAACTGAAGTCGCTATTACTTGGGAAATAGAGCGTTTAGAATGGAAAATTCATAACCATGCAAATGTATTCTCTCGTAACCATTTAGATATTGGCGGCCGTTATTTGATGGATAACTTACCTGAAGGCGACTTTACTAAAGTGGTTGATTTAGGTTGTGGTAATGGTGTTGTGGGCATGTCGGCTGCTGAAGCTTACCCAGAAGCGCAAATTACCTTTATCGATGAGTCGTACATGGCAGTTGATTCAGCACGTATCAACATGTTAAAAAACTTCGAAGAAGAACGTTCTGATAATACACGTTTTGTTGTTAATAACGGTCTTGTTGGTTTCAAAGCACGTAGCTATGATTTGATTCTATGTAACCCGCCTTTCCACCAACAACATGCCATCACTGATCATATCGCATGGAGCATGTTTAACGACGCGCATTTTTGTTTAGCAGTGAACGGTGAGTTAGTGATTGTTGGTAATCGCCATTTAGATTACCAAGACAAATTGGATCGTATTTTTGGTAATTGTGAGTTGATTGCTGAAAACAAAAAGTTTGTTGTTTTACGTGCAGTAAAATACGACTAATCTTGTCGCAATAAACAGGTGTTATAACCTGTCTTTAAAAATATCAAAGGCTGTACTCGTTTTAGTACAGCCTTTTTAAATTTCCTTTTATCTCAACCCACTTATCATCTGAATCCACGTAATAAAAATTAACTAAACACACTATTCAATAAATGCACTCATTCAATATGCCGCGATTAGAGCATAAGCTTAACTTCGAGTTACTACTTTTCCACACGTATACACTTCACCATAAGAGGCAGATTTAACTTTAAGTGTTGTTTGCGTTAATGCCATTATTGTTCCTGATTCATTAACCGTCGCTGGTAAGATCTTTTTTAAATTTAAAAGTGCTTCTAATTCAGGATGACTTACATTTTTAAAATTAACATCTTTAGATTTAATATTGAGTTCATTCCCTTTAAGCGCCCAGGTAGAATTATCAGTCACACTGTACTTAAGCTCAGGCATACCATTAATTTTAAAAAACAAATAACCACTGCCGTTAGATTGACCATTAGTTAGATAATTAATTTTATAATTTACCTTAATCGACATTTTAGTATTAGGCTCTTCTACTTCATGTTGACATAACCAAGTACCGTATAAGTTCTTTTCAGTAATTGATGACACTGTTGGAGTAGATTCAGCCGTACTGACTTCTGCAGCAAAACTCGGCATTGAATAAATAAACATTAATGTTGGCAGTACTTTAACTAAATTCATGTTTTACCTTATAACAAACGAAATAAAAAAAGTGTTAGGCTAAAAGCCCGATCATTAAACCTATGCAACTCTTAGTCAACATTCTAAACAAATAAATCCTTTTCTCTTATAAAAATTATTTTTATTTAATTGTTATAAAGAAAATCAAAACTAATGCGATACAAAAACACGACAACTCGTTTTAAAGAAAATTTAGTGATTTGCCTTTGAGGAGCCCACTTTAACTTTTTGTTTATTAAAAATAAGAAAAAACTGATATAAAAAAGCCCCACGAACAGCGCAATGCCGTTCGGTTAAGAGATTTTAGGCTTATATCTTAACGGATATCTAGATGGAATATAGAGCACTGAACGTGAAAACGTTCGGTGTTTTCTTTTTTTGGGTAAAATAAAATGTTTAACATCTTC
>NZ_CBRF02000031.1 GCF_000470315.2 Psychromonas sp. SP041
CTTTTTGAGTACAAAATAATGCTTCTTCAATCCATTTAGAATCAATCGCTGTTAATACATTGTCGTAAGCATCTTTATTTTCAAATGATTCATACACCAATTCCATTTCTTGATTAAACAAAAAAAAATCCCCAACCTTAAATAAGAGTGGGGATTATGTTCTATCTGCAAGATCGTTCAAGTTTTCTTCTTAGATCCTTAACCGATCGGCATTAGAATCAATATTCGGCTTTTTATGGCTACTTTATTATGCCCAATTAACGTTATTTTCTTGCTACTAAATGAACCGTACTTATAGAACGTTCTAAAAAAGCACCTTCACAATAAGCGAAGTAATATAACCAAAGTCGTTTAAACTCTTCATCGTAACCATGTTGTGTTAACTCACTCCAAGAAGCAAGGAAGTTAGTGCGCCAATCGGCTAAAGTCTTAGCGTAGTCTAAACCGATATCGTGCAAACCTTCTATCACTAAGTCACTACTTGTTGTTAACTGTTGAGACAGAATATTTACCGACGGTAAAAAACCACCAGGAAATATATAACGCTGTATAAAATCAACATTATTTTTATAGTGATTAAAGCGTTGGTCTGCGATAGTAATAGACTGGATAAGTAACTTACCACCGTCTTTTAAACGTGCATTACATTGTTCAAAAAAGCTTGGTAAAAATTCATACCCAACGGCTTCAATCATTTCAATTGAGACGACTTTGTCAAAAGTCCCAGTTAAATCTCGATAGTCTTTTTTCAATAAAGTAATATTTTCTTCTAATTTTAACGCTTTAACTTGTTGTTGAGCATAATCGAATTGTGCATCAGAGATAGTTGTGGTTGTGACTTTACAGCCATAATGCTGAGCCGCATAAATAGCTAAGCCACCCCAACCTGTTCCTATTTCTAATAAGTGGTCGTCTTTTGTTAATGCTAATCTGTCGCAAATAGTTTTAAGTTTATATAACTGTGCGTATTCTAACGACGTTGTTTCAGAAGGATAGATAGCCGAAGAATACATCATTTGAGGATCAAGAAATCGAGTGTAAAGTTCATTACCGAGATCATAATGCGCCAGTATATTACGCTTTGAACCCGATTGTGTATTACGGTTCTGCCAGTGACTAATTGCATTCTTAATTTTATTAAGTAATGATCTATTTGAATCTAATTTATCCGTTTGCTGCTGTGCTTTAGCAAAAATTCGGATCACATGTGTTAAGTTAGGGCTACTCCACTTTCCTGCAATGAATGCTTCTGCGACACCAATGCTTCCCCCTTTAACAAAATCACGATATAGGCTCATATCATGGATATGTATTTTTGCCTTGAGCGTACTATCATCTGCATCTTGTAATGTATTTTCTGGAAAAAAAAGATGCTCAGAACCTTCAACAACCTCTAACTGGCCATAACTCAGTTTTAAAAATACAGAATGGACTAATGAACGACAGCGTTTGTCAAACCAAGTTGTTGTTTCTACTGCTGTAACATTTTGTATTTCTTCCATTGAATTCTCCTAGAATGTAAACTTTATAAAGCTTTAATTAATTTTTTGATAGCCGATAAAAGGTATTTTTTTAATAAATAGCTTTAATGCTTGCCAATAAATACCGATAACTATCTTTCCTGTCATAATTGGAATTTGAGCCCAAATATGAAATAAATTTCGTTTACTGAATGCTTTTTTCTTTAAGATTAAACTGGCTTCAAATAGCTTAGTAATCTCGCCATCTTCTTCATTAGTTCGCTTGTTTTCTATTTTCACTAATAATTTATCGCTATTCACCTCAGGTGCCTTGATATGCCAGATGTAGCTCATATCAAGATCCATAAAAGGTGATACCTGAAAAACCTTCTTACTTGTTTTAGGTTTATCTTGTTCTAATAAATCGACTAAATAATAATGACGTTCATTCCAAGGTGTATTGCTTACTTCTGCTAACATTTGCGTACAATTGTTATCTTTGTCATAACAAAAATAAAAGTTAGCTGGGCTGAAATAAATGCCAAAACACCTGACCTGAACTAACATCAATATTCTTTCAATATCAGGAAAACCATTCAGCAGATTAACTTTATCTTTTATACGCTGTGATAATGAGTTAGGTTCACTTCTTAGGTAATCTTTCTCAACAAAACGCAATGGGTGATACCAAGAAAAACCGAACACCCCTTGTCCCTTATCTGCCTGTTCAACCTCATCAACATCTAACGCCAACATAAATAAAGTCGTGTTAAAGCGATGAGTTTTAGGCAAAAACCGTTTATGGACAACGTTACCCACGTAAATATTACTTTGACCAAATACTGTAGTGGTTGATTTAACAGAAGGCATGACAGCTATTTACTCGCAAATGCATCAAGAAAACAATCGAATCGCTGCGCTACTTCAACAGCACTTCTTACTCCGTCCTCATGAAAACCACTATGCCAATATGCACCGGCAAAATGTGTATGCTGTTTTCCGCAAATAAGATCTCGTTGTTGTTGTGCTCTGATAGATGCTGAAGAGAAAATTGGATGATGATAATTATATTCTTTCAATATTTTATCTGGATCAATATCTTGCTTCTGATTCAATGTAACGCAAAAAGTATGGTCGCTATAAAACCCCTGTAGAATATTCATATTGTAGGTAACACTGGCAGGTTTAGAGCGATCTTGACTCAATTGATAATTCCAACTTGCCCAAGCGGTTTCTCTGTCTGGCAATAAACTAACATCAGTATGCAGAATCACAGAGTTCTCACTATAAGGCATATCTGAAAGCAACGCCTCTTCATCTTCCGTAGCATCACTTAATAGCGCCAACGCTTGATCAGAATGACAGGCAATAACCACTTCATCAAATGTTTGTTTATCATCGGGATTATCAAAATGAATGTGGACTTTATTATCATTTCGCGTGATACCCAAAATATTAGCATTAAGATGAATATTATTTTTAAAGGGTTCACATAATGGTGCTAAGTAACTTCTTGAACCATTTGGGATAACATACCATTGAGGCCTATCAGCAATATTCAATAATCCATGATGATGGAAAAATTGAACAAAAAATCTAAATTCAAACTCTTCCATCTGCTCTAATGAACTAGACCAAATAGCAGCGCCCATTGGTAAAATATAATGTTCAGCAAAGAAATCACTGAATTTATGCTCAGTTAAAAACTCACCTAGCGTTAATCCAGGTAAATAAACGTTAGCTTCAAAAATACTTTTACACAATTTATTGAATCGTAAAATTTCTTTGACCAATAACCAAAATTTAGGATTAAGTAAGTTTCTTCTTTGTGCGAACAATGTATTTAGGTTATGCCCATTATATTCCAAACCAGTGTGGCAATTGTGGACTGAAAAACTCATCTCAGTCGCTTTTTTACCAATGCCGATTTCATCGAGTAATGCTAAGTAATTAGGGTATGTTTTATCATTGAAGACAATAAAACCGGTATCAATTGCGTAAGGTATTCCATCTTTTTCTATATCGACAGTGGCAGTATGCCCTCCAATATAATTATTCTTTTCGAATACGGTAACATTATGTTTTTTAGATAATAAATAAGCAGATGTAAGACCAGAGATGCCCGAACCAATAATTGCGATATTTTTCATGAAAGTTAATCCTTTACGATAATTTTCTGCCAAACAAAATCAGGCAATAATGAGATAGCTTTTAGTAGTAAGGTTAAACGTTTGGGAAAGTGTGCGTATGATTTTCGTTTTTCAATGGCCGTTATAATACGAGAAGCAGCTTCATCACTAGACAGTAAGAATGGCATTGAGAAATCATTTTTGTCTGTAAGAGGTGTTTTGATGAATCCAGGATGGATTAATGTGACATCAATTTCTTCTTTTATTAAATCTAATTTTAAACTTTTTGCTAAATAATCGACACCAGCTTTAGAGGCCCCGTAGGCTTCACTTCTTTGAAAAGGTAACAATGTTGCGCTTGAACTAACAAACACGACTTGTCCTCCCTTTTTTACTTTAGGTAAAAGATATTGCAACAACCACCCTAGTGAAATTAAATTAGTTTGAATAACATCAGCAAATAGCTCACCATCAAAATGTTTGGCATCATCAATATACCGGCAGTTACCTGCATTTAAAATTAACACATCTAATGATTCTATAGTTCTTGAGGCTTCTTCAATGGCTTGTTGGTCTGTAATATCAAAGCAACAGGTTTTAAAAGCGACATCACCCATCGAAGAGAGCTGTTGTTGATTTCTTCCACAAGCAATGACTTGTTCTCCCTGTTCGCTATACTGTTCAAACAAAGAATAACCAATACCAGACGTTGCCCCTGTAATTAAAATAGTTTTATTAGACATTATTTAGCCGCCTTACTTTTAACTAAACGAATCACTTTCCCTAAGACAGGTAGTTGCTCATATAGCATAGAGCCTAAATCTAAAAAATCACGATGATAAATCACCTTTCCGTCTTTAGAGCGTAAATGAGAGCTGCCAAACACAGAAACTTCATTACCTTTATTAAGTTTAGGGTGCTGATAAATCATCTCCCAATATATGGCCGCTTGATCTGGTTGAGCAATAACATTACTGATAATAAACTGACAACTATTAAGGTTCTGGTACAAACCTTGAAAGTATTGTTGCAGGTCAGCTAGCCCATTTATTTCATGAATAGGATCAATAAAAGTCACTTCCTGATGATAAATGGAGTCTAGTAAGTCTAAATTATTAATGTTGAGTTTTTGATATACCGAATTAAACTCATTTAACCAATCAGGTGACTTATCATGTAAAGATTCATTATTCATATTGCCTGCCATATACAGTGAGAAACTAAAAGTGACACTATCGATATAATCATTAACAACGGACTTAATTAATATTTTAGTGTCAAACGCCTATTTATAAAAAGCTAAAGCATTTAATCTGGCTTCTTTGTGATCAACAATCGCAGGCCAATAAACAGATAAGTGTTGTTGCTTAATATATTTATGTGGAAAGTGAATTTGTTTGTCAGATATTTTACTTAGCTCCGGTATATATTTACGGATAAAAGTCCCTTTAGGATCAAATCTTTCGCTCTGGGTAATGGGATTAAAGATTCTAAAGTAAGGTTGAGCATCACAACCGGTACTTGAAGCCCACTGCCAACCACCATTATTTGAGGCTAAATCACCATCAATTAAATGCTGCATAAAATACTTCTCACCTAAGCGCCAATCTATTAAAAGATGCTTTGTTAAAAAGCTAGCAACGACCATACGTAATCGATTATGCATCCATCCAGTTAGGTTAAGTTGTCTCATTGCAGCATCTACTAATGGATACCCTGTCTTGCCTTCACACCATGCAGTAAAAAGCTTTTCATCATAAGGCCACATCGCTTGATGATACTTTTCATTAAAGCATTGATGTTTACATAATCGAGGTTGGTCGAACATTAAATGGCGATAAAATTCACGCCATATAATTTCATTTAACCAACAAAACTCTTCACTATCACTAGAGATTAAAATGTCGGGAAATTTATTAAGTAACGTATTGAAAATATAACCTGGACTTAATACACCCGCGGCGAGATAAGGAGAAAAGCCACTGGTGCCTTTAATCGAAGGAATATCACGTACCGTTTTATAATGAGTGACTTTATCTCGATAAAATTGTGGTATTGCTTTATCCATCACTACATTAACTAAAGGCCATTTACTCGAAAGTGAGTCTGATTGAGTTGTTTTCTTTGACTCATCTGAAGTAGTGGTATTAATTGGTTCTATATTACCCAGATAATTAAAGCCAAATTCACGAATATAAGTTAACCAAGCTTTCTTAAAAGGTGTAAATACCTTATACATTTTGCCTGACTGATTAACTATCTTACCTTTCGGTACAATCACATCAGCTTCAAACAATGTTAAAGGAATACCCTGTTCTAGACACGTACGATCACGTTGGACTTCGTTATATTCAAGCTCGCTATTTGCTATTACGCTACTTATATCATGTTGTTCACAATATGATTTTAGATAGTCAATTTGCGCGGTGAAATCATCGACCTCGACAATAGAGAACTCAATATTTAATGCTGCTAATTCATCGACCAAAGCTTGAGCATGGCGTTTGACAAAATCTATTTTTATAGCAGACCAATCATGATCTATCCATTGAGGTTCTGATATAAAGAATATAGCTTTAGCCGGTTTTTCTGAGGTAGATTGATTGATAAAAAATTGTAAGGCAGGATTATCGTTTGTTCTTAAATCATTACGAAACCAAAGTAATTGTGTCATAAGGTTAAAATATTTCCTTTCGCTTTTTATTAAACAAACGCGACTCAATATTAAGTCGCGTTTGCAAATTAAGTATTAATTATCAGTATTAATAAGCATATCTCAGTCTTAACTCATCAGGATAAGGCGATAAGTAAGATTGTCCTTTTAAGTAGTCTTTTGGATACTGCATCAAATAATGATTTATTAAGGTCAATGGGGCAATTAAAGGCAATAGCCCAAGACGATAACCATCAATTTGCTCACACAACTCTTTACGCTGAGCTGCAACCAAATGTTTAGAAAAGTACCCTTGAATATGGGTTAACGTATTAACATGGTTTTTACGTGTAGCCGGAATTTTAAGTGCCTCCATTAAACCAGAAATATACTGCGATGCTTTTTCTGCTAATGGTAAATCAACATCTGCTAATAACTGCCCTAACTTTTTGTAAGCAACTAAATTATGGCTCATTACCGTGTATTTATAATGACTATGAAAGGTAGTTAGTTTATGTTTTGTTAAACCAGTTTCACTTATATTTTGCCAATGTTTGTAAGCATAAATACGCGCTACAAAATTTTCACGAATATGCATATCATTTAGACGTCCATTTTCTTCACATGGCAACAAAGGGTTAGCTTCCATTATTTCTTTAGCAAAAGCGCCTATTCCTTCTGATGTTAAAGAATTACCCTCAGGTGAATAAACCTTAACCCGTTCCATACCGCAACTTGGACTTTTAGCACAAAAAACATAACCACTTAAATGTTTAGTCATTGCTGCTACTTTTTTACCATAAGCATGTAAGGCTTCTGTTACATCACCACTTCCATCAGGTCTTGCAACAGTAATTAAGTCATCTTTTTTTATTAAGCGTATAGTTGGACGGGGTATTGGTAAACCTATCGCAACTTCAGGGCAAAAAGATTCGTACTCAACATGTTCACCTAATTCATCTATACAGAATCTAGAAGGTTTATTGCTTGAATCAAATCTGACTTTTTGTCCAATTAAACAAGCACTAATACCAATTTTAATATCTTCTTTTTTTACCGAATAAATCATTATTCGCTCCCTTGAATAAATAAACAGCTGCCGATCAATAGATAAACGTTTAATCAATTAATAAATAAAATTACCAATAGGATTTAATAGTTTATTAATTCCTTGAGTAAAGTGTAGTGCATCATTAGCAACTGTGTAGCATAAGCAGCCTTTTTCAGACATTGGCGTGTGAGTGAAAGTGCCATCAAGCATGATGAAATCGCCCTTGTGATATTCACCTTTATGATCTTTAAATGACCCGTCTAATAACACCGTTAACTCAAAACCTTTATGAGTGTGCGCCGGAACGCCACCTCCAGCATTGATGTGAAGCAAATTCGAATGAATTTCATCTTCATTCAACTGTAAACGAGAACGAGACAATTTACCTACATTTGCCGTTTTACCAAAACCTACATTATTTAAAACAGTTGGTAGTACATAAGTTTTGTCTTTAAATGTGATGCTTCTATCAACGGGTTTTGCCACTTCGTCTAACGCTTCAGAGAATGTAATATTACTTATCATTGAGTCAAAAAATGCATCATCTAAGCCATCATCGACAGTCGCTTCTGAGTAGTTAAAGTCAACTAAATCATCTAAACTAACCGCATCTTCTTCGAAACTTTGTTCTGCAACTTGTTCTGTTAATTGTGCAATTTTTTGTTGGCAAAGTGGGCACATCTCAGCGTGAATTGTAATTGCTATAGATAATGAAGCTGGTAAATCACCATTAACAAACGCTTCAATTAACTCAAATTTAGGATGATGTTTAATCATTATCTTCTCCTAAGTGCACTTTCAATTTAGCTAACGCCAAACGTAATCTAGATTTAATTGTGCCTAGTGGTAAATTAAGATGGTTAGCCAATTGTTCCTGTGACATTTCCATCAGATAAAAGCCTTTTACAACTTCTTGTTGAGTTTCTGGTAACGCATCAATAACGCGTAATAATTGTTTATTTTCAAGATGATCTTCATAAGGCTGTTCTTCAGACACTGCATTCTCTGCAATTGGCCAAATATCATCACTTAAATTATCTTCTTTATTACTTTTAATTTTACGTAGTATGTCAAAGGTAACGTTACGCATTACGGTATAAACCCATGTTGTCGCTGCACCTTTGTCTGAATCAAACAAATGAGCTTTACGCCATACGTTACTCATGGTCTCTTGAACGACCTCATGAGATTGCGCTTCATTGGGAAATTTACTACGTGCGATACGTTGTATTTTTGGGGCAAAGAACTTAAATAAGTGAGTGAATGCAATTTTACATCTTGCATCTGCAACTTCTTTAAGCCATGCACTAAGTTGAGTGTGGTCTATTTTATCTGTCATGTTGTTAGATTTAGCATGACTAACTCGTGTTGGCAATTCAGTTTGTATAACTACCATAATTTATTCCCAAATTTGGACTCTGGATACTAATACGCAAACAAAATCTGATGAGATCACTTATGGATAGATAATTATTAAAATAATTTAATAATTTTATATTTCTTTAGAAATAATTGACTTAACAAGTTTTTTAGCTTCTATATAAGAAGAATTAAATACAAAGTCATTTTTCACATCAAAAGGAATTGGTAACAACTCTAACCATCTAGATACGACCCAATATGGATTACTTGTTAACTTATTCGGATATAAATTATTTAATAGTACATTATTTTCAAATACAGATAATAATGACTCTGATAATAAAATCAGATCTGAAGTTGAGTTTTTCTCAGACCAATGGCTTATTTCATTTACATCTGCAAACTGTAAATTATCTATATCTGATTCAGTAATAGACAAATGAACTAGTGATTTACATTTAACATCAATTTCTAAAACACCATCTTCGCCGTTATCAAAATTAACTATTTCAACCCAACTACCCCAACGTGATGAATCACCATGATTTTTTTTATTAGATGAAATAATAAAACCGCCCAACGTAGAAGATAAACCAACCATTTTTAAATACTTAGCTTCAAAAATCCTTAAGCGTGTAATACCACCTGGTAATAAAAAGATATCTAGTGGGAATATGGGAAGATTATTAGTTTTGTTGGTCATTATGGCCCCTCTTATTTTTTGTTACGTCGAGTGTCAGCTTTATTTTTATATCTGTTCTTGGTATCGCTTCTTTTATATAGGGTCTACCATACATACTCAGTTTGTGATGTATGTGTATGGTCATCGTTATATACATTGTTATATACGTCGCATTGAGTAATAAAGTTCAAATAGCTCGAGCAGACTTTAATTCAGTTTCAACTGTTTCATCTTCGGGTATTCTTAAAGCTATTCACTTAAATATTGGATACACATGTTTTAACAGGCGATTCTTTATCGAAAAACAAAGTAACGTTAGCAACGTTAAATCCAAATTTAGAAATAGCGGTTTTATTCATTACTCGATATTGATCAATTTGATACATCCAATCATCCATACTCACATCATAAGTTGTGCCGTCGACAAGAAGTCTTAATGTATAGTTAAATTGAAATGAAAAACCTTGGTGCTTACCAATAGCAGTTCCAATAACATCTTCAGCTGTTCCTCTATAACTTCCATCCTCTTGTTTAACAAGATTCCAATTTCGATAGCTTATTTCACCGTCATTAAAATAAAATTTTTCAGCCAATACTCCATTATTGCCATCCCACTTTCCGTCAAGTTCAACACAGAATCGTCTTGTCACTTTATTGTTACTATCTTGAATAGTTCCCCACGCGGTTACAGGGCCATTAAAATATTCTTTAATATCAAAATTATTAGCCTGTGGTTGATAATCAGTTAAGTTTGCTGAACAGCTAGATATCAATAAACATGCGGCGACTGTTAAAGATGTGTATTTATATTTAATCATGATGATTCCCTACGATGTGTCAATATCATACCAATCTGAATAAATAAATGATTAGATAATTACTTAGATTGGTATCAGTATGTATGTTATTAATTGCCTAATAATGTTGTTCTTAATTTAGGCTCACTAGTGTTTTCTGATAACCAGATATCTAAAAACAAAGGCGCAAAATCCGCGTCGTCGATACTGCCCGCAAATTGATCATTAAAATAAAAGGCACTTCTGTTTTGTTCAACAACAAGCGTTAAGTTATCGCCTGATTTTACATCAGGCCAAATTTGCTTAAGTTTGGGAGTGAAAGCATTATAAACATCTTCTTTAATACCAAGATGTTGCCACTGCTCTATCGTACGTTGTATTAACTCTTTCGACGAAATGCTTCTTAAATAATTAATTTTATAAATTAATGTGCCATTCTTTGATATTTCAGGGTACTGCCCAGAAGACGTTGACAACTCACTTTCATATACATCCCAAATAAAAACTGAAAATACCGCTTTACCTATTTGTTTTACAGGTTGTTCTTTCTCAACTTCATCTAATGTATTCCCCCATTTTCCTGATTCGACCATCTCATCTGCAAATGCACTGTTTTTAAGAAACACTGTAAAAAGCAGCGCTAGCAGGATGATTTTTGTCATCAATACCAGTGAATCTTTTAATGAAGATAGATCCCAATATATTGGATACTTAATAAACTTATGCATGCACTAACCTTGTCTTCGTCATTACTGACTTTAAAAAGAAAAATAAGATGAACAACCCACCCCAAATGGCAGCAAGAATCAAATAAGTCGTCAGTAATGGATAACCAAAACTAACAGCCTCTAACCTTTCTCCTGCGATATAGCTTAAAGGAGCGAATATCGCGCCAATTGTTATTTGTAACACCTTGGATGAACTTAAAAATGTTAAACTGTGGCAAACGGTACAAGCAAAACAAGCCCATAGGATAACTAACCAAAAAGGCATAAATGTAGAATCCGGGAACATAAAAAACATAAAGAAATGTAATAACGAATCAATTGAACTTCCGATGACCGTTATCAATAACACTAATCGAGCTTCATTTTTTATGTGAGATAATTTAATCAGATGAAAAGCGATCATTGAAATAGCAACAGGGATAAAAGCGTTTCCCCAATAAATAAGCCCAAACCACGCTAAATTAAACCCCAACATATTCATTAACATTCTATATCTCTCCATGACGGTTATTGGTACAGGTATAAATACGTTCTTAAACTGCTTTTAGATCTGTAAATAGAAATGAATATCAATAAATAATTTTATTCCTATCATTTCATTGCTAAAGGTTAGATATCTACATAATAGTCAGGTTAAAACACTAAAAATACGAGGTTAAGTCCAACCAAAGCTTATCTAAGTTGATTTATCATTAATTAAAATCTTTATATAGAGTGATTAAAAAATTATTTTTTATAAGATTAAAGCCTACAAACTGGTCCGTATTAAATATATAATGTGCTTATAATTAATTAATAATCTTTACAGTCACTTATGCTTATTTTATAAAAGCATCAGTAAATAACTTTAAGGCCTACGAAATGTTTAAAAATACAAGTTCACAAGATAGCGAGGCTTTATGTTAGCAAAACGTATTATCCCTTGTTTAGATGTAAAAGATGGGCAAGTTGTAAAAGGTGTACAATTTCGCAATCATGAAATCGTAGGTGATATTGTGCCGCTTGCTAAACGTTATGCTGAAGAAGGCGCAGACGAGTTAGTATTTTACGATATTACTGCCAGTTCAGATGATCGCGTAGTTGATAAAAGTTGGGTGAGTCGTGTAGCTGAAGTTATTGATATTCCATTTTGTGTTGCAGGTGGAATAAAAACCGAAGAAGATGCCAAACGTATTCTTGAATTTGGTGCCGATAAAGTGTCAATCAACAGCCCTGCTCTGGCTGATCCAAGTTTAATTAATCGCTTAGCAGAAAAATTTGGTACACAATGTATTGTTATTGGTATTGATTCATACTTCGATGAAGAAACGGGTCAACACCAAGTAAAACAATTCACCGGTAATGAAAAAGCGACGGTAACCACTAAATGGAATACCTTTGATTGGATAAAAGAAGTTCAATCACGCGGTGCTGGTGAAGTTGTTTTGAATGTAATGAACCAAGATGGCGTTCGTTGTGGGTATGATATAGCACAATTAAGCCAAGCTCGTGCAATTTGTAATATTCCATTAATCGCTTCAGGAGGCGCTGGTGAAATGAGCCATTTCGCTGATGTTTTTAATCAAGCTGACGTTGACGGTGCATTAGCTGCAAGTGTATTCCACAAACAAATAATTAATATTGGTGAGTTAAAATCTTACCTTAAAACAGAAAAGGTAGAGATCCGACTATGAATTTAGTAACGACGAGTTTAATGAAACAAGAACAAATACAATCATTAGATTGGGCAAAAGTAGATAATTTAATGCCAGTAGTTGTGCAAAACCGTACTTCAGGGAAAGTGTTAATGTTAGGTTATGTTAATGAAGAGTCATTAGCTGCAACATTAACATCTGGTAAAATGACTTTCTTTAGTCGTACTAAACAGCGTTTATGGTGTAAAGGTGAGCAGTCAGGTCATTTTTTAAATGTTGTTCAAATCACTAGTGATTGCGATAACGATACGTTATTGGCCATTGTTGATCCTATCGGTCCAACTTGTCATTTAGGTCACGAAACTTGCTTCGAGGGCGCACAAGATCCTGCTTTGAGTTTCATTGCAGACCTAGAACAAATAGTTAAAAGCCGTAAAGGTGCGGATCCTAAGAGTAGTTATACTGCAAGTTTATATGCTCGTGGTACTAAACGTATTGCTCAAAAAGTAGGTGAAGAAGGTGTTGAAGTCGCTTTAGCTGCAATGGCAAAAGATATGGATGAGTTAACCAATGAAAGTGCTGATTTAATATATCACTTAACTGTTTTATTACAGAACGAAGGTCTTGCACTTTCAGACGTCGCTGCAAAGCTAAAAGAACGTCATAGTAAGTAAGTTACCTGACTTAATAATCAGTCGACATTAACACTTTAAAGACTGACTATTTGTTCAGTAAAAATAAAAAGCCGCTAGTAGTTTCCTACTTAGCGGCTTTTTTATTGCTCATATTCAAGGCTATCGAGTAATACCGATTACATTAAATATGTTATCTAAATTTTGCGCTGGAAAAACAGTTGAATTCAATGCGTAAATTGAGCCTTTAGAAGATTAAACGCGTTAATCGACTATCGGTGAATTAACTAAAAGATGTTAATACTTTAATGGTTATTCTCTTTACGAAATTTACAATGAAGAAATAAGTTATACCAATGGAATTAAATAAGTGATCAGATATTGCGCAGGAAAAATTAATACTAATAAGGCGTGAGTTGTAGGAGATAGTTGTACTCACTTCAAAACTCACAACGCAGTTAGGGATGATTTTAACCAGCAAGAATGATCACCTTATTAATTCTTTTGGTATTATCTTATGTAGTAAAATAGATCAGTTAATTAGTATGATTGGTATAATTTAATGCTTAGAGAAATTAAAGCTAATAACCTCTCTTTTTATAATCTAACTTCAATTAAAAGTTATAAATCAAATAATACTTATATTGGAATAGATACAAAAAAGGTTACCTCTTGGTAACCTTCTATTAACGCACTTCATTACATAAAAAAATAAATAACAATTTATTTTACTGTAACAGTTTTACGTCTCCATAGACCTAAACCTATTAAAGCAGAAGCAAAAATAATCATCGATGAAGGTGCTGGCACATCAACAACTGAATCTTGAGAGTCATCTGCTGCATCGTAATTAATTGTTCCTGCGAAAAGTGCATCATGAACTTCACCGCCTTGATCAAAATTATTAACTACAACAGAACCTTCAATTGGTGTTGCATTACTTAAATCAGCAAAAGGTGCTAATAAACTACCATTCAATTGTTTAATAAGATCGATATCTGTTGCTTCAAAAAAGTTCCAAATGATATTTTCACGAAATGCATCAGTAACAATGTTACCCACTCCATTACCGTTGAAATTACTATCATCAATAACTTCACCTGAAACGTTAATAACAATCGCTGAAGGTGATTGACCATTTAAGTCAACATCATATTGTTGAATTGAACTATTACTGAAGAAATCTTCAGCTGTAATATTAAAAACAGCAACATCAGTATCAATATCAGAACCAACTTCAAATGAAGCAGGTCCAGGTTGACCATTTGTAGACGTTGTTAATATAGAATTAACTGCTAATTCAGATAAATAACCTGAAAAGTTAACAAATTCTGATTTTATTAAATTAAAATCATATTCAGAAGCATCACTTGATACTGAGCTAGCATTAACTTGACCATTATTATTACCTGCAATAACAACACTTTGACCATTAGCGTTAACGGTAGAACCTGAAACTAAGTCCCCAGCAATAACTAACGCATCACCATTTGTTGGATCATTTTGTTGTAAACGAATGCCATAATTTGAAGTTCCTGATAAATCACCACCTATCAATGTTTTACCTTCAACTTCACTTGTTGATGAAAGATCATTTAAAACAATAAGGTTGTATTCACTTAGTGTTTCAATTGGACCTGCTAAACTGTATTGAGAATAAAGTCCGACTAATAATGCAACTACGATACGTGTTTTTTTCATTTATACCTCTAATTCAAAATTCATTATTTATAACTACATTAGCAATTCTTAGACCAACTTTGTAACTAACTGTAAGTACTAGTATTTTTAAATATATAATTAGAGGTAATTTAAGGTTCGTAAAGTATTTCGACTATATTTTAAAAATACCTATAAGGAATTAGAAAAATGATTCGTGACCAACAACAATTATGATGAACCTTTACATTGAACTCTATCGCTTATAGCGAATTTATTTTTATGGTTGACGTCTTAAGCTACTGTTATCGTTATGATCAAAGCTATTACCATAAATCTCTAATAACATATGTTGTGAATACTGTAACTTATCGCCAGATAACGTCATTTTTTGTTTAAATGTTTTTGTCATTGCTTTCTTTTGAAGAAAAACCGACTGAGTTATTGGCCACTGCTCGCTATCGAAACTGGCTTCAACATCAAATACTGTTGCATTTTTTGTCACTACCTTACCGCCAGCTAATACACATAATCCACGTGGAATAGTAAGTGAATGAATTACATTGTCTGTACCTTGCTCCCAAAGCCAATACCCTACTTCTTGATGTATGACTTTGTCGCTACTGATTCTTTGCACTTTTTGAGTGTACTGTACTGCACTCAATACTTCTTCTTCAGCATTAGATGTTTCACCAGCTTCTGTAAAAACAATCGTTTCATAATACTCATTAAGTTCAGTTGTACCATCGGCTTCAGGAGAAAGATCTTTTCCTTTATTACCCGACCAAACACCTATTAAACCTGCTAATGGGCCATAATCGATTGAGTTTAATGTTTGCATTTTAGTTCCTTTAAAATTGGGGGGATTTTGTAAACTTATAACGGGGCTTATTATATAAAAATCAGACTGATTATAGTAGTTTTTAGCGTGTTCAATTAATATAAAAAATTGTTATTGGGTGATTTTTTATAAAGTAATTTATTAGACAATAAAAGATTAAGCGGAGTGTTAACAAAGCTTAATCTTTATTGTGTGTTTATTTACAATAACTTCAGTGTCAAAAATAAGTTCATTAAACGTTAGTTAACGTATGTCGACGCTTTCGACAAATTAAGACTAACTCAATAGCGGAGATAAAAATTAAAGTGTAGCCTAACGTTTCTGTCCCCTCTTCAACTATATTTTTCACAATGCGCATATAATTTTCACCCATGACAGATGTCCAAAAAGTTCCTCTTCCCATCACTCTTGAAAAAGCAAGCAGTACCACTAAACCTGCTAAAAAAGTGCCATAACAAGCTGTTTCAGAATAAGCTTTCAAAGAGGAATAAATCGTTGAAAATTTACCTCGTAAGAAAAAAGCTAAGACAATACCGATACAGAGAACCAATGTTTCCCAGGCACCATCATATACGTTTTGGTCTAATAGAGAATCAGACTCCCTTACAAACATCATGGCTAATAAAGCAGCAAGTAAAGTACTCGCTACTTTTAATTTATCGTCAAGGCGAGCTGCGTATAAAAATAGCAGACTACTCGAAAGTGTTAAAATATCTTGCATGTGTTCGGTTAAGGTATTCTCGTCGTAATGAGCAAGCGTTTTTAAATCATATCCTTCTAAACCGATTAAGTAAGCAACGCCAGCCAGAGCAATTAAATAAATGAATGCACGAAAAATAAACATAAGAAAACCTTTATATGGTGAGTAAATTAATAAATAGAATAATAATTAAAATAATAATTAAAATAATAAAAAATAGAATGTAAATAGATTAAATAAGCTATCTCAGAATAAGATAGCTTTATAGATTAATGAGTGATGTTCATATTAATGCTGTTTAAGCGCCCTTTTTACAAACGCTTTAGTTCGTTCGTGTTTAGGGTTATCAAACACTTCTTTTGGAGAACCTTGTTCAACGATGAAACCATCTTCCATGAAGATCACTCGGTCAGCGACTTCTTTAGCAAATTGCATTTCATGAGTAACAACAATCATTGTTTGCTTTTCAATAGCAAGTTGTTTCATTACCGCTAACACTTCATCGACCCATTCAGGATCTAATGCAGAAGTGGGCTCATCAAATAAAATTACCTCACCTTTAGCTGCCATTGCTCTAGCAATACCAACGCGTTGTTGTTGACCACCAGAAAGTTGCGAAGGGTAAACATCAAGTTTATCTTTTAACCCCACTTTGATCAAAATAGCTTTTGCTGTTGCTAACGCTTCTTGTGTTGGTATTTTCCATACTGTAATGAGACTTTCTGCTACATTTTGTAAGGCGGTTTTATTAGCAAATAAAGAGTAATTCTGAAAAACAAAACTACTTTGCTGACGTAATGCCGTCACTTCTTTTACTTTATGTGACACTGCATCAATCGTCGCATTACCAATATGAATTTGACCTGTTGTAGGCGTCTCAAGGTAATTTAAACAACGTAATAACGTTGACTTACCTGTGCCAGATGGGCCAATAATCACAACAATTTCACCTTTAGCGACTTCAAAACTAATATCTTTCAGTACAGCTAAATCACCAAATTTCTTACTTAAATTGGATACTTTGATCATGATTAATATGCCTTATTCAATCTTTTTTCTAAAAGGTGTTGAATGCGAGTAAAGAAAATAACAACCACCCAATAAATAACTGCAACAGCGAGGAAGCTTTCAAAGAATTTAAAGCTAGAAGCCGCTTCCATTTGCGCTTTTGCCATGATTTCAGCAACACCCAATGTAAAGGCTAGTGAAGTACTTTTAATCATATCGATAAAATAATTCATCAATGATGGCGTTGCCACACGAGATGCTTGCGGTAAAATAACACGCTTCATTGCTTGTAAACGCGTCATACCTAAGCTTAAACATGCTTCCATTTGAGACTTATCTATTCCTAGAATCGCTGCTCGAATACTTTCCGCCATATACGCTGAGAAATGTAATGAAAGGCCAATAATAGCGGCAGTAAATGCATCCATTCCTATAAAAATAGGCATAAATTGTGGGAATCCGTAATACAATAAAAATAATTGTACTAATAACGGTGTACCACGAAAAAATGAAATATAAAGTGACGCAAGGTGTTGTATAAAAGCAATTTTAAATACTCGCACTAACGCTAAACCAAGCGCGAGTATTAATGCAAATAAGAACCCCCAAAGTGCCATTTCCATTGTCACCCCAAGATATTTAAATAAAATGGGCATTAATTCAATAATGTATTGAAGATCAAAAGAACTTTGCATAAAAATGACTCTTTAAGGATTAATATTATTGAGTGATGTCAGTATCAAACCACTTGTTAGAAATTTCAGCTAATTTACCATCGGCACGCATTGCTGCTAATGCAGTATTAACTTGATCACGAATAACCAATTGAGATGGTTTGTTTAAGAATGGCATCGCATTTTGAATTTCTTCAAATGGGTGGCCAGCCAGTTGTAACGGTAAACCTGCTTCTTTGATTAATTGCACAGATGAAACGCGATCCATGATAAATGCATCTGCACGTCCTAAAGCAACATCTTGCTCAATACCTGTATCATAAGTAACAATGTTAATTTCATTATTCACATCATGCTTTCTTAACACTTGTTCAAAATTACTGCCTAAGTTTACCGCGACTTTTTTACCTTTTAAATCGTCAAGGCCTTGAATATCATCACGTCCTTTACGAACGGTGATTTGGACACCATCAATAACATACGGTACTGAGAATGCATATTTAGCAGTACGCGCTTCAGTGATTGTAATTTGGTTAGCAATCGTATCAATGTGTCCCGCTTCTAACATGCCAAATAAACCAGAAAAACTTGATGTTACATATTCAACTTTGTAATCAGAACGCTTTGCTATTTCATTCCAAACATCGACTTCAAAACCTTGTAGCACATCTCTTTTAGAAAACGTGAATGGAAAGTAACGACCAGACATGCCGACTTTAACGGTTTGTTGAGCAAATGCAGGTACAGTTAATAAACTACTCACTGCAACTAATGCAATTAATGCTTTTTTAAAAAAAATTTTCATATTATTCCTATATTAATTGTTTAACGTGTCATTAAATGGTCATCTAAGTACGCTTAAATATACCGAGGCATAAATACTTGGTGATGAGTTTGTTATGTTCAAATAATGTCTAAATTATTTAACGTTAGTGCCATAAATTGGTTTGATGATCATTAAAATGAGGTTTTTCGCTATTAAAAAGATAGCTCATTAAGCTTCACATTCAACATCGTAATAAACACAACAACACTAATATTTAATTAAATTGTTTTCTATCAGGAGAACAGCTGAATTCTACATGAAAATAAATGATTAAATAATCTAAAATCACTGATTTTATTGTCTTTATACTAAATGATTCAGCACCCTATAAGGCGCATTAGAACATTAAGCTGTGCGTCTGTCCTCAATGAATTTATAACATAACGTTATATATTAGTGCCATAACAAACAAACTTTCATATTCTGATTGATTTTTAATTAATTTGCTTAATATCTATCCAATATGAATAAAGTTTGGTTGTTGTTCAACACGGGAAATCCATGTCAAAATAGCTGGGAAGTTATTCAAATCAAATCCACCTTCATAAGCGACATGGGTATAAGCAAATAAACAAAGGTCAGCAATACTGATCGTATCACCTAATAAATAAGCTGTTTTTTGTAATTGAATTTCCATTACTGCTAATGCTTTAAGCCCGCCTTCTTGTTTACTTTCTAATTCTGCCAGTCTGTCGGCTGGACTACCAAGGTATTTATTGATGAAACGAGCGACAGCAATATAAGGTTCGTGGCTATATTGCTCAAAGAACATCCATTGCAAACAAATCGATTGTTGTAATAGATCAGTGGGGAAAAATGAGGTTTGCTGAGAGAGGTAATACAAAATAGCATTAGATTCAGCAATGAACTGTTTATCTTCTGTCACTAACAGTGGAATTTTAGCATTCGGGTTCATTGCCAAAAACTCACTAGAGCGAGTTTCTCCTTCTAAAATATTCACTTCAATCCATTGATGTTCAATTTGTAATAATGAACATAACAATTTAATTTTATAACAGTTTCCTGACAAGCTATCGCCATAAATTATTATCGACATATTTTTCCTTAAGGTACTGCTAATACAGTACAGTTACATAAGTCGTCACTTTCAAATGACGTTGAATCGCCTGCTTTTAAACCAGGTATTGGAAATACGCGTACCGTTAATGGTTTGTTTAATCTAAATGCCATCGTACCTGTATCACGCATTAAAGCTGAAATTTTATCAATCGGTGTATCACCGGGAATAGGTACAGTATCTAAACCGATTCCACATACTGAGCTATAGGTTAATAAAGCACGAATATCGAAATGTGCTTGTTGGCTACCAGCTGCAAGTCCTCTGTCTTCAGTTAATGCTAACATTAACCCTGAAAATCCCACCAGCGGCATATTTTTTATTGATTTGAATACCCGTGTTAATAATGAAGAAACTTCAACGGTTCCTGAGGCACCAAAGTACTCAACACCCATTAATTCATAGACATCTGTCATACTCGCACAATTTTTTGAGGGAGCCGCTGAGCTATCGATACCTGCAAATTTAAAATCTTTTTTAAAACCTGTATTAACGTGTTGGTTAAGGCGGCGATCTTCAATAATTATTTTTAATTGATCAACGTGATGTTGTATTTGTTGAGTTAAAGATTGGTAATAACCATCAAAAGCTTGCTGATGATCTAAGATTGAATTTTGCTCATTAAATGCTTTTAATGTGGCGACTAATAAGTCTGGTGTTTCCAACCCTATGACAAAATGATTATTAGTGGTTTTATCAGAATAGCTCGCAGGGAAATAAGGAATTAACGGCTTACAGTTAAAATTAACCGTAAAATTAAAGTTACCTTCTCCACGTGGAGTAATTTGACTAATTCGATTAACCGCTTTCGTTGCACTTTGAATTAACTGATTATCCAATAGAAAGTGTTCATCTATTGGAATATTCACACAAACATTGCATAAATCACCGAATTCTTGAATTAATTCAGGAATGAGACTGAGTTGATGTGCAGTAGTCGCTTCACCAATAGCAAATCGAAGTCTTAAACCTGATTGTTGGCTATTATTGAGTAACGTATTTAACGTTCGTAAATCTTGTTGAGCTGTTTGTAAGTTAGTTGTGTCGATATATTCAGCAAAAGCATTGGTCACAATCCGAATAGACTGGACTGTATAGCCCTTTTCTTTGAAATCATCTGCTAACGATTGACAAAAATCATTCGCATTTTTAATTAATGAAGGCCATTGGCTTTGATCAAAATCTAAATGAATAAAGGTCGTAATGGTTCGGACTTTGCAAAGTGCTTTATCTAATATCAGTTCAGGTAGCTTCATAAGTCATGTCATAAAATAAAATGTATTAATAACATAGCATATATAGTAACAATTAGTCATTTTCAGCTTTATTATCAGTCACTTCTTTAATGTATAATGCTCATTCTGAAGGTATTAAACATAGAATCATGCGCAATCATACAACTTAAATACTCAAGTTAAGGTAAATTGGTTCAGTATAATAGGCATGTTTCAATAAACAGAGTTCGCTATACCTTAAATGAATAAGAAAATAAATAAGGAAGTGAATAAGAAAATGGATAAGGAACAGTCACAATGCAGTTAATCATGGCGAAACTGAGTAAACACATAACAGCCGTTTATCTCTTCATATATTGCTTAACCTTGATTGTAAGTATTAACCTCTTATGGCAGCACAGTTTTCAACAATTACAAACCAGTAATCAACAACAACTTGATCGTTTTAGTCGCCATCTAGAGAGCCAATTAGGACACTTTGCGTTCATTCCACAGCTGCTGTCTCGACAAGGTATAATAATCGACGCGTTAATGTCTCCCCATAATACCGCGCAACTTGATTTAACCAATCGCCATTTAAGATCAATCAATAATATAGTCGGCGCATCTGATACCTATTTATTAGATGCAAAAGCGAATACCATCGCAGCGAGTAACTGGTTAAAAGAAGCCTCTTTTGTAGGTGATAATTATGCATTCCGCCCTTACTATCACGATGCAATGCGCGGTGAGCAAGGACAATATTTTGCATTAGGCTCAACATCGGGTAGAAGAGGTTATTATTTCTCATACCCTGTTAAGTATGCCGCTGAAGTGATTGGAGTTGTCGTAGTCAAGATGGATCTGTCGTTAATCGAAAAAGATTGGATAGGCAAAGAACAGCACTTTTTAGTCTCTGATATGAATAATATTGTCTTTATATCCTCTGAAGAAAAATGGCTTTTTAAGAGTTTATCTCCCTTATCTGATAACCAAAAACAAACAATATTAAACAGTCGTCGATATCTAGAAAAAACAATAGGGTCTGTTTCTATCAATGGTGATCTACAACAAAATGCCAGCATCTTAACAACTGTAAATAAAAAACCTTTTTCAAATTATTATTTGTCACTCTTAAGTGTTGCTGAAAGCAAAAATTGGAACGTTAGAGTCTTTGCACCAATAGCCCCGATCATTATCGATATTTTAATTCTATTTACCTTCATTACATTGCTCTACTTACTACTCTATTTAACCTTTATTTTAATCAAACAGAAAAGAAATAGATTTCAAGAGCAAGCTTTATTAGCAATAAAATCCAAACGAGAACTTGAATATACCGTGATGCAAAGAACATCAGCCTTACAAGCTGAAGTAGAAGAAAGGCACAAAGCAGAAGCGGCACTTCGCTCTACACAGAAAGAATTAATTCAATCTGCTAAATTAGCTGTATTAGGACAACTATCTGCCAGTATCAGCCATGAACTCAATAATCCTTTATCAGCGATACGCACTTACGCAGAAAATGCAGTATTATTTCTTGAAAGAAACCAATTAGAACATGTTAGCAATAACTTAACTCGCATTGGGTTATTAACTGAACGCATGGCAAAAATCAGTTCACAACTTAAATCATTTGCACGCAAGCCTAATGGCGAATTACAAATCATCGCATTACAACCCGTTATCTTCGCTGCGCATGAATTACTTAAACCACAATTAAAAGCTAACAAAGCTAACTTAACAATCGCATTACCTGACACACCTGTTAACGTAAAAGCTGAACCTATCCAATTAGAACAAATTATTGTTAACCTGCTATCTAACGCTCTGCAATCAATGCAACACAGTGACGACAAACAAATCATTATTAAACTAGCCGTTCAACTAGAAAATAAGCAGGATAGTAAAGGACCATTGGCTATCATTAAAGTACTGGATAAAGGAACAGGTATCGATAAAGAACATCTACCGCATTTATTTGAACCCTTCTTTACCACCAAAGAAACAGGGCTGGGCTTAGGTCTATCTATTTCACAACAAATTATCAGTAATATGAAAGGGTCTTTATCTGCGCAAAATAGGCCAGAAGCAGGTGCTGAGTTTACGATTACCTTACCATTAGTCATTAACAACGTATTCAGTGAATCAAAGACTATTAAAGATAACAACAGATCAGAAGACGAGTCATCACGTTAAGCATGGTTTGTGTAAGAAATATGTTTGACAATGAATCAAATAATTAGAATCGAAATAAGATCAGGGAGTAATAATGAGCTTGGTATTTTTTATTGATGATGAATACGATATGCGTTTATCAAACGAACAAACCTTTGCATTATCTGATATTGATGCGGCATTCTTTGAAGACGCAGAATCTGCGCTAATAGCCGCAAAACAATCATTACCCCTAGTGGTGATCTCTGATATTAGATTACCTGGTATCACAGGGCAACAGTTGTTAAACACCTTACAACAGCAAGATGCTGACCTGCCTATTATTCTGATCACCGGGCATGGTGATATCTCAATGGCGGTTGAAGCAATAAGAAATGGGGCTTATGATTTTATTGAAAAGCCCTTTTCGTCAGACAGGTTGATAGAAGTGACGCGTAAAGCGATTGAAAAAAGAAAGCTTACGCTTGAGAACAGAGAGCTAAAGAAAGCATTACAAAGTAAAGAAACATTAGGCCCAAGAATTATCGGCAACACACCGAGTATTGTTTCATTAAAACAAATGGTATGCCGCGTTGCAGATAGCCATGCAGACATACTACTGTATGGAGAAACAGGCACGGGTAAAGAGTTAGTTGCACGCTCCTTACATGAACAAAGCCAACGTAGTTCGAACAACTTTGTCGCCGTTAACTGTGGCGCTGTACCAGAGAACCTCATTGAAAGTGAGTTATACGGCCATGAAAAAGGTGCTTTTACAGGGGCTGACTCGCAACGTATCGGGAAATTCGAATATGCTCAAGGAGGCACCCTATTTCTTGATGAAATCGAATCGATGCCGATGCAAGCGCAAGTACGTTTATTAAGAGTATTACAGGAAAGAAGTTTAGAGCGAGTTGGTTCTAACAAGGCCATTGACTTAGACATCAGAATTATTGCTGCCACTAAAGTCGACTTAAAAGAAGCACCGGATTTCAGACAAGACCTGTATTACAGGTTAAATATGGTCACGCTAGATTTACCACCTTTACGTCATCGCAAAGAAGATATCCCTAAGTTATTCCACCATTTTTTATTAGTCGCAGCTGCTCGATATGGCAAAGCCGCACCGGCATTACCCGCTCATTCATTACAAGCACTATTGAGCCATGATTGGCCTGGTAATGTGAGAGAATTAAGGAATGCCGCAGAACGCTTTATTTTATTAGGTTCGCTCTCTGACCTGAACGATGCAGAGAACGATGTTAACGCAGGTTTAAGTTTATCTGAGCAAGTTGATGCTTTTGAAAAGACCTTAATAGAACAAGCCTTAAGCTTAACTAATGGCAGCATCAAAAATGCGATGCAAGCGCTTAACCTCCCACGTAAAACCTTATACGATAAAATGCAAAAGCACGGTATCGAAAAACAAAGTTTTAAAGCAGAGCATAATGAGCTAATGGAATAAGTGAGAAAGGAATATATAGAAAGAGAAGAATAGTTGAATTAAAGAATTAAAGAATTAAAGAATTAAAGGACTAAGGTACTAAGGAAAAAGAAAATAAATGAGTTGAATAATTGCTGGCGGGTTAGTCCACCAGCAATAAGTTCATAATATGAAGATTAACTACTTAGTAATCACCTCAGGTCCCATCATCATGTTCGGTAACCACGTAGATACCGCAGGTACATAAGTCACAATCATCAAGAACAAGAACATCACCCCGACTAACGGTAATGACGCTTTGACCACTTTCATCATCGAGAGTTTGGCGACCCCCGCGGTGACAAAGAGATTTAAACCAACGGGTGGCGTGATCATCCCTATCTCCATATTCACCACCATCATAATACCCAAGTGAATAGGATCAATGCCTAAAGCAATCGCAATTGGAAATACCAAAGGTGCCACAATAATCAGCAAACCAGACGGTTCCATAAATTGCCCACCAATCAATAATAATAGATTAACGACAATTAAAAACTCTATTGGACCTAAGCCAGCCGACAACATTGACTCTGTTATCATTTGTGGAATACGTTCTTCAGTTAATACATGCTTAAGGATTAGCGCATTAGCAACAATGAACATCAACATGATCGTTAACTTACCCGCATCATATAATGTCTTACGCGTATCTTCATGGCAGAACACATGCATCGCTTTAAACCAATAAGCTTTGGCCTTTTTCTCTGCAGGTTCCTTATCTGATAATGGCCCCATATCTTTATAAACAAAGTTTGAAATAATAAAGGCATACACAGCGGCAACAGCAGCAGCTTCAGTCGGCGTAAAGACACCACCATAAATACCACCAAGGATAATAACAATCAGTAATAATCCCCAACCAGCATCTCTTGCAGAGCGGAACACTTCGCTCCAACCAACGAAAGGTTGCGCAGGAATGTTTTTATAACGCGCGTAAATGTAAATGGCGATCATCAACATGATCCCTGCTAATAAACCAGGGATAACGCCCCCTAAGAACATGCGCCCTACTGATACATCCGTCGCGGCAGCATAAACAACCATGACAATTGAAGGTGGAATCAAAATGCCTAAGGTACCAGCATTACAAATAACCCCTGCAGCAAACTCTTTTGTATAACCATTTTTAACCATACCAGCAATAACGATACCACCAATAGCAACAACCGTTGCAGGCGATGAGCCAGACAGAGCAGCAAACATCATACAAGCCACAACCGATGCCATCGCTAAACCACCTCGTAGTGACCCAACCAATGCAATTGCAAAGCGAATGATACGTTTTGCCACACCACCTGTTGCCATAAAGCTAGAAGCAAGAATAAAGAAGGGAATCGCCAATAAAGTATAATGACCAGTAAATGCATTAAGTAGCGTTTGTGCAATAGACGCTAACGACGCATCAGAATGCACCATTAAAAAGACAATACTTGAAGCGCCTAGCGAAATCGCAATAGGCACACCGATGATCATCAAAGCAATCACCATAAGAAAAAGCATTAACATCGCCATTAGTTATCCTCCTTTTTAACATTCGCTTGTTCAGCTTTCATTTTTTGATCACTATTTATTTGAGCATCATTTTTATGATCATGACTTTTATTGCCGAAGCTTTGCTTGATCTCATTGAGTTCGCTATTGCCCTGTTCTTGATGAAGCTCATCAAGCTGTTCTTCAGCTTCATGGCTAGCAATCATGCGGTCTAATTTATTGGTCATGATTAACCAAGCTATTTGTAAAAATCTAAACGTCATCATTGCCATACCAAGTGGCAATGCAAAGTAAGGAATAAAACGAGGTAATCTTTCGTATCGTTCCCCTTCATTAAACCAACCAGAAAGGAACTGTAAGATGTCAGGCATTGGAATGTCTTCCGTCTCATACCAAGCTCGGTCAGTAATAAAAGGCACCCAATAATTCCAAGAGCCTATTAATAATGAAACAGAAAAGAATAAACAAAAGAAGACTGCGACCAAAGCAAAGGTCTTTCTTAAGCCTTTGGGTGCAATATTAATAACAACATCCACACCAATGTGAAAATGCTTTTTAACGCCATAAGAAGCGCCTACTAACACCATCCATGCAAACATAAATACCGTGAGTTCTAATGCCCATAATATATTGTCATTAAAGACATAACGCACCACTACATTGGCAAAGGTTAATAACGTCATTAACCCTAAAAATCCGGCAATTAATGTTTCTTCGGCATAGTCGGTGATTTTCCCTATTCGGGCAAAAATTCCGCTTTTCATTTGTGTATCCCTTTCTTATTCACTATCTTTTACGCTATTAAATAACGCCATCACCTTAAAACCATTATGTCGATTTTAAGGCAATGACTGAAACTAATAGTTACTGGTTAGACGCTTGTGCAGCTTCAAGTAAGTCACTACCAATATCTTTTTCATACTTTTTCCATACTGGTTTAAGTGCAGTAACCCAAGCTTCACGTTGCTCTGCTGTTAAAGTACGAACAACACCACCCGCTTTGATAATGTTTTGCTTGTTCGCTTCATTCACAACCGTTGATTCAGCATTTCGAACTTCAGTTACTTCTTTCAAGATAGTGCCTAATTGATTGCGAATATCATCAGGTAAGTTGTCCCACCAATCGCCAGACGTCACGACTAAGTAATCTAAAATACCGTGATTCGTTTCTGTTACGCCATCTTGAACTTCGAAGAATTTTTTACCGTAAGTATTTGACCAAGTATTTTCCTGACCATCGATAACTTTAGTTTGTAAGCCGCCGTAAACTTCTTTAAATGACATTTTCTGAGGATTCGCACCTAGTTGTTCAAATTGTGCCACTAACACGTCAGAAGCTTGTACACGGAACTTAAGCCCTTTAGCATCACTTGGTAATAACAAAGGCTTATTAGCTGACATTTGTTTCATGCCGTTATGCCAAAACTCTAATCCTTTTAGACCACGACGATTCATTGCATTTTTTAACTTATCGCCCGCTTCAGAGTTCTGAAATCTATCAACAGCAGCAACATCATCGAATAAAAATGGCAAATCAAAAAGTCGGTATTTTTTAGTGATTTTTTCAAACTTAGATAAAGAAGGAGCCGCTAGTTGCACGTCACCATTTAACAGTGCTTCTAATACTTGGTTGTCATCATATAAAGTTGAGTTTGGAAAAACCTGCATACACGCTTTACCGTTCATTTCAGTATTCACACGTTCTTCTAATAATGATGCAGCAACTCCCTTAGGGTGTTTATCAGAATTAGTAACATGACTGAACTTGATCACCATTTCACCTGGATCACAATTAGCATAAGCATTAGCGCCACTTAAAAGTGCTGCACTACATAAAGACATAACCGTTAATTTTTTAAACATGTTGAGCTCCTATATCCATATTGGTACGCATTGATTGCGTATGTGTATAAAACTGACTTTAATAAAATGATGTAAATATTAATAACGAAAACGTTCTATCGTATGAACTGATATAGCAAGCAGCGCGCCAATGTTAAATTAATGTTAACAATGCAGTCATAGCAGGGTTTATAGAGAAATTATTAGGGAAATAGAAAATAGGTTGTTAACGCTATGGGGGGAAACCTACCCATCTAAAATGAGCAATGAGTCAAAAGCCGCCATTATTATTCTGATCAATTATTTAAAGATTACAAAAGTATGGAGGTAGATAGATATAAGATAAATAGGTAAATAGACACATAAGTGCATAAAAGATTTAGACAGCGATTTAAATAGAGCTGTAGCAATTATTTTCGAAGATCATAGGATTTTAAACGGAAGGTTTTTTAATAGATACAAAAAAGGCCACCGAAGTGACCTTTCTAACCATAGCGCTTAACACTAAGCCTATTTGTATCTGTCAGTGAACTTAAGCCTTACGACGAGACGCCCCAGCAAAACCTAACAACGCTAAACCAAAAACAGCTAGTGTTGAAGGCTCAGGAACAGAAACGGTTGCATAATCAAAATTTAAATTACTGATAGCACCTGAACCATTAAGGTTTATTTCTAACGAGTAAACACCTGCTACATCAAACAATAAACGATCCCAAGTATTATTACCGCCAGTACCCGGAGTGAAAAAAGTACCTGCACTAATTTCATCGCCATTTACATCGTATAAATTAATCTCATTATGATCAGTTGCTTCTTCAGACTCAATATCAAAGAAATCAATACTGTTTAACGTAATAGCTTCAGAAAAGTCAATTGTAAAATATCCCGCAGGACGATTACCTTCGTCATCTGGATTTGTACAAGTTAATGCATCACAAGTAGTAGGGTTTTCATGGATAACTAAAATATTACCTGGATTTGAAGTGCCCAAACTTGGATTATTAATATTCGTAAAAGGCGATTCTAAATCACTATCTTGAGTATTCGTTAGGCTACTGTCAAAAACAACAGCTAGATTGCTTTCATTTTGAAAAGCATTAGTACCATTAAAAGTAATGCCATAATCAGCAAAGTACTCGTCATCGACAATCGTTCCGTTATCTAAACCGTCAAAAGAAATGGTAGTAGCAGATGCTAATGGCACCATTGCTGTTGAGGCAGCTAATACAATCCAGTGTTTTAATTTCATAATTGTTCCTTAATTTATAATATTAACTTAGCTCACGGAAAGTGAATGGTTAATAAAGAGCATATAATTACAACGAATAATAAAAAATAAAAATGACCAAACATCAGCTTAATCGTTGATAACACACATTATATCATCTATTTATCTAGTCAAATATAAGTCATTAAAGCATATTTCGTAAACCTTTCTGAACTATCTACTCATTAAGTATACAAACGTTTCGCTTTGAGTAATGCCCCAAAGACAACAGAGCTAAATGCGTCTGCAACGGTGATTGACACTGAAGGGTAACGATCACTTAAAGCTTGTTGCACCAATGGAGATAATCCCATCCCTCCCGTTAAATAAATGATTTCAGGAATTCTCTGTGCCTGCTCAATTGCATCATCAATCATCACAAACATTTTATCTAACCAATTCACCATTGTTTCAGATACTTGTGGACGTTGAATATTCAGTTCTAGCTCACTTTCGACGAAGGATAGAGACAATTCAGCTTTATCATTGTCACTTAAATTGATTTTAGCGAGCTCAATCGAATGCATTAACTGGTGTGTTAACCTTTCCGTTTGTACTTGTTGTAAGCGCATTAACGGTATTGGGTTTTCACTTTCGTTAATATATTCGGTAATCGACTTACTGCGAGCAGGCGAATAAAAATCACTCATTAATGGAATGTTATCAATGTCATAAACACCAGAAAACAACATATTAGGAATCGCTCTTCCCTTGTTAGTACGCGTACCTCTTCCAAATAAAGGAGAAACAATGCCGCTGGCTAATAACTTATCGCAAACAATCCCACCTTGGCGGATCCCTACTGTTGAATAGATATCAGCAGTACGGTCAAGTTTCTCTGCATTTTCTTGGCTTAACATACAGAAAGTAACATCTGACGTACCGCCACCTAAATCCACAACCATCGCATCGGTTGCTTTTTCGATATTCTGTTCAAAGTGATAGGCTGCGGCAAGCGGCTCATGGATAAACTCAACATCAGTAAATCCTACTTTATTAGCGGCACGCAACATTAATGCTTCAGCTTGTTTATTGCCTAATTCACCCATAGTGGAATGATAGTTAACTGGGCGTGCAATCACCGCTTTAGTAATAACAATAGAAAGTTGTTTCTCTGCACATTTCTTTAAATACGAAAGAAAACGAACCACTAGCTTTTCAAAGCTATCTAACAAGCGTTTAGGAATTTTTGCCCCTAAAAAGTTTTTAGGGCTATTAACATAACGACCTTCATGCGGTGTTTGTAAAAAAGCATTAAAGCCTTGTTCACCAAATAAAATCTCACCCGCTGCTAACATATCGTTTAAAGTTTGTTCATTTGCTTTAGCATCATGGCTATCGTCACCTGACTCGTCATGAGCCAAGTAAATAGCAGAGCGTATTTTATAAGGGTTTTCGCTGTTCTCATCTACAACAATCAGTGTTGGTAAGTCATTAACAAGCGCTGCTACAGCACAATTACTCGTACCAAAATCAATGCCAATAAAATCAGTTGTCATAGGAATACCTAATGGAAAAAATTAAGGGGCGAGATATTACCTTATCAAGTCACAAATATAAATATGGATTAAGGTAATTCAGTCACATTGAGAAATAAATAACAATTAATTTTAAAATCACACTGATGTAATCGTTTAACTCATCGCTCAAATGAGTATTTAAAATACTCATCAATATTGCACCTGTTCAGTGCGTCATCGCCATTGATTTACAGCATTGGTGCAATATATGTATCCAAAAACTCACTTAAGCCCAACTAAAAAACCCTTAACACATTGATTTTAATTGAATAAATAAACATGGCATTCAATGTGCTATAAGTAAATAGAGCGTTAAAGAAATAGGTTACCAAATTGATGTTAAATGGATGTTGATCAATCGTTAATTGAGCAAGGAGTCACCATAGTGGGTGTAATACAAGATGAGCAATTTAAAAGTAAACAGAAGAACTCTGTATTACTTGTTGAAGAGGTAAAGACGATTGAATTTATCATTGATGGTAAAAAAGACAACAATCAGTATCAAAACACCTCATTAAAACAATCTCTTATCGATCTTAACTATAACGTCATTCATTGTGTCAGTAATTCTGCTTTATTATCTAAACAATGTTTACAGCATCTTCCAGACATTTTAATCATCAATACAAATGAGCCTTCTGCTGAAATATTGAAAGAAATAAGCAACATTAATAAATTAACGCCTTTACCTGTTTTAGTGTTTGCAACACAAGAAACACCCTCTTTAATTAAATCATCAATCCAAGCGGGTGTAAGCGCCTATATTGTTAATGATATTCAACCTAGCCGTTTAAATAGTTTGATCACGGTTGCTTGTGAGCGATTTAAAGAACATCAATTATTAGTTCAAGAATTACAACGCACAAAAAATCAATTGGCAGATCGTAAAATTGTTGAAAGAGCAAAAGGTTATATCATGCAACAACGAAAAATGACCGAACAAGAAGCCTTCACCTTACTAAGAAAAATGGCGATGAATAATGGGCAAACATTAGCCGAGGTTTCAAATAATATCATCACTGTTTTTACTCATTAAAAGACAATATCAAAGCGAATTATCAAAACCAATAAGCATCAGTTAATAGAGTCGTTAAACGCATAAAAGAAAACAGATAAAAAATAAGAAGTAGAAATAAAAAGTTTTATTATCAACGGCGATAATAAAATAAAAATTAATTAAGCTTAAACAATGGCGTTTAAGCAGTTTAAAAGAGCAATGGCGCTCATTAACCTCCTTGTAATAAGGACGTTAATGAGCGCTTTTTTTTTGCATCAAAATAACCAAAATAAAAGGATTTATATAATGAGTTGGATTAAACCAGTCAAATTTGTCGCTAAAAAACTGGCACTAAGCATCGCAATATCAGCAACCGTGATCTCTTTTGCACAAGCCGAAAAGTTAGGCTATCCAGAAAAAGAAGAATTAAAATTTGGCTTTATTAAATTAACCGATATGGCACCGATCGCCATCGCTTATGAAAATGGTTATTTTGAAGACGAAGGTTTATACGTCACGATTGAAGCACAAGCTAACTGGAAAGTGTTACTCAATGGTTTAATTGATGGCACGCTAGATGGTGCACACATGTTAGCGGGACAACCGATTGCAGCAACAATGGGCTTTGGTACAAAAGCCCATATCATTACGCCTTTTTCAATGGATTTAAATGGTAATGCGATTACTGTTTCTAATGAAATTTGGAAACAGATGAAACCTAATATTCCTAAACAAGCAGATGGATGGCCAGTACATCCAATCAAAGCGGATGCGTTAAAGCCTGTTGTCGAGTCTTATAAAGCACAAGGTAAACCATTCAATCTAGGCATGGTATTCCCTGTATCAACACATAACTATGAATTACGTTATTGGTTAGCAGCTGGTGACATTCACCCAGGATTTTACGCACCACATAAAGGTGATACGAGCGGTCATATCGATGGCGATGCTATCTTATCTGTTACGCCTCCACCGCAAATGCCATCAACATTAGAAGCAGGCACTATCTACGGTTATTCCGTAGGTGAACCATGGAACCAACAAGCTGTATTTAAAGGCATCGGTGTACCTGTTGTGACTGATTACGAAATATGGAAAAACAATCCAGAGAAAGTATTTGGTTTAACTGCTGAATTTGCTGAAAAATACCCGAACACAACTATTCGTTTAACACGCGCATTAATTCGTGCCGCTATGTGGTTAGACGAAAAAGATAATGCAAACCGCCCTGCTGCAGTGAAGATTTTATCGCAATCTAACTACGTTGGTGCCGATTATGAAGTCATTGCAAACAGTATGACGGGAACATTTGAATACGAAAAAGGCGACAAACGAGATGTCCCTGATTTCAATGTATTCTTTAGACACAACGCAACTTACCCATACTACTCAGATGCCATTTGGTATTTAACGCAAATGCGTCGTTGGGGTCAAATTTCAGAAGCTAAATCAGATGAATGGTACAAAGACTTAGCGAAGAAAGTTTACCGTCCAGACATTTACCAAATGGCGGCTCAATCATTAATTGATGAAAAACTAGCTGATGCTAAAGACTTCCCAGACTTTTCGACTGAAAAAGGCTTTAGAGCACCACAAACGCACTTTATTGATGACTTAGTTTATGACGGTAACACACCAAACGCTTACATAGACTCTTTCAAAATTGGACTTAAAAAAGATGACAAAATTTAAGGTTATTTAACCGTTACTAAAAAAAGTACATAAATAAAATTTAAATTTAGTCTTTAAAAAGCAATTGATACCCGCTCCTACGTTTGGGTCGGGTATCAAAACAGCGTTCAAAAAGGAACAGTCACAATGACAACCAGCTCACTTATCAATAAATTAGAACTTTCAGCAATAACCAGCCAAAAGCTACAAGGCTGGTTTAAATCAATCAGTAAATTATTGGTATTGCCTTTAATAGGCATCATGATCTTTCTGTTCTTATGGAGTGTTGCCGCTAAAAATATCCATACGTCTTTAGGTGATTTTCCAGGGCCGAATGCTGTATTCCAACAGTTTGATTCTCTTTATGATGAACATACAGCAGAAAGAGCAAAAGCTGAAAAATTCTATCAACGTCAAGACATACGTAATGAAGCGCGATTAGCTGCCGATCCTACTTATGTTGTAAAAATCAGAAACTATACCGGTAAAGAAACCTTTCTAGACCAAATTGTCACGAGCTTAATCACTGTTACCAGTGGTTTTTTATTAGCGGCGATCATCGCGATTCCATTAGGGATTGCAATGGGGTTAAGTAAAAACCTCAACTCAGCCGTCAATCCAATTATTCAGATATTCAAACCTGTTTCACCATTGGCATGGTTACCTTTAGTGACAATGGTAGTGAGTGCACTTTATGTTTCTGACGATCCTTTAGTCTCTAAATCATTTGTTAACTCATTATTAACAGTGACACTTTGTAGTTTATGGCCAATGGTCATCAACACCTCAATTGGTGTTTCATCGCTAGAACAAGACTTAAAAAATGTCAGCCGCGTGTTACGTTTACCGCTGTTCACACACATTAAAAAAATTGTACTACCTGCCTCTGTACCGATGATATTCACTGGTATGCGTTTATCTTTTGGCGTCGCATGGATGGTATTAATTGCCGCAGAAATGTTGGCACAAAATCCTGGACTGGGAAAATTTGTATGGGATGAATTTCAAAATGGGAGTTCTGATTCTTTAGCACGCATCATGGCGGCAGTTATTGTGATTGGTTTTATCGGATTCGTACTTGATAGAGGCATGTTGCAACTTCAACGCATGGCATCTTGGGATAAATCAGCAACAACGGTTTAAATAAAGCAATTAGCGCGACTGACTTAGGTGTAGCGCTAATTTAAAAGACTCATTTAACAGTACAGCTAATAACTAATTAATTAACGAACAATAAGCAATTAAGGAAAAAAACATGAATGTTTTACTTGATATAAGCCATATAGATATGGAATTCCCAACCCCTACGGGTAGTTTTACAGCACTTAAAGATGTTGATTTAAAAATAAAAAAAGGCGAGTTTGTTTCACTGATTGGCCATTCAGGTTGTGGTAAATCAACGGTATTGAATGTGGTTGCTGGTTTATATCAAGCAACCAAAGGCGGCGTGATTCTAAGCGGTAAAGAAGTCACTGAACCGGGTCCTGAACGCGCCGTTGTTTTTCAAAATCATTCGTTGTTACCTTGGTTAACAGCTTATCAAAATGTAGAGTTGGCGGTTGAACAAGTCTTTGGTAAAACAATGAGTAAACCCGCTAAGAAAGATTGGATTGAACATAATCTAAAATTGGTTCACATGGACCATGCAATGTACAAACGTCCTAATGAAATATCGGGCGGAATGAAACAACGTGTAGGCATTGCGCGTGCATTAGCAATGCAACCAGAAGTTTTATTAATGGATGAGCCTTTTGGAGCACTAGATGCGTTAACAAGAGCACACATGCAGGATTCATTAATGGAGATTCAAAATGAGTTGAATAATACCGTTATCATGATCACCCATGATGTTGATGAAGCTGTATTGTTATCAGACCGAATTGTCATGATGACGAATGGTCCAAGTGCGACAGTCGGTGAAATTCTAGATGTCGATTTAGAACGTCCACGTGACCGATTAAGTTTATCTAAGGATGCACATTACAATCGCTTAAGATCTGATGTGTTAACCTTCTTATATGAAAAACAACGTAAAGTTGAAAATATTAAGGGTAAAACGATTTCAACCAACGCTTCTATAAAAACGGCCTAGGCTTATGTCGACTATAGCGTTAATAAATAAAGAGATACTAAGAGAACAAGGGTTAACACAAAAACTAACCCTAACACTAATAAAAAGGCGAGAATTGACAATAATACGGGGATGTAAATCCCCTCTTTAACTTATCGTCAATCGTGAAATCAAAGCATTTTTTTAAGAATCTCAAAAATCACCTTTAAGCCACAATTAAAAATATTTTAATAAGTAAAAAAATTAGTAAATGAAAGTAATCAAAAGAAAACAAGCAAAATAAAACAATCGAAAGAAAAAATCCTACCGCACATAAAATGCAATTGAGATAAAGTGACTTATTGACCCCATTAAAACAAACAGATGCCAAATACCATGTGCATGCTTCATTTTAGTTAGATCATCTAACACATAAAAGATAATACCAACGGTATAAGTAATGCCGCCAATAGTTAACCAACTAATACCAGGGCCCGGAATTGCTAGTTGTAACGCAGAATATTTAAAAACACATATCCAACCCATCGCTAAATAAATAATGATTTGTAACCACTCGATACGTTTAACCACAAGTAAATCAATCACTAAGCCAATCACCGCTAATCCCCACACTAAGCCAAGCATCAACAGTCCATCATCACCTTGTAGTGTAAGCAGCATGTAAGGTGTATAAGTGCCTGCAATCAATAGATAAATTGAAACATGATCTAACTGTTGAAAAATTTTTTTAAGTTTAGGTGGATGGAAACTATGATATAAAGTCGACATCGTATAAAGCATGATCAAGGTAGTTCCAAACACAATAAAACTAACGATAATTCGCCAATTATATTCTTGAAAAGCAATCGTTAATAATGTGCCAAAGCCAATTAAAGCTAAGATGGCACCAATAAGATGGGTAATACTATTGAGTTTTTCGCCGTAATACATAAAAACCTTTCTATTAATGGTAGGATATTAAGCTCATCCATAGTATGACTTAAATGGCGTATCTCACACTTAAAATAAATAATTATTAAGGAAAACATTATGTCAGAGAATACATTTTACCCTATTGGTACGCCAGGCACTCCTTGGTCTGATGACCAAAAAAAGCAATGGCATGATGCAGCTGTTAAATCTCGATCTTACCCGGATGAAGTGATAACGAAACTTAAATCACTTTCATCCCATGGTTTTAACCTATTACAATACGGTACGCTAAGTATTGACACGAATAGTTACCCATTGTTCGCACTACAAAGTAGAAATTGGGATATAAATAAACCAGTAATATTAGTCACTGGCGGTGTCCACGGTTATGAAACAAGTGGTGTACAGGGCGCAATTCAGTTTTTACATACTTCAGCTCAAGATTACCTCTCTCAGTTTAACCTTGTTGTTTTACCTTGCATTAGTCCTTGGGGATATGAACATATAGCACGTTGGAATCCTTATGCAGTTGATCCTAACCGTTCATTTACTACCGATAGTCAAAGCCAAGAAGCCGTACACGCAATCAATTTCGTTAATGATTTAGAGGGAGAACTGCTTTTACACATCGATTTACATGAAACTACCGATACCGATGAAAGTGAATTTAGACCCGCATTAGCAGCCAGAGACGGCGAACAGTATATGGCAGATACTATTCCAGATGGTTTCTACTTAGTCGGCGACTCAGAGAATAAGTGCGTTGATTTCCAGAACACTATCATTAAAGCGGTTAAGCAAGTGACTCATATAGCGCCTGCTGATAACAATGGTAAAATCATTGGCTCTACAGCGGAATATGAAGGCGTTATATATTATCCAGTAAAAGCATTAGGCTTATGTGCGGGTATGACGGATGCTAAGTTCACAACAACGACGGAAGTTTATCCCGATAGTGACAGTGCGACACCTGAAGACTGCAATAATGCACAAGTTGCCGCGATTGAATCTGCCTTAGATTACCTAATACAAATCCATTTGCCTGAAATAGCTAAATAGCTAAATAGCTAAGCGTTTAGCCACATGTTAGTTGCTTCTTTATAAAAGATAAAAACTAGATTAAAAGTTAAAGATGAAAGATTAGACAAAAGAAGCAACTTCAAGTGGTGTTAAATAACGCCACTTTCCTAATTCAACATCGAGTTTCACGTCTCCAATTTGTTCTCGATGCAATTTAATCACCCGGTTACCAACAGCCGCAAACATACGCTTAACTTGATGGAATTTACCTTCAGTAATGGTTAATAACACTTCTTTTTCAGCTAGTTGAACAAGCGTTGCAGGTAAAGTTAACTTAGCTTCTCCTTGTAATTGAATACCTTGATTAAATTGTTCAATAAGATGCGCTTGTAAAGGCTTTGATAAACCCACTCGATATACTTTCTTACAATCGTTCGTCGGTAAAGTAATGTTAAATGTCCAACGGCCGTCGTCAGTAATTAAAATGAGCCCAGTCGTATCCGCATCTAAGCGCCCTGCTATGTGTAACTCAGTAGTTTCGAATATTTTTGGTGTATCGGTTGTATCTATTTCGGTTATATCTATATCGGGTGTATCGATGCCAGATTCATTCACATCACAGCTACCCGCTTCATTATCTAAATCAGTTAAACGATTTAATACAGAAGGGTAAACTTCATCGACATTAGAACAAATGGTATTAGCAGGTTTATTCATTAACAAATAGCGGAATGGACGACAAACTAACAATTGACCATCGAGTGTTACGTGATTATTTTCATGTACTTGAAAAGCTGCATCGCTAACAATCGCCTTATTAACCGCCACTTGGTTGTTAAGAAGCCTTTCAACGGCTTGCGCTTTAGTTAAGGCAGTACTCTTACAAATGAATTTATCTAGACGCATAATATAAAACGTACCTTGTAAACGGTGATGCAATTAACAATCGATATTACTCTGCTAGTTATTTTTATCGTTGTTATCGCTGATAGTAAAATAGTGATTGTAGTGAATGCTAATACTGCTATTAGTTATGTTGCCGTTAATAATATTGTTAGCATAGTTCTGGTGTTAATAACCATGAGTAACGTCACCTAACCAATAACGTGGTAAACCATTCCATTAACGACTTTAACTAGCCATTTTAACGACCCATTTAAGCTAACCATTCCAACTAACTACTTCAGTGAAGCATGTTAACTAACCATTTGAATCAAGTTCAACTGTTTACACAAGTATTTTACCTTGAAGATATAAAACCGCAGAACCAGACACTAACACTCGATCGTTTTCCATTTCACAATAGAGAATGCCACCACGTTTTGAAGCTTGGTAAGCGGTTAACCTATTTTTATTCAGTCGCGTTGACCAGTACGGAGCTAACCCTGCATGGATAGAGCCAGTAACTGGGTCTTCATCTCCTCCGCTAGCAGGCCAAAAGTATCGAGAAATAAAATCAGGGTTTATACCTGCACCCTTACTTTTGCTAACATTACCTTCATTGATACTTAAATTAGAATCAACGTTGCAACTTGATGTCACCACTAAGTCATACGGCGCTAACAACTTAAGCAACTCTGCGTTATATTCAACGTTTAATACATCGTTTGCCGAGGCTAGAACAGCAAAATAAGCTTGTCTATTCTTCATTACTACTAACGGTTTTATAGATAAGCCATCGAGTACCGCTGGTGGAATATCTTTCACGATCTCAGGCATTTGATTAGGAAAACTCATTTGAATACGTCCATTATCTAACTGCTGAACCGATAAAGTCCCTACTTCCAGCGTCACAAAATCAATTTCACCTTGAACATCAAACTGATTAAACAAGATAAATGAAGACGCTAACGTAGCATGTCCGCAAAAATCAATTTCAGTTAACGGAGAAAACCAACGTATTTCGTAACGATTAGGCGTAATCTTTTTAATAAAAGCGGTTTCAGATAAGTTATTTTCAATGGCAATATTTTGCATTAACTCATCAGCGATCCATTCAGTCAACGGTACAACAGCAGCAGAATTGCCTTTAAATTGCTGCTCGGTGAACGCATCTACCACATATATTGCGAGTTCCATTATTTTTGCTCCGTTAACTTTACCAATATTGAATGGTTAGTATCAGGGGTGAGTGACAAAGATACAAGATAGAGTTGGGGTAATCTTATGTTAATATTTTCTAATGTCGTTTAATGTCATTGGCATAAAACCAAATTAACCTCATCATGAACAGTAAGCGTTCCATTTTTATTCAAGCTTAAATTGTTGGGATATTTAATTCTTTTCAATTGAAATGCTTATTTTACAAAATCTCAGACCTTACAAATTAACAATGCTTAAAAACTCATACTTAAAAATTCACACTTAAAAATCATAGCTGTATTTACATACAGTAGTCATTGAATATTAAAAAGAAATTACCATGAATACGTTTAAAATAAGGAGGGATGGTTATTAATCGAGCAATACAAGCATATATGTCTGGTTTTTGGTTCAGTCTGCGAATAACAATATACTGGTTATTTATACAGTTAAATTTTAAATGTGACATTATCACCACAAATAAGCATAAAAAAAGCAGGCAATAGCCTGCTCCATAAAATATTAACTTTCATTAAGGTTTTTAATAAAAGGTTTAGCCTCGGTAGTAACTTTGCGCAACAAAAGGCATTTTTTCTACTGTCATGGCTAGTTTTTTGCCACGTACTTCAGCAAAAATTTCAGTACCGATAGCAGTGAATGCCGTATAGATATAACCCATTGCAACCGGCATACCTTTTGACGGACCAAATGTACCGCTTGTAACCACGCCAATTTGATTGTCGTTGGCATCAAATAATACTGCACCTTCACGAACAGGCGCTTTAGTTTTACCAATTAAACCAACACGTTTACGTGAAATATTTTTAGTTTTAATTTGCTCTAGGATTAACTCACTACCAATAAAACCACCAGCACGTAAACCATCTTCACGGCGTACTTTGCTGATACCCCATAAAAGGCTCGCTTCAACAGGTGTGGTTGTTTCATCTAAGTCATGGCCGTATAAACATAAACCACACTCTAAACGTAAAGAATCACGTGCACCTAAGCCAATCCATTCAACTTCATCGTTAGCTAATAGCTCACGAGCTAATTGCTCAGCTTGTTCAGCAGGTACTGATATTTCAAAACCATCTTCACCGGTATAACCAGAACGACTGACGTAACATTCAACACCAACAAGCTCTACTTTCTCGGCATCCATGAACACCATATTGCTAACACTTGGGTTTAGCTTCGCTAACATATCAACCGCTTTAGGACCTTGAAGCGCTAACAAAGCACGATCTTCAATAACCTCTATTTCAACATCTGCTGGTAAGTTAGTTTTTAAGTGTGCGATATCTTGTGTTTTGCAAGCCGCATTAACCACCACAAATAAATGGTTGCCAAAATTAGTCACCATCAAATCGTCACTAATGCCACCTTGTTCGTTAGTAAAAAAGGCATAACGTTGTTTACCCGCTGGTAAATCAATAATATCAACAGGCACTAATTTTTCTAATGCTTTGGCTGCACCTTCGCCTTTTAAACGAAGTTGCCCCATGTGCGACACATCAAATAACCCTGCCGATTGGCGACAATGTAAATGTTCTTTTTTTACACCTAATGCATATTGAACTGGCATATCATAACCAGCAAAAGGCACCATTTTCGCGCCCATTTCAATGTGTAAAGCATGAAGAGGTGTAACTAATAATTGTTCTGACATCAGGTTGTACTCCAAAGGCTGTAAGGTTTAAACGTCATCTAACGTTTAGTCATTAATAAGGTTTATATTGTTTTTCATAAAGTGTTAATGGTTAAAATATTTACTGTTAAAAGTGAAACGTGAAGCAACTAAGAAGCCGTTACCCATATAATTGAGGCATCTTCCTCACTCACTGAAACAAGCATGTGTCCCATATTGGCATCGTAATAAACAGAATCACCTTCCTTTAAATTCACTGGTTCATAATATTCAGAGAAAAAAGTAAGCTCGCCACTGAGCACTAATAAAAACTCTTCACCATCATGACGTATCCAATCCGCATAAGCATCAAAATCACGAGCTCGAATTAATGATTTAAACGGCATCATCTTTTTATTAGTGAGCTGAGTAGCCAATAATTCATGTTCATAAGTTGATGTAGGGTGAGCTTTGCCCTCCTCTTTACGCGTAATGTCACGACGACCAGTTGTATTCACTTGCTTAGGTGCAGCAAATAATTGTGGAATATTAATCTGCAATCCATTGGTCAGTTTTTGCATTGCTTGAAACGTAGGAGATATTTGCTCGTTTTCTATTTTAGACAAAGTAGATCGCGCTAAGCCTGTCTTCTGGCTTGCTTCTTCTAAGGTTAACCCTAACGAAGTACGTATCTCTTTTAAACGCTCACCTAGCTTAATAGGCGCAATCTTTTGTGTTTGCTGATCGGTAGAAATGGTCATTGATGGATAAATATCTTGGTGTTGCTGATCAGTCATTACTGCTCTCCTGTTAATGTTCTCTATATTAACCTGCAAAAATAAAAGCGCACCTTAAAATAACGATCTAGATCACATTCGAGAAATAAAGTTTCCTTTTGGAAACTTTTGCTTAATTTAACTAAAATTAGACCATATAATGCTCGCCAATTGTTATTGCTTTGTTATATATTGTAGACAAACGTGCATTAAGCCTATTATTTAAGCTTGTTAGTGAGATGTTAAACATTAATTTCTCAATTTAATTATGCAAGAAAACTAATTCCACTATTGGAAACAAGTTTATTTAACGGTATCTTAATGACTCATTAAATTTATTAAGTGAGTGTTATGCTTCATTGCACAACATTTATTCTAAACACCATTTACTAGCTAAGGATTTAACTATGGAAAGTGCATTAAAGTTCACAGAATCACATGAGTGGGTACTAGACAACGGCGACGGTACCATCACTATGGGCATTTCGAACCAAGCTCAAAAATTACTAGGTGATGTAGTATTTGTAGACTTACCAGACGTAGGTGATGAAGCAGAAGCAGGTGAAGCATTCTCGTTAGTAGAATCAGTTAAAGCAGCATCAGATCTTTATGCACCAGTAACAGGTGAAATCATTGAGATTAATGAAGAACTTGAAGGTAGCCCAGAGCTAATCAACGAATCACCATATTCTGCAGGTTGGATTGTTAAAATCAAACTAGCAGACGCTGGCGAGTTAGATAACTTGCTATCAAGCGAAGACTACCATGCAGCGAACGAGGAATAAGCATTTTGCTTTTCTCAACACATTGCATCAACAGTAAAAAGAACCATTAACTTTATTAAGGCGACTTCATTTGAATTCGCCTTTTTTTTATAAAGCATTTAATTACTATTTGCTTCGTGCATGCTTAGTAATTGCTTATATAAAGAAGAAAACAACCTTTCTATAACTGCAACTGTTTAGGATTAATATGACTGCCAAAACATTACTCGATTTATTAAGTGACCAACAAGAATTTGCAACTCGCCACAATGGCCCCGACTCAGCTCAACAGCAAGTAATGTTAGAGACGATTGGTGCAACTAGTTTAGATCAACTGATAGACCAAACCGTACCTGCGGCAATCCGTCTACCAGAGAAAATGAACCTAGCAGAGCCACAAAGTGAATCGGCTATGTTGGCATCATTAAAAACCATTGCACAAAAAAATGTCGTTAATCGTAGTTTTATAGGTCAAGGTTATTACAACACCCTAACGCCTAACGTTATCCTACGTAACGTTTTAGAAAATCCAGGCTGGTACACGGCTTACACGCCTTACCAACCAGAAATTTCACAAGGTCGTTTAGAGTCATTATTAAACTACCAACAAGCAGTAATGGATCTAACGGCAATGGACTTAGCGAATGCTTCTTTATTAGATGAAGCAACAGCAGCCGCAGAATCAATGACATTATGTAAGCGCGCAAGTAAAAGCAAAAGTAACGCTTTCTTCGTCAGTAATGAACTACATCCACAAACTGTAGACGTTATCCGCACGCGTGCTGAATACATTGGTTATGAAATAATTACTGGTTCAAGTGAAGAGCTAGATAACCACGACGTATTTGGTGCAATTCTACAATACCCAAGCACAACCGGTAATGTCACAGACCTAACAGACGTGATTGCACAAGCACATGCTAAAAAGACATTAGTCACCGTTGCATCAGACCTATTAGCATTAACCGTAATAAAAGCACCCGGCGAAATGGGCGCAGACGTAGTGATTGGTAGCGCACAGCGTTTTGGTGTACCAATGGGCTTTGGTGGTCCACATGCCGGCTTCATGGCAACACGTGATAAGTTTAAACGTACTATGCCAGGTCGTGTTATTGGTGTGTCAAAAGACAGTAAAGGCAAGCAAGCATTACGTATGGCAATGCAAACGCGTGAGCAACATATTCGCCGTGAAAAAGCCACGTCAAACATTTGTACTGCTCAAGCATTACTCGCCAATATGGCTGCATTCTACGCGTTATACCACGGACCTGAAGGTCTATTGAAAATTGGTCGTCGTGTACATCATTACACGGCTATTTTAGCGGCGGGTTTGCAAAGTGAAGGTATTGAATTAGAAAATACAGCTTTCTTTGATACCATCACCATTAATACCAATGAACAGAGTAAAGCAATTTACCACCGTGCATTAGCAGAAGGTATGAACCTACGTAAGTTCCCATCATTAGATGCAACAACAGACAATGCACCCGTGCAATTAGGCATCAGCTTAGATGAAACAACCACTGCAAAAGATGTTGAAGATCTATTACTAGCGATCACAGGCAAAGCACTTCAAGTTAGTGAATTCAGTGACACCATTGCAAAAGATGAATTTGCAGCGATTCCAGAAGCATGTCGTCGTACGAGTCAATACCTAACACACCCAGTATTTTCAGCGCATCACAGTGAAACACAAATGATGCGTTACATGAAAAAACTAGAAAACAAAGATTACTCATTAACACACGGTATGATCCCATTAGGCAGCTGTACCATGAAGTTAAACGCAGCCGCTGAAATGTTACCTGTGACATGGCCTGAATTTGGTCAAATGCACCCGTTTGCACCAACAGAGCAAAGCTTTGGTTATCAAGAACTCGCTGAAAAACTATCTACTATGTTATGTGAGATCACGGGTTACGACGGAATGTCACTACAGCCTAACTCAGGTGCACAAGGTGAATACGCAGGTTTAATCGCGATTCAACGCTACCATCAACACAATGGCGATGCGCACCGTAATGTGTGTTTAATTCCAAGCTCAGCACACGGTACTAACCCAGCCTCTGCTGCCATGGTTTCAATGAAAGTAGTTGTTGTCGGTTGTGATGCTGAAGGTAATATCGACCACGCTGATCTTAAAGCTAAAATCGAAAAACACCGTGAAAACCTATCTTGTATCATGATCACCTACCCGTCTACACACGGCGTATATGAAGAGTCAATTCAAGAAGTGTGTGAATGGGTACATGAAGCTGGTGGTCAAGTTTACCTAGATGGCGCAAACATGAATGCACAAGTTGGTTTAACTACACCGGGCTTTATCGGCTCTGATGTATCACATCTTAACTTACACAAAACATTCTGTATTCCACATGGCGGCGGCGGCCCAGGTATGGGACCAATCGGTGTTAAAGCACATTTAATTCCGTTCCTACCAGGACACATCGAAGTCACTGAATCTGCAGACAACAAACATTACGCAGTATCAGCAGCCGAGTTAGGTTCAGCGTCAATTCTTCCTATTTCATACGCGTACATTGCGATGATGGGTGAGCAAGGGTTAACTGAAGCGACTAAACTGGCTATCTTAAATGCCAACTACGTAATGGAACGTTTACGTCCACACTACCCTATTTTATTCCGTGGTAAAGGTGGCCGAGTAGCGCATGAATGTATTATCGATATCCGCCCTATTGAAGCTGCTTCTGGCATTTCAGGCGAAGATATTGCTAAACGTTTAATGGATTACGGTTTCCATGCACCAACCATGTCATTCCCAGTAGCGGGCACACTCATGATTGAACCAACTGAATCTGAAAACTTAACTGAGTTAGATAGATTCTGTGATGCAATGATTGCTATTCGTCATGAAGCAAGCAAAGTTGAATCAGGTGAATGGACACTAGAAGATAACCCATTAGTAAACGCACCACATACTCAAGTCGACCTAATGGATGCACAATGGACACACGCTTACTCTCGCGAACTCGCTTGTTTCCCAACTGAATTCAGTAAAGGCGCTAAATACTGGCCAACCGTAAACCGTGTAGATAATGTTTTTGGGGATCGCAACTTGATTTGTTCATGCCCAAGTATTGAAAGCTATATGGAAGATTAGGATGGTATTAAAAACGAGTTTATGTCGCTAATCATCAATATTTTTAGCCTTTAAATTCGTTATTTTGATACTTTCCATGATCAACATACATACCAAAGAGCTACATCTTATTCATTGAATATAATGTAGCTCTGCTTTTACTTTCTAAAAAGTTACTATTTTAAAAGTTATTTTTTGAAAAACCACTTTATAAACAGTTCGTTTAAATATCATCAAGTATCTTAAAAAATTCCCCCTTTTTAAGGGTAAGGGATTCATTCGTTCAAAAATTACTATTAACCATCATTTACGACAAGAAACAGTCTCCACACACAATTTAAATACATAGAAAGACACTCTTTAATCATCAAATTTTGTTGAAATACCAAAAGGATTTAAAATGAAGGATATTGAATCAGCAGCACAAACCTACATCATCACTGCAGATTGCCCAAGTCGAACGGGTACCGTTGATGTGGTGACTCGCTTTTTATTTGAACAGCAATGTTACATTAACGAAATTCATTCTTTTGTAGACACCACGGAAAATAGATTTTTTATTCGTGTGGAATTCAGACTCGATTCAGATGCAATATTTAACCAAGATGGCTTCACAGAGCAGTTTGAGCAACGTGCGAGTCAGTTTGAAATGAAATGGCAACTAGCGCCAAGACCTTATAAATCAAAAGTCGTTATTATGGTGTCAAAACATGACCATTGTTTAAATGACCTTTTATATCGTTACCGTACGGGTGATCTTAATATCGAGATACCGGCGATCATTTCAAATCATCCTGATTTAGAGGAATTAGCAAAGTGGCATGGCATCCCTTATTACCACCTCCCGATCACAAAAGAAACTAAACCAGAACAGGAAGCAGAAGTTTATAAAATAATCGAAGAAAGTAAATCTGATTTAGTCGTACTAGCACGTTACATGCAAGTACTTTCAAGTGACATGTCTAAAAAATTATCTGGTCGAGCAATTAATATACATCATTCCTTATTACCGGGCTTTAAAGGTGCAAAACCTTATTATCAGGCATACGATCGCGGTATAAAGTTAGTCGGCGCAACGGCGCATTATGTCAGTGACGATTTAGATGAAGGTCCCATTATCACGCAAAGCGTAGACACGGTTGATCACAGTTATTACCCAGAAGACCTAGCAGCCAAAGGACGACATATAGAATGCTTAACCCTATCTCGTGCTGTGCGTTACCATATTGAAAATAGAATATTTCTTCATGGCAATAAAACTGTTGTGTTTGGTAAGTAGTACAAGTGTTCCTATTAAACATCGATGCGATGGAAGAGCCCTATTAGTAAGTTATCTGGATTTGAATCGATGTTGAAGCGGTAAATAAAGCTTAGCTAAGTCAGCTAAATGGCTAAGTGTTGGAAAATATAAAGCGGATCGGTTCCTTTTCAGAATTATTTACAGGGTCGAAATGACCCGCTTTTTGATATACATTCATTATTGATTAAATAATTGCTCAACCGTTTTCATTGGTAAAAATAAACGTGTACGTCCACGATATTCGCACAATACTTCAAAACCATATTTAACGTAAAATTGTTGGGCTGAGTCAGTCAAGCAATCGACAATAATCGCATAAGCGCGCATGTGATGATTAACTTCCCACAAATACTTCAACGCTTTAATGAGACTGATTTTTCCTAATCCATGTCCATGGAATTCATTATGAACGGCTAATTGAGCCAGTAAAAAAACAGGGATTGGATACTGAGGTAACTTTTTGGCAAGTTTGGCGGGTAATGTTTCCCTAGAAATTGAACTTGGTGCAACGCTGTAAAACGCGCAGATTGAAAACTTATTATTTAACAATGGTATGTTAGAGGGTAATACCATTGTTCTACTAATACCTGCTTGCATGTGTTTAGCGGCTTGTGTTTTTATAAACACATTTAACTCAAGTTCACCACAATCGAATGAGTTACGATCATGAACTGACTTATCTAATTCTTCAAAGGTTTTAGACCAACTCATTCAACGTGACTTTCTTTCGTAAATGCAGCAGCGGCTAATAATGCGGCATTAGGGTTATTAGCTTTGTCACAAGCTTCGACGAACTGATCAAAAACATTACCCTCCACAACCATCATTTCATGTTCAGCAATAACATTCGATGCATCTTCATCCATTAAACGAACTACATACTCAGTTAAACTTTTTAAGCCTAAAAGAGCAGAAGCTTTTTCAGCTTTTACTTTTATGTCTTTATCCAATCGAATATCTAAGCGTGCAGTAGCCATAACTTGCTCCCATTTATTGTACGGAACATTTCCGTAATTAATAAAGTATAAGCCTAAAAAAAACTAATGGCAACTGTACGGATATATGACGGATTTTTATTTATTTTCGTGGGTTTTTATATGAATAGGCTCACCCATTACTTCTGATTAATAGTTAAAAAAACCAAAATCTAGTCTCCTTTAGATATAAACCACATCCCAAAGGTCTGTATTGATAGTTAATTCATTAAATCTATTTTCTTCTACAGCAAAGGCTAATAAATGAGTTGGCCTAGAAAAGCCGACGTAAAGCATTTTAGAATATTTTTTTATGTTATCTATTTTTGTATTTAACTTTTTAATTTCTTTTTCTCGCGTAATAGCTCCTTGTTTTCCTTTTTCATTTAATGTCATTATTTCTAGTCTTAGCTGGTTAATTTTATTCCCTATATTTTTAATTAACTCCAAACTACTTGAACCATTAAATACTTCACTCATTTGGGTAGATTCATACTCGCTATAATAAAAGGATTCTAAATATAGTGTCGCTAAATGTGTTTGACCTTTTACACCATGTACAGTGCTAAACATTAAATTACAGTCTTCTTTTTCAGGATGAGCTGAAACATCATTTATCGCATAAACATCATAGATAAAAGCTCTATTAGCTGTACACCCTGGAAAAAACGCCCTAAAGATTGAAATTATATAAGCTTGTAATTCACCTAATACATGCTTGTGGTTACCTCTCATTACATTGATTGACCATAAATAAATATTCTTTTCAAAAAAAACTACTTTTTCATCTAAAGTTGATTTTTCTAGCAGTAGTTTTTTAAACGTAGATTCTTTGAAAAATTTTTCGTCATCATCTTTAACATTTGTCACTCTAAGCGATTTAAGAATTGCATTTTTAATATTGGAAGCAATTGGCTTTAAACTGTCATTCGTCTGTTCAAAGCAAATTAAATATTGAGCCAAACAGTCATATTCGTTTTTGGGCTTTGTTTGCTCACGGCTATAATTTGGATAGTAACTAGGTAGCGTGACTTTTGTTGCGTCGTCTTTTTTTGTTGTAACCCATGCTACAACGGAGAGCACTTCTGAAGAGGTATTTGGAAGTAAACCACCTTCTGTTAACTTATTAATTATTAATGTGTAGCACTCTATTAACCGTTCTTTATTAGCAAGGGTATAAACAAATAAGATAGGCTTGATTTGACTATCAGAATTTAAACCTACGATATTTGATTTTGTTAAACTAAATATATTTGTAAGGCTAGCATTTAGAGGAGATAGACGATGACTACCTGTGATTTCTTTTACTGTTTCTCTGTCTATCCAAATTTCATCTAATTTAACCTCTCCATTAAAAATTGCTTGATTTTTATCTCCAATACGTTGATATACAGATTTAGAACGACCACCATCAAAAAATAACATTTCCAAAATTTGATATTGATGCTTATCCATATCTTGCATTTCATCAACAAACACATAAGAAAAACGGCGTTGAATAATATTGATTATCTGTGGCTTAGCGAATAAATATTTATAAGCTAAAGCATAAGCATCATCAAAGTGTAAATAGCCTTCCTCAAGAACTTTCCTCTTTAATTTGAATAAATAATCTAAAATATCTGATTTTTCTTCATCTGAATAATCTTGATAGTTTTTCGATTTCGGCTTTGGTTTACTTATTTCTAAATCAGAACCATTTATTGTACTGACTAAGTTTGTACTATTGGGTTCCTGTGAAAAACGATAATTAAATATTTTTGATTCATTACAGGAAAAAATATACTTAACTTTTCTGAAAGTCTCTCTTTGACTAAGTAAATCGAAAGTTAATTTATTTTTTATTTGCTGAGCATATGCTTGGTCACATATTCTAGTAATGTCATTTCCAAAGCTTTGCTTAAAATAAGGTTTAGCCAAAAATTCATTAACAAAGCCCTGTATTGTTCCAACAAAATTTGGATGAGAGAATAGTTTTGGGCAATAAGCACCAATACGGCTTTTTATCTCATCAATTGCCGCATTTGTATGAGATATTACTAATATCCCCGAGCCATTTTTGAAAGGCATATAGCGCTCTAAAATCAATAACTTTGCTAATAGTACAGTTGTTTTTCCACTGCCAGGGACGGCCTGTAAATCAAGCGTGTTTAAGTCTTTTAAGAACTCAATTCGTTCATCATCGAATTTTTGCTCAGCTTTTAATAAAATAGATTCAGCATATTCAATATCCTCATCAGTAATACTAATTACAGACATATTTAATTGCTCCCATAAGAGAAGCAATTGGCTGATCTGTTTCATCTAGTTTTATTGAATCATCATAACCATCTGAATTTGGGTCTATTAAATTTGCAAGTTGGTAAGAAAATTCAGTTTTTTTAATGTCTTTCCCTAACAGTTTTTTGGCTAATTCGCTTCCGTAATTTGAGGTATCTATTTTAGGAAACATATCTAATAGAACAGATTCTACATGTTCCCCTAAAGTACTAGAAATAAGTAAACTATATTCCAGAGTCCAGCTTTCTGTTACAAATACACGAGTAGATTGCTTATCAAACTCTTCTTTTATTTTTTCTTTTTCTAGTAACGATTGTTTAGTAACTTCAATTTCACAACACTTGAGGTAGTTATATGTATTGTTTTTACCTTTTTTAATGGCTTTGCCTTCGCTGTCTATAGCTAACTCTTTTTCATAAGCAGGTACATCAACATCGGTGATGATAGCTACAGGTAAATTTAGACAAGGTTTTCTTTGTCTTAAAAATATTTTGGCAAATTTTATAAACTCAGCACTAGCAACATTTACAATAGAAACGCCTGCTTCTGTTAAATCTTTGGTAATTAAACCATCTTTTTTCATTTTTCTAGCAAGGGCGGGAATGAGTATTTCTTCAGACCAACCTTCTACCATAATCACACCTTTCGCAAAAAACAAGTTTGCTTTAGTTGTGTCTAAAAATCGCTCTAAATGTTTATAATCATCAGGATCTAATAATGTGTGCTTATTGTTCAAGGGATAAGCATTTTTATTATGGCAAATAATAATGTTTTCTAGTTTAACTTTCGATACTAAGTTTGGGCTATGTGTAGTTAATATTAGCTGTATATTTTGCTTATTTTGTAATGCTTCAATTACCTTCATCTGAGCTTGAGGGTGCAAATGTGCCTCTAACTCTTCTATCAAGCCTAATCTTAAACCTGTCCAATTATCTTTCTCTAGATGTAGTAATTCCGTCGCCATAAAAAGCTTATTCATCGTGCCAAGGCCAGGGTTTATCTGATCTAGAATTTGTAATTCTAACTTTTCTAAAATCGATTTTAAATTCGCGTTAGTTACATCAAAATTAGTCGCATGATTTTCATCAATAAATAATTTAACGAACGTATCAATTTTATCCTTTAATTCTTTGCCTTTTATATCATCTTTTAGAGAGGCACCATCGGCATCTAAGCCCTTAAAATATGCAGCGACATTTTCATTAAACTCCTGAAAAAGAAAAACTAATCTATGTTCATCTTTATTTTCAAAAGCTTCATGTGTTTGAAGGATATTTGATAGCCTGGAATTTTTCTTAGGGGTTAAGTCGAGATTAGCATCGCGAAGTGGCTTTAAGTACGTAGCTTTTAGATATTCACGAGCAGCAGCTTTTAGTGGTGTACCTTGAATGTCAACTCCGGCACATATATCGGTAGGTAATATGCGGTGATCAGTTCTCGACACATCATAAATTATTCTTAAATATGGCTTTGCTTCGTCGCCTTGCCCCTCAAATCCAAGCCACTCTGTAAAGTGAAAAGCTTCTTTTTCCATATCCTCAAAACGAAGCTCAATTCTAAATCTATTAGATGAGTCAAAAAAATCATTGTCATCTAATTTAATCCATTCATAACTGTGGGTCTTCAAAACTAATTTAATAGCATCAACTATCGCAGTTTTACCGGAGTCATTCTCACCGATAAGAACATTTAGACCTTTTGTAAAGTTCAAATCTAAATTAGGATTGCTTAAGTCTATTTTACTTGAAGAGCCATACTTTCTAAAATTCCATATTTTAATATTTGCTAAAAACATAATAGTTTCTTCCTTGTGAAACTTTAGAACCTGTTGAGACAGATATTACCTTTGGATTATAAGTCAAAGTAAGTATTTTTATTTTGAAGAGGCTCATGTTGTTTGATCTAATAAAAATACATACTACAATACTGATTTTAAAGTTAATTATAGATAAATATCTATCATAAAAGTACGTTGACAATAAGATTCCTTTCTACTTCTTTTGGTCAGAAAAATACTTTATTGTTTGTAGAAATGGAGTTTAATATTGAAAGATAAAGAGAAGATTGCGTTATTTATAGATGCTGATAACGCCCCAGCTGTAAAAATTGACGTTGTATTATCTGAGCTAGCCAAATTTGGTGTAGTTACGATCAGAAAAGCATATGGAAACTGGAAATCCTCTCGCTTAAAAAGATGGGAAGATGTTTTACACGAATATGCAATTCAGCCTATTCAACAATTTGATTTAACAAAAGGAAAAAATGCCAGTGATATGGCTCTCATCATAGATGCAATGGATATTCTTTATACAAAAGATATTGATGTAATCTGTTTAGTTTCTTCCGATTGTGATTTTACCCCCCTTGTTACCCGTACTCTAGCTGATGGTAAATTAGTGATTGGTTTTGGCGAACGTAAAGCACCGATCGCTTTTGTAAATAGTTGCTCTAAGTTCCTATATTTTGATAATGACAAAAAGAAAGTCGATTCTGATATTAAAGAAATATCTATTACTTCAACGAAGCTAGTAAAGACTTTAAATCGAGATACAAAGTTAATTAATTTGCTTAGGCAAGCTATAGAGGCTGTTGAGGATGACGATGGTTGGGCAATGCTCGGCCATATAGGTACACATATATCTAATCACACATCCTTTGATCAGCGAAATTATGGTTTTGCCAAATTAGGTGATTTATTTGGTGCAATAGATCTTTTTGAAATAAAGAAAACGCATGGTTCAGTACTTTGGATAAGAGACAAAAAGAAAGCTAAAAAAAATTGATTTGTTGATATGGTGCGATATTGCTACTTTAACCTTGTTTCCGATGAACTTAGACTTCAATAAAATCATGATGTTATCATACGAATAAGAATCGCAATATTCTTTGATAATACTGTTTTTGACCTAACCTTCTCCATCCTTCAAACCTTCGTGGTTCAATCGGTTTTTGATTTTAAAAGTCAACAAGCAACCACGAAGCCGCTTCGCTGCACGAAGGACACGAAGAAAACCTTTACAATAAATATTTTGAATTAACCTTCTTCACCCTTCGTGCCTTCGTGGTTAAATAGTTTTTTGACTTTAAAAGACAACAAGAACACGTCAAAGCAGAAAATTGTGGAAAGCCATTAGTTGATCGCAACAAATTCAATCTATTACGATCTAAAGTCACTGGCTGTCCAGCACTTTTTAATATTTTTATAATCCATATTTCTCATTAACCCAACTCACTTTGATAAATTTATAATGCATAGAATCTAACGTTGCAAGCCTTAGAAGCAATATGTAACCAACGTTTGATATTCTTAACACTAGGTAACCACAATTACGGGACCAGTTGATTAGAAACAATATGCAAGTCTCTTTGCGGAAAAGGTATCGAGATATTATGTTCTGCAAGAGTCCGGTTAAAACTACTATTAATCGCATGTGTAACAGGAAGACGATATTCAGTTTTTTCTACATAGACACGGGCTTCAAAGTTAAGTGAGCTATCACCGTGCTCTAAAAAGAAAACTTGTGGTCCTGGTTGAGTTAATATATCTGTTTTATTTTTAAGCTCTTGTATTAATAAATCACGAACTTGTTCCACATCAGAGCCATAAGCGACTCCAATTTTAATAACAACCCTAGTCACTGCATCGTTTAAAGTCCAGTTCGTTACATTTTCAGTAATAATCGATTTATTTGGAAGCAGAACCTCTCGATTGTCAAAATCTGTAACCGTAGTCGCTCGAATTGAAATATTAGTCACGGTACCCGATTGGTCGCCAATAGTGACTAAATCCCCTACCCGAATTGGCCTTTCAAACAAGATAATAATACCCGACACAAAGTTAGCAACAATTTCTTGTAAGCCAAATCCTAATCCGACACCTAAAGCCGCAACAATCCACTGTAATTTTGACCAATCTATACCCAATAGAGATAGACCAACAACACAACCGGTGCCTACTAAGATGTAACCTAAAATAGTAATTAAAGCATAACGAGCCCCGTTATCCATTTTGAATCGTTCAAAAAATCCAATTTCAATAACACCACGAATATTTTTAGCCGCAACCACCCCACCTGTTATAAAACTGATGCCTAGAATAATTTGCAACAATGTCACATCGCTAGCTAACTCTACACCACCTACTACAGTCACTTCTTGCCAAAGAACAATATCATCAACAATACCTAGTGCAGGTAATAAAGGTTTCCAGACAAACCAAAGACAAGCTATAAATAATAATCGAGAGATCCAAAGTATGATTGATCGACTTTGTCTTATTACTTCATCATTGTTTACCTCATTATTTATCTCATTGTTTATAGTTTGAGGTGGATTTGATTCATCATGACTTTGTGCTAAAAGTTCCTCTTGTTGAAGCTTCGCTTCTAAGCGTTTCTTTTTCATTATGTGGCGACGAAAAGTAACTAAAAAGATACGTAACATAATGCCATAAACAACTGCTACTAATACCAATAATATACCTGATAGGAAGATCTTTGATTGTAATTCGACTGCAGTATCAAAAAAACCAAATAACGGAAGTAAACCTATAATAAATGGAGAAATAACAATAAAAGGAAATGATAAATACATAAATGTACTGGCAGATGAATCGCCTTCGACACTATTTGCTACACCATTATTAGGTTGAAAAAATTGGTAGGTAAATATGGTAATAAAGAGCGACCCAGTAATAAAAGCAATAATAGCTATGCCATAACGCAATTCAGGCTCACCACTCGCAATTGCACTTGCAAATACAAAAGTGACTAAGGATTGTGTCGGCACAAACCACGTTAACATCTTTCTGAGTTTATTTCGTGCAATATCACTCCATCCAAAATGTTTATCAAATATACCATCTTGGCGACTCATTGACCGAAAGAAAAGTAAAATCAAACTGACTGAAGAAGCTAATGCTAAGCCTGTAGCAATCGCAGCTGAAAAGCTGCTAGATTCAGCATTATTTAAAATAAAACCTGCTAGAGCGCATAAAGCAAGGGGAACAGGCAACGCTAAAACAAACGTTAACAATAGAGCAAGTGGCGTTGTAAAATAGGTATCCTTTCCTACTTTACCAACTTGATTAACTAATGATTGTAAAACATGAATAATTTTAGATTTTAAGGCTAAAATAGTAATTGGGATGATAAGTGAGATTAAAAACAAAGTCGGCGTTTTTAACATGCCTGAATATAAAAGATTAAATGAGTTTAACCATGAATCTGGCGAAACATACCATTTAATATTGTTAATAAAATTATTGACAAGATTACTCATATTTCCTGAGTTTGAAGGTAACCAAATAAGTCTACGATCTAAGAGTTCTCTTAATTCTGCGCTTGATAATAAAAGCTGATTAATAAGTAACTTTTCTTCATTGATACCATCAGACTTTTCATTTGATGCTTCAATTAATAAACTTAATAACTCACGGCGTGTTTCAACCAGTTTTTGCGCAGATTCGATATCAGAGTAGGTAAACAACGTGCTATTATCACTTTGTTGCTTGACTAAACTCTCCTGATTATTTTTCATTGCATCTTCCAGAAACTGTCTAGCAGTAACCGAAACGTCAGAGATATTACGTACTCTTTCCTGCCACAATATCACATCAAGTTGATTTCGAATTGCATCTTCCTCAATGGTATATTTGCGTTGCTCAATCAAACTATCATTGGGTAAAGACGTTCTCAACTTACGTAATAATTCACCTAATTCATCTGTTACTCTTCCAGTTGCCAGTACACGCTCAACTGTTTCTGATGATTGTTGCACTTCAAGCTTTTGGCTCCTTAGCGTACTAATATTTTCTTTGTTTTTGGTTGAGTCGGCTTGCATTTTTATGAGCAATTCGGCCAGTGAAATATTTTCACTGGCAATAGTATAAAGTGGAGATTGTGGCTCAAATTCGGCACGCGTTTCTTTGTTTTTGTTAACCGTCTCTTGTACTTCCATATTACGAGTCTGCGATAAATAATCACTAAGTGCCGTAATTTTTTTTTCATAAAATTCGCTTTGCATTCGCAACTGGATAAGTTGTGCATTCACTAAAGTTTGCCTTGTCGATATAGTATCGAGTTCGCGCTCTAGTTTATTTATTGTTGCAGTATATTTATCTACATTTGCACTTTGTTTTAAGAAATTTGCTAATTCAATGGGGTTGGTATTTTGACTTGATTGTTTACTAACCGCCTCACTAATTATTTTTTTATTTGCTAATGCTTCGCTCAGCTCATTGGCAACTGCACTCCCACGGACACTTAAATCACTTTGTTCTTTTTGCTTATCTTTTAAACTGTTCAAACGGTTTTCTTGATCTGCAAGCTCTAGTAAAAGCTGATTTTGTAATTGATTAACAGGCAACGATGAATCAATTTCAATTGTTCTATTTTTTAAACGCTCATTTTCATTTTGAATAGTTAATATTTGTTGTGGTGTGGAAGTGGCTATTTCATCAAAATTTTCAGCTAGTTTGACTTGCTCATTTGCATTAATAAGTGATTTTTGTGCATCTTTAAGAGTTATGAGAACTTGTTGTTTTTGTTCCTCAACTAATTCTGTGTTTTGCTCAACACTATCTATTGCATCCACTACTTGTTTTTCTAGGGTATTTTCTTGCGCGAATGCAAGTGAAATTAATAAGTTAAGTGTAACGAGTACGAGTACGAGTATAAAAAACTTCATTATTCACAACCTGTTTTATGTTTTCAATGCATTCATTTGATTAGGTTTAAAGACTATAATTTACGTATTACTATCGCAATGGATATTTAAAAACGTTTTTGTTAAATCTATAGACGATTCGAAGATAGTAACCCCCCCCCTATCCTACCTTGTATTTCAAAAATTGATCATCACAAACCTATCAAACCATACTCACCACATCATTTTTTTGTAATGGATGAATCATATCGTCCAATAACTTACAGGGTTCTAAGTTGTAATGGGCTGTTAACTCGATAACATCTAACAGAGCGATATCTAAGCAATCCAATTAAAATTGAAGTAACCGTTAACTAATATACCCGTCACTTCCTTTATCTACTTGAACAAATAAACAATCTTATATTTCTGTTCCATTTAGAAATAAAGTTGTGGACAGCCAATAGTTGATCGTAAAAAATCAATCTATTAGGATCTAAAGTCACTGGATCTCCAACATTTTTTTACCTTAGCTTCAAATATTGGAAAACCTGTTCGTTTAGCTACTTCTTTTATTATTTCTGATTTATTCATGCTCACTTACCTTTAAGTTGCATAACGAGGCTGTAGAATTTCTCATTTTCAGCCTGTTTATTTAAATAAAAATAATATTAACAGTAACTTACATTTACTTGAGATTAAATAGGTTATTGTTTTTATTAACTAATTGATTAAATTGAGCCATAAATGGGATTAAAGGGTTGTACAAACTCCAATGGGGGCGACAATATACTTAACATCATGCTTATTCTAAGATAGTATAAATTTCTTTTATGCGTCATGCATATCCCCTTAAAAAAAGGATTTTTTATGAAAAAAGTTATTTTTAGTTTAATGTTGGTTTTGTTTGGTTCACAAGTTGTCTCTGCTGAACTTCCTTTTTCACCTTATAGAGTAGCTGGTGATACAGTTTACCTTTCAGGGCAGATTGCTTTAAAAGCAGAACGAGGTGAAAAACCTACAATACAAAAAGAAACACGTATTGTGCTTGATAAAATAAAAATGCTTTTGACAAAAGAAGGGTTAAACTTAAGTAATGTTGTTAAAGCAACGGTATATCTTGAAGATATTAAAGCTTACTCAGAAATGAATAAAGTATACGCAGAATACTTTAGTAAACCATATCCTGCTAGAGTTGCATTAGCAGTAAAAGAGTTACCACTCGGAGCGCAAATTGAAATTTCAGTAATAGCGCATAAATAACTCCTTATTGTCATAACATGCGTTAATCGCAGTAATTAGGGCTATCTAAACGGTAGCCTTTTTTATACCTGCCTATAAATAAAGTTGTGGACAGCCAATAGTTGATCGCAACAAAATCAATCTATTACGATCTAAAGCCACTGAGTGTCCAGCACTTTTTACTTGATCGTATTTACTCATTTTTCAGACTCCAATTGGTAGTTTTTTCTGTATATCTATTTTGAATTAACCTTCTCCACCCTTAAAGCCTTCATGGTTAAATAGTTTTTTGATTTTAAAAGACAACAAGTAACCACGAAGCCGCTACGCTGCACGAAGGACACGAAGAAAGCCCTTACAATAAATGTTTTGAATTAACCTTCTCCACCCTTCAAACCTTCGTGGTTAAATAGTTTTTTGATTTTAAAAGACAACAAGCAACCACAAAGTCGCTTCGCTGGACGAAGAACACGAAGAAAGCCCTTACAATAAATGTTTTGAATTAACCTTCTCCACCCATCAAACCTTCGTGGTTAAATCGGTTTTTGATTTTAAAAGACAACAAGCAACCACAAAGTCGCTTCGCTGGACGAAGAACACGAAGAAAACCCTTACAATAAATGTTTTGAATTAACCTTCTCCACCCTTCAAACCTTCGTGGTTAAATAGTTTTTTGATTTTAAAAGACAACAAGCAACCACAAAGTCGCTTCGCTGGACGAAGAACACGAAGAAA